>NZ_JAGGOY010000030.1 GCF_018614095.1 Streptomyces sp. ISL-87 | reverse complement strand
ATCTACAGCTGGAGTACTAGGGCACCCGCGCCTGACTCGCCCAATGGCCCCCGCCGTTACCCGGGCGGGGGCTACGGGCCAGGTAGGTCAGCGGCTGCCCGTGTGCAGGGCTTCGGCCATCGGCGAAGCGCCTTCGATCACGTAGGCGCGGATCGAGGCCAGGTACTCGTCGCGGTCGATGCGTCCGTCGCGGTCGGTGTCCAGTGCGTCGAATGCCGTCTCGGCGTTGTCCGGCGTGTTGCCCAGCACCGCGCGCAGTTGCGTGAACTCCGCCCGGTTCAGGTTTCCGTCGGCGTCGGTGTCGGCGAGGTCGAAGAGCGATCCCAATGCCTGCCGGCATACGTCGTCGAAGGCCTCGGCGCCGGCCCACGCCGCGTACTCCTCGAATGTCACCCTTCCATCGCCGTCCGCGTCCATCGACGCGTATACCCGCTCGTGAGCGGCGAGCGCGGCCAGGACGAGGGGGTCGGCCCCTTCGCGTCCCAGCGCCGCCGCCGCACGTTCGGGGCGAACGAGGTACTCCTGCCGGGAGATGACACCGTCGCCGTCCACATCCAGCATGGTGAAGATGTGTCCCTTGGCGGCGAGGGCGGCAGGGGCGGTGCGCAGGGGCATGAGGTTGTCCTGTCCATGGGAAGATTCCGTTGGTCAGGCGATACGTGCCCCAGTCTGCGGTCTGCCAGCCGCGGGGTCATCCGTACGGGTGAACAGACCGCGCGCCACAGCGCACAGCCCGGGCCCGCTGCGGAACGGCGGCTCAGCAGGCGGGTTGAGACCGTCCGGAATATCCTGTAATCAGTAGTTTTCGAGCGAGTGTGGGTATTCCGCCGGGCCGCAGTGCGTGGACGCCGCCGCCGATATCGAGGGCCGTCATTCTTCCTGCCGCAGCCCTGCCGTGCGAGCGTCCTCAGGACCCGCCTACCTACCGCGCCGCAATCAGCAGAAGTTCCTCATTCGGAGGACTGAATACATCCGCTACGTGTCGCCTTCTTCCGGAGGCTGGCAGCAGCAGGAGCTGGCAGGTGGCCCGAGGAAGGTGTGGACCATCACCGCGGAGTCCGGTGACTACAACTTCACGGTCCAGGCATGCAACCGCGGTACCTTCACCGGTTCTTCCTGCACCCGGTGGTCTCCGCAAATCTACCTGAACGCCCGCCCCTAGCGGCTTACTTCTTAAGGAGTAGTCATGCGCACGCTCCCGCTCTCGACATCTCGCTGGCCGCGCCGCCTGGCGGTGACCGCGACAGCGATGGCCGTGGTCGGCCTGGGGGTCGCACCGACCGCGACGGCGACGGCACCCGCCGCCACCTCCGTCGGCATGGTCGCCCCTGCCGGGTCGACCCCGACGGATCTGGACAAGGCGCCCGCAGGTCTCTATCTGTTCCAGTACACCTACCGGGGCCATCTCAAGATCGGCGGCGGCAACTTCACCCTCGGAGGCAGGGTCTATGTGGCCGTCAAGTTCAACTCCGGACAGGTCAAGTACCACGGGACCGTGACCGCGAAGACGAACTCCGGCGTCCCCGGCGGAGCCGTCTACCTGGAGACGAACATCTCCGCTCCCTGTGCCCCTGGCAACAACGGCTACGCCCAGGCGTACGACTACAGCACCCAGACCTGGTCGCCGAGGCTGCCGGTTGCGATCTGCGTGCGCCTCGACTGAGGTGTGGTGGCTCTCAAGGGCTACGAGGGTCAGTACCGCGCCGTCCATTGCCGTGGCGCAGGTCGTAGAGAACTGCCGCCGAGTTCTCGGACGCGATGACCACGCCTGCGGCGGGCCCCATGAGGATCAGAAGCAGCCACGGTGTGATCCGGCCGTCCGCGAACAGCTCCACGGCCGAAAGAAGCGCTGCTGCGCCCAGGCAGGCCGCCGCGGCCTGTGTACGTCGGCGGAACACGGTGTCGTGCGGGGCGAGGGCCGCCCCGCCGGTGCCGAATACGAACAGCATCAGCCCGAGTTGGCTGACCAGGGTGAGCGGCGATCTCGGCGCGAAGTCGGTGAGGAGCCTGATCGCGGTGGAGAGCGCCCAGGCCGTCATCCCCAGCGTGGTGAGGTGGCAGAGCAGCCGGAGCCGGAGCCGCATGGGCGAGGCCGCCGGGGTCACGGTTCCCGTGCCGTAGCCGGCTCCCAGGGCGCGGCGGGGACCTGCTTGCGCGGGGCGCCGGACAACCAGGCAGAGGGCGCCTGCGAGCGGAAGGGAGACCGCCACGCCGCGGAGGTACGGCGCCAGGCCGGCAGCGAGCGCCGTGGGGAATCCGGTGACGGCGAGCAGCGCCCCGTAGGCGCCGGTCACGAACATCGCGGGGCCTCGGGGCAGTCGCACCGCTTCGCAGCCGAGGGCCAGGAGCGCGCAGAGCGCGACGGTCGCGGTCGATGTCAGTGCCAGGCCGAGTGCCGCCGTGCCGGTCAGGGACTGCCACAGCAGGACGGTGGGCGTGCCCGCGCGTTCGGTGATCGGTCCCGGGTAGATGAGGCAGCCGAGGCACAGCCCTGCCCAGAAGCATGCCGCCAGCCCGGCCAGGCGGGCGGCCAGGCGGAGGCCGATGGCCCCGAGGCCGCCCCAGGCGAGGACCGAGTACCGCACCCCGAGGGCGACCAGGGGGCCTGCCCCCAGGAGGAAGGGCAGGGCCGTCCAGGCGAACGTCGGCCGGAGCGTGGTCACATCGTCGAGCTTGAGAATTCCCGTACGGAGCCCGAACATCATCAGTTCGAAGCTGTGTCCCAGAATCAGATTGACGGCGAACGCGAGAAGGCAGCCGATCAGGGCCACCTCCCATCCGGTGAGTTCGTCCGCGAGGGCGGGCCGGACCAGAGCGGCCCTTCTGCGCGCCAGAGAGGGGTGGGTGGCGAACGGCCACAACCCCGTATGGCCGCCGCGCCCGGGGCGCGACTTGGCCGATTCGTCGAAGAGCGCGTCGAGTGCCTGTCGGGCCGTCTCGCCGCTGCCGGGCCGAGCGGCTGCGGACGGGTAAGAGGCGGACGGGCAGGCGGCGGACGGGCAGGCGGCGGAGAACCTGTCGGCGTGCAACTCGCGCGACTGGAGATAGCTGTTGCGTGCGGCGTAGACGACGCCGGTGAGCAGGGCGAGCCGCAGGCACAGCTCGCGCAGGCTCGTGCCTTCACCTGCGTATCCCGTCAAGGAGAGGCAGAAGGCGCCGGCGACGAGAGTGACGAAGGCCCACCACAGCGCCGTCACTCCCTGAGTGACGTCGAGGTCGCGGTTGCGGATGTGGCCCAGTTCGTGGCGCACCAAAGCGTCGAAGCCTCCCGGATCGGTCCTGAGCCGGTCCTCCAGGCCGCCGGATACTTCGATGTACCGTCGGCCCCAGTGGCCGAAGGCGACGGCGTTCACGGTCGTGTCGACGGCGTGGACCAACACGGCGGGCGGCCTGACGTTCGCGTCGGCTGCGAGAGCGCGTATCGCGGCATCGAGGCTGGGAAGGGGTGTGCCGTCCGGACGGGTGGAGGTTCCGAGGGGTTTCTCGGGCTTGAGGCCGTGGCGAAGGATGCTCAGGTAGGGCAGCAGCCAGTAAAGGAGGAACCCCCCGGCCGCCAACACGCCCACGGCGAGGCCCGCACGGCGCTCCGGGTGGTCGACGGGCCGTTTGTGGCAGCGTCGCTCGATGGCACCGTTCACCTCGTCGCGGTAAACGTCCGGGACGGAGGACCTCTGCCAGAAGGGGGTTTCGGCGGCGCGCCGCTCCTCCTGGGTCAGTGGCAGGAGGGCGAGGTATACGTCGGTCACTTCGCTGGAGCATGTTCGGTAGCCCCAGGAGGCCTGGGTGTACCGCTCGGGTGTGGCCGGGAAGGCGATGGCACCGGCCGAGACGGTGAGTGTCAGCCAGAACAGGAGCGCTCGCAGGAACACAGCGGTGGTCAGCCACCGCTTCCGGCGGCTGAACTCGCTGGACCCCCGTCGCCCGCGGAGGCTACCGGCGGTTCCGGTGGGGTCTCGTTGTCCGTGGTTCCTTCGCCGGCGTCGGCGTGACCGGCGGGGAGCGTGCCTTCGGCCAGATGCTGGACGAGCCCGGCGAGCGTGGCGTCCGCGACGCGCCGGGCGAGGCCTTCGGGTGCGTTGCACTGAAGGGCGGCGGTCAGCGCGATGGCGCGCCAGTTCGCGAGGTCGGCGGCGCTGAGCCCCGTCGACGACGAAGCGGTCGGCACGCCGCTGTCCGTCGTCACGGCCGGGGTGGTGCTCGTCGGCGCGGCCTCTGGCTCCCGCTGCCTACGCCGACGCCAGCCGCCGAAGGTCCGTTCCAGTCTGGCCACCACTGCCGTGGAGGCTGCCCCGAGCAAGGCTGTGGCGACCGCCAGGGCTACCGGGGTCACCAACTCCCCGGGCAGCCCGACCGGATCGAATCGTGTGGTCCGGCGGCCGGCCCAGGGAAGGTGCGGGCGGAAATAGGCCCGGGCCCGCTGGTCGAAGTACCGTGTTTCATGATCCGCCGTTTCGGTCACCACCCGCCGTGCGAGCTCTTGCGCGAGATGGCGGCGGTCTCGCGTCAGCCTTCGGGATACCTGATCGTCGGTGCGCGGTGTCGAGTCCATCTCCATGCGTGGTCGCCCCCTCATGCCCCCTGAAGCCATCAGCACGATCACTACCCCGGGGATGGCTTCTCTCGCAGTACGGGAACGAGTATGTGGCGCGTACGCGTGCCGTGCGCGGTAAATGCGCGGGCCGGTGTGCCCGTTCCGCGGCCGCGGGTCGTCCGTGTGCGCCGGCCCCCGCCGTCGTACGCTCCCCGGAGCGGAGGCTCAACGGATGTGGCAGGCCCTGTCGAAGGCGCGGTTGGCTCCCTCGGTCCATCCCTCCCAATAGGCGTCCGTGTGGCTGATTCTCCGGTCCGGCCGCGGCCGGACCTGGCAGCTCTCCCTGGCCGCGTCGCGGCCGGCCTCTCGCCCGTCCCTGCGGCCCTGAGCACGCTCGCGCTCGGTGTTCTTGCCGGACTGGACGACCTTGCAGTTCACGAAGATGAAGTTCTGGTTCTCGTTGACGGCGAGAACGGTGTAGTGGACGTTCTTCTGGAAGCGTTTCACCAGGAAGTTGCCGTTCGCGTCTATGTTCAGGCGCTCCCTGGATTCGCCGTCACTGAGGTCTCGCGGGGGCGTGAAACCCTGGCCGGCGATGGTGACGGACGTCCCGTCCGGCGATGGTGTGACCGTACAGCTGGCGACTGGTACCGCGGCGCCGGCAGCCGGCGCGAGGGCGACCACACCGGACAGCGCGAGCGAGGACGCGAGCAAGGAAGTAACAACGGCACGTCGGGTCTGTCGATGCATGATGGTGCTCCCCTCAGGGAGAAACGAGGCAGGGAGCGGGTAACCGGCCCGCAACGGCGCCGACACGCATCGCGGCGGCCGCGCTCGGTGCCCGCTCCTCCATCCTCCCCGGCCCGCGCCCGGGTGTCGACCGGGAGCGGGGCGGGCCGGCCGTGACCTGCGGCGTCGGCTACGGGTCAGCCCGAGGAGGTAGTCGCAGATGTGGGGACGCGGACCGCCCCCACGCCGGGTCGGCGCGGGGGCGGTCCATGATGGTGGTTCGTCAGCAGTGCCCCACGCTGGTCTGGTTCGCTACCAGCGACGAGTGCACGTAGCCCGTGCCGACGGCGCTGGACACGCGGAACCAGCGGTTGGACGCGTAGTTCGAGTAGGGCGGGTAGACCCACTGGTTGTCGACCCAGCACAGCATGGTGACGCCGGAGCCGTTGCCGAGGTAGCCGATCGAGCCGCAGGCCGTGCTGGCGCAGGTACGGACGTTCGCGCCCCCGCTGTTGGACGAGATGTAGCTGCCCGCGCGTCGGCGCTGCCGGCGCCGGCCAGCATGCCCGTCAGGGCCACGGCGGCCGCCGCGGCGGCCAGACCGGCCCGGGACCGAAGGGTGGTGGTCGTCTTGCGCATCGTCGTTCTCCCTACGAGGTCACTGCATTGGTGTGCCACGCCCCGGCAGACCCGGCGGCGCTCCACCAGAGAGCCAGCCCGCGGCCGCCGCCGGGAAGGGCGTTCCCGCAGGTCGGACGGGCTCGTACAGGACTCCGTACAACTCCGGACAGCGCGCGCGGGGTTCACCGGCAGGGCGGCGCGTAGGGAAGCCCGGGTATTGGGCGGGGTACGCGCGCGGCGACTCTCCGACTACGGCCCGTGCGTCTCCTGCCCGGCTTTCGCGCGCGAAGGGCCCGCTCGGCGAACCCGTCACGGGACGACAATGCGCGGCGCACTGTCGCGCTGCACGGCGGGCCAGTTCACCCGGCCCGCGTGGATCAGCCACAGCTGGCTGCGTGCCGTGCGCGTGACGGCGGCCCACTCGTTGGCCTCCAAGGACGCGGACAGGTACGCGGAGGCCGTCATCACCATGTGGTCGACGTACAGCCGGGCCAGCATCTGCACGTCGTCCGGGCTCCAGCCGGTGGCCGGCATGTCGTGACGAAAGCTTTCGGCCACTTCGGACGCGAACGCGTCGAGCTGGCGGGCGATCACCTCGCGCACCCGCCGTACGCCGCCGTACCGTTCGCGCACGATGAACCGGAGGTGCGCCGGGTACCGGCGGACCAGCTCGGACATCAGCTCCACTGCGGCGTCGATCCGTACGCCCACATCGCCCGAATCGTCTGAATCACCTGAATCGCCCGAGGTCGCGAGGATCGACCGGACCGCCGAGTGCAGGCTCTCCAGCGCCTCCTCGACGAGCGCGATGCCGAGTTCCTCGATGCTGCCGAAATGGCGGTAGAAGGCGGTCGGGGACACGCCGGCCGCGCGGGTCACCTCCCGAAGACCCAGGGCGCCCAGGCTCCGTTCCTCCAACAGTGACAGCGACGCGTCCAGAAGAGCCCGGTGTGTGCTGCGGCGTTGAGCCTCGCGGCTCCCAGAGGTCTGGCTCATGACGGAAAGTTAACCCCCCTGTTTCCCAAAGTGTGCATGCATCATTTTAGACTAGGTAGTCAGTGCACAACTGTTACCCATCCCTGACCCCATCCCTGCACCTATCCCTGAAGGAAGCACGATGCTCTTCCTCATAGCCGCCCTCATGCTGTTGGGCGTCGTCCTGGGGACCGTGGCCCACGTGGCCGCCCCCGTCAGCCTCGGCGCGACCGCGGCCATCGCCGGCTGGCTGCTGCTGTTCGCAGTCCGGGAACGGCACGCCCAGACCCGACGCGGGACCGGACGACAGGAGCGCCAGCGATGACCACCACCCGTACCGCTCCGCGTGCCGGCGGCGTCCGCGACGCCGACGCCATGGCCGTCACGGCGTTCGTGCTGGGCCTGGTGGGCACGCTCGCCATGAACCTCGTCCTCGGGCCGGTCGCGATCGTCCTCGCCACCCTCGCCCTGCGCCGTGGCACCAGCCGCCCCGGCCGTGCGCGCCTCGGCCTCGCCCTGGGCATCGCCGACCTCGTCATCCTCGCCTGCCTGGTCAGTGCCGACCAGACGCTGTCGTGGAGTGTGGGCTGAGGGGGCCAACCTGCAAGATCCACCTCGGGACCGTAGAGATGGCCTGTCCGGGGGATGGGTGGCCCGGCTCGGGGGTCACGCCGACATGGGCCGGTCCTGCGCGCCGATCGGGGCCGGGAGGGCCGTCGTGCCGGTCAGGTAGCGGTCCACCGCGGCGGCCGCCGCCCGGCCCTCCGCGATCGCCCACACCACCAAGGACTGTCCGCGTCCGGCGTCACCCGCGACGAAGACCCCTTCAGGCCGCAGGCCGGGCAGCCGCGTCGGCGACGGCTCACCGACGGCCGCGAAGCCCGCGTCCCGCGCGAAGTTGCCCCGGCCGTCCCGCGTGAGCCCGAGTTGCCCGCCCAGGCCGCAGGCCCGCTCGGGACCGGAGAAACCGAGCGCCAGCAGGACCAGCCCGGCCTCGATCACCCGCTCCGTGCCCGGGAGCGACCTTCTCCGCGCGGGTTCCACCGCGGTGAGGTGCAGCGCTCGTACCCGGCCCGCCGCATCGCCTTCGAAGTGCACGGTGGCGCTGGAGAAGACCCTGGGATCGGCGCCGTCGCGTTCGCGCGCCTCCTCGTGGGCGTGGGAGATCCGGTACACCTTCGGGTACACCGGCCAGGGGTCGGCGTCGGGCCGGCCGGGGCCGGGCTCCGGATTGATGTCCAGCTGGACCACCGACAGCGCGCCCTGCCGCAGTGCGGTGCCCAGGCAGTCCGAGCCGGTGTCCCCGCCTCCTACGATCACCACGCGCCGCCCCTCGGCCGTGACCCCGGGCGCCGCCCGGTCGCCCTCCTGGACCCGGTTGGCGCAGGTCAGGTAGTCCATGGCCTGGTGGATGCCGCTCAGCTCGCGGCCGGGCACGGGCAGCTCCCTGCGCTCCGCGGCCCCGACCGCGACAACGACCGCGTCGTGCCGTCTTCGCAGGTCGGCCGCGTCGGCCCGGCCGCCGATGTCCGCCTCCGTACGGAAGACGGTGCCCTCGGCCCGCATCTGGGCGATACGGCGGTCCAGGTGCGCCTTGTCCATCTTGAACGCGGGGATGCCGTAGCGCAGCAGCCCGCCTATGCGGTCGGCCCGCTCGTAGACGACGACGGTGTGCCCGGCCCGGGTCAGCTGCTGGGCCGCGGCGAGCCCGGCCGGGCCGGAGCCGATGACGGCGACGGTCTTCCCGCTGAGCCGCCCGGGCGGCGCCGGCGGGGTGTACCCGCGCTCCCAGGCCTGGTCGGCGATGGTCTGCTCGACGTTCTTGATGGTCACCGGGTCGGCGTTGATCGCCAGGACGCAGGCGTCCTCGCAGGGTGCCGGACAGAGCCGGCCGGTGAACTCGGGGAAGTTGTTCGTCGCGTGCAGCCGCTCGGACGCGGCCCGCCAGTCGCCGTGCGCCGCGTACGCGTTCCACTCCGGGATGAGATTGCCCAGCGGGCAGCCGCTGTGGCAGAAGGGGATGCCGCAGTCCATGCACCGGTTCGCCTGCTCGGACACCAGGGGCAGCAGCGCCTGCCCGGCGTGCACCTCCCCCCAGTCGCCGAGCCGCTGATCCGCGGGGCGCGCCGGAACGGGGCGCCGGGGAGTCCTGAGGAAGCCGTACGGGTCGGTCATGCGCCGCCTCCCTGGCTCACGGGCGGATACGGCATTTCGACCAGGTTACGCCGCATTCGTCCAAGTCCCCGCGCGACGGAGCAGCGAGTGACTCCGGTCACTTCGAGTGACCGATGGGACATGACTTCGGGAACAGCGGGCACGTGCGCCGACTGCACCACCATCGCGGGTTCGCCGCGGTGCGGAAACCGGAGGTACAGCACGTCGTGTCGGAGCAACTGACCATTCACACGGCCGGGACGTGGCGGCCCGCCGCAACGGGAGCCACCAGGGAGATCCTCGACCCCGCCGATTCCACCGTGCTCGCGGTGGTCGCCGAGGGCGGCGCCGCCGACGCCGACGCGGCCGTCGGCGCGGCCCGCGCCGCTTTCGACTGCGGACAGTGGCCGCGGACCCCCGTCGCCGAGCGCGCCGCGCTTCTGCGCCGCACGGCCGAGCTGCTCCAGCGTGACCGCGAGCGCATCGCGCTCATCGAGAGCCGGGACGCGGGCAAGACCCTCGAAGAGGGCCGCATCGACGTCGACTGCGTCAGCGCCGCCTTCCAATACTTCGCGGACCTCGTCACCGCCGAGAGCGGCGGCCGGGTCGTCGATGCGGGATCCCCCGACATCCACAGCGTCGTCGTCCACGAGCCGGTCGGGGTCTGCGCCCTGATCACCCCGTGGAACTACCCGCTCCTCCAGGCCAGCTGGAAGGTGGCCCCGGCGCTGGCCGCGGGCAACACCTTCGTGATCAAGCCGAGCGAGATCACCCCGCTGAGCACGGTCGTCCTCATCGAACTGCTGGTGGAGGCTGGACTGCCCGCCGGGGTCGCCAATCTCGTCACCGGCGCCGGGGATCCCGTCGGCGCCCGGCTCGCCGCCCACCCCGACGTCGACCTCGTCTCCTTCACCGGCGGCCTCGCCAGCGGTACGAAGGTGATGCACGCGGCCGCCGACACGGTCAAGAAGGTCGCCCTCGAACTCGGCGGGAAGAACCCCAACGTCGTCTTCGCCGACGCCTGCGCCACCGCGGAAGGCTTCGACACCGCCGTCGACCAGGCCCTGAACGCCGCGTTCATCCACAGCGGCCAGGTCTGCTCGGCCGGATCCCGGCTCATCATCGAGGAGTCGGTGAGCGCCCGCTTCGTCGACGAACTGGCTCGCCGCGCCGAGAGGATCCGCCTCGGCCGCGGCACCGACCCCGGTGTCGAGTGCGGCCCGCTGGTCTCCGCCGCCCAGCGCGAGCGCACCGAGTCCTACGTCGCCTCCGCCCTCGCCGAGGGTGCCGTCCTGCGCGCCGGCGGCGAACGCCCCGAGGGGCCGGGCTTCTTCTACCGCCCGACCGTCCTCGACCGCTGCAACCGGGGGATGCGCGTCGTGCGGGAGGAGGTCTTCGGGCCGGTGCTGACCGTCGAGACCTTCCGTACCGAGATCGAGGCCGTCGCGCTCGCCAACGACACCGAGTACGGGCTCGCGGGCGCCGTCTGGACGGCCGACCCGGGCCGTGCCCGCCGGGTGGCGGGCCAGCTGCGCCACGGCACCGTCTGGATCAACGACTTCCACCCCTACCTGCCTCAGGCGGAGTGGGGCGGCTTCGGGAAGTCCGGCGTCGGGCGCGAGCTCGGGCCGTCCGGTCTCGCCGAGTACCGCGAGGCCAAGCACGTCTACCAGAACCTCGCTCCGCGCCCCGTGCGCTGGTTCGCGGGCTGAAAGGGAACACCGAAATGACGACGCACACGCACCAGTACGACTACGTCATCGTCGGCGGCGGCACCGCCGGCTCGGTGATCGCCTCCCGGCTGACCGAGGACCCGAACGTCACCGTCGCCGTCATCGAGGGCGGACCGAGCGACGTCGACCGCCCCGACGTCCTCACCCTCCGCCGCTGGATGGGCCTGCTCGGCGGCGAGCTCGACTACGACTACCCCACCACCGAGCAGCCCCGCGGCAACTCGCACATCCGGCACAGCCGCGCCCGCGTCCTCGGCGGCTGCTCCTCGCACAACACCCTCATCGCGTTCAAGCCGCTGCCGTCCGACTGGGACGAGTGGTCGGACGCGGGCGCCGCGGGCTGGCACGCCGCCGCGATGGACCCGTACTTCGACAAGCTGCTCAACAACATCGTTCCGGTCGGTGAGGCCGACCGGAACGCCATCGCCCGCGACTTCGTGGACTCGGCCCGGGACGCGCTGAGCGTGCCCCTCGTCGAGGGCTTCAACCGCAAGCCGTTCCACGAGGGCGCCGGATTCTTCGACCTCGCCTACCACCCGGAGACGAACAAGCGCTCCTCCGCCTCGGTGGCCTACCTCCATCCCGTCATGGACGACCGGCCCAACCTGACCCTGCTGCTGGAGACCTGGGCCTACCGCCTGGAGCTCGACGGGACGCGGGCGCGCGGGGTTCACGTACAGGCCAAGGACGGCTCCCGGTCGCTGGTCACCGCCCGCCGCGAAGTGCTCGTGTGCGCGGGCGCCGTGGACACCCCCCGGCTGCTGCTGCACTCCGGCATAGGCCCGCGCGAGGACCTGGAGGCCCTGGGCATCCCCGTCGTCCACGATCTGCCCGGCGTGGGCGAGAACCTGCTCGACCACCCCGAGTCGGTGATCGTCTGGGAGACGGACGGTCCGATCCCCGAGAACTCGGCGATGGACAGCGATGCCGGGCTCTTCGTACGGCGCGACCCCGAGTCCCAGGGGCCGGACCTGATGTTCCACTTCTACCAAGTCCCCTTCACCGACAACCCGGAGCGGATCGGCTACGAACGCCCCGCGCACGGCGTGTCGTTGACCCCCAACATCCCCAAGCCCCGCAGCCGCGGCCGCCTCTACCTCACCAGTGCCGACCCCGAGGTGAAACCCGCCCTGGACTTCCGGTACTTCACGGACGAGGACGACTACGACGCCCGCACCCTGGTGGACGGCATCAAGATCGCCCGCCAGATCGCGGCGACGCAGCCGCTGGCCGGCTGGCTCAAGCGCGAGGTGTGCCCAGGGCCCGACATCACCGGCGACGAGGAGCTCAGCGCGTACGCCCGCTCCGTGGCGCACACCGTCTACCACCCGGCCGGCACCTGCCGGATGGGCGCCGCCGACGACGCCACGGCGGTCGTGGGACCGGACCTGAAGGTCCGCGGCCTGGACGGTATCCGGATCGCCGACGCCTCGGTCTTCCCGACGATGCCCGCGGTCAACCCGATGATCGGAGTGCTCATGGTCGGCGAAAAGGCCGCTGAGCTGCTGGGAGGCAATGCCTGATGAACCCCACGAACCAGATCGATCCGATGAACCCCACGAACCAGATCGATCCGGCGAGCCCCGTGGACGAGGCGGACGCGATGTCCACCGCCTCCGGAGCGGACTCCAGCCCCCCGGTCTTCGCCGTGAACGGCCTGTGGAAGGTCTTCGGCCCCCGGTCCGAGGCCGCCAAGGTCCCCGGCTCCGAACACGCCGGCCTGTCCGCCGCCGACCTGCGCGAGCGCACCGGTTGCACCGCCGCCGTCCGCGACGTCAGCTTCGACGTCCGCAAGGGCGAGGTCTTCGTCGTGATGGGCCTGTCCGGCTCCGGCAAGTCCACGCTTGTGCGCTGCCTGACCCGGCTGATCGAGCCCACCGCCGGATCCCTCGAAATCGACGGCGAGGACGTCCTGGCCATGGACCGGACCCGGCTGCGCGAACTGCGCCGCCACCGCGCCGCCATGGTCTTCCAGCACTTCGGCCTGCTGCCGCACCGCACGGTGCTGGACAACGTTGCCTACGGCCTGGAGATCCAGGGCATGGCCCGCGCCGAACGGCGCGCCAAGGCCGCCGAGATGATCGTCAAGGTCGGCCTCGAAGGCCTCGGGGAACGCCGCCCCGGCCAGCTTTCCGGCGGTCAGCAGCAGCGCGTCGGCCTCGCCCGCGCCCTCGCCGCCGACCCCGAAGTCCTGCTGTTCGACGAGCCGTTCAGCGCCCTCGACCCGCTGATCCGCCGCGAGATGCAGGAGGAGGTGGCCCGGCTGCACCACGAGGAGGGCCGCACCATGGTCTTCATCACCCACGACCTCGCCGAGGCCCTCCGCCTGGGCGACCGGATCGCCCTCATGCGCGACGGCCGGATCGTGCAGCTCGGCACCCCCGAAGAGATCGTCGGCTCACCCGCCGACGACTACGTACGGGACTTCGTCCGCGACGTGCCGCGCGAGCAGGTGCTCACCGTACGCAGCGCCATGCGCCCCGCGACGGCCGCCGAGGCCGAACAGGGCCCGGCCCTCTCCCCCGCCACGACGGTCGTCGAGGCGATCGAGGCCGTTGCACGCAGCGGCGGTCCCGCCCGGATCGTCGACCAGGGCCGATGCCTGGGCGTGGTCGACGACGCCGCGCTGCTCGCCGTGGTCGCCGGAGTCCCCGCCCCGGCTACCGGGGAGGTGGCCGCATGAGAACCCGTACCCGGCACCGGGAGGGGTCCGCGATGACCGCGACCGCCGCGCCCGTCCGCGAACCCGCGCCGCGGGGCATCCCGCGGCAGCAGGGCCGGCCCACGGCTACGACGGCCGAGGGACCGCCGGGCGGCCGCCTCAGAGCCCTGTCGCACCACCGCGCCGGCCGCCGCGTCCTGCCCCTCGCCGTCGCCGCGGCCGTGCTCACCGCGCTCGGCATCCTCTACCCCGGCGCGGGCGGCTGGCCGGCCGCTCTGGCCGTCGACCTGTCGGCCCCGCTCGGCCGGGCAGGCGACTGGATCATCGACCACCGCGACAGCCACCCGCTCTTCCTCTATTTCTTCGGGCACGTCAGCAACGCCGTCGTGATGTCCGTCCGCGCGGTGTACGTCATCCTGCTCGCCGCCGGCTGGACCGGCGTGACCGCCCTGGCCGGGCTGGTCGCCTGGCGCCTCGCCGGCATCCGGCTCGCCCTGACCTCGATGGCCGCGTTCGCCGTCTGCGGCCTGCTCGGCATGTGGGTCCCCACCATGCAGACGCTCGCCCTGATGGTCGTGGCGGTCGCCGCCTCCGTCGTCGTCGGCGGCCTGCTCGGCCTCGCCGCCGGGCTCTCGCCGCGGACCGAGCGCGCCCTGCGCCCCGTACTCGACACCATGCAGATCCTGCCCGCCTTCGCGTACCTGCTGCCGATGGTGCT
This sequence comes from Streptomyces sp. ISL-87, assembly GCF_018614095.1. GTDB lineage: Bacteria > Actinomycetota > Actinomycetes > Streptomycetales > Streptomycetaceae > Streptomyces. The sequence continues at coordinate 132,966 of NZ_JAGGOY010000030.1, read as the reverse complement.
GGTCTTCGGTATCGGCGTACCCGCGGCCGTCCTCGCCACCGTCGTCTACGCCGCCCCGCCCATGGCCCGCCTCACCGCGCTCGGCCTGCGCGAGGCCGACGCCGGGGTCATGGAGGCCGCCGCCTCGCTCGGTGCGACCGGACGCCAGCGGCTGCTCACCGCGCGGCTCCCGCTGGCCCGCCCGCAGGTCCTGCTCGGCGTCAATCAGGCCATCATGATGGGCCTCTCCATGGCCGTCATCGCCTCCGTGATCGGCGCGGGCGGCCTCGGCGACCGCGTCTACCAGGCCCTCGCCTCCGTCGACGTCGGTGCGGCCCTCGCCGCCGGTATCCCGATCGTGCTGCTCGCCGTCGTCCTCGACCGCACGGCCGACGCCGCGGGCGCCCGGTTCGGCGCCACCCCGCCGCCGACCGCCGAACAGCACTTCCTGCGCCGGGTGTTCGCGGGCTGGTACGGGCGCCTGCTCACGCTGCTGGTGGCGGTGGCCGTCGCGACCCTCGGCCGGATCCTGGGCACCTCCCAGTGGCCCGGATCCTGGACCGTGTCCCTGGCCGATCCCGTCAACCGGGCCGTCGGCTGGATGACCGACCACCTCTACTCCGGGGTTCCCGTCGTCGGCGGCACCGCCGATTGGGCCGCCCACTTCACCGGCTGGATCCTCGACCCGCTGCGCACCGGACTCCAGGCCCTGCCCTGGTGGCTGCTCCTGCTGCTGGTGGCCGCCCTCGGAGTGCTCGTCGGTACCTGGCGCACCTCCCTCACCGCCGTCCTCGCCTTGGCCGCCATCGGCGTCCTCGGCGTCTGGGAGCCCTCGCTGGACACGCTCTCGCAGGTCCTCGCCGCCGTCGCCGTGACCCTCGTACTCGGATTCGCGATCTCCGTCGGCGCCGCCCGCAGTGCCCGCGCGGAGCGACTGCTGCGCCCCGTGCTCGACATCTGCCAGACCATGCCGCAGTTCGTGTACCTCATCCCGGTCGTCGCCCTGTTCGGCGTGGGCCGCGCCCCGGCGGCCGCCGCCGCCGTGGTCTACGCGCTGCCCGCCGTCGTCCGTATCACCACGCAGGGGCTGCGCGAGGTCAACCCGGCCGCGCTGGAGTCCGCCCGCTCCCTCGGCGCGACCGGTGCGCAGCAGCTGCGGCAGGTCCAGCTGCCGCTCGCCCGGCCCGCCCTGCTGCTCGCCGTCAACCAGGCCGTGGTCCTGGTCCTCGCCGTCGTCATCATCGGCGGCCTGGTCGGCGGTGGCGCGCTCGGCTACGACGTCGTCCTCGGCCTCGCCCAGGGCGACCTGGCCACCGGACTCGTGGCGGGCGCCGCGATCGTCTGCCTCGGCCTGATGCTCGACCGCGTCACCCAGCCCGCGAAGGAGGCCTGAGATGCCGATCGATCCGATGAAGGCCGAGCCCGTGAGACACACCCGCCGCCGTATCCTCGCCGCGTTCGCCGCCGCGACCACCCTCGCCGTCGTCACCGGCTGCGGGGCCGCCGACATGACCCGCCAGTCCTCCCCGTACGCCGCCGCGCGGGGCGCGAAGACGGTCACCCTCTCCGTGCAGTCCTGGGTCGGCGCGCAGGCGAACACCGCCGTCGCGGCGTACCTGCTCGAACACGAGCTGGGCTACCGCGTGGACACCGTCCAGGTCGACGAGGTGCCCGCCTGGGACGCGCTCAGCCAGGGCCGCGTCGACGCGATCCTGGAGGACTGGGGCCACCCCGAGCAGGAGAAGCGCTACGTCGAGGACAAGAAGACGATCGTCCCCGGCGGCGATCTGGGCGTGACGGGCCACATCGGCTGGTACGTGCCCACGTACTTCGCCGAGGCGCATCCGGACGTCACCGACTGGAAGAACCTCGGCAAGTACACCGATCAGCTGCGCACGGCCGAGAGCCGGGGCAAGGGCCAGCTGATGGACGGTTCCCCGTCGTACGTCACGAACGACAAGGCGCTGGTGAAGAACCTCGGACTGGACCTCGAAGTGGTCTTCGCCGGGTCCGAGGCCGCCCAGATCACCCAGATCAAGCAGTTCGCGAAGGAGAAGAAGCCCTTCCTGACGTACTGGTACAAACCGCAGTGGCTCTTCGAGCGGGTCCCGATGACCGAGGTCAAGCTGCCCGCGTACACGGAGGGCTGCGACGCCGACCCCGAGAAGGTGGCCTGCGCCTACCCGCACACGCCGCTGCAGAAGTTCCTCAACGCGCGCTTCGCCGATTCGGGAGGGAAGGCGGCGCGGTTCCTGACGAAGTTCAACTGGGGCGTCGCCGAGCAGAACGAGGTCGCCTTGATGATCGCCGAGGAGAAGCTCTCCCCGGAGCAGGCGGCCAAGAAATGGGTCGAGCGCAACGAGCGGGTCTGGCGGCCCTGGGTACGCTGACCAGCCGCCGGGCGTCACTCGCCGCCCGGGTACGCTGACCCGCCCCGCCGGGCGTCACTCGCCGCCCGGGGTGCGCCGCCCGCCGGGCCGGGCGGTGCGCAGGCGGCCGGTCAGGCGGTGCAGTTGCGCGTGGCGTTCGCGCTGCTCGCGGGAGTGCCGGTCGAGTTCCTCCATGAGCCGCTCGGAGCGCTTCTCCACGCCCAGCTCGTCGAGCACGCGGTCCGCTTCAGCAAGCAGCGCCCCGTGCAGCTGCCACTCCCCGGGATGGGCGCGGACCTGATCCAGGAGGAGGATCGCGAGGCGGTCCCGGCTGCGGCGGGCGGTGTTCAGCTCCTCGGTGAGCCTGGCCTCGGCGTCCTCGGCGTTGGCGCTGACCTGCGCGGTGATGAGCTGGGCGAAGCTCTCCACGGCGACGGCTGTATGGGCGTACAGCTCCTGGAGGGCTCGCGCGATGTCGGGCGCGAGGAGCGGGTCCGCCGGCCGGGTCTTGGCGAGATCCGTCAGGGTCCGGCAGGACACGCGCAGCACCACCGCGCAGATCTCCAGCGTGTCGAGGCCGGTGCGCAGCACCAGCCGGAAGAGGAGGCCTTCGCGCACCCTCGGGTTCAGCCGCAGGCTGTCCTCCGCCTGCCGCAACGCGGCGTCGACCTGGGCGATGTCGTTGTCGAGGCGGCGGGCTTCATGGAGGCGGGCGGCGGCCTTCTCCACCGGGGTGTGGTCGCCCAGTTCGGCGCTGATGTGCACGAGCAGGGCGCGCATGCGCCCGGCGAGGTCGGTGATCGCCTCGCTCGCGGGTCCGACCCATACGGGCGGCACGAACAGGACATTGAAGAGGAGCCCGACCGCGGCGCCGATCAGTGTCTCCAGAACCCGGTCCCAGGCCGTGTCCGCCACCCTGGTCACGCCGAGGACCAGCATCGCGCTGATCGCGACCTCCGGGACGAACTCGCCCGCCTTCACCAGCCGGCCGACGACGAGCGAGGCGAGGATGATCAGGCCCAGGCTCCACCAGGTCAGTCCGACCAGCGCGCTGAAGCCGATCGCGAGCAGTACGCCGGCCACGACGGAGTTGACCCGGCGGATCCCGGTGGTGAGCGTGGAGTAGAGGGTGACCTGTACGACGAGCAGCGCGGTGAGCGGAGCGGTCAAGGGGGCGGGCTCGCTGCTGAGCCTGAGCGCGATCACGTAGGAGACGACGGCGGCCGCGGTCGAGCGGACCGTCTGCACGACGGCGGGTTCGTGGTGGCGGCGCAGGACCCGGAGCAGGGGAGCAAATGCTTGTGGCATACAGCGCCTCTTCCCTTTCGACGACGGGATCAACGCTCCCGGGCCGGCCCCACCCCCCTGGGCGCCGGTCGCTCAGCCCAGGAACGCCGCGGTGGTCGCCGCGAACGCGCCGGCGTCGTCGAGCTTCGCGATGCGGCGGGCGTGTGCCATGATTCCATTAATCATGTAGTGGAATCATGGAAAGGGGGAGGCGTGCGCGATCTGACCGTTCCCGGCATGCCCGCCGACACCCGGTGGGCGCTGGAGGCACGCGGGCTGGGGAAGAGGTACCGCCGGGGGTGGGCGCTGCGGGACTGCTCCTTCCGGATTCCCGCCGGCCGCATCTGCGCCCTCGTCGGACCCAACGGCGCGGGCAAGAGCACCTTGCTGAGCCTGGTGGCCCGCCTGATCGAGCCGTCGGCCGGGGAGCTGCGGATCTTCGGCGCTCCGGTCGACGCCCCGGGCACCATGCCGCGGTGGGCCTACCTGGGACAGGACAAGCCGCTGTTCAAGAACTTCACCGTGGCCAGGACCCTGCGGATGGGCCAGGAACTCAATCCGGGCTGGGACCAGGAGGTGGCCGAGCGGATCGTACGGGAGGGCCGGCTGCCGCTGGACGCCCGGGTCAGCAGCCTCTCGGGCGGCCAGCGGACCCGGCTGGCGTTCGCGCTCGTCTTCGGAAAGCGGCCCCAACTGCTCCTCCTGGACGAACCGATGGCCGACCTCGACCCCGTCGCCCGCGATGAGATGAGCTCGCTGCTCATGTCCGAGGCCGCCGAACACGGCACCACCGTGCTGATGTCCTCCCACAACCTGGGAGAACTGGAACACACCTGCGACTACCTGCTCGTCCTCGCCGACGGACAGATCCGCATGGCCGGGGACAGCGATGAGCTGCTGCCGATGCACACCGTGGTCACCGGGGTGACCACGGACCAGCGCCTGCCCGACGCCCTGGCCGCCCACACCGTGATCGAGACCCGTACCGCCGGCCGCCAGTTCACCGCGCTGATCCTGCGCCAGGGCCCGCTGAGTCCCGAATGGCACGCCACGGAGCCCGGCATGGAGGAAGTACTGCTGGCCTACCTCCGCTCCCCCGCGGCGCCCCCGCTGCTCTCCCCGACCGCGACTCCCGCCCACCGAGAGGAGCGTGCGGCATGAGCACCCTCGCCCACCCCCGAGCCGCGGAGAGCGCCAAGCCCGCGGGGCCCCGCCGGCTGCACGGACTGGCCTGGCTGATGGTCCGCCAGCACCGGGCCATGCTGCTCACCTGCGTCGCCGTGACCGTTCTCGGCGCCGCCTGGATCGTCTACGAGCGCAGCTCCATGCTGGACACCCTGCACGCCGCCGGCTGGCCCGCCAAGCCCGCCGACGCCATCGACAACAATGTGCACAACGCGATGAGCAACCGCTTCAACGAGTTCGCGGGCTACCTGGAAGACCTGCCGCTGCTGCTCGGCGTGTTCCTCGGGGCCCCGCTCGTCTCGTCGGACCACGAGCAGGGCACCGCCCGGCTGGTCACCACCCAGTCCGTACCCAGAGGGCGCTGGCTCCTGTGGAAGCTGGGATTCGCATTCCTCCTGGTCACGGTGACCACCGGGGTCCTGAGCGTGCTCTTCGCCTGGTGGCGCGGTTCGGTCGGGCCCTTCACCCCGACCGACTGGCTGCACGGAGCCGCCTTCGACAGCACCGTGCCGGTGCTGATCGCGATGAGCCTGCTCACCACCTCGCTGGGCATCGCCGTCGGAGCACTGACCCGGCGCGTCGTGGCCGCCATGGTCCTCACCTTCCTCGGCTCGGCCGCCGTCCTGGTGGCCGCCGAACTCCTCAAGGACACGCTCGCCACCCCGCGCCGCCTCACCTACCCGCTCACCAGCGAGCAGCCGGCCACGCTCGACCACGTCGTCCAGGTGGACCAGTGGGTCGGCACGGCGTCCGGAAAGCTCTACGGCTGGGGCACCTGCGTGAACGACCAGGCCACCGAGGTCTGCCGGGCCAGGCTCGGGATCGTGAACAACGTCTGGGAGTACTTCGGCCACGACCAGTTGGCCGGTATGCAGTGGACCGCCGTCGGGCTGTACCTGACGCTGACCGCGCTGTTCGTCGCCGTGTTCCTCTGGCGCACCCGCCGCGGCCCGATCTAGATCTGACGACCCCCTAGGCTGAAAAGCCACCACGACGAGAAAGAGGGAGGCGGGCACCGTGGTCGTGTTTCGCATCGAACGCCGCAGCGGTATGCCCGCCTACCTCCAGATCATCCAGCAAGTGGAGCAGGCGCTGCGGATGGGGGCCCTGACCGAGGGCGACAAGCTGCCCACGGCGGCGCAGGTCGCCGCCACCGCGCAGGTCAATCCGAACACCACGCTCAAGGCGTACCGCGAACTGGAGCGATCGGGCCTCGTCGAAGTCCGGCAGGGGGCGGGCACGTTCGTCACCAGGTCACTGGCCACCCCGCGGACCACACCGGCATCCCCTTTGGGGGCCCGGCTCGGAGAATGGATGCGGCTGGCCCAGGAACAGGGTCTGACCTCCCTCGAAGTCACCACCCTCTTCGACACCGTCCTCGCCGAGACGTTCCCGGCCCATTCCGCCTCCGGCCCCCAGCCGCACACCGCGACCCGCTAGTGCCGTGGGCGTGTCCGGCGCGTGTCGGCAGGCGGGACGGCTCGGGTCGCGGGAAGCTGGAAACATGCCCGTCACCCGTAATGACACTGAGCCCCCTCCCGACCCGGCCCCGCCGCCGTTCCCGGCCCCCGAGCCCCCGCGGCCCGAGCCACCGGTACCCGGCCCCCTCCCCGACCCCAGCCCGTTCCCCCAGACCCCGGCCTCGGCCCCGCTCGCCTGACCGCAGCCCCGCCACGCGGGCCGGGAGCAGCTACCGCTAAAATCCCCTGTTTGTTCGAATCGACGAATGGGCGGGGGCCTCGATGAGCGCGCAACTGCGCGAGATCGCAAACGAGTTGGCTGACGTGCTGTGGCGGGAGCACACCGTGTACCGGACCAGGGCGGGTGGTGTCGTCATCCGGGGGGAGCACGTCCAGCGGTGGATCAGCCTGGCCCCCAGCGCGGGCCGGGACGAGGTCCTCGTGCGCGCCGGCCGGATACTCGACGGCGGTACGACCGCACCGGCCCGTTCGGAGGCGGTCGCGCGCCTGTCCGCCGGTACGGCCGAGCTGGCCGCCGTGTGCCGCCGCCTGCTCGCCGAGACGGCGCCGGGACCTTCGCCGGCGGCGCCGAGGGCGGCCCGCGCCCCGCGACAGAGGCAACGCGGACGTTCCGCGCGTAGAGGCCGCCACACGAGCGCACGATCCTGGCTGGTCGTCGCGTGCATGGCGGCGATCGCCGCCCTCTACGTCGCCAACGGGGCCGGGATGCTTTAGCGGGGGTCTCGCTGGCCCTCCTCGAAATACGCGACCAGTCGCGGGTCGAGCGGGGGCACCCGGCGAGGCGTACCTCCGTCGCGGAGTGATTCCGTAGCCATACAGCCCGCGGCGACCGCCATACGGGCGGCGACGGGCGAGGTTTCGGTCACTCCCCCATCGCGTACGAAGCGGAGGAACTCGTCGATCAGGAGGGGATCAGCGCCGCCGTGGCCGCCCTGTTCCAGGGCCTCCGGGATTTCGTAGGACGCGTCGGGCTCGGCCCGGTACCCGGAGCGACGGCCGTTCCACACCTTCACCGCACCGCCGGGACCGTCGCCGAAGTTCTCCAGCCGGCCGGCGTCTCCGATGACGGTGTAGTTGCGCCAGTAGTCGGGGGTGAAGTGGCATTGCTGGTAGGCGGCGAGGACCCCGTTGCCGAGACGCAGGTTGAGCAGCGAGACGTCCTCGACGTCGATCACCGGGTTGAGGGCGCGCTGGGTGTGCGGGGGCCAGTGGCCCGTCTTGGTGTACCAGTCGTCGGCCTTGGGCTCGCCGGGCGCGCGCCGGTGCGGGTTGTCGCCGTAGACCATCAGGTCACCCATCGCCTGGACGTCATGGGCGTAGGCGCCGGCCAGCCAGTGCAGGACGTCGATGTCGTGCGCGGCCTTCTGGAGCAGCAGACCGGTGGTGTACCGGCGTTCGGCGTGCCAGTCCTTGAAGTACCAGTCGCCGCCGTAGCCCACGAAGTGGCGGATCCACACCGTCCTGACCCGGCCGATCTCACCGCGCGCGATCAGCTCGCGCATCAGTCGGACCACCGGCATGTGCCGCATGTTGTGGCCCACGTAGAGTCGGGTGCCCGTCTCGTGGGCGGTGCGCAGGATGTCGTCACAGCGCTCCACGGAGATGTCGAGGGGCTTCTCGACGAAGACGGGCTTGCCGGCCACGAGGGTCTGACAGGTCAGCTCGGCGTGGGTGTGGTCGGGGGTGAGGACAAGGACCGCGTCGATGTCGGGGTCCTTGATGACCTCGACGTGATCGGCGGTGGTGCGCACACCGGGGAAAACGGCCGCGGCCTCCGCGCGGGCCCGGGGATCGGGGTCCGCGAGGGCGGTGACGACGGCGCCGCGGCCGGGCCGGTGTGCGGTGCGTGCGAGGCTGCCGCGGAGGCCGTAGCCGAGGACGCCGATGCGGATGTCGGTCATGGACAACTTCCTTCGCGTCTATGGGTGCGCCGGTCGGCCGTGCACGGCGATCAGCTTGTGCCAACTCGCCTATCATCTGCTCGAATCCCGGCCGCCTCATGAGGCATTGCGGGATTGGCGAGATGCGGTGGTCGCGGCGTGTGCCGTGGTACCGGGCGGCAGACCGGACATCGCCGCTCGGGGCCGTGGGAGGCCCCGGGCGGCGTGGTGGCCGGCCCTCAGAAGGGCTTGGTCGGCAGGTACTTGCCGTCGAGGGTGATGACGGCGCGTTCGCCGCCGTCGGGGTCGGCGACCTTCTTCACGTCCAGCTTGAAGTTGATCGCGCTGATGATGCCGTCGCCGAACTGCTCGTGGACCAGAGCCTTGAGCGTGGTGCCGTACACCTGAAGCATCTCGTGGAAGCGGTAGATCGTCGGATCGGTCGGGATGCCGCCGGGGATCGAGCCGCGGGTGGGGATGGTCTGGAGCAGCGTCACCGCGTCGTCGTCCAGGTCCAGCAGCTCGGCGACCGCCTTCGCGGCGTCGGCGGGCAGGGGGTGCTGGCCGAGGACGGCGGCGGTGACGAAGGCGGCCGACAGTCCGGCGGCGTCGGCGATCTGCTGCCAGGACACGTTCTTGCGGATCTTGGCCTCTACGGCGGTGGCGGCCAGCGTCTGGCGGGCGGTGGGGTCGAACTGTGCGTGGATCATGTGCGGGGCTTCCTTGTCCGTTCGCCGGTCTCGGGGTGAGGCGAGTGCCGGGGGTGGCTGATGGGACCGTGCCTCGGGTGCGGTGTGGGTCAGGCCGCGATCGTGGTGCCGCGGCCGGTCGCGGGGTCGAGCTCTTCGACGCCGCCCGTCGCGATGTCGTAGACCCAGCCGTGCAGTGCGACCGTGTGCGCGGCGAGGGCGTGGGCGACCGAGGGATGGGTGGCCAGGCTGGCGAGCTGCGCGAGCACGTTCTGGCGCACCAGCGCCTCCACCTTGCCCGCGCCGGCATCGATGTCGGCACCGCTCTCGGCAGCGGTCTCGGCAGCAGCGGCGGCGCGGGCCTGGGAGGCGTCCGCGTGCCGCAGCCAGCCGGCGACGGCGGGGGACGCGGTCAGATCGAGGCCCTCGGCCAGCGCCGTCATCGCCCCGCAGGCCGAATGGCCGCAGACCACGATGTCGGACACGCCCAGTACCGCCACGGCGTACTCGATGCTCGCCGCGATCCCGTCGCGGCCCGGGGCGTAGGCGGGTACGAGATTGCCCGCCGTGCGGACCACGAACAGCTCGCCGGGTTCGCTGCCGCAGATCAGCTCCGGCACGACACGGGCGTCGGAGCAGCCGATGAACAGCGTCGTCGGGCGGTGGTGGTCGGCGAGGTGAGCGAAGAGTTCCGCCTTGGCGGGGAAAATGTCGCGCTTGAAGCGCTGGACTCCCTCGGCGAGGTCTTGCATGGTCGCTCCCTTCGTTGGGTGTCGGCCTGTGGGGCTGACGAGATCCACCCTGCATGACCTGGACCTATAGCGTCCAAGACGCAATACACATGACTTCTATCGATGACATCTATAGTTGTTCCCATGGTCCTGGAACTGCGTCATCTGCGTTATCTGCTCGCCGTGGCCGAACACGGCAGCTTCACCCGCGCCGCCGAAGACCTGCGGATCTCCCAGCCCACCCTCTCCCAGCAGGTCAAGCAGCTGGAGCGGACCGTGGGCGTGCAGCTGCTGGACCGCAGCGGCCGCGCCGTACGGCTCACCGACGCCGGGGAGATCTACGTGGGCCACGCCCGCCGCGCCCTACGGGAGCTCGCCGCCGCCGACCGTGCCGTCGCCGACGTCCAGGACCTCTCCCAGGGCAGCCTGCGCCTCGCGGTGACCCCGACCTTCACCGCCTACCTGGTCGGCCCCCTCATCACCGAGCTCCACACCCGTCATCCCGGCATCGCCGTGGACGTCAAGGAAATGCCGCAGGACCGGATCGAGTCGGCCCTGCTGGCCGACGACCTCGACCTCGGCATCGCCTTCCACGGCCCCCACCTGCCCGGCATCGCCGCTACCGCCCTGTTCACCGAGACCCTCAGCCTCGTCACCGGCGCCCACCGACCCGACGCCGGCCACGATGACGGCCGGCCGCTGCCCGTCGCGGAACTGGTGCACCGTCATCTCGCGCTGCTCAGCGGGGATTTCGCCACCCGCGCCCATATCGACGCCTACTTCACCCAGGAGCGCGTCAGCCCGCGCGTCGCGGTGGAGGCCAACTCCATCCAGGCCCTGACCGAGATCGTCCAGCGCACCCCGCTGGCCACCGTCCTGCCCGACGCCATCACCCACGATCACCCCTCCCTCCGCCCCATCCCGCTCGAACCACCCCTGCCGCAACGCACCGTCGCCCTCCTGCGGCGGGAGAACGCCTACCGGAGTGCCGCCTCGCGCGCCTTCGCCCAGCTCACCCGGGATCTCGTACGGACCCGCGGCTACACCCCGCCGCAGCCGCCGGAGCAGCTCGCGGGCCGACCGGCGGTGGACCTCGGTTGACAGGTGCCAACTCGGCTTTTCAATAAGGCATTTGCCGGGCACAGCAGCGGGGTACGATCAGCGCCGTGCGGGGGCCTGAGTTACACAGACAGCGTTTCGTGCTGCGCGCCGGTGGCTGCGTGGCGGCGGGGATACTCGTACTCGCCGGGTGTTCGACCGGTGGGGCGGCGCACGGGGGTGCGAGCAGCACTCCGCGCGCGTCGGGCAGCCCGGGCGTTCAGGCTGCGACGCCCAGCGCGTCCGGCGCTCCCCCCGCGTCCGCCGCACCGCTCGTACCCGAGCTGGACGAGTCGAAGCAGCCGAAGAACGCCGCCGAGGCCCGCGCCCTCCTCGGGCGGATCGTCATCGACGAGGCGGCCTTCGGGCCGGAGGTGGTGCGCAGCTCTCCCTTCGAGAGTGGTCCCGGGCGCTGGCCCGTACTCGACCAGGATTGCGCGTGGCAGACCGCCGGCCTGCCCGATGACGTCCTGGCCACCAGCACCCGGTACTTCCACATCCCGGCCGGGGACGGCCGGGGCCGCGTGAAGATCAACGCCACGGTGACCATCCACCACAGCCGCGAGGAGTCCGGCTGGGAGACCGCGGAGGCGATGGAGGAGCTCCTTCGATGCCCCGGGCAGGTGCTGCGCGACGGCGAGGAGCTCAAGAACCTGCTGGGCGCCTCCACCTACCTCGGCGAGCAGACGAACGGCTGGACCGAGGACGCCTTCACCGAGTCCGGCCAGTACGTCAGCGAGGAGGGCGGCGGGCCCTACCGCTACATCTGGTACCAGTCACAGTTCGGACCGGTGACGGTTGCCATCGCGGGCAAGAACGCGGCGGGTTTCACCGACGAGGCCCTCAACGCGCTCGTCGTCCAGGGCACCAGCCGGATGCTGCTCCAGGCCAAGCAGGCTCTTGCAAAGGCGGCCGGCTGATGGAGCGACTGCACGCCTCCGACCCCTCCCGGATCGCCGGATACCGCCTCCTCGGGCGCCTCGGGGCCGGCGGCATGGGGGTGGTCTATCTCGGCCGTACGGACGACGGGGCGCTCGCCGCCGTCAAGGTGATCCGCGCGGAGTACGCCGACGAGGCGGACTTCCGGGCGCGTTTTCGCCGCGAGGCGTCCATCGCCGCCCGGGTGGACAGCCCCTGGGCCGTGCAGGTGACCGGCGCCGACCCGGAGGCCGCCGAGCCCTGGCTGGCCACCGCGTTCGTTCCCGGCCCGTCCCTCGCCGAGGCCGTCGCCGCCCACGGGCCGCTCCCGCCACGAGCCGTACGGCTCCTCGGCAAGTCCCTGGCCAGGGCCCTCGGCGTGATGCACGAGCAGGGTCTCGTACACCGGGACGTCAAGCCCGGCAATGTGCTGCTCGGCGTGGACGGGCCCCGGCTCATCGACTTCGGGATCGCACGCGGCGGCGAGCACACCGCCCTGACCTCCGTGGACGCCGTCCTCGGCACGCCCGGGTTCCTCTCCCCCGAGCAGGCCGGCGGCTTCCCCGCCGAACCGGCGGGCGATGTCTTCTCGCTGGGCTGCCTGCTGGCGTACGCCGCCACCGGCCGGCTGCCTTTCGGTACGGGCGCGGTGGACGCGGTGCTCTACCGCACGGTCCACGACGAGCCGGAGTTCGGCCCGGAGGTCCTCGCCGACCCCGAGCTCGCCGGCCTGCTGCGGACCTGCCTCGCCAAGCACCCCGACATCCGCCCCACCACGGATGAGCTGGACGAGGCGCTGGCCGAGGACGCCCCGGGCGAGGGCACCGACTGGCTGCCGGACGCGGTCGTCGCCACGATCGCGGAACGCGCCGCCGCGCTGCTCGCCCTGCCCGGCATCGAGGAGACCGCCGCCGACCCGGACGCCGCACCCGCCCCCGGCACCGGCGCCGACCGGCGCACACCGTCGCGCAGGCGTTTCCTCGCCCTCGCCTCCGGCGGGGCGCTGCTGGCGGCCGGCGGCGGCGTGGCCGGCTGGCTGGCGCTGCGTGACGACGGCAAGGCCGGCTCCGCCGCCGGGCCGGCCGCCCGGCAGTGGCTGATCGGGGTGCACGCCGACCTCTCGGGCCCGCAGAAGGCGTACGGGCTGGCTCAGGAGCGCGGCGTACGGCTGGCCGTCGCCGCCTTCAACTCCCGTACGGACAAGCCGTTCACGCTGACCGTCGCCACCGCCGATGACGCGGGGCGGGCGGACCGTTCCGCGGCCGCCGCCTCCGGCCTCATCGGCGAGCCCGATGTGCTCGCCGTGATCGGCCCGACCGGCAACGCGTCGGTGATCCCCTGTCTGGAGCTGTACGGGGAGGCGGCGTTGCCCCTGCTCACCGTGTCGGCCCTGGCCATCAGCTTCGGCATCGCGGACCGGCGCAGCTTCTTCCAGAACTGCGCTCTCTCGCTGGGTCAGGGTTCTGCCGTCAACCTCCAGCTGGCGCGGAACCAGGGCGTGCGCCGTCTGGGGGTCCTCTGCGACCGTGCCGGCGACTCCGAGGGGTGGCAGGCGGTCCTGCACCTGAGCCGCACCCTCGGCCTTTTCTCGCCGGAGGCCACGCTGTACTCGCGGGTCGTGCCGCGCGGTATCCGGGACCTGTCCCCGGTCGTCACCGACATGCTCGCCCACGGCATCGACGGCTTCTTCTACTCCGGCACCCCGGTCGGCGCCGCGAAGTGCGCCGGGCTGCTGGCCGCCGCCGGGTTCAAGGGGCCCCGGGCCGCCGACTACACCACCGCCGGCCCGGAGTTTCTCACCGCCGCCGGCCCGGCTGCCGAGGGCTGGCAGTTCCTCGCGCCGTACACCGGCCCGGAGGCACCCGAGGTCGCGGAAGTGGCCCGGGCGCACCGGGCGACGTACGGCTCCGCTCCCGAGATCTGGACGGCGGAGGCCTACGACGCGACCAGCCTGGTGATCGACCGGCTGGTGACCGCCGTGCGCGCGGGCGGCCGCCCGTCCCGCGCCGAGCTGCTGACCGCCCTCCCCCAGGGGACTTTCCGGGGCCTGGCGAAGGAGTACGCCTTCGACGAGCTGCGGCAGGTGAAGGGCAACGTCTACTTCCTCCACCGGGTGGAGGGCGGCCGGATCCGCTACGCGGGGCGGGCCGCCGAACTCCCGGCGGGGTAGCAGCGGATGCGGCCTCTCGCCCCGTCCGACCCGGCCGCGATCGGCGGGCACCGGCTGCTGGGGCGCCTCGGCTCGGGCGGCATGGGCACCGTGTACCTGGGCCGGTCCCCCACCGGCGCCCTGCTGGCGGTCAAGGTGATCCGCGCCGACCACGCCGCGGAGCCGGCCTTCCGCGCCCGGTTCCGCCGTGAGGCCGAGGCCGCCGGGCGGCTGTCCGGGCGCTGGGTGGTCCCTGTGGTCGCCGCCGACCCGGATGCGCGCGAGCCCTGGCTCGCCACCCCGTTCGTTCCGGGGCCCTCACTGTCCGAGGCCGTCGGGCAGTACGGTCCACTGCCCGTAGCCAGCGTCCGTACGCTGGGGGCGCGGCTCGCCGAGGCACTGGAAGAGGTGCACTCCGCGGGCCTGGTCCACCGCGACGTCAAGCCGGGCAATATCCTGCTCGCCCCGGACGGGCCCCGCCTGATCGACTTCGGGATCGCGCGGGCGGCGGGGGCGACCACACTGACGGCCGTGGACGCGGTCGTCGGGACGCCGGGGTACCTGGCACCGGAGCAGGCCCGGGCGGGCGGCCCCGCGCCGGGCCCGGCGAGCGATCTGTTCTCCCTCGGCTGTGTCCTCGTGTACGCGGTGACCGGGCGCGGCCCCTTCGGCGGCGGGCACGTGGCCGCGGTGGTTTTCCGTACGGTGCACGAGGAGCCCGAACTCGAGGACGTTCCGGCCGAGTTGCTGGAACCTGTCGCGGCATGCCTGGCGAAGGACCCGGCCGCCCGGCCGGCTCCCGCCGGACTCCGCGCCCTCCTCGGCGGCGATGCGGCGGGCGCCGGGGACTGGCTGCCGGCGCCGCTGCCCCGGCTCATCGCCGAACTCTCCACCCGGGCCCTGGACCTGCCCGCCCCGGAGCCCACCCGGGCCGACGCGCCCGCGGCCCGCCGGGACCTCACCCCCGGCCGCCTCACCCCCGGCCGCCTCACCCGCAGGCGTCTGCTGACGGCCGGCGGCGCCCTGGTCGCCGCCGGCACCCCGATCGCCTGGTTCAGCTACCGCGAGCGGGGCGGGCGCAAGACACCGCCGCCGCGCGCCCGTGACCTGCCCACTCTCACCCTCGCCCTGCAGGCCGACCTGAGCGGGCCCGGGAAGGCGACCGGCCAGGCGCACGAGCGGGGCATGCGGCTGGCGGTGGAGCGGCACAACGCCCGGGCGGACGCCACTTTCCGGCTGGCCGTGCGCACCGCGGACGACGGCGGCGACGCCACACGCGCCGGACAGGCCGCCAAGGAGCTGATCGCCGACCCCACGGTGGTCGCTCTCATCGGCCCCACCTGGGACGCGGCCGTGCCGAAGCTGGCCGCCGCCTGCCTCGCGGCGGATCTCGCCCAGCTGCTGGTCTCGGTGAACACCGTGCAGACCGCCCAGTCGCAATGGCGGACCCTGTGTGACACCCGCGCGGGCGCCGACAGCATGGCCCTCCCGCTGCTCCACTACTTGTCCCGGGTGCGCCCGGCACACCGTACGGGTGTGGTGGAGGACTCCGGGACCGGCGAGCCCGCCTGGCAGCTCACCCGTGCCTTCCAGCAGTCCCCGCCGTCGCAGGGCACGGTGAGCGTCCACCGGATACCGGAGGGCGGCTCCGACTTCGCCGGGGCCGTACGCGCCCTCACCGGGGCACGGGCCGAGGCCGCCGTGTACGCGGGTACGTCGCCGGAGCGCGCCGCCGAGCTGGCGCGGGCGCTGACCGCGGCGGGATTCCAGGGCCCGCGCCTGGCGGTCGAGCAGGCGATGGAGGCCGCGTTCCTCACCGCCGCCGGTCCGGCGGCGGAGGGCTGGCTGTTCGGCGCCTTCTTCACCGACTCGCCGGCGGTGCCCGCCGCTGCCGAGTTCGTCGCCGCCCACCGGACCGCGTACGGCGAACCGCCGGCCCGCTGGGCGGCCGAGGCGTACGACGCGGTGGGCTTGATCGCCACCGCCCTGAGCGGCCTGGAGGGCGAGGGGCGTGACCGTCCGGGCCTGTCCCGCCGCATCTTCCGGACGACGTATCAGGGCGTGGTCAAGCAGCTGGGCTTCGACGCCGTCACGCATGTGCTGTCCGGCGACCGCACCGCCCACCTGTACCGGGTCGAATCGGGCGCGTTCCGGTACCTGGGCCTCTACCCGGACGTACGCTCAGCGCAGTGAGGGAGAGGGTTGAACCCCTTGGCTATGAGCCGGACGGCAAGCGTCACCTCCCAGGCGAATACCGGGATGGCCGCGAGGGACCCCGCCACGGAGACCTGCTCGTAGAGCCCGAACATCACGGCGGTCGCGGAAGCGCAGATCAGCGGTCCCCCGACCAGCCCCAACACGGCGATGAACCGGGGCACAAGGCCCGACCTGTACATCAGGCAGGCCAGCACCAGCGTGTTCGCCCCCAGGATGAAGTTGGGCCCGAAGAGGAACGTCCAGTCGTGGATCGCCACCAGGGTTTTGCCGACCGTGACGAGGGACGCGGTATCGGCGCCCGCATCTCCCGCGGAGTCCCTCCTCAGGGTCACGACCGACAGAACGCTGATGGTGCCGACGACGATGACGGCGGCTTCGAGAAGGCGACCGCAGACATAGCCGAGGGCGGCCCCCTCGTTCTGCCTCTTGATGACCGGGAACAGGGTGACCCCGGTGCCGACGACCGCCATCGCCAGGACGATTTCGAACAACGCCCCCAGGAACACGCGGGTGTCAGCGCCACCGGAACCGACGACGTAATCAGCTCCCTTCAGAACGGGGCCGTACAGCGCGAGCCCGCCGATCGCGGCGATCTCGGTGACAACGAAGAACACGCCTGCGACGACCGCGACTCTTCTGGTTGAGCTCATCTGGACCTGGACCTCCCCTTGATTGGTGTACACCGTACACCTGACGCTCACGTTAGGCGTACGCCGTACACTCGTCAAGACGGGACGGGCGGTCCACGACTGATCACAAGGGAGCTCACCGAGATGACTCAGCAGCCGGAGGCGACGCGCCGGGCACCCCTGAACAGGGACCGGGTACTGCGCGCCGCCGTCGCACTCGCCGACGACATCGGGATCGAGGCTCTGAGCATGCGCAAGCTCGCGCAGGAGCTGGGCGTCGTACCGATGGCGCTCTACAAGCACGTCGCCAACAAGGAGCAACTCCTGGACGGCATGGTGGAGATCGTCGTGGGCGAGATCGACCCCCCGGCGGCCGGATCCGACTGGAAGAGCGCGGTCCGCCGGCGCGTCCTCTCGGCGCGACGCGCCCTCCTGGGGCACGCCTGGGCATCTCAAGTCATCCAGTCGCGAACCCACCCGGCAGCGGCCGTCCTGGAGTACATGGACTCGGTGATCGGAATGTTCCGGCTCGGCGGCTTCTCCCTCGACCTCACCCACCACGCGATGCACGCCATGGGCAGCCGCGTACTGGGCTTCACCCAGGAGCTGTTCGACGACTCACCGAGCCTCGACCCGCAAGTCCAGGAGGTCGCGTTCCGGGAGATGGCGGAGAAATACCCCTACGTCACGGAACTGGCCAAGTCGGTGGCCCACGACGGGAAGACCGTCGTGGGCCAAGGCTGTGACGACCAGTTCGAGTTCGAGTTCGCCCTGGACCTCCTCCTGGACGGCTTCGACCGCCTCCGGCAGCAGGGCTGGACGTCCGCCGGCCACTAGGTCCTGTCGTCAAAGTAGCGCCGGTAAGGCCTGCGGCGTCCGGCGCCGTGCATCGCAAGGCGGAGGGGCGCCCGTGTACTGGACGTACTCGGGCGCCCCGACAACGCGGCGAGGTGCGGTGCCGGGCGCCGCAGGCCAGGCGGGACTTTGACGACAGGGCCTAGGACTCAGCGCTGGGCCACCATGCCGTTGAGGAACTCCAGCCGCTGCTGGCTCAACCGCAGGAGGCGGGGTTCGAGTGAGGGCAGGGCACGCAGCAGGCGGATGAGTTCGGGACCGGCGTCGCGGGCTGCTGCCCGGTCCTTGAGCTGGGTCCAGCAGTAGAGGGCGCCGGCCGCCGCGGCGAGCACCTCCGGGGAGTCCGGGGGCTGCTGCGACAGGCGGCTTCGGCCGACGTTGATCCAGAGCTGGGTCGCCGACCGGTAATTGCCTGCCATCCGGGCGAGGTCGGCCCGGATCTCCGCCCAGTGGGTGGCCTCCGGCGAGGTGCACCCGTGGGTTTGCAGCACATGCTGCTCCCAGGCTTGCGCGAGCGTGGCCGCCTCACCGTGCCGGCCGGTGGCGGCCAGGGCGTGGATGTGGGGCCTCGGGTCCTGCGGCGGGGGCGCGGCCGGACCCGGTGTGACCGGCCCAGGCGCGGCCGGACCCGGTGTGACCGCCGGAGCGGGAGCGGGAGCGGGAGAAGGGGAGGCGGCCCGCCCCGCGGTGGTCGGGGCGGCCAGCTCGCGGGTGGCGGGCAGGATGATGGTGCCCGGCGGCAGAGCGGCGGCCCCCACCGAGAAGGCGTGCAGGTGCAGGTTGGCGGGTCGGGTGGGGCTGCGGCGCAGCTGGTCGATCCACTGACGGGTGTAGGAGCTGACCGTGTTGCCGCCGCCGGCGAAGGCAGGCGGGAGGACCACTCCGTACACCTCCGCGGAAGACGAAGCGGGCAGGCCTCCGTACTCCTGCAGCACCGGCCATGCGGGCTTGTCGGCGACGAGGTCGAGTACCACCGTGGTCAGCCCGGCGGGCCGGGACCGCAGTTCGGTGCCGAGCCACTCCCAGGGAAGCGCCGTGTAGCGGACCGAGGATGCCGCGGTGCCGGCCAGTGCCAGGTGGAGATGGCGGCCGCGCCGGTCGAGCGTGAGCCGGCCCGAGAGGTAGACCAGCAGCGGGCCCGGCGTGGCAGCGGCCGCACGCAGCCGCATCAGCACGGTGTTGGGGTCGCGGGCCCCGTCGAGGTACGTGGTGTCGCTGGGGACCTGACTGTTCAGCAACAGCTCGGGGGGCACCACGCCGAGCGCCGCCAGGTTCGCACTCGGCGCGACCTGAACGGCACGACGCCGGACGGCGGCATCACCCGCTACGAGAAGAACATGCCCCCGCTGCTGCCGGCCCGCCCCATCGATGTGCATGAACAGACCGTACTCACTGCGATGAGCCCGCTGCCATCAAGGTCACCCCGACGGTGACGCCGGCCAGACCTCGGGCCCTCCGCCGCGCCACTCCACGAGCTCGGGGTCGGCAAGATCCAGGTCCTCCGCGTTCTCCATTCCCGCGCCGGCGAGGAAGACGGGGATGTCGCTCATCCGGTGCGCGGTACCGAGGCTCTGCCCGCCGTAGCGCACCCGCCGCCGGCCGTGCTGGTCCGGCGGGAACACGACGAGGCGAAGCCCGGCCCCGCCGCTCATGCCGCCCTCACCCATCCGCGGGCCCTCGTCAGACGGCGGAGCTCGACCCGGTCGGCCGCCGAGCTGCCCGGGCACGCCCAGTAGGGGTGGGCGGAGATCCGGCAGGAGAGCGCGATCAGGCGCCGCCGGAGCGCGGTCGCGCTTTCGGCGGCGGGCTGCCGGGCCAGGTGCCGGTAGGTGCGGAGCCACTGGGCCTGGAGCTCGACCAGGTCGTCGGGGAAGGAAGTACTTGCCATCCCCTAATTCAATCATGTGTTCGATTTCCAGCGCGAACGGAGAGGCCGCGTCCACAGCGGCTTCCACGCGCCGCATGGCCGCCTCGGTCGCCGGCTTGACCGTCACCGCGATGTTGGCGGCGCGGCCGTCGTCGGTGACGGCGGCCGTGTAGGTGCGGGTACGGCCGTCGACCGACGCGCTGCCGCCGGAGGGAAGGGAACGCGTGGGATGCGTGCTCGGCACGAACAACTCCTGTGGGTTCGATGGGAATCGAGTGGTTCGTTGCCGGGCTCAGCATCTCCGGATGCGGTCGCGCGGGGGGATCCGGCTACCCACCCGCTCCGAGGTGGGGCCAACCCACCTCCGCCGCACACGGGCATCCGGCCGCCCCGCCACCCGAATAGCGGCCAGCCCTGATTCAGACGGCGGCGGCCACGGGAACCCATGCTGGCGACCCCCACTCCTCCCCCTCCAAGGAGTCCCCGTGCCCACAGGTATCTCCCTCCACGTCGGCCTCAACAGGGTCGATCCCACCAAGTACGAAGGGTGGGACGGACAGCTCGTGGCCTGCGAGAACGACGCCCGCGACATGGCGGCGCTGGCCCGCGCCAGCGGGTTCGAGGACACGTTGGTGCTGACCGAGAAGGGAACGGCGGACAACATCACCGCCGAGCTGCGCAAGGCCGCCAAACGGCTCAAGAGCGGGGACATCCTGCTCTTCACGTACTCGGGGCACGGCGGTCAGATGGCCAACCTCGCGGGCGGCGACATCGAGGTCGACCGACAGGACGAGACGCTGGTGTTCTTCGACCGCCAGTTCCTCGACGACGAGTTGTACCGCGAGTTCCAGCAGTTGGCCGAGGGCGTACGGGTCTTCGTGCTGCTGGACTGCTGCCACAGCGGCACGGCCATCGAGTCCGTCCGCGAGACGCTGACGCCGCAGGCACTGGAGGCACAGTTCCAGACCGCGGACCCCGGGCAGATCGAGGCCGCGGCCCGGATGATGCCATGGCCGAAGCAGCAGCAGCTCTTCGAGCGCGACCGGGACCACTACGAGAAGCTCCAGCGCGAGCTCAAGGCCGCCAAGGCGAACAACGGCCGGGTACCGGACGCGATCCTGATCGCCGCCTGCCAGGACAACCAGGTCGCCTCCGACGGCAGCGTCAACGGGCTGTTCACCGAGCGACTGCTCAAGGCGTGGGACAAGGGCGGGTTCCTCGGTGGATACCGCGAATTCCATCGCGGCATCCAGAAGATCATGCCCCCCAACCAGAGCCCGAACTTCTACACCACGGGCACACCCAGCCAGGATTTCCTCGACCAGAAGCCCTTCAGCATTTGAATCTGACGCACCCTCGGCGCGGAGGCGAAGGGTCCGTGCATGCGCGAGGCGAAGGGTCCGTCACTCGGTGGCGGACCCTTCCGTCACATCCGTCGCTCGGTGGCGGACCCTTCCGTCACACCGGGCGTCAGCAGCTCGCAACGGCCGGTTCCGGGGTATCGGCCGGTCGGCCGGCAAGCGGGCCTTCCGCCTCGGGGAGGGCGAACACGCGCAGGAAGAGCTGGGACAGCGGGCCGATGGCCAGCGCGTACGCGACGGTGCCGATGCCGACGGTGCCGCCGAGCAGGAAGCCGGCCGCGAGGACGGTGAGCTCGATCCCGGTACGCACCAGCCGCAGCGACCGTCCGGTGCGGCGGTGCAGTCCGGTCATGAGGCCGTCACGTGGCCCCGGCCCGAAGCTGGCGGCGATGTAGAGGCCGGTGGCGACACCGTTGAGGACGATGCCCGCCGCCAGCAGGGCCGCCTGCGGCACGGCGCCGTGCACGTCCGGGAGTACGGCGAGCGTGGCATCCATGGACAGGCCGACGGCGAACACATTGGACACGGTGCCGAGCCCTGGCCGCTGCCGCAGGGGCACCCACAACAGCAGGACCAGCGCTCCGACGGCCACGGACACAGTGCCGATACTCCAGCCGATGCGCTCGGCGAGCCCTTGGTGGAAGACGTCCCACGGGTCCAGCCCCAGCCCCGCGCGGACCAGGAACGCCGAGCTCGCGCCGTACAGGGCGAGTCCCACGTAGAGCTGTGGCAGCCGACGGGTGAGGCGGCTTGCGGGGCGAGGAGGGGCGAAGGACACCAGTGGATCCTTTTCTTCAGGGCCAAAGACCAACGGACCTACGGTGTGGCATCCCGATCTCATCGACACAGGGCCAATCCCGGGCAAGTGGCCTTTCTTTTGGGGCGCGAATCCCGTCCTGCGCCGACCAGTCTCCCGTCGTGAGCATCGGCACATTTTTGACCCTTTTCGTCCGAATTCGCTGATGCTTGTGTCCGGTCTGGCCCATTTCGGTCCTCGGGTGGGGTGCCAGGCACCACACCGACTACCAGCGCCACCGGGAGAGACATGCGACGTGCACACCGGCTTACGGACAACTGGCGGATGACCCTGCCCCTGGCGGGCGGGGCCGCGGTACTGGCCTTCGGCGGCCTCTACGTCACCGGCCTGGCCGTGGCCGGAGACGACATAGCCGACGGCACCCGGGTGCGCGGTGTCGACATCGGCGGCATGAGCCGCTCCGAGGCCAAGGCCGTCCTGGACCGCGAGCTCGGCCCGGCCGCGGCCGCGCCGATGGAGCTGAAGATCGGCGAGCGGACCGAGAAGGCCTCCCCCGCCTCCTTCGGCCTGTCCCTCGACTCCACGTCCACCACCGAGCGCGCCTCGAACACCGGATCCGACCCCTTCACCGTGATCGGACGCCTCTTCGCCCCGGAGAAGGACCGCGACGTGGAGCCCGTGATCCGCGTGGACAACCCCTCCGGCACGGCGGCCCTCGAACGGCTCGCCGCCGCCGGACGCGAGGCCCGCGACGGCGCCATCACCTTCGACGACGGCACGGCCAAGGTCAACGCCCCCGTCACCGGTGTCGCCCTGCGGGCCGACCGGGCGGCGGACACCGTCCGCGCCGCCTACCTGCGCCCGGAGGCCGGCCCGGTCGCGCTGCCGGTGGAGCAGAAGCCTCCGGCCGTGGGCCCGCAGGAGGTCGCACGGGCCATGAAGGAGTTCGCCGAGCCGGCGATGTCCGGCCCGGTCACCCTCACCCTCGCCGGGAAGCCCATCGTCATTCGCCCGGAGGTGCTCGGCAGGTACCTGACGCTCACGCCGGACGGCCACGGCCGCCTCGTGCCGGAGCTCGACGCGAAGGGGCTGCTCGCCGACCCGGCGGTCTCCCGGCAGGTGGCCTCGGCCGCCCCGGAGCCGCGAGGCGTCACCTTCCGCGTCGACGCCGCGAACCGGGCGGTAGTCACCGAGGACGGGCGCAGCGGCACACAGGTCACCGCCAAGGCCCTCCGCGAGGCCGTCCTCCCGCTGCTGACGCGCTCGGGTGAGGCCCGTACCGGGGAGCTGGCCGCGACGATCGTCCACCCACGCCTGACGGCCGAGGCCGCGCAGCGCCTCGGGATCAAGGAAAAGGTCTCCTCCTTCACCGTCGCCTTCCCGGCCGCGCCCTACCGGAGCACCAACATCGGGCGCGCCGTGGAGCTGATCAACGGTTCCGTCGTCCTCCCGGGCGAGACGTGGAGCTTCAACAAGACGGTCGGCGAGCGGACCAAGGAGAACGGGTTCGTCGACGGCATCATGATCAACAACGGCCAGTACGTGAAGTCGCCCGGCGGCGGCGTCTCGGCGGTCGCGACGACCATGTACAACGCCATGTTCTTCGCGGGCGTCGAGCCGGTGGAGCACGGGGCGCACTCCTTCTACATCGAGCGGTACCCCGAAGGCCGCGAGGCCACCGTCGCCTGGGGCACCCTCGACCTGCGCTGGAAGAACGACACCGGCCACGCGCTGTACGTCCAGGCCGAGTCGACCGACACCTCCGTGACCATCACCCTCCTGGGCACGAAGAAGTACGACGATATACGCGCCACCCAGGGCCCGCGCACCAACATCACACCGCCGGGCAAGCGCACGGGCACCGGCCCCACCTGCGAGGTGCAGACCCCGCTCGAAGGGTTCGACGTCGCCGTCGACCGCGTCTTCGTCCAGGGCGGCCAGGAGGTCGACCGGGAGACGTTCCGTACGCACTACACCCCGCGTGACGAAGTGACCTGCGGCCCGGAGACCCCGACGGCTACCCCGACCGCCGCCCCGGTCGCCGCGACCGGCTCCTCCTCCGCACCACGGCCCACGAGTGGGTGAATGCCGGGGCCTCACACCGGCTCTGCGGTGGGATGGGTCCGCACACCCTCATTCGATGGGAGACCCACATGAAGATCCGTACCGTGGCCGCCGTGGCTTGCCTGGTTCTCAGCGCGACGCTCGGCGGTGTCGGTGCCGCTGCGGCTGACAGCGAGGCCCACGGCGTCGCCATCGGCTCGCCGGGCGTTCTCTCCGGCAACGTGGTCCAGGTGCCGATCCACATTCCGATCAACATCTGCGGCAACAGCGTCAACATCATCGGGGTGCTGAACCCGGCGGCCGCCAACGTCTGCATCAACGACTGACAGGCGCCGCAAGTGGTGCCACCGGAGCTTCCGGTGGCACCACTTCGCGTTTCAGGTCAGGTCAGGTCAGGTCAGGTCACGTCAGGCCTGGCAGATGCCGCGTTCGTAGTCGACGGTGGCGGTCGGCTGGGAGTAGTGCCACTGGGGGTTCAGCAGCTGGGTGGTGAGCTGCTGGGCGGCGGCGGGGCTCTCGACCACGTAGCCGAAGTCCTGGAGCCAGGAGGGGTAGAGGTTCTTCGACCCGATGTAGAAGGCGGAGTCGTCCACGGAGACCAGCTTGTGGTGCTGCGCGTACGGATGGCCGTCCGCCCACTTCGCAGCGGCCGAGCTGCGGAACGTGGCCAGCTGGAGGTTCGAGCACATGGCGGTGCGGGCCGTGCGCTGGTCTCCGGTCACCAGGGCGAGGCGGTCGCGGAGGGTGTCGCTGATCTCGGAGAGGGACTTGATCTGCGAGTAGCCTCCGCTGCCGACGGCGCCCCGGTTGGCGGGGTCGCTGACGACGATGCGGACCTTCACGCCGGCGGCCATCTTGGCGGCGAGGGCGTCGTAGACGCGGATGTCGTAGCGGGGCAGCGGCGGGCAGGTGGCGTTGAGGTCCTGCTGGGAGATCTCGATGTGCCGGTCGGCGCTGGAGATCAGGGTCCGCAGGGCGCTCTCCTCCGGATTGACCGTGTCGTAGTCGCGGTCGGCGTTGGTGTTGTCGTGGAGGCCTACGACGCACTTGGTGTCCGGGGCGGTGGGCAGGACCGGCCGGAAGGTGGAGGCGGGGTCGTTGCGCATGATGCCGACGCCGAGTCCGCCGACGGCGATCACCGGTGCGTCGCCCGCGGGCGCCGGGGTCCTCGCGGTGCTCTTCGGCAGGGACGGCATGCAGCCCGCGCCGTTGGAGGAGGCGAACCAGACGCTGGCGATGTTGCTCTTGTTCTGGCAGGTCCAGGACCACAGTTCGTCCAGGTAGCGGCTTGCGGAGGCGGCCGCCGGACCCTTGAGCGCGAGGTCGACGTCAGCCACCGGGTGGGCGGTGTCCAGGTAGTCGTCCTTCCAGCTGTTGATGCCGCCGGTGACCACCGACTGGCCGTCGACCACGAGGATCTTGGAGTGGTTCCAGGAGAACGCGGTCTTGGACGTCGTCATCGAGGCAACGTTGAGGTCGATGTTCCGCGCGTCTGCTCCGAGCCTGGCGACGAGCTCGTCCCGGTACTTCGACGGCACCACGTTCATGTGGTAGAGCGGCGCGGCCCCGACCAGGATGCGCACCTTGAGCTTGTTGCCGCCGGCGGCCGAGGCCTTGAGACCGGCGACGACGGCGTCCTGGAACGCGCCGTTGGGGAAGGGTGCGAGGGTCGATATGTCGACGGTCTGCTCCGCCTGGGAGATGTTCTCGGTGATCTTCGAGAGCAGACGCTCCGTTCCCGGCCGCGCGGCGCAGGTGTCGTCGCCCCAGCAGCCGGGGGTCTGCAGCAGCCAGTCGCCCCGGCCGGGCGCCGACGCGTCCAGGGAGTTGCCGCTGGTGCGCTCCCATACGCGGCCTTCCAGGCCGGGGGAAACCTGGCGCAGTGCCTGCTCGACGGCGTCGAGGTGCGGTGTCTCGGCGGCGGTGGCCGGGACGGCGGGCAGCAGGGCGATGAGTACGGCCGCTGCCGCGGCGCGGGTGACGAGGCGGGACGGCCGGGAAAGCGAGTGGCGGAGCAATGTGGGTTCCTTGCGCGAGTGGTGCCGTCGCCGCGCCGCCCCACGATGGGCCCTGACAGGGAGACAGCAAGATCAACTCGCGGAAACTATCAGTCCGATAAAAGGGCAACATGCCTCATATATCGAAATCAGCCACTGCTTCCGCACGGCGCCAGAGGAGCGGAATGTTCATTTCCATACGGACCGTTGCGGCTCCGACCAGTCCGGGAACGGCTCCGGCGTCGACTCCGGTTGTTCACCTGCGCTTTGGCCCGTAGGGGGATGATGTCCGCATTCCGCCTGCGCCACGGACACCTGGTTGGGGCACCCGCACGCAATCGGAGTGCCCGCGCCCCGATCCCGTAGGCTCAGCGGATGGCGAAGTACTTCGACGTTCACCCCCAGAACCCTCAGCAGCGCACGATCAGCAGCATCGCTGCCAGCATCCGCTCCGGCGGGCTCGTCGCGTACCCGACGGACTCCTGCTACGCGCTCGGGTGCCAGCTGGGAAACCGCGACGGCGTATCCCGGATCCGGTCGATCCGGAACCTCGACGACCGTCATCACTTCACCCTTGTGTGCCAGAACTTCGGGCAGCTGGGCCAGTTCGTGCACTTCGACAACGACGTGTTCCGCGCGATCAAGGCCGCCACACCCGGCAGCTACACCTTCATCCTCCCCGCGACGAAGGAGGTGCCGCGCCAGCTGTTGCACCCGAAGAAGAAGACGGTCGGGGTCCGCATTCCCGACCACGTCGCCACCCAGGCGCTGCTCGCCGAACTCGGTGAGCCGCTGCTGTCGAGCACGCTGCTCCTGCCCGACGAGGCCGAGCCGATGACGCAGGGCTGGGAAATCAAGGAACGGCTCGACCACGAGGTGGACGCCGTGGTCGACTCCGGCGACTGCGGGACCGAGCCGACCACGGTCATCGACTTCTCCAGCGGCGAGGCCGAGATCGTACGCCGGGGTGCGGGCGACACCAGTCGATTCGAATAGCCACGCCCCACGGGGTTGCCACCCCTCCCCCAGGCCGATGAAAAATACCGACATAGGCCGTTCCATCTGGTGCAAACAGGACTATTCTGTTAGCAGGCCTATGAGGCGAGCGAGGGAGCTCGACCGGAGTAGCCGACTTGGGCGGAATGATTTGGTGTCCGCCGCGGCCGACGTCGACGGTCTGGCTGAGAGGCGTAACGGTCGGGAGACCGAAGCGCGACCCCCAGCACCTGATCCGGACAATGCCGACGCAGGGAGCCCGTTTCATAGGTCGTTTGTGTGCGAGCGCGCCGTTCTGGCGCGCTTGCCCCTTTTTGTTCACGCGCCGGCATGGAGGTAGGCCGCCCAGAGCGAGGGGGTCGCCGGGTAGCGGTCACGCACCGCTCGAATGGTGTGGTGCAAGGCCGTGGCGGCCTGATCCGGGTCGAGCGTTCCGGCCGGGCCGGTGGTCAGGTGCGTGTAGAAGGACTCGGCGACCTCGACGGCCAGGCGGTCGTCGATCGGCCACAGCGTTCCGACGACGTGGGGGAAGCCGGCGAGCTGGAAAGCGCTGGTGAGGTGGATGGCCTCGTCGATCGGGCCCGATCTGAGGCTCGCGGTGTCACAGGCGGAGAGATAGGCGAGCCGGGCGCGCTCGAGATTGACCTGGGCCAGCGCGGAGACGGTCAGCGGTGTGGTGGCGTGGTCGTGAAGGAGGAGCATGCTCCGAGACGGGTCGGTCCCGTCGCTCGCGCCGTGACAGGCGAAGTGGGCGATCGCGCACTCGGGGAGGCGGGCGAGGACGGTCGCGGCGGTCGGGAAGTCGGCGGTCGGGAAGTCGGCGGTTTGGGCGGTGGCGGTCGGGGTGTCGGCGCTGGGAGGGAGAGCGGTGCCGTCGGGTGCCGGGGCGGGTTCGGTGAGCTGCACCGGGCGGGGCAGGAGCTCCCGGATCCGGCGGGCTTCCTCCGCGACGTAGGGCAGCGGGGTATGGCCGGGGGTGGTCGGCATGGCGACGACCAGGGACCGCGGCTGGTCGGCGGGCAGCTGGTCGGCGGGCCGGGAACGGCGCCGACGCGCGTGGCGCAGGGCGCGGATGGTGGGGGTGTAGGAGGAGATCACCCGGTCCAGAACGGTACGGCGGCCAGGGCCGTCCTGGGGGTCGGTGTGGTGGCCGGCGGCATGCAGGGGCAGCAGCCCGAGGAGCCCGCCCGGTGCCCACCACACGCGTGGCAGCGCTTCCCCGTTCTGGGAGGGAGTACTCACTTCGCTCGAGGCAGCCAGGGCGGTGAGGGCCGGCTCGGCCGCCGTCTCCCAGAGCCATTCCAGGATCTGACGCAGCGCCCGCTGCGCCGTCACCCGGTCGCCGTCGGGCGCTGCCGCCTCGGCCAGTGCCCCGCGGAAGGCGGTGACCCGGTCGAGGACGGTGTCCAGACTGAGTCCGGGCAGCGGGCATGAGGTGACGCCATCGCGGGTGAGCAGGAGCGCGTCGCTGCGGTATTGGCTGATGTTGAACGTCACCACGGGGCCGTGCGCGGCTTCGGCCAGGAGGTCGTCGAGGGTGGGGGGCAGGCCGAAGGCGGCGAACCCTTCGCAGGTTCGAATGCGCCCCAGCAATTCGTCCAGTTCCGCCACCAGCTGGTGGCGCTCACGTCCCGTCCTCCCTCGCCGGTCCGCACCGGTCGCGGTGGCCGCCGTGGCGGGGTCCTGGTCCAACAGCTCGCGCAGCTCGGAGAAATGTGCGGCCAGGTGGGGGTACTGGTCGCGCAGGTCGGTCAGGTCACTTCGGCTGTCCAGCGCTTGGGACAGGAGTACGGCGCGTCCGGCCTCCAGCAGGCGCAGTGCCCGGGCGGCCCGTTCCCCCGAGGTGCCGCTCGTGTCCGCCAGGGCCAGGGCGGCCGCGTCGGCGGTGAGACCCGCGGTTTTGCGGCTGTCGAGGGCGTGCTGCTGGTCACCGCGCCGCAGTCGACGTGGTGCGATCGTAGGCAGCATCAGCACGGCCCGCTCCAGGAGCCCGGCCGCCCGGCCGGGCTCCGAGTCGGCAGCCAGCATCGCCGCCGCACGCGCCGCATGGAGCCGCATCGACGGCGGGCCCGTCTCCACCTCGACCGCCCGCTCCCAGAGGGACACCGCCTCTTCCCGGTCGGCCGGTCCGCCAGTTCGCTCGGACCGCACCCGCAGGGCGTTGGCGAGCCTGTTCAGGTGTGTCGCGTGGTCGGGGTGGTCGTCCGGGGAGATCCCGACGGTCGCGCGACCGATCTCCACCGCCTCATCCAGATCCTTGAGGTCCCCCGTGCGCTCGAACCGCGCACGCAGGGCGATCCCGAGGTTGGACAGGCACTTGGCGTAGTTGGGGTGGTCGTGCGGGGTGGCCTCGACGGCACCTCGGCTCACCTGCACCGCCTCGTCGAGATCCTTGAGGTCTCCCGCGTGCTCGAACCGCGCGCGCAGGGCGTTGCCGAGGCTCGACATCCGCATGGCGAGGGCCGGGTGGTCGTGTGGGGTCGCCCGGACCGCGGTACGGCCCGCTTCCACCGCCTCATCCAGATCCGCGGACTCCCCCATCCGCTCGAACCGCACCTTCAAGGCGATACCGAGGTTGGAGAGGAGGCCCGCCCGGATGGGGTGGTGGCGGGGCGCGGCGCGGACGGCGGCGCGCCGCGTCTCCACCGCGTCGTCCAGGTCCCCCGACTCCCCGACATGTTCGAACCGGGCCTCCAAGGCGTTGCCGAGGTTGGTCAGGCGGATGGCGAGGTTGGGGTGGTCGGGTGGGGTCGCCCGGACGGCGGCACGACCCAGCTCCACCGCCTCATCCAGATCCGCCAGCTCCCCCGTGCGCTGGTACCGCGCCCACAAGGCGATACCGAGGTTGGACACGCGGCCCGCCCGCTCGGGGTGGTCGTGGGCGGTCGCCCGGACGGCGGCACGACCCAGCTCCACCGCCTCGTTCAGGTCCGCCGGGTCCCCCATCCGCTCGTACCGCGCCCACAGGGCGACGCCGAGGTTGGACAGGACGCGCCCACGGTCGGGGTAGTCGGGCGGCGCGGACTGCACGGCGTCTCGGTTCGCCTCCACCGCCTCGTCCAAGTCCCTGAGGTCACCGATGCGGTTGAACCGCGCGCGCAGGGCGGTGCCCAGGTTGGTCAGGCGGCCCGCACGCTCGGGGTGGTCGTCGGCGGTCGCCCGGACGGCGGCACGACTCAGCTCCACCGCCTCGTTCAGATCCGCCAGCTCCCCCGTCCGCTCGAACCTCTCGCAAAGGGCGGAACCGAGGTTGGACTCGCATCTGGCGCGGTCGGGGTGGCCGTCGGGGAGGTTGCGCACGATACGTCCGAGCAATGTCACGGCCGATGTCAGAAGTGCGGGATCCTTGGCGCGCAATGCGAGATCGAGCAGGCCCTCCGCGGCATAGGCCGCCTGTGCGGCGAGGGCAGTGAGCAGCGGCTGAGGCAGGCTGTCCACTCCCACAACGAAGGACCACCCGAAGAAGCGGACCGCGGCCTCCCGGTCCTGTTCGCCCTGCCCTGGTCCGAGCGCCTGAGCACGGCGGTAGTGGAGCCAGCCCAGGGCACGCTGGGCTTCCTGATCCGGTACGCCCGTGTCGTGGGCGATGTCTTCCTCCAGGCGGCGTGCCTCGTCGAGCGCGGTCGGCTCCAGCACGGCGGACGGGTCTCCCGTGGCGGCCACCCGCTCCACCCGCGCCCGCACCGCTGCCAGCAGCTCTTCACGCTTTCGCATGCGCCCCACCCCTCACTGCGACATCATCAACTGTGAAAGATAGACGGCAAGTTGGCCGAGCCGGTCAAATTCGGACACGGTAGCCGCACAGCAGCGCGCCGAGGGGCTCGGCGACGAACGGGGAGGCATGGAGTGACCGACCTGCACGACGGCCGCAGCGCCGAGCAGCGCGAGGAACTGGCGTACGTGTGCGACCAGGTGGAACGCATCCGCGCGAACCTGGAGGCGGCACACGGCGCCGGGGGCGGCGCGGCGCCCCTCGATCGCCTGATGGCGGCGCTGCTCGACCGAGTGGATCTGACCGCGCCACTGGCCGCGCTGCACGAGGCGCTGCTGGCCGCGGGCGACGCGGCGGGAATCCAGGGCCGGGTGCGGGGCTTGAGTCCGATCGGGATCGACTCGGCCGCGCCCGAGGCCTGGGTGTTGCTGTGCCCGACGGGCCAGTGCTCGCGCTACAGCTGGCCCGACGGCCCCGGCGCGCGCCCCTGCCGCATCAGCGGCCGGGCGCTGCGCCGGGAGCGGCTGTAGTGGTGGACGGGTTCCTCGGCGTCCTGGGGCAGAAACTCGCCGAGCGCTGGCTGACGCTGCTGGTCCTGCCCGGGGCGCTCTTCCTGGCGATCGCCACAGCCGCCAAGACCCTCGGGCAGGCTCACGCCCTGGACCACGCCCGCCTCACCGACCGGATCACCCACTGGGCGCAGACGCCCGCGGCAACCACCCTCGGCGGACAGGCCGTCCTGCTCGGCGTGGTCCTCGCCGTCGCGGCGACGGCCGGCCTGGCTGCGCAGGGCCTCGCTACGCTGGTCCAGCACACCGCGCTGGCGGCCGACTGGCGCACCTGGCCGCGCCCGCTGCGGTTCTGGGCGCACACCCGCGTCAACCGCCGCCACGCCCGATGGACCGCCGCCGCGCACCGCTACGGGCAACAACTCGACGCCGACGCCCGCGCCTTCGCCCTCGACCAGCGCCGGGCCGACCCCGCTCCACGCCGGGCCGCGCACCACGCGATGCTGCGTATCTCAGCCGAGGCGCCGGACCGGCCCACCTGGAGCGGCGACCGCATCCACGCCGTCGCCGTCCGCCTGGAGCGCGATCACCACCTGGACCTCGCCGTCCTGTGGCCCCACCTGTGGCTCACCCTGCCCGAGGACACCCGCACCGAGATCACCGCCGCCGAACAGGCCCTGACCCGCGCCACCACCCTGGGTGGCTGGGCCTTGTTGTACGCCCCGCTGACCGCGTGGTGGTGGCCCGCCGCCCCGCTCGCCGCCGTGCTCGCCCTGACCGCTCGCCGGCGCGTCCGCGGCGCCGCCGACGCCTACGCCCGGCTCCTGGAGGCCGCCGCCCTCCTCCACACCACCGACCTGGCGGCCCAGCTCGGCATCGACCACAGCGGTCCCGCGGACCCCGCCCTCGGAGACGCTCTCACCGAGCAGCTCCGCATCCGCGTCCACACCCCTCCCCCGACCCGCTGACCGATGCCCGGGGGGAAACATGAGTACGACCACCACCGCCGCCTGAGTACGCGGCCCGAGGTGTTCCGGCCCGGCCAGGCGGTTCACTGGCCTCATGAACGACCTGAACCCTGACGAAAACTCCTCGGCGGCACCCGTGTGGGTCACGGTGCTCGCCGTGATCCTCGTACCGGTGGCGCTCCTGTTCGGCGGACTCGCTCCGATGGCCACGGACAGCTGCGGGCCCGACAACTGCTCCCTCGCCCTGGATCAGACCCTCGGAGTCGTCAGCGGCGCCCTGTTCGCGACCTTCACCGCCACACCCGCACTGCTCCTGGCGTCCTGGCTCATTCCGGGTCGTCGCCGCTTCGCCACCGCGCGCCGGGCGGTGGGGTGGTGCGCGCTGCTCCCGCCGCTGACCGTGATCCTCCTGGTGCTCGGCCTGCCGCAGTAGCGGCGCCGGTACGTCGGCGTCACTGCTGATGGGGGCATCCGCCCCGGTCCGATACTCCGTCGCGGCCGTCGAGGTAGAAGTTGGGGCGCTGGTCGGCGTCGTCGTAGTAGCGGTGGAAGACAGGGGTGATGCCACCCGACACCGGGGGGACGATCCAGCTCCAGTCCGCGGGTACGGTGCGGCCCTGGCGTTCCTCCTTGGCCAGGTGCGTGAGGAAGCGGCGGGACTCGGTGTGGTGGTCGCTGATCCGGGCGCCCGCGGCCTGGAAGGAGTGCAGGATGGCGACGTTGAGCTCGACCAGCGCGCGGTCGCGCCACAGCGTGCTCTCATTGGTGGTGTCCAGGCCGAGGCACGCGGCGACGGCGGGCAGCAGGTTGTAGCGGCCTTCGTCGACCAGGTTGCGGGCGCCGATCTCGGTGCCCATGTACCAGCCGTTGAACGGGGCGAGGGGGTAGTCGATGCCGCCGACCCGCCGGCCACCCAGAAGGTCATCTCCCCGTCGAGGACGTACCACCATTCGTCGTCGTTGTGGTGAACGTGCAGCGGCGAGCCGGATCCGCTCCGGCCGAGGTGTTCGATGACCGATGCCGCCCCGTTCATCTCCGCCCCGGTATCGGCGGAACACACAGGGCGGCGGCAGGGCGCACCAGGCCAGCCTCCCCCGGGGCGCCGGCCCGCACCCTGCGCGGGCCGGCGCCCCCGTTTCGGAGGATGGCTCATTCCCAGTCATATTGGTCCACCCTCGCGCCAGAAAACGACAAGATCCCGCCCGATCTGATCGATCGGACGGGATCTGTCGGGATTCGGGATGACGTCAGGCTCAGGCTCCGGTGGTGTCCTCGCAGACGGGTACCTTCGGATCGTCGTGGGTGCGGACCGACGGGAGCCAGGCCCGGCCCTCGGCGGGATCGTCGAAGCGGATGCTGTACCAGCGCGGGGTCCCGATGCCCTTTTCGTCCTCCACCCGGTCGCCGTCGTTCACGACGCAGTCGGTCTTGAGCACGTCACCGTGCCAGACCCGGTGCGAGACCACGTTGTTCGCGTCGTACTTGAGGTGCGGGTCCCGGGCCAGGCCCAGGCTGCACGCGCGCAGACGCTCGGTCTGGTCCTTGCAGTTGCCGTCGATGTTGAACACATGGATCCGCACCGTGGCGGCCTGGGCCTGGCCGCCGCCGAGGAGCCCGGACCACACGGCCACCCCCGAGGCCGCCGAGACCAGCGCACCGGCGGCCAGGAGCCACCTGCCGCGACGCCGGTTGCGCGGGGCGGTCTCCCGCACGGCGGCGCGGATCCGGGGCAGCAGCGACTCCATGGTGTGTCCGGATCGGACGACGGGGTCGACCTCCAGGCACGAGGTGAGGACCGAGCGCCAGGCCGGGAGGATCTCCGGGCCCAGGCGCAGCCGGGTCCTGCCCTCCGCGTACTCCTGGGCGGCCGCGGCGCGTGCGGCCGGTGTGGCGCCGGGGAAGGGGAAGGCCCCTCCGGTGAGCACCTGGTGGGCGGTGATGCCGAACGCCCAGATGTCGGTGGCCGGGCGGGTGACGACTCCCCGTTCGCTGAGCTGCTCGCTGCGGCGCTCGGGCGGAAGGTAGTCGGGCGAGCCGAGCGGTGGCGCGTAGCCGTGCGTGCCTTCGATCTGAGCTGCCAGGCCGAAGTCCGCGAGGCGGCCGGTGCCGTCGGCCATGAGCAGGACGTTGCCCGGTTTCAGGTCGCCGTGGACCCAGCCGGACTCGTGCAGGTAGGCGAGTGCCTCGGCGATCTGGATCAGGAGCGCACCGGCGTCGCGCGGCAGCGCCTCCGCGGCGTTCCCCTCGGCGGGGGTGGACAGTTCGTCGAGCAGGCTGCGGGATGCGCGTTCCATCACGAGGGCGACTGCCCCGTCCAGCGCGGGTGAGTCGGGATCGGAGATGACGGCGGTGTCGAGGACCCGGATCAGATACGGGTGCTCGGTCATACGGCTGAAGGTCACCTCGCGATCCGCCGTCTCGGCCAGTGCTCGTGCCTGCCGGGGGGCGAGGCCTGCCGTGGACAGGAACTTGACGGCGGCTTCGGCCGGTTCGCCGTCGGGTACCGGGCCGAGACGCCGGGCGAGGTGCACACTGCCCCAGCTGCCCGCGGCAAGGAAGCCCGTGATCTCCCAGTCGCCGACCCGGTATCCGGGAGGGACTGCCGTCGCGCCGTCGTGGTGATCCGCGGAGCCCGTCATGACGCGACCACGGAGATCGCGGTGGGGCGCGGCGGCAGGAGGCTGAGATGTTCTTCCCGGACGAGCCCGAACCGCAGGGCGAGGGAGACGACGGCTTCGCGTTTGCCGTCCATCCGCTGTCCGTCCGCGGCCGGTTGGCGCACCCGTAACTTGTTCCGGGCAAGGTAGTCGATGTGGAAGTTGACCCCTGCCTCCGTGATCTCCTGCAACCCGGGGCGGGCGCGTAATCGCTCGCCCACCTGACGGGTGGTGGGGACGGCGGACACCGACACGTCGCGTAATCGTGGTTCGCACAGGGCCACGAGGACCTGGAAGTACGTGGACGACTCGTCCAGCGGGAAGGCCATGAGGGTGGCGGTCGCCGGGGTCGCCGGCAGCGGCATCGCGTCGTAGTACATGTGGGCCGGTGCGAAGACCTGGAAGCTCTGCGGGGCGCCCTGCGAGGGCAGTACCACGCGCGCGAACTCGAAGGGCACCGGCGCGCCGATCCGGCGCGGCGCCACGCGGAAGTACTCGCCCGCGCCCTCCGGGTTCTCCACGACGTAGCTCTGTGTGCTGCTGAAATTGCTCAACTGCCAGTGGTCGTCGCACGCCCGGATCTCACCCGCCAGCCGAGGCACGGACCGGTCCCCGAGTAAGAGTTCGACCGGGTGATCGGGTGCACCCCGTCCGAACCGGGCCACGGCCCCCGGGCCAAGCTCCAACGTGACCGCGGCACCCCCGCCGGCCGCAGCCACGTGGATCACGACACCGCTCATCTCGCGCCCCCTCGCACCTTGCGCCCTTGCAGATGTGTGGTCGCACACTAGCCCGGATAGCCGGAAGCGCGGATAAAGGATCGGGGTCCCACCGCTTCAGAGCAACGTGACGCGCATCACACATCGCGAGTGAGCCACCGCTGGACGGCCGCGCTCGTCATGTCGTCCAGCGTGCACAGCGCTTCGATCGCCGCCAGATCGGCGGCCGCCGGGGCGATCCCCGCGGCGGTGAGCGCCATATGCAGATCAAGGCGGCGTCGGTCCACAGCGCGCGGCTCCACGTCCTGCCGGCCCCCGTCGCGCCAGCCGTACTGCGCGGTGTCGCAGCAGTCGAAGTCCGCGCCCGCGAAGCGGTAGGGATCGACCACGGGCTCCCGGCCCGTCATCGCGACCGGGGAATGCCTCCAACTGACCACAAGGACCTCCAGCATTGAGTGTGTCGTCACTGCCACCGAGGAGGCCGGAGGCGGAACTCCCAGTTGCGGATGCGCGGGCACACCACCCGAACGCCTCCTATGACATCTCGTCACACGTTCTCATCGGACTCCGTACAACCGCCTCTCGCTTTGAGTAGTTACTCAGACACTCAACGTAAGGCAATCGGCATATGCTCCTCCGTTTGGGGGCACAACTCCTCCTGAGGTACCGATCACCCGTGGAGGCATCGTGCTGGCAGGACCGATCGAATGGTTGCGGGCCCTCCTTCGGGGTTCCGGCGGCGGAGGCGGCGCACCCGCCGAGGAGGCCATCGGGAACCGCAGGGCCCTGGTGTTCACCGCAGACTTCGGATCGGCCGACCAGTGGGTCGCCGGCCGGTCCTGGGCGTATCCCGACGGCGGGCCGGTCAACCCCGGGGACAACAAGCTGGATTACCTGGTGGACGACCCCTCCTACAGCCGCGACGGCATCTTCCGGGCCAC
Organism: Streptomyces sp. ISL-87; assembly: GCF_018614095.1. Taxonomy (GTDB): domain Bacteria; phylum Actinomycetota; class Actinomycetes; order Streptomycetales; family Streptomycetaceae; genus Streptomyces. The sequence goes on along the minus strand of NZ_JAGGOY010000030.1, from coordinate 96,951 downwards.
CCCGCGCCCGGACGGCAACTGGGACACCGGGCTGCTGACCACGGAGGGCAGCGACCAGGGCTTCGAGGTCCGCACGGGCGACGTGCTGGAGGCGCGCGTGCGGCTCCCGCTGAGGCTGGGGGCCTGGCCAGCGATCTGGACCTGGCGGGACGGCGGCCAGGAGATCGACGTATTCGAGTACCACCCCGACAACCCGGATCTGCTGGAACTGTCCAACCACGTCAGGCAGGCGCACCGCTACTACCGCGACCCGACCGTCCGCCCGGGTGCCTGGGTCGACCTGCGGGTGGAGTTCGGGCGGAAGTCGGTGATCTGGTGGGTCAACGGCGCCCGGGTCTTCTCCGACGGCAAGGGCGTGGGCCGCGGCTGGCACGCGTACCTCATCGTCAACCTGTCGATCTGCGCGGGCCGTTACCATCCGGCCCCCGAGGAAGGCGTGTCGGAGATCAGCTACGAGGTGTCCGACCTGCGCGTGTACCGGGCCTAGGCAGCCACCCCGCCAGGCCGGGGGGCTTGACGGGGTGGTCTTGAAGGGGGCTTGAGGGGCGCTCTAGAGGCGGACGCTCCATTCGGCCGTGGAGCGCAGGGCGCGGGCGATCCGGGGGTCGCGCACGGAGGGCGTCCGGTCCTCGGCCGTGACGGACAGCTTGTGCGTGCGGAGGTCGAGCAGCCACAGCTCGGCCACACGCACCTCGGTCCGGCCCTCGAACCGCTTCAGCTCCCGGCCGTCCAGGTACCAGCGGACCACGAGCTGCCGTCCGTCCGCGCCGGTCAGCCGGGGCACCGCGGCCTTGGCGGTGTGCCGCAGCCGCAGGGTGCGGTCGGTCGGGGTGATCGGGGTGACGAGCCTCGCGTGGCGGGAGAACCCGGCGATCATCGACTCGACGCCGGGGAGGTTGAAGGGTTTGCCGAGGACCCGCATGATCGAGTTGTCGGTGGGCCGGTACAGCCCGGTGACGTAGTAGCCGCCGCCCTCGTACGCGCCAACCTTGCCGCCATCGGGTGACTCCTCGCCCAGCCAGCGGTACCACTTGGTCCGCTGCTCGGCCATCGGGCCGGCGGTCAGCGTGGAGGTGTTGGACTCGGCGGGCTCGGGGCCCGTGTACTTCTCGTAGTCCGGGAGGCCGGGGTAGAAGTACTCGTCGGCGAGCTTGCCCAGCGAGTGGCCGGTCTCGTGGATGGCGACCTGGCCGGACTTCGCGTTGCCTGCCGAGGCCGTCGATATGCCCTCGTAGCCGAGGGTGGCGCTGGCCTCGTTGTAGCCCGCCCCGCCGTATTTGGCGCTGTTGGCCAGCACGATCACGAGGTCGGCGGCCGGCGCCTTAGCCACGTACGCGTCCACCTTGGGCTGGTCGATGCAGAGCAGCCGCTCGATGTTCTCGCACCAGAAGTACGAACCGAGGGCGGTGTCGCGCACGGTGGCGGGGGTCGGGTCGCCGGAGACGCCGGAGTCGTGGGAGACAGCGTCGACCGTCCACACGTTGAAGAGGTTCTGGTACGTCGTGTACGGCTCTACCGCCGCCACCTCCGACCACTTCTGGCGGGCGTCGGCGTGGAACCGGTCCAGCTCGGCGGCGGTGTAGCCGTCACCGATGACGACGACGTCCAGGCGGTCGGCCGTGGAGCCGTTGTCGATCATCTTGGTGACGTCGCCGTCGGCCTGCCGCTCGGCCTCCGAGAGCCGGGGCGCGGCCTTCTCCCGCCCTGCCGCGGGTACGCGGGCGTAGCCGGATCCAGCGTCATGGCCGTGTTCCGGCCCGGGTATCTCGACCTTCACCCGGGCTTTCACCGGTGCGGGCGGCTCCGTGGCCGCGTCGACGGGACCGCCGGCGGTCAGCAGGGCGACGGCCGCGCAGGCCGTCGCGACGGCTCCGCGCCGCAGGGCCCGGCGGATGGTTGAGTCCATGAAGTCCTCCTCAGGAAAAGGAACTTAAGCGGATGCGTAAGCATGCTGAATCGGTTGCTTAAATTAGGTGCCGTGCGGGGCGTGCGCAATGGACGGCTCCCCCTGAATACTGGGGAGTTGGAGCAACCAGGGGGTTTTCATGGACGAACCGGCCGAGATCGGCCGCCGGGTTCAGCGCATGCGCACCGAACGCGGCTTGACACAGAAGCAGTTGGCGGACCCCGCCTACACCTCGGCGTACATCTCCACACTGGAGTCGGGGAAGGTCAGGCCTTCCGAGACCGCGCTGCGCTTCCTGGCCGGGCGCCTCGGCACCTCGTACGAGGAACTGACCACCGGGCGCCCCGCCCACCTGGCCACCGAGTTGCGACTGGCCCTGACCGACGCCCAGCAGGCGCTCGCCACCGGCGCCGCCGACGAGGCCGCCGTCCGCTACCGGCGGCTCCTGACCGACGCGGAGCACCTCGGCCTCGCTGACGAGCAGGCGGAGTCTCTGCTGGGCCTCGGCGACTGCGCCCTGGAGTCTGGTGAACTCCCCGACGCCGTACGGCACTTCGAGGCGGCCGAACGCCTGCTGGCCGGACAGCCGCTGCCCCGTCGCGCCCGCCCGATCCGGGGGCGCGCCGTCGCGCACCTGCTCGCCGGCGAGCTGCGTTACGCCTGCTATCTCCTCGAATCCACCATCGACGAGCTCAACGCGAGCGGGCTGGCCGACCCCGAGGCGCTGCTGCTGCTCTACGCCGCCGTCATCGGGCCGTACATCGACATGGGGGCGCACGCCCGCGCCGCCCACGCCGCCGAACTCGCCCTGGCGCTGGCGCCGCAGGTCAGCGATCCGGCACTGGTGGCCGGTATGCACCGGCAGGTCGCGCGGACGTTCCTCGCCGAGGGGCGCGTGGCCGACGCCGACGTCTCTCTCGCCAAAGCCCAGGCGGTCTACCGGCAGCTGCGGCTGCGGACCGACCTGGCCCACTGCCACTGGATGCGCGGCTACGTCCAGGCCCAGAACGGTGACCTCGCCTCGGCGGAACGGGAGTTGCGCACGGCCAGGGACATGCTGGCGGCCAAGCGCGCCGCCCTCTACACCGCCCAGGTGGAGGTCGAACTCGCCGATGTACTGCGCCGGCTCGGGCGGTACGAGGAGGCAGCAGGGCTGGTCTCAGCGCTGCTGGAACTGGGGGACAGTCACGGCGCCGTACACGCCGGCGGCGCGCACCGGCTGCTCGGCCTCATCGCGGAGGAGCGCGGGGAGACGGAGTCCGCCGAGGAGCACTACGTACAGGCGCTGGCTCTGCTCGAACGCAGCGGGGCGACGGGCGACCTCGCCGATCTGTGCCGGCTGCTGGGTGACCTGCTGCGGCGTACGGGCCGGATCGAGGCGGCCCTGGACGCGTACCGGACGGGGCTGGGCCACCGCGCGGCGCCCGGCACGACCACCCTGGGACCGGCGCCTGCCGCACCCGCGTTCCCGCCGCACGGCGCGCCGCGGTAGCACTTGCGTGGTGCCGCGCGGTCGGCGTTCCGGGCGCCGCGGTCGGCGTTCCGGGGCGGCGGCCCTTACCGGTTCCGGCCGCGTCCCCCCTCTCCGCCCGTCTCCTGGGTGGAGAACCGGGACAGGAACGCGTCGTACCAGCCGTCGTCCCTGCGGGTCATCGTCGCGCCGTCCTGCCAGCTGCCGTTGGCGTCCCACCACCGGCTGCCGTGCGGGTCTCCCTGATTCTGGTGGATGTTGCGCATGCCGAGACCCCCGTGGTCGAACGGCTGGCCGAAGACGAGGACCGGCCGGCCGGGTACGAGGACGGCCTCCAGCGCCGCCGAGGCCTCACGACAGGAGCCCGAGATCCAGGGGCGCGGCGGGTTCAGCCGGTCGAGGGCCGCCTCCAGCCAGGTGAGCCCCCAGCCGCGCCGGCCGTTCAAGGCCGGGTGGCGCAGATGGTCGAGGGCGCCCGATCCCGGCGTACGGGCGAGGTTGTGGTAGCCGGGAGGCAGCGCGGACGCCGGGTCCAGGACCGAGGCGGCGAGGGTGAGGACCTTCCACTGCACGCCGGTGCCGGACTGCTCGCTGTCCACGTCGATGGCGCACCGGTACCGGCCCGCGGGCGCGTCGACCTCCAGGTTGACGTGGAACCAGCGGCCCTGTGTATCGGGCCGACCGCGAAAGTGGCGGTGCAGGGTTCCGGCCAGTACGCCGTAGTCGTCGAGCGGCATCCGGTCAGTCAACCACCCCTCAGAGCCTGATGTGGGCGGCGACGGGCAGATGGTCGCTCCCCGTGGCGGGCAGCGACCAGAGGTGGGTGACGGTCGCGGACCGCGTCATGATCTGGTCGATCCGGGCCAGGGGCAGAGCCGCGGGCCAGCTGAACGCGAACCCCGAGCCCGGCACGTTCAGCCGCGAGCTGACCGGGGCCAGTCCCCGGTCGTCCACCGTGCTGTTGAGGTCACCGAGCAGGATCACCCTGTCCAGCGGCTCGGCGGCGATCGCTGCGCCGAGCAGGGCGGCGCTCTCGTCCCTCCGTACGGAACTGAATCCGTTCGCAAGGCCGAGACGCACCGAAGGCAGGTGGGCCACGTACACGGCGACGTCCCCTCGCGGCGTCCTGGCCGTCGCCCGCAGTCCGCGGTTCCAGCCCTCCCCCACCCCCGCCGGCCTGATGTCCACCGGGTGCGCGTCCGCGAGTGGATACTTCGACCAGAGTCCGACCGTTCCTTCGGTCGTGTGATGGGGATAGTCCGCCGCCAGGGCCGCCGCATAGAGCGGCGCGGCGGAGGGCGTCAGCTCTTCCAGGGCGATGAGGTCGGCGTGCGTTCCGGCCAGGGCCCTCGCGGTGCCCGCCGGGTCCGGATTCTCATCGCTGACGTTGTGCTGAACCGCGACGACGTCGTGAGCCTGATCGTGGCCGGACACCGGAAGGCCGCCGAAGAGGCCGACCCAGGCGGCGACGGGCAGCAGCAGCGCGAACGACGCGACGGCCGAGCGGCGCAGCAGCGCCAGGCCCAGCAGTACCGGGATGGTCAAGCCGAGCCAGGGGAGGAACGTCTCCAGGAGGCTGCCCGGACGGCCGGCCGTGTTGGGGACCGCGGCGTGAAAGGCCAGCAGGCAGGCGGTCAGCACGGAAAGCGCGGCGAGAACCCACCCCCGCCTGTGGTCCGCAAGCTTCATTTGTCCGCCCATCGTCCGCCCATGCTTCTCCGGTTCGGCACCTCCTCGCGTCGTGATCACGTGCACGACACCGCACCGTACGACGACGCAGGGGCCGGCGATCCGGTTCCCGCCCGGCCGGACCGCTGTTCGGGTGGCCGGGCGCGCGGCACCGTGAATGATCCCTCGTGCGTGGTAATCCCATATTATGAACGCAATTGAGACGCCACCGGATCCGACGGCGACCTCCGCGACCCCCCGCACCGGCCTGGACGACCGCACCGGCTACGACCCGGCGTTCCTCGGTCCGACGATCCCCCTCCCAAAGCCCTCCACCGCCGGGATCAAGACCGTCGTCCTCCCCTACACGCACTTCTCCGTCGTGTTCCGCCCCGACCGCCGGCTGGCCGCCTCCACCGCCGTCTGCATCGACGGCGCGAAGATCCTCGAGGACGTGCCCCGTGACGACAAGTGGGAGTTCGACCCCCGGGTGCCGCAGGCGCACCAGTGCGGGAACGACATCTACCGCGACAACCCCCTGGACCGCGGCCACCTCGTGCGCCGCCTGGACCCAGTCTGGGGCGCCACGGCGGAGGCCAACCGCGCCAACGTCGACACGTTCCACTTCACCAATGCCGCCCCCCAGGCGGACGTCTTCAACCAGGGCAAGCAGCTGTGGCAGGGCCTGGAGAACTACCTCCTCGACCACGCCGCCGAGTTCGACCGCAAGCTGAGTGTGATGACCGGCCCGGTCCTGCACGACTCCGACCCGCCCTACCGGGGCATGCAGGTACCGCTGCGGTTCTGGAAGGTGGCCGCGTTCATCCAGGGCGGCAAGCTCGCCTCGACCGCGTACATCCTCGACCAGAGCCCCGACCTCACCCGTGACTACGAGCGTGCGATGGCCGGCGCCAAGCCCGGCGATCCGCCGCCGCTCGGGGCCTTCCGCACTTTCCAGGTGCCGGTCACCGACATCGTCCAGCTCACCGGCCTCGACTTCGGGCCGCTGCCCGGCGCGGACCTCATGCCCGTGACCCGCGCGCCCGCCGAGCGCTGGAAGCGCCTCGAGTCCTTCGAGGACATGGTCGTGCGCAGCTGAGGTGGGGCGCCGGGGCTGTTGCGGGAGCCGGATCCGCGCCATCATGATCTTGATGGCCGGGTCCGGTTCTCGGACGGTGGACCACGGCGCGAGGGAGGGGACCACCAGCGATGACCGAGTCCAGCGTGCGCACGGCCGGGCGCGGGCGCGTCCACCCGATGGCCGATCCCTCGCTCCACCCCGGGAGACCGGACACAACCGGCCCTCTGAGATACATCTGGTGGCTGATCACCTGCCAGCGCCGCCGGGTGCTCGCCGGTTCGCTGCTGGGCAGCGGGTGGATGGTGGCCCTGATGCTGCCTCCGTACCTGCTGTCACGGGCCATCGACGACGGTCTGACGCCCGGCCGGTCCTCGGTGCTGCTGGGCTGGACGGCCGCGCTGCTCGGTGTCGGTGTGCTGAACGCCTGGCTGGCCATCATGCGGCACCGCGTCATGACGAAGGTCCGGATGGACGCCGCGTTCCGCTCGGTGCGTGTCGTGACCGAGCACGCGACCCGGCTCGGTGCCGTCCTCCCACGACGGATGTCGTCCAGCGAGGTCCTCGCCATCGGCTTCGGCGATGTGGCGCAGATCGCCAGCGTGCTGACCATCACCGGACCGGGCGTGGGGGCCGCCCTCGCGTACCTCGTGGTGGCGGCCCTGCTGCTGTCCGTCTCGCCGCTCCTCGCCGTCGTGGTCCTGCTGGGCGTACCGGTACTCGCGGTGCTGGTCGGCCCGCTGATGGGACGTCTGCAGGGCGCCGAGACCGCGTACCGGGACCAGCAGGGCCTCCTCACCACCCGCCTGGTCGACCTGGTCGAGGGGCTGCGCGTGCTGGGCGGTCTCGGCGGCAAGGAGGCCTACGCCGAGCGGTACCGCGGTCATTCACGGGCGGTCCAGGCCGAGGGATACCGGGTCGGCACGGTCACCAGCTGGATCCAGGCACTCGCCGTCGGGCTGCCTACGGTCTTCCTCGCCGCCGTGACCTGGCTGGCAGCCCGCATGGCGGCGGAAGGCTCCATCACCACGGGCCAGCTGGTGTCCGTCTACGGCTACACCGCGGTGCTGGTCGTCCCCGTGTCGTCCTTCATCGAGGGCGGATACGACCTCAGCCGCGGCCAGGTCGCCGCCCGCAGGCTCATCCGGTTCCTCGCTCTCCAGCCGAGCTCCGACGATCCCGCGGCAGGGCTGGACGCACCGGACGGGGCGTCCGTACTGCACGATCCCGTCTCCGGTGTCGAGGTGGCACCCGGCCGGTTCACGGCGCTGGCGTCCGCCCGGCCCGGGGAGTCGGCGACCGTGGTGGAACGCCTCGGCCGCTTCGTCGACTCGCAGAGCACGTGGGGCGGAGTTCCGCTGCGTGACATCGCCCTGACCCAGGTACGCGAACGGATCCTGGTGGCCGACAACGCGGCCGCGCTGTTCGCCGGCTCGCTGCGCGAGCTGGTCAGCGGCCGTACGGACCGCCCGGCCGGCGCCGTGGAGCGCGCCGTCGACGCGGCGATGGCCCGTGACATCGTCCTCGGTCTGCCAGACGGGCTCGACTCCGCCGTCACCTCACAGGGGCGCAACCTGTCCGGCGGCCAGCGCCAGCGCGTCCGGCTGGCCCGGGCGCTGCTCGCCGCACCCGAGATCCTGCTGGCCGTCGAACCCACCTCCGCTGTCGACGCGCACACCGAAGCCGCCGTCACCTCCGGGCTGCGCACGCATCGGGCCGGTCTGACGACGGTCGTCACCACCACCTCGCCGCTGGTGCTCGACGGGGCGGACACCGTCTGCTATCTCGTCGACGGCCGGGTCGCCGCCACCGGGACGCACCGCGCGCTCCTGGCCGCCGAGCCCGGGTACCGCCGGCTGGTGTCCCGTGAAGCGGACGAGGAGAGCGTCGCCGTACCGGGCCAGGGGGCCCGCCGCCACGAGCTCCGGACCGAGGAGAGTGCCCGATGAGCGGCCGTAGCCGGAGCGCCGACGGACATGCGTTGCCCGTCGCGGCGCGAGCGCGGCTCGTGAGCGCGGCCTGCGGCCTCATACGGCAGGACCGCTACGCCTTCGCGGCGATGCTCGCCCTGAACACGCTGGCCGTGGCCGCCGGACTCGCGGGGCCCTGGCTGCTCGGTCGAATCGTCAACGAGGTCCAGGCCGGGGCGACGGTGAGCACCGTCGACCGGCTGGCGGTCGGTGTCCTCATATCCGCGGTGGCGCAGCTCCTGCTGGCCCGCTGGGCCCGGCTGGTCGGGTACCGCTTCGGCGAGCGGACCCTGGCCCGGGTGCGCGAGCGGTTCGTCGACCGTGCCCTCGCCCTGCCGGTGTCGGTGGTCGAGCGGGCGGGCACGGGCGACCTGACGGTGCGCGGGACCAGCGATGTCGGTGCGGTGGGAACCGCTGTGCGGGACGCGGGACCCGATCTGTTCATCGCCGGGATCCAGGCACCGCTGATCCTTGCCGCCGTGTTCCTCCTCGATCCGCTGCTCGGTGTGTGCGGCCTCGCCGGACTCGTCGGCATCTGGTTCGCGACGCGCTGGTACCTGCGCCGGGCGCATGCCGCGTATCTGGCGGAGGGGGCGGGCAACTCGGCTCTGGCCGAGCAGCTGTCCGTGACCGCTTCCGGTGCGCGCACGATCGAGGCGTTCGGGCTTGAGGAGCGTCACATCGCCGCGTCGCTGAAGAGGATCGAGCACAGCCATCGCACCCGCATGCGCACCCTCTCGCTGCGCAGTGTGCTCTTCCCCTCCGTCGACACCTCCCATGTCCTTCCCGTGGTCGGCGCTCTGCTGGTCGGCGCTCTGCTGCTGGAACGCGGCATGGTCACGCTCGGCGCGGTGGTCGCCGCGGTCCTGTACCTGCGGCAGCTGGCGGAGCCGCTGGACATGATCTTGCAGTGGGTGGAGCAGCTGCAGAGCAGCGGCGCTTCCTTCGCCCGCGTCGAAGGGCTGGGCGTGGCACTCGACAGCGGGGCCGGCGCCGCGCCCGCCGCCGGGCCGAGCGCCCGGCCGGGCGGCGATCGGATCGAGCTGAGCGGCGTCCACTACTCGTACGACGGGAAGAGCGATGTGGTCCGCGGTGTCGATCTCACCGTACGACCGGGTGAACGCCTCGCCGTGGTGGGCCGGTCCGGTGCGGGCAAGTCCACCTTGAGCAGACTGCTCGCGGGAATCGACACTCCGAGTGCCGGCACGGTGTCGGTGGGCGGCGTCCCCGTCTCCGATCTGCCGCCGCAGACCCTGCGCCGCCAGGTCGTCCTGGTCACCCAGGAGCACCATGTCTTCTTCGGCACGCTACGGGACAACCTGCTGCTCGCCGCACCCGACGCGACCGATGCCGAGCTCACGCGGGCGCTGACGGCCGTCGGCGCCGACTGGGCGGAGCGGCTGCCGCGGGGGCTGGACGCCGAATTGGGTGCGCGGGGGCATCAGCTGGACGGATCGCAGGCGCAGCAGCTCAGCCTGGCGCGCGTGGTGCTGGCGGACCCCCACACGCTCATCCTGGACGAGGCCACGGCCCTGCTCGATCCGCGGACGGCCCGGCGTACGGAGCGCGCGCTCGCCGCCGTCCTGAAAGGGCGCACGGTCATCGCCATCGCGCACCGTCTGCACACCGCCCACGACGCCGACCGGGTGGCGGTGATGGACGGGGGACGGCTGACGGAACTCGGCAGCCACGAGGAACTCGTCGCCGCGGGCGGGACCTACGCCGCCCTGTGGCGCTCGTGGCACGGCGACGGCGGCGCCGACAACCCCGGGGCGGAGGCGGCCGGGGCGGCGGGAGCTTGATCGCCAGGCCGCTATAACTGCCGCATGCTCTATCACATCGCCACTCTCGGTAACTGGCTCGCCGATCCCGACCGACCCTACGAGCCGCCGACTCTGGCCAAGGACGGCTCCGTTCACTGCGCCGCCAGTGAGGAGGCGATCCTGAACGCCGCGCGCGGCCGTCAACCGGGCGCACGACTTGTGCACCGCCTACCCGCAGGCCAACGTACTGATCGTCGCCTGTACGGCACGGCTGGGGCTTGCCGCGGCCCAGAGGTGACAGGCCCGGCCGGAGGGTGTGTGCGGGTGCGCCATGGCGGGCTCCGTGAGTGTGGCGTCGCGCGCCATGGGCGATGTCCTCGGGGGTGCCTACTGTTTCGCCATGACGAGCGAATCCCCTGCCTTGCGCCCGAACTCTCCGGCCGGCCCCGACGGTGTGGATCTGCGGGGGCGCGTCGCGCTGGTCACCGGCGGAGGCAGCGGCATCGGCCGGGCCTGCGCGGTGGCCCTGGCCGCGGCCGGAGCCACCGTGCACGTGGTGGACAGGGACGGGGAGTCGGCCGAGTCCGTGGCCGACGCCGTGGGCGGGCAGGCACACACCGCGGACCTGTCCGACCCGGCGGCCGTCGCGGCGCTGCCCGCCGCCGTGGACATCCTGGTCAACAGCGCCGGCCTCCAGCACGTCTGCCCCATCACGGAGTTCCCGCCCGAGCGCTTCGCCCTGATCCAGCAGGTGATGGTCACCGCGCCGTTCCTGCTGCTGCGCCGCACGCTGCCGCACATGTACGCCGGCGGGTGGGGCCGCGTCGTCAACATCTCCAGCGTTCACGGGCTGCGGGCCAGCGCCTACAAGTCCGCCTACGTCGCGGCCAAGCACGGCCTGGAGGGGCTGAGCAAGGTCACCGCGATCGAGAGCGCCCCGTACGGCGTGACCAGCAACTGCATCAGCCCCGGCTATGTGCGTACGCCCTTGGTCGAGGACCAGATCACGGACCAGGCCGCCGCGCACGGCATCAGCCCCGGCGATGTCCTCTCCGACGTGCTCCTGACCCGGTCCGCCATCAAACGGCTGATCGAGCCCGAGGAGGTCGCGGCGGCGGCCCTGTGGCTGTGCGGGCCCCACACCGGCTACATCACCGGAACGTCCATCCCCCTGGACGGCGGCTGGGGCGCGAACTGACGCACCTCATCCGGTGAACGGCGCCAATTCGCGCGCGAGTGTCTCCTCACCGATCAAATCGAAGTGATCGAGCTGGGTGAGTTCGACGGAAATCCTGTCACCGTCGCCACACCGCCGTACCGCCGCGTCCATGGCCGGAAGGTGCTCCCGATATGCGGCGGACAGGACGAGTCTTACATGATCGGCCACTTGGGTCACATTGTGCAGGCGAGTTCCGAACTGGTCATATCCCGTCGGGCCCCAATAGGTGATCATGTCCCGGGACAATTGCGATAGCTGTCCGAAATCCTTGGGTGCGACTTTCGCCAGGTAGTGGCAGAGTGATCGGAATCCGTCCTTGTCCGGGGCGAGATTGACCAGCCGCTTGAAGGCCGGTACCGGATCATGGGGATCGGCTTCCGCGAAGAGCCGCGAGATGGTCATCGTCGATTGGTTGACGTTGGGGTCGAGGAGCACTGCCGCGTGGATCGGAGGCGCTGCCAGCCCCCGGCTCTGCCAGTGCTCGGCGAGTTGCAGGATGAGGTCGGCGCCGAGCGAGAACCCGACCAGGAGGACCTTCTTGTCCGCGTTCTCCCGGCTCACCTCCTCGACGAAGGCGGCGGCCATCCGGATGTGCGCGGCGAGCCTGACCGGCGGGAGCCCGTCCGCCCCGTCCGGCTCATAGCCGCGCAGGTTCAGCGCGATGCTGTGGCTGTCGTGCCTGCGGAGATAGCCGAGGTAGTCCGTGGCGTCGAGTCCGAGGCCGTGGAAGAAGACCGTCAGAGTGTCCGAGTTGGCCTTGCGTTCGAGATACCTCAGGCCGGTCGATGTTCGCTCATCGATCACATGACCGGATACCAACGTAGAGGCCATCGAGACCTTCCTCTGGCAGATGTGTGCGGCAGGTGCGCCAGTGACTCTAGACCAACACTGCGTGACATGTGCCGGAATGCATATGCTCACTAGGATCCAGCGCGGGGAAGGGACTCGGCGGCGCACTGGACACCATTGCGAATCCTCAGGCCTCATCAGATGATAGTCGCCCGGCTGCCGTATTGGCGGAGAAAAATATCGTCGATTCCGGTCCTACCAGCGGACTGTCCCACCTCGGTGACCGTCGCCCGGCCTTCCGTTCCACCAGAGCTGACGAACAGGTCGAATCAGTCGAACGAGAGGGGCACACCGATGATGTCCGACCGCAAAGACCTGCTTCTGCGCACGCTGACCGACATGCAACTGCACCAACAGGGCAACCACGGCTGGTCCGTGGTCCACGAGTCAATGGCACTGCTGGCCGAGGCCGGTCCCGACCCTTCCGTGGATCAACTGCTGGCCGCCGTATGGCGCTCCCGACCACTGATGAGCGATTCTCACCTGATCACGTTACTGGGCATCGCCCTGCGCGTCGTGGCCGTGAACAATCCCCGGGCCGCCGCGGTCTTCGAGCCCGAACTGCCGGCCGCGGAGCGCGCGAACCTGCTGGCGGAGGCCTTGCGCCGGCACCACGACGAGATCACCTCCGTCGTCACCGAACAGTCCAACTCCTATACCGGTGCCCGCCGTTTTCTGGTGCCCCAGCTCGTCCTGGGCGCTTACGCCGAGCACCACCGCATCAACGAGGTACGCCTGCTCGACATGGGGACCGGCATCGGACTGCTGCCCCGGCAGCTGAACAACCGCGCCGTGTTCGAACGCTTCGCTCCCGGCCTGGAGTGGGACCCGCAGGCGCCGCGCTTCCGGCCCATCCCGCTGACGGCACGCTACGGCGTCGACGCCCCACCGCTGCCGACCCTGGACTGGGTGCGCTCCTGCCACGGTCCCTCGGCGTACTACACCGAGCGCTTCTCGGAAGTGGTCTGGTCCCTGGAGCAGACGGAATCCGCCGCCGGCGGTATCGGCATCTCGGCACTCGACATCCTCGACCTGCCCGCCCTCACCGATTTCCTCCGCACCCACCGGATCAACGTGGTCACTTGCAACTTCGTGCTGTACCAGTACGACGAGCCGACCAGGGAGAAAGTCATCGCAGCCATCACGAGCAGCCTGGGCCGGCCCGGACTGTTCCTCAGCATGGAGCCCGGCCACGAACTGCGCCGCATGGGAGCACAGGTCCGCGGCTATCTGACCGGCGGGCGGAGCCCGCTCCACGTCGCCGACGTGTCCGACGCCCACTTCGTCGGACGGGTGACGACCGGCCCCGGATTCGCCGAACTGACCGGCGTGGACCGGAGTTCGTGATGCCCTTCGACACCGAGGAGCTCGCGGCCCTCGTCTCCCGGCGCCGGGCCGTGATCGCCGGCGCCGGCGGTCTGGGCAGCCTCCTCATCGGCATCTACAGCGACGAGGCCCGCGACATGATCGGCTGGACGTGGTCCCATGTGGTGGCCGGCGGCACGCTCGTCGTCCTGGCCGCCGCAGCGGTGTTCTCCGCCGCGTGGTGGGCCCGGGGAAGGCTGGAGCGCCGCCGGGAACTCCACCGGGAGATCGTGGCGAGCTCCTTCGACATCCACGCCGACGACTTCGACGGCGATCTCCCGTCCGACCACGCCGTCATCGGCCGCGAACTGCGCTACATCGAACGCCGCACGTCCTCTTCGCACCTGGTCGTCCTGCTCCACGGCCTCGGTCTCGACGCCGGCGACTTCCGGTCCTTCATGAACGTGGCCCCCCAGCACACCGTGGCCATCACCGCGTTCGGCCACAACGCCGACGAGGCCCGGGACGGCCGCTACCGCGCCATCGGGCTCGCCACCCATACCGACCTGATCAACGGTGCCATCAACAACCTGTGCCGGCAGTACCCGAACAAGAAACTCACTCTCGTGGGGTTCTCGGTCGGAGCCGACATGCTCTTCCAGCTCGCCGAGCTGTGGGCCGACCATCCGGACCGCAAGCCGCGGGTGTCCTCCGCGCTCCTGCTCGACCCCAACATCAACCACTCGACCATGATCATCACCGGCAGCGTGGCACAACTGAACCCGGAGGAACCGCTCGCCGAGCTCAAGCGCATCGTCAATATCCCGCAGTCCCCGATCGAGTTCCAGAACATCTGCGAGTACCTGCACAAGATCACCGAGAAGGACCTCCACCTGGTCCAGCGCTACGCCTGCGACCTGTGGGGGTACTGGGAACCCGAAGGCCAGTACGACTTGTTCTTCCGGCGCTTCGAACAACTGCAGGCGGTGTCCGGCACGTTGAGAGTGCTCTTCTCCACCCACTTCGAGCGGCACTTCAACGAGGTGGTGGGGCTGGCCCGGCAGCGGGGCATCCGGCAGGTCTTCGACCTGCGGCGCGTCGATCACTTCGACTTGTGCCGTGAGACGTTCCTCAGGCGCGAGGTCGACGCCCTGACCCGTCGTCGCTGACCGGAGGTGTGGCTCGGCCTTGTTACACGCGTTCTGCGTCAGCGACGTGTATGGAATCGCCCGGTCACCATCAAAGTGCCGTAAAGGGCCGGCGCGGACGGCGCGGAAGCGGGGATAGCTTCGGTGGTACGCCGCCCCGGACCGCCTCCATGCACTCGGCACTCGGGGCGTCACCAGTCGTTCGCGGTTCCTCAGGGAGGGCCCCATGTGTCTGTTCCAGTACACCGACGATCCGGATCCTGAAGAACAGGTCCCGGCCGGGCCTCTGTACGTGCCCGTCCGGCCGGGAAGGGGGACGGAGGCGGTGATCCGGCTGTTCCGTACTCCGCTGGGTACGCGTACGGCCGTCGGTTTCACCAGCGCGGACCGGCTCGCGGCCACGCTCGGAGAGGGCCAGGCGTACATCAGGCTCTCCGAGTCCGCGCTGCGGGCCCTGTGCGAGCCGCTCGGCGCGGGGCTGGTCACCGTAGACCCGACGCTGTCGGCCGCGGCCGTCGTCCGGGTGCCGGCCGAGCCGGGCCGGCTTCCGGTCCAGGCCGTCTGAAGGGGAGGGGTTCCATGACCATCACCCCTGTGCCCGAGGTCGTGTCGAGCGCGGACGACCTGTCCGTCTGGCCGGCGTCCACCAGTCGTCTGCCCCACGGCGGCCTCGCCGTCGGCGGGGTGTCGCTGGCCGAGACGGCCGACCGCTTCGGCACCCCGGTGTATCTGCTGGACGAGGGCGAGGTGCGGGCCCGCTGCCGGACGTACCGGGGCGCCTTCCCGGACGCCGAAGTGCTGTACGCCGCCAAGGCGTTCCTGTCCCGGGCCGTGATCCGCTGGGTCGACGAGGAGGAGCTCGGCCTCGACGTGTGCTCGGCGGGTGAACTCGAACTCGCCGTCACCTCGGGGTTCCCGCCGGAACGCATCGTCCTGCACGGCAACGCGAAGTCCCCGCGCGACATCGAGGCGGCGCTGCGGCTCGGGGTCGGCCGCATCGTCATCGACGGCCCGTCCGAAATCGCGCGGCTGGCCGCCGCCGTGGGCCCGGACGGCCACCAGAAGGTGCTGGTCCGGGTGGTCCCCGGTATCTCGGCCGGCGGCCACGAGAAGATCCGTACCGGTACGGACGCCCAGAAGTTCGGGCTGTCCCTCACCGACGGCTCGGCACAGCACGCCATCGCCCGGATCCTCGGTCAGCCGCAGCTCGAACTGGTGGGCCTGCACTGCCACATCGGCTCACAGATCACCGAGGTCAAACCGTACGTCGCGGCCCTGCGCCGGGTGGTGGGCCTGATGGCCCGCGTCCGCGACGCCCACGGCATCACGCTGCCCGAGATCGACATGGGCGGCGGCCACGGCATCGCGTACCGCCCCGGCGAGCCGGCGCTCGACCTCACGGCCCTGGCCCGCAAGCTCCGTAGCGAGCTCACGGCGAGCTGCGCGGCGGCCGGACTGACCATGCCCCGGCTCGTCGTGGAGCCCGGCCGGGCCATCGTCGGGCCGGCCGGTGTGGCGCTCTACCGGGTGCTGGCGGTGAAACACACCGGCGACCGGGTGTTCGTCGCCGTGGACGGCGGTATGAGCGACAACCCCCGCCCCGCCCTGTACGGGGTGCGCTACGCACCCCGCCTCGTCGGCCGGCAGTCCAGCGCCGGTCCGCGTACGGCCACCGTCGTGGGCCGGCACTGCGAGGCGGGCGACGTCCTCGCGGCCGATGTGGAGCTGCCCGGCGACATCCGCCCCGGCGACCTGCTCGCGGTGCCGGTGGCGGGCGCGTACCAGCTGTCCATGGCCTCCGGCTACAACATGGTGGGCCGCCCTCCGGTCGTAGCGGTCCATGAGGGCATGGCCCGCCTGCTCGTCCGGCGCGAGACGCTGGACGACTTCCGCAGCCGGGACATCGGCGGCTAGGGAGCGTCCCATCCCCTCGGCATCCCTCACCAGGCGGCGGTACGGGAACCCCCGGGCGAATCGCCGGCTCACGGCGTGCAGACTGCCGGTATGGCAACCCTGAACGGCTCCGCGGCCTCCCCCGAGGCCCTGCAAGCCCTCGCGCTGACCAATTACGGGCACTTCACGACGATGGTGGTGGAGGACGGCGGGGTACGGGGGCTGGCCCTGCACCTCGCCCGGCTGGTCGGGGACTGCCGTGCGGTGTTCGGGGCGGAGCTGGATCCCGAGTGGGTGCGGGAGTGCGTACGCAGGGAGGCCGCGGGGCACACCGGGGCGGTCACGGTGCGGGTCACCGTCTTCGACCCGGAACTGAATCTGGCGGCCCCCGAGCGTGCGGCGCGGCCCGGTGTGCTGGTGACGACCCGGCCCGCGCCGGGCACCGGCCACCCGCTGCCTGCGCTGCGCGTGCGGCGGCTCCGCTTCGAGCGCGAGTCGCCCTCGGTCAAGCACGTTTCGCTCTTCGGGCAGTTGCGCATGCGGCGCGAGGCGCGGCTCGCCGGTTTCGACGACGTGCTCTTCGTCGGGGCGGACGGGCTCGTCTCCGAGGGCTGTACGTGGAACATCGGTTTCGTCGACGAGGCCGGGACCGTGGTGTGGCCGCAGGCCGACGTCCTGCCGGGGACCACCATGCGGCTGCTCCGGGCCGGCCGGGAAGGGCAGGTCACCGCCCCGATGACGGACGGCCGGCTGCGCTCCATGCGGGCGGCGTTCGCGACGAACACGTCCATCGGTGTGCGGCCGGTGGCAGCCGTGGACGATGTCGCCTTCCGCGTGGACGACCCGGTGATCGGCGCCTTGCGGGAGACCTACGCCGCGGTACCGCTGGACCGCCTGTAATGGCGGCGTGAGGCCCCTGCTACGACGAAGCCTCCGGGTGACGGTGAGCCCGGTGCGGAACGGGGTCTTGCGGGGTTGCACAGGTGCGGCCCTCGCCGCCGGGCACGGCCCCGGACCGGTGTGGCGGTCGGGGGCCGTGCTCGCGGTGCTACGCGGTCAGAACCTGGGCGGACACCGCCGCCGGCACGGGGGCGTAGCCCGTGGGGCGGGCGGTGAAGGTGCCGCGGCCCTGGGTTCGGCTGCGCAGCCGGGACGCGTACCCGAAGAGCTCGGCCAGCGGCACGGATGCGGTGACCGCCGTGGTGCCGGTCCTCGCGGTCGAGCCCGAGACCCGTCCGCGCCGTGCCGCCAGGTCGCCGAGCACGCCGCCGACCGCCTCGTCGGGGACGGTGACCACGACTTCGACCACCGGTTCCAGCAGCTCCATCGTGGCGGCGCGCAGGGCCTCGCGCAGCGCGAACCGGCCCGCTGCCCTGAACGCCATCTCCGAGGAGTCCTTGGGATGGGTGGCCCCATCGGTCAGGGTGACCCGGAGCCCGGTCACCGGATGGCCGCCGAGGGGTCCCTCGACGAGCGCGTCGCGGCAGCCCGCCTCCACCGCGCGGACGTACTCCTGCGGCACCCGGCCGCCGACGACGGTCGAGCGGAACACGAACCCGCCGTCGGTGCCGGTGCCGCCGGCGTCACCGGTGTCGCCTTCGAGGGCCTCGACATCGAGGACCACGTGGGCGAACTGGCCGGCGCCGCCGTCCTGCTTGACGTGCCGGTACACCAGTCCCGACACCCCGCGTGCGACCGTTTCCCGGTAGGCCACGCGTGGACGGCCGACGCCGATGTGCAGCCCGTGGCTTCGGCGGATCTTCTCCACCGCGACCTCCAGATGCAGTTCGCCCATGCCCGACAGCACCGTCTGGCCGGTCTCGGGATCCGTCCGTACCGCCAGCGACGGATCCTCCTCGACCAGCCGCGCCAGCGCCGAGGACAGCCGGCCGCTGTCGGCGCTGCTGCTCGCCTCGACCGCCACGGACACCACGGGTGCGGCGACCGTGGGCGGTTCGAGGACGAGCGGTGCGTCCGGTGCGCACAGCGTTGCCCCGGCGCGGGCGGACTTGAGCCCGACCACGGCCACGATGTCCCCGGCCACCGCCTGCTCCACGTCGGCGTGGCGGTCGGCCTGCACGCGCAGGATCCGTCCGATCCGTTCGGTCCGGCCGGCCGTCGCGTCCAGCACGGTGTCCCCCTTCCTCATGGTTCCCGAGTACACGCGGAGACAGGTCAGGCGTCCGGTCGCCGTCGCGTTCACCTTGAAGGCCAGCGCGGCGAAGGGCGCCGCCGGGTCGGCGATACGTTCCTCCTCCGTCGCTCCGCGGATCCCGCTGGTCCCGCGTACCGGCGGCACATCGGCCGGCGAGGGGAGGTAGGCCACGACGGCGTCGAGCAGCGGTTCGACGCCGCGGTTGCGGTACGCCGATCCGCACAGCACGACCACGCCCTCACCGCCACAGGTCAGCTCGCGCAGTGCGGTGACCATCGTGGAGGTGGAGAGCGCCGACGTGGCGCAGTACTCCTCCAGGGCGGCCGGATGCAGCTCCGCCACCTGCTCCTCAAGCAGCCGTCGACGCCGCAGCGCCTCCTCGCGCAGGGCGTCGGGCACGGCGCCCGTCTCGCACGTCTCCGGCCCGGCGGCCTCGCCCGCGCCCCAGACGAGCGAGCGCATGCGTACGAGGTCGACCACACCGGAGAATCCGCCCTCCTGCCCGATGGGCAGATGGACGACCAGCGGAACGACATGGAGCCGGTCCCGCAACGAGGCGACGGCCGCGTCCAGGTCGGCACCGACGCGGTCCATCTTGTTGACGAACGCGATGCGCGGCACTCCGTGGCGATCGGCCTGCCGCCACACGGACTCGCTCTGCGGTTCGACGCCCGCGACGGCGTCGAAGACGGCGACGGCTCCGTCGAGCACGCGCAGCGATCGTTCCACCTCGTCGGAGAAGTCGACGTGTCCCGGCGTGTCGATCAGGTTGATCCGGTGGCCGTCCCAGGTACAGCTGACGGCCGCCGCGAAGATGGTGATCCCGCGGTCGCGTTCCTGTGGGTCGAAGTCGGTGACGGTCGTCCCCTCGTGGACCTCGCCCCGTTTGTAGGTGGCGCCGGTGGCATAGAGGACTCGTTCGGTGAGGGTGGTCTTGCCGGCGTCGACGTGCGCGAGGATGCCGAGGTTTCGGACAGCGGTGGGTGCGTTGGTGCGCATGGCCCAAGGCCTTTCTCAGGGCTGGAGATTCAGGGCGGCGCGATTTCCGGACGAAACGACACAGGGCGCGGGGCGCGACCCTCCGCGGCCGGGACGTGCCCGGATGTACCGCGGGGTCGGCTCACCAGCCGGAAGCAGTCAGGTCTTCGTTACGTCGTCTTGGACATCCGATGAGGGCCGCGCAGCCGTCACCGGGAAACCGAGGACACCAGGATCACGTCGTACCGCGACCGGGGAACGAAGACAGCGATGCGGTAACACACGGCCTGGCTCCCCTCATTCGGCTCACTCGACGAAACACGCACCGCGATCTTGTGTCGGCGCGCAGAAGTGAGTGTAGGGGCGGGGCCCGGCCACGGCACCGGGTTTTCCCTCGCCCGCCTTACTCCTAGCGGCCCCACACAGGTCCGGCGCGTCCTGGCGCGCTGGGTGCCGCACTGGTGGACTACACCAGCGGTATGGGCCCTGGGGGCCTCGGCGGCGGAAAAGGACCTCGACCTGGCGGTCGCCCCCGTCCAACCTCTCCCAGCAGCTCGCGGTGCTGCGCCGCTCGGGCATCGTCGTCTCCACCCGCGAGGGATCCACCGTCAGCTACGCCCTCGCGGGGGTGACGTCGCCGACCTCCTGCGTGCGGCTCGCCGCATCCTGACCGAGCTGCTGGCCGGCCAGAGCGAACTCCTCGCAGAACTCCGCCAGGTGGACCCGCGCCCCGGCCCCATGGGCACGGGCAGCGGGCGCGTCGGGTGACCGAGAGCCCGGTCCCGGGTCTCACGGACCAGAATCGCTGCCGCCGGCCGCCTTGCGTGCGCGGTAGGCGGCCACGGCCGTCGGCAGGGTGGGGTAGATCCGGTCCGCGCCGATGGAGGCGATGAGGCCGTAGGCGTCGAGGTCCTCCCGGAGTTCCTGTTTGACGCGTGCCAGGGCGAACACGATGCCGCGTCGGACGAGTTCCCGGCGGAGGGCTTCGACGGCGTCGAGGGCGGTGATGTCGACCTCTACGTTGGCCTCGGCGTTCAGAAGGAACCACTCGACGGGCTCGTGCTGTTCCTCGACGGCGGCCAGGGCGCGGCGGCGGAAGTCCTCGGCGTTGGCGAAGAAGAGCGGCGAGTCGTAGCGATAGACGAGCAGCCCCGGAATGGTCCAGGCCCGGGGATAGTCGTCGACGTCGTGCATGCCTGCGATGCCGGGGACGAGGCCTTCGACGGCATCGTGCGGGCGGGCGACCCGCGCCAGGAGTTCCGCGACGGAGAGGGCCACCGCCACGAGGACCCCGTAGAGGATGCCGAGGGCGAGCACGCCGAGGGTGCAGCCGAGTGCCAGGAGGAGTTCGCGGCGCCGGAAGTGCGCCAGGCGGCGGAATTCACCGAGGTCGATCAGGCGGACCGCGGCGTAGACCACGATGGCCCCGAGTACGGCCGCCGGGGTGTGCGCGAGGACCGGGGCGAGCAGGAGCAGCACCGTCAGCACGCCGAGGGCGGCGACCAGGGAGTACGCCTGGCTGCGGGCGCCCGCCGTGGAGGCGAGGGCGGTACGGCTCGCGCTGCTGGTCACCGGGAAGCCGTGCAGGACTCCGGCTCCCAGGTTGGCGGCGCCCAGGGCCAACAGCTCGTGGTTGGCGTCGAGCGGCCGCGGGTCGTCGTGGGCGGCGAAGGCCCGCGCGGTGAGCACGACGTCCGAGTAGCCGACGAGCAGGACGCCGAGCGCGGCCGGGAGCAGCTGCGGCAGATCCGCGAGGGGCGGGAGTGCGGGGGACGGCAGCCCCGCCGGTACGGCGCCGATCACCTTGATCCCGTACCGGCCGTCCAGGCCGAACGCGGCCACCGCCGCCGTGGCGAGGACCACGGCGATCAGTGGGCCGGGGACGGTCCGGGACAGCCGTGGCGCCGCGAAGAGGAAGACCAGGACGGCGAGGGCCAGTACCAGTGTCGGCCAGTGGACGTCCGGTGTGTGGCGGACGAAGGACCACGCCTCGCGGAAGAAGCCGGACTCCTGGGTCGGGACGCGGGTGAGGCGGGGCAGCTGGTCGACGATCATGATGAGGGCCACGCCCGCCAGGTAGCCGACCAGTACGGGCCGCGACAGCAGGTCCGCGAGGAAGCCCAGCCGGACGGCCCAGGCCACCAGGCACAGCAGCCCGACGGTCACCGCGAGCCCGGTCGCCAGAAGGGCGTACCGCGCCGGGTCGCCGGCCGCGAGCGGGCCGACGGCGGCGGCGGTCATCAGGGCAGCGGTCGACTCTGGCCCGACGGACAGCAGCCGCGACGAGCCCGACAGCGCGTACAGCACCATCGCGGGCAGCGCGGCCCACAGGCCCGTCACGGGCGGCAGCCCCGCCACGCCCGCGTAGGCCATGGTCTGGGGAACGAGGTACGCGGCGACGGTCACCCCGGCGAACAGGTCGCCCCGGAGCCAGCCGCGCCGGTAGCCGGTCAGCGCGGGCGGCTTCAGAGGGAATCTCCGAAGCGAAGGCATGGCACTCCTCAGAGCGGCTGCCGCCATCATCCCGCGCACGCGATCGCCCCGCGAGGGCCCACAGGCCCCGCCAAGGCGCGTTCCGTCCCCCGGGCGGCCCTGTGCATGGCGCAGCACGGCGCAGCACGGCGTACGCCGCGCCTTCGCGCCCAGTCGTACCCATACTGGGTGGAGAAGCGATGAAACACCGTAGAACCACATCACTCGTGTACCTCGGGTACGTCGGCGACGCCGTGAACGAAGGGCGGTGACGGTCCATGACGATGGGCATCGCTTCATACCGCCCGGTCAAGGTGACCGCGGAACTGGACAGCCCGCTGTCCCGGTGGCTGTGGCTGGTCAAGTGGATCCTCGCGATCCCGCACTACATCGTGCTGTTCTTCCTGTGGATCGCCTTCCTCGTGGTCAGCGTGATCGCCTTCTTCGCCATCCTCTTCACCGAGCGCTACCCGCGCGCCCTCTTCGACTTCAACGTGGGAGTGCTGCGCTGGTCGTGGCGCGTGTCGTACTACGCCTACGGCGCCCTCGGCACCGACCGGTACCCGCCGTTCAGCCTCGGCCCCGAGCCCGACTACCCCGCGCGGCTCGACGTCGCCTACCCCGAGCGCCTCTCGCGCGGGCTGGTGCTGGTGAAGTGGTGGCTGCTGGCCATCCCGCACTACCTCGTCATCTGCTTCTTCACCGGCGCACCGCGCGGCGGATGGGCCGGAGGCGGTCTCATCGGGATTCTGGCCCTCATCGCGGTCGTCACGCTGGCCTTCACGGAGAAGTACCCGCGCGACCTGTTCGACCTCATCGTGGGGCTGAACCGCTGGGTGCTGCGGGTCGTCGCGTACTCGGCACTGATGACCGACGAGTATCCGCCCTTCCGTCTCGACATGGGCGGTGACGAGTCCCCTCCGGCCTTCTGACCAGGACCGCTCGGCAGACAGGACGAGGCCATGTCCGCACAGCCCGTCGACACGGCGGCAGTCGTCTCCCTCGTCGAAGACGCCGTCACCGCACCCTCCATGCACAACGCCCAGCCGTGGAAGTTCGTCTTCCGGGAGGGCGACGGCACGATCGAGCTGTACGGGGACTCCTCGCGCATCATGCCGCAGGCCGACCCTGACAACCGCGCGCTCCATCTGGGCTGCGCGGCAGCCCTGTTCAGCCTCAGGCTGGCCGCCGTCCACGCCGGCTGGCAGCCGGTCGTACGGCTGCTGCCCGATGCGCACGATCCCTGGTACCTGGCGGAGATCCGGCTCGGGGAACTGGGATCCGCGGAGCTGGACCTCGCCGCTTTCCACCCCGCGTTGCGGCGCCGGCACACCAGTCGGTTCCCCTTCACCGACGAGGAGATCCCGGCCGCGGTTCAAGACGGCCTGTGCGCCGAGGCTCTTCTCGAAGGCTGTCGGCTGGCCCTTCCGGACGCCTGGCACATCGACGAGGTCCTCGGCCTCGTCCACGACTCCGAATACCGCGAGGCGACGAACCCCGCCCTGCGGGCCGAGACCGCCGGCTGGACCCGTACCGGCGCGCCCGGCGAGGGAGCCCCGACGGAGGGCATCCCGGCCGATGCGTTCGGGCCCCGCCAGTACGGCACGAGCGCCCCCGTCCGGGACTTCGGCGCCTGGCGTCCCGTACCGGACCGCGAGTCGGCCGCCTTCGAGCGGCGGCCGAACATCGCCCTGCTCGGAACCTCGGGCGACACCCCGGCGACCGGCGTCCGAGGTGCTCAGCGTCCATTGAGAACCGGCCGACCGTGGATCGGGGCGCGCCGTGGATCGGGGCGCTAGGAAGTCGCCGTGTCCAGCCAAGCCGCCCGAGGTGCGCCGGATTCAGGGTGTGAAGGCGACATGCTCGCTTCGATGTCCCCGTAGGCGGCCTTCTGCATCTGCGCGGCGAGATCGCTCATGGCCCGGCTCACGGCCAGTTCGTCGCCGATCTCCGGGACGTCCGTGTCGTCCGGGGCGCAACGGGCCAGGCCGTGGCCGGTGAGCTTGGTGGTGCCGGTGTCGAGTTCCAGGCGGGCTGTCGTCGTGGCGTCCTCCTCGACGAGGTAGAGACGGATCTTCCACTCGGCTGTGCGTGACATGGGTGCCTCCGGGAGGGAGCAGAGAGGGCGGGGCCCTGATCTGCTCCTTGAGTCGGTCCCGCGAGCTGGCTGGTAATTCCACTGTCCGCCCGCGGCGGGCCCGCCGCATCGCGCGCCTTGCTCAGGGCGTCGAAGGCGTCGTCAGCGTGCGCTGCCGGACTCGTCGGGGTCGTCGGCGTCGTCGGGGCGGATGGCGATGTGGTCGGGGGCGAGGTCGACGGCGACGCGGTGTTCCATGCCGAGGGCCTGGAGGAATTTGTGCGGGAGCTGGACGCGTCCGGTGCGGTCGAGCATGACGTACTCGCGTTCGCTGACGGATTCCTCGCCGTGTTCGTCGGTCACGGTGCGGCGCAGTACTTCGCTGCTGGTACGGCCGTCGCGGATGGCGACGGTACGGCGGACTTCGCCGGCGACGAGGGGGTCGTGGGTGACGATGACGACGGTGGCGCCGAGTTCCCGGTTGACGGTGCGGAAGGCCTCGAAGACGGCGGAACCGGTTTCGGAGTCGAGTTCGCCGGTGGGCTCGTCGGCGAGGAGGACGGCGGGGTTGTTGGCCATGGCGACGGCGATGGCGACGCGTTGTTGTTGTCCGCCGGAGAGTTCGGTGGGGCGGCGGTGGGCGAGGTCGCTGATCTCCAGGGCTTCCAGCAGGCGCTCGACCTGGGTGGTCCGGTGCCGGGTGGCTTTGCGGCCGCCGCCCTTCAACTGCATGGGGAGGGCGATGTTCTGGGCTGTGGTGAGGAAGGGCATCAGGTTGCGGGCGGTCTGCTGCCAGACGAAGCCGACTGCTTCGCGGCGATAGCGCAGCCGGTCTTTCGCCGACATTTCGAGGAGGTCGTAGCCGGCGACGGTGGCGGTGCCGGCGGTGGGGACGTCCAGGCCGGCGAGGATGTTGAGGAGGGTGGATTTGCCGCTGCCCGAGGCGCCGACCAGGGCGACCAGGTCGCCTTGGGTGACGGTCAGTTCGAGGCCTTGGAGGGCCTGGACCTCGACGCCGTCGGTGCTGAAGATCCGCACGAGACGGTCGCAGGTGATGGCGGTGCCGGCGGTGTGGGCGCGGGGCCGGGCGGCGGCCAGCGCCTGTGCCTGTAGTTCTTGGTAGGTGGGTGTGGGGCTGGTCACCGTTGGTCTCCCGCTCTGAGCTCGGTGGTGATCTGGCGTCGGCCGGATATGGCTGCTTCGGCGCATACGGCTGCTGTGACGAGGGCGGCCAGGCCCAGTGTCTGGGTGAGTAATGGCCGGGCGAGGAGGTGCAGGCCGGTGGGGACCGGGGAGCCGACCAGTGTGGTGAGGTCCACGGCGGGGCCGAGGAGGGCGACCGCGGTGGCGGCGAGGAGTCCGCCGCCGGCCGCGGCGGCGATCGCCTGGGGCAGGGCCTCGGCCAGGATCAGGGCCATGCCCTGGCGGGGGCGCAGGCCCATGGTCCGCAGCCGGGCCAGCAGCGCGGCGCGTTCGGGCGCGGCGCGGACCAGGGTGAGCAGTACGGACAGCAGGGCGAAACCCGCGGCACCCGCGACGGAGGCCCAGAACAACCGGTCCGCCGAACGCTGCAAAGGATCAGAGGCAAGCTCGGCGGACGCCGCCGCGCTGGTCTTGACGAGGTAGTTGTCGGCGGCCTCCGCCGGGGCATTGGCGCGGACCAGCGCGTGCAGCTCGGCGTCGTCGATCGCGCCCACCGCCAGCCAGTGGGTGGGCCGGGCGGACTTGGGGTACTGGGCGGTGGCCGGACCGGCCGGCAGTACGACGATGGCCTTCCCGTCCGGGAGAGCGGGAGTGCCGTCGATCACGCCGGCGGCCTTCGCCCGCAACTCCTCGCCGTCGGCGAAGCGCACCCGGTAGACACCGCCGTCGGCCTGCGCGACCAGGTCCTTGCTGAACAGCGCGGGTATGGACTCGGGGGAACCGCCGCTCAGCACCGCCGGGTCGAATTGCCCGCGCCCCACGGTCCGGGCGATTTCCGCGTACGTCACCGGATCGGCGACGACCACGGTGGCCTTGACGGAGCCGCGCTGGGTGTCGAAGACGTAGCCGTCCGTGTCCCTCCACAGGGCGAGGGAGGCCCGTACGCCGGGCAGCGCGTCCGCCGCCTTGGCCAGGGCCGCCGAGACCGGGACCCCGGCCGGCGGCGCTATCTGGGCGTCGCCGCCCGCGCCGAGCCGGGCCACCTGGAGCCGGGCGGTGTCCACCGCCGACAGCACGGTGGCCCCGAATCCGCCCGTGATCACTGCGAGCAGCAGGGCGATCAGCGGCAGCACTGAAGGCCGCGCCCGGCCGCCGGTACCCCGGGCGGCGCGGGCCAGTCCGAGGAAGCCGATCAGGCCGGACCGCCGTCCTGCGGCGCGGGCCAGGGCCCCTACGAGTAGGGGCTGGACGCGGGCCAGCAGCAGGCCGCCGGACAACGCGATGAGCAGCGGGGCCGCGACCAACAGCGGGTCCAGATCGTCACCTGCGGGGTTGATCCCGCGCGACCGCACCTCGAACACGGCCGCGGCGGTGGCGGCGAGGACGAGCAGCTCGGCCACCAGCCGGCGGCGGGGAGCGGGCCCGCGCCGCGGTGACAGCAGCACGAAGGCCCGTACGGGAAAAGCCAGCAGGGCCACGAGCCCGACGGACGCGCCCGTGATCAGGGAGGCGGTCAGCCGGGGCGTCGGCAGCAGCAGGACGGCGAGCCAGGTCGCGAGCGCGGTGGCCGGCAGCACGGTGACGGCTGATTCGGCCAGGACACGGCGGACGATGTCACGGCGCGAGCCGCCCCGGGCCCGTAGCAGCCGCAGTTCGGCCTCCCGCCGGTCCCCGGTGAGCCCGGCGGCGAGGCAGAACACCACGAGGGCCACCCCGGCGACCCCGGCGGGGCCGATCGCGGAGAGCGGCGCGGCGGCCTGCTGGCGCGCCCGTGCCCTGGTGAACAGCTCCGGCAGCTGTGAGGTGATCCGCAGATCGCGCCGCCCGGTCTCGCCGGCCAGAGCGGTGGCGGTCGGGCCGGCCACGTACGCGGCGACCTCACCCCGGACGGCGGGCAGTCGGTCGGCGCGCAGCGCGCCGGTGTCAACCGGGAGCCGCCAGAAGTCCTCGGCGCGCTCGCCCCAGGGGGCCAGCCGGCCGAGCCCGTCCGGCCCGACGAGGGCGGAGACCTGCCAGTACTTCTTGGGTTCGCGACTGTCGGTGTACTTCGGGCAGGCGCGGGTGAGGCAGAGCAGGTCGGTCCAGAAGCCCTCGGCCGGGTCGTTGACCGTGTAGACGCCCACGACCTCGGTGCTGATCGGGCCGGAGATACTGGGGACGGCCTCCATGACCGTGCCGACCTTGGCTCCGAGGGTGTCGGCGGCGTTCTTGGACAGGGCGACCGGGATCGGGCCGTCGGCGGCGCCGCCGCTGGGCCAGCGCCCGTCGACGAGCCGGGTGTGGGCGGCGCTCTCGCGCAGGTGGAACAGGTTCAGCACGGGGTCCACGCCCTCGGGGCGGGCCAGTCCCGGGGTGGCCAGCGCACGCGGTTTCATGGCGCGGGTGCCGTGTACCGCTCCGTCGGCGGCCAGGGCGAAGTCCGGCCCGGTACGGGCGCGCAGGGTGGACAGTACGTCGTCCAGGTCCTGCGGGGTCTGCGCTCCGTACTGGGGTGTGGCGGTGGCGAACAGGCTCGTGGGGCCGGGGCCCTGGCGGTGCAGGAAGGCACGCAGTGCCTTGTCGGAGCCCTGGTCCAGGGCGCGCGGCAGGCCGGCCGCCAGCAGGACGGCGACGAACGCCAGCGCCGCGGCGAGCAGGGCGGTCAGCGGCGCGGTGCGCAGCCGGGTCCGCACCCATGGGGCGGGGCGGGTGCGCTGGGGGCGGGTGCGCTGGGGCGACGGCTCGGTGGCCGGGCTGGTCACATCTCCTCCACGTGCCGCAGCCGGGCGGCCGCGCTCGAGACGTTCCGGTTGCGGCGGCCGCCGAACAGGGCCGACAGCAGCGGTACCGCGGCGATGGCGGCAGCCAGCAGCAACGTTTCCGCTCCCGGTAGATCCACCCGTACACCCGGCACCGGGCGGCGTGCGCCCGTGGTCAGCACCACCAGCGGCACGACGAGGTGCACGATGGCCGCCCCCAGCGCGAGCCCGACACCGGTCCCGAGGGCGACCAGCACACCGCTCTCGGCGGCAGCCGTTCGCGTCAGTCCCCGGCGCGGGGCGCCGAATGCCAGCAGCACCGCGAACTCCTTCGACCGTTCCTGGGTGTTGGCCGCGGCGGAGGCCGCGAAGCCGATGGCCGCCAGCACCGCGCAGGCCAGTGCGAGGGCCGCCAGCGCGGCCTGCGGTCCGGCGCTCAGCGGGTCGTCCAGCAGCCCGGCGGCCACCTCCTCCCGCAACTGCACCCGCTGCGCGCCGGCGCCCGCCCGGAGTTCCGCGGCGGCCCGGGCCGGGGCCGGGTCGTCGGCGGAGGCAGCCGGGAGCCACCACTCGTCGGCCGGCGGGAGTCCCTGGCCGCCCCGGGCGGCAAGCAGCCGCCCGAGGGTGCTCACGTCGATGGCCAGGGCGCTGTCCCCGGCCACGGGCAGCGAGCCCACTGCGGCGGTGATCCGGACCGGGATGGACTCGGTGCCGAGCGGGACGGGGACCAGGTCGCCGACGGCGGCGCCGAGCGCGTCGATGTAGGCGCGGGTGGCGATTGCGGGGATCTCGGTCGCGGGCGCGCCGCCGAGGGTCGCCGACACCTGGATCCCGCCGACCGCGTAGGGCCAGCCGCCCTGGTAGCGCATCCGGAGCAACTCGCCTCCGTTCTGGAGGAGTTCCCCGGTCCGGGAACCGCTCTCGGACTTCGACGCCGTCAGGTGCCAGGCGGGAGTGGGCGTTTCGACCGGGACCGCCTTGCCGCCCGGCGAGTCGGCCACGGCGATCCGGCGCACCATCAGCTCCCCGCCAACCTCCTTCGCCATTTCCCTCGCGTCGTACATGAGGGGTTCCGCGGTGAACGAGAGGACGAGCCCGGCGATGCTCAGCGGCGCGGCCGCGGATCCCAGCGGGGCGTCGACCATCGAGCCGACATCCACCGAGACGGTGCCCTCGCCGCTCTCCGGGAGCCGGGCCATCGGCGCCCGGTGGGTCAGACCGAACCGGTCGCGCAGCAGCAGGCCCAGGCCGGGGCGGCCGGACCCCGCGGGGTCCGCCTTCACGGCCACGTCGAGGTCGATCCGCTGTGGCTGCCCGGGCAGGACGAATCCGGCGGCGCCCGGGGCGGCCACCGACAGCGGGGTGAACAGCTCGCGCATCGGGCGCCCGTCCCGCAGGTCGGCCCGCAGCGGCACCCGTTCGGCCACCCCGGCGGCGTCCAGCGCGAGCAGGGTACCGGTCCGGCCGCCCGGGAGGGTCTGCTCGGCGCGGATCACCGGGATCACCCGGTCGCCGCCGGGCAGGGCCGCGTACCGGCCGCCCTGACTCATGGCGGACAGGTCGCTGCCGGTGATGCGCAGGCCCCCGGCGGTGGCGAAATCGGCCTGGTCGCGCTGGGAGGCGGTCCAGGCGGTGTGCTGGCCGAGGGCCAGAACCCCGCTGGAGACGGCGAGGACGAGCAGCAGGACGGGTCCGGTGGCCCGCTTGGGACGGCGGGCGAGCTGCCAGCCGACGAGCGCGGGGCCGAGCCCGCGGCCCCGGGCGGCCATCAGCCCGCCCAGCCGCGCGGCCAACGGCAGCAGTCGCAGCACGAGTACGGTGCCGGCGCAGAGCGCGAGGGTCGGCGCCGCGACGAGCACCGGGTCGATTCCCAGACCGCCGGCGTCGGCTTCCGGGCCGGCCCCGTCCCCGCTGTGCTGGGCGAGTTGCCCGTAGGCGAGGACGGCGAGCACCACCAGCGCGAGGTCGCCGCCGGACCGGGCGGCGCCCGCCACCAGGGCCTGCCGGCTGCCGCTGCGGCGCAGCGCCGCGGCGGCCGCCCCGCGCAGCACGACGGGCAGGGTGGCCAGCACGACGCATGCCAGGGCGCAGCCGGCTGCGACCGGCCACAGCACCCAGCCACCTGAGGTGTCCAGCGGCACCCTGGACAGCGGGCCGAACCGGCCGAGCAGGCTCAGCAAGGGCGGAGTGAGGAGCGGGGCCAGGACGGCGGCGGGCAGGGCCAGCAGCAGCGACTCGGTGGCGGTGAGCAGCCCCAGCCGTCGCCGGGAGGCGCCGCGCGCGGTGAGCAGGACCCGCTCGGCCTCCTTGCGCTCCGTCATCAGGTGCGCAACCAGCAGTAGGGCGGCCGAAGCCAGCACGCCGAGCTGGAGCGCCCCGACGAGCAGGGTGGATCTGGCCACTCCGGTGGCCGACTCCAGTTCGGTGAACAGCGCCGGGAGTTCGGTTCTGGCCTGGATTCCGGCGGCGCTCAGCGGCGCGGCGGCTGCGCCGGTTGTCGCACCGGCGGCGGTCGCACCGGCGCTCGCACCGGCGGCCGGGCCCGCCGCCGGGCCCGCCGCTGGGCCCGCCTCGCTCAGACCGGCCGCGGCCTGCCGGACCGCCTCGATGTCGGCCATGTCCGCGGCGGCGAAGTCGGCAGTCAGCAGCGTCGCGCGGCCGTTCTGCGCCATCCCGCCCGCGGTGAACGCGGAGTCGTCGACGAGCATCGGGCCGTAAGTGGTGAAGCTGCCGACCTGGATCTCCCGGCCGCCGAGCGGGTCGAGCCGCCAGTACGGGGAGTCCGGCTCGGCCGCCCGGTAGACACCGGTCACCCGCACCGTGAGCGGGGCCCCGCCGTAGCGGTCGTCCAGCCGCACCTCGGCGGGCAGCGCGTTCCCGGCGAGTCCGAGCCGGTTCAGCACCGCTTGCGGCACGGCCACCTGGATCCGGGCGGACTTGTCCGCGAGGGGCTGCGGCCACTGGCCCGAGAGGAGGCGTACGCGGGAGCGGTCCAAGGCGGCGAGCAGGGTGAGATCGGCGTCCTTGCCGGGGGCGTGCGCGCCGGGCAGCCCGTACGAACGACTGCGCGCCACACTCTCGACGCTGACCGGCAGCCGGCCGAACAGCCGGGGCGCGAAGGCCCGTACGGCCTCGTCGTCCTTGGCACGGGCGCCCGCAGGGTGCTCCGCGGCGACCACCACGGTGGTCCGGGCGTGGTCCGGACCGCGCAGCGCCTGGCGGAGCCCGGCTTCTCCCACCATGCGGGTGAATGCGAGCAGCGCGGTCAGCGCGGTCGTGGTGATGAGCACCGTGAGCAATACGGCGGCTGCGAGCGGCAGTCGCCCGCGCAACCGGCGCACGACAAAGCCGATCATTGTGCTTGTCCTCCCCCATCCGGACCGCAGGTACCGGATAGCGGACGATGCTGTCAGATTCGATCGCGGTGTGGAAGGTACTTGCGCTAGGGATGTGACAGATGAGCACATTCAGAAGGCTCAACCTATAGTGATGATCGGCCTTACGGCCCCCGGCCCAACGGCCCACCGAAGTGCCTTGCACGCCCTACGAGATGGGGGAAACATTTCCATGAGTGATCGTCAGATAGGCCTCACCGGGCGTGCCTTGAGCCGCCGCTCGCTGCTCCGGCTCAGCGGCGGTGCGGCTCTTGCCGCAGCCGCCACGCCGGTGCTGGGCAGCGGGACGGCGTTCGCCGCCGTGCCGGCCTCCGAGCGGATCAGCCTCGCCGGCGACGTCCACACCCTGCTGTGGAACGACGACATCTACCCCAACACGGTCCTCCAGTCCTTCGCCTTCGACAACGTACGCGGGCACATCTACCTCGCCCAGGTCCTCGCCGGCGGCGACTCCACCGAGAACGGCCGCCTGCGCATCACCAAGACCGACCTCACGGGCAAGGTGCTGGGTGCGATGAACCTCACCGAGGGCGGTGGCCTCGGCTGGGGCCACGGCGTCTCCATCGCCGCCGAGGCCACCGCGACCTACGTCCGGCTGTGGGTCGAGGTGGACGCACTCCCGGTCACCGACGGCGACGCGGTGGGCCTCCAGCTCGCCCGGATCAAGTTCGTCGACGGGGCCACCCTCACCCCCCAGTCCGCCGGCATCGAAAAGCACCTGCTGGTGCAGGGCGCCGCCAACGTCACCTGCGCCATCGACCCGGTCCACAACCGGCTGGTCCAGCGCTGCAAGACGAACGGCGCCATGCGCTACTACGTGTACGCGCTCTCCGACGTCCTCGCGCGCAAGTACACCCCGCTCGCCACCTTCACCCAGCCCGCGCTCAGCTACACCGGGCAGGTGCGCAACAGCCTCACCGACAACACCTGGGCCACCGAGCAGTACACCGGCATCTTCCAGGGCTACACCGCCTACGGCCAGTACCTGTACATGCTGGACGGCAATGCCTACAACAACTGCGACCGGGTGGACTTCGACAAGAAGCTGCCGCCGTCCCCGTCCCCGGCCTTCGTGAAGTGGTGCCAGGAGCAGGGCTTCCCCGGAGCACCGAAGACCTCCGGCAACGCCCACCTGACCGCAGTGGACATGAACACCGGCAAGATCGTCGAGCAACGACACATCACCTCGGGCGAGTCGTTGGTCTACCGCGAGCCGGAGGGCATGGCGATCCAGGTCGTCGGCGGCAGCCCGCGGCTGTGCTACGGCTTCGCGGGCGGCACGTCGGGCGCCCGCACCACCACGATCATGTACAAGAGCGCCGTGATCTAGGAATGTTCTAAAAGTCCCGCCTGGCCCGCGGGGCGCCAGGCGCGCCGGCGCATTTCCTGGACGCCTGCGGATGAGTACGCTGGTTTCCCGTCTGATTCTCGAAGCTTGTTCGTGACTGCCTGGGGGGCCATGGTGCAGCAGACGACTGGGAAGACCGACCGGCGGCGAGGTGTGAAGGTTCTCGCTGCCACAGGTGGCGCAACGGCGTTACTGCTCTGGGTGTCGGGGTGCAGCAGCCACGGAACGAGTCCGGCATCGACGCCCTCACCGGTGGTTTCCGCGCAATCCACCTCGCCCGTGGAGGCGCCGAGCCCGGTGACGACAACGCCGGAGGGAACGGCGCAGGCCGTCATTTACGACTGCGGCGCGCAGCCGGTCTCGCAGCCGGACACGTACATCCTGCTCTGCGGCGACGGTGGTCAGGTGCTGACGGGTCTGACGTGGTCGAACTGGGGCCGGCCGACCGCGGCGGCCACCGGGCAGATGTGGCAGAACAACTGCCAGCCGAACTGCGCCGCCGGCACCAGCATTCCCTACGCCGCCACGGTGACGGTGGCAGGCCTGACCGGCGGGAGCTACACGACCATGCACATCGTCGCGCCCAAGGCCCCGAGCTCCACCACCGACTTCACACTCGGCTCGGACGGTCCGGCCTTGGTCCAGAACAACTGACCCGGGCGACGCGGGGATCAGTCAGGCCTTGCACAGTTCCTCATAGGCGAGTTGGGGCGCGTACTGCTTCCACCGCTCGCGGGTGAGGGCGCCCGAGCTTGTCGCGCAGATCCGCTCGATCGCCGCCTCCACGTCGAGATCCCAGAGCCGGACGGTGCCGTCGACGCTCGCGGTGGCGAGGGTGTGCCCGTCCGGCCCGAACGCGACCGAGTTCACCGCTCCTGTGGGGCCGGTCAGGGGGTGACCGAGCGGGGACGGAGCTCGGAGATCGCTCACGTTCCACCGCCGGACGCTGCCGTCGCCACTGCCGGCCGCCACCGTACGGCCGTCCGGACTGAACGCCACGGAGTTGACCGGCCCACTCCCCCCGGCCAACGGACCGCCCAGCGCGGACGGGGACCCGAGGTCACTCACGTTCCACAAACGAACACTGCCATCACCACCACCCGCCGCCAACGCACGCCCATCCGGACTGAACACCATCGAATTGACGGCCGCAGTGAAACCGGTCAGCGGCGGGCCCAGTGGCACCGGTTTGCGAGGGTCGGTGATGTTCGACAGCCATACCGTTCTGCCGTGGCCGCGGCCGTCGCCGCCGCCGCTGCTTCCGATGGCGAGGGTGCTTCCGTCGGGACTGAAGGCCAGCGAGCCGACAGGCCCGGGCGAGCCCGTCTCGGGCACGCCGAGAGGGGCGGGGCGGTGCGGGTCGGTCACGTTCCACAAGCTGGCGGTGCCGTTGGCGGTTCCAGCGGCCAGGGTGTGCCCGTCGGGGCTGAAGGCCACCGAGTCGACCGGGCCGGTGAGTGCGTTGTCCGGTAGGCCCAGCGCGGTCGGACGGTGCGGGTCGCCGGTGTTCCACAGCCGCACGACGCCGTCCCGGCTGCCGGTGGCGAGGACGGGGTTGCGGGGATTGAAGGCGACCGCCGCGACGTCCTCGCCGGATACGGGCAGGGTGGTGGCGATCGGGGTGTTCTCCAGGTTCACCAGCCGTGACGCGCTGTCCTGGTTCGGCGCCCTGCGGTGCGCGAGCAGGGTCAGCTGAGCGGCGAGGGACGGATCGGTGTCCGCCAGCTGCAACGCCTGCGCCGAGATCTGGTTGTTGATGGCCGTCGTGGCGGCGGCCTGGGCGTGGGCGCTCTGGCGGAAGGCGAAGACCGCGGTGACGGAGGCGAGCAGCGCCAGAGCCGTGATCCCGGCGATCACGCGGCGTCGCAGGCGTCGGGTGCGCTCCTCCTGACGCGACGCCGCGCGCAGGAACGCCTCAGCGGCGGAACTCAGGTCATCCGGGTGCTCCGATGCCCAGGCCGCAGAGGCTTCCAGCCGGTTGCCCCGGTACAGCAGCGACGGTTCGCGGTTGCCGCGGTCCCAGGCGGCCGCGGCCTCCTCCAGGTTCTGGCGGGTCAGCCGGCCGGCGAGGTCGGTGTCGATCCAGCGACGCAGCTGGGGCCAGCTGTGCAGCAGGGCCTCATGGCTGATCTCGACGGTATCCCGCTGCTGGATGAGGAGTCGTTTCCGGGTGAACGCGTCCACGATCGACGCGAGCGTCGCGGGGTCGGCGCTGCCGTTCATCAGCTCGGCGCGGGACAATCGCCGGCGGGTGTCCTCCGTCCCGTCCCCGATCTTGACCAGCCGCAGGAACAGCCATTGGGCCAGCCGCTGTCCCTCCAGGTCCAGGCCGTCGTAAACCTCGTCGGCCGTACGGGCGACGGCGTGCTGGATACCGCCGGTGAGCTCGTACCCCTGGACCGTGAGCGTGCTGCCGCTTCGCTGCCGCCAGCTGGCCCGCAACACGTGGGCCAGCAGCGGTAATCGCCCCGCCGCGGACGATCCCGCGGATCCGGCCGTACCGGTCCTCGCCGTGGCTCCCAGATCGCGGAGCAGTACCCCGACCAGCCCGTCCTCGACGTCCAGGCCGACTGCCCGGGCGGGGTGGAGGACCGCCTCGCGCAGTTCCGCATCGGACATCGGGCCGACCGCCAGAGGCGCGTCCTGTACCGCTGCGCGCAGCTGCGGATGGTCGACGCAGGCCGCGTAGAAGTCCGCCCGGACCCCTACGACGACCAGCCCCAGCGGCTCTTCCCCGTCGCCGCCGCCCGCGATCCGGGTGAGTACGTCGATGAACGTGCGCCTCGCCTG
The DNA here is from genome assembly GCF_018614095.1 of Streptomyces sp. ISL-87. Lineage (GTDB taxonomy): Bacteria > Actinomycetota > Actinomycetes > Streptomycetales > Streptomycetaceae > Streptomyces. The sequence goes on along the minus strand of NZ_JAGGOY010000030.1, from coordinate 61,585 downwards.
CTCGTCGCCGCACAGGGTGAACAGCTCCTCGAACTGGTCCACCACCACGACAACCCGTACGCGACGGCCGCCCGCCTCCCCGAGCCGGCCGCGCAGCGACCGGGACAGCGCGGCGAGGCCCGGCAGCGGGTCCGCGGCGAGTTCCCCGGCCAGCCGGGCCGGGTCGGCGCCGGTCAGCGACGCGACCTGGACGGCCAGGGCCTTGAGCGGGTCGGCCGTCGGAGTGAACAGCAGCGTCGGCCACCGGTCGGAGCCGGGCAGGGTGGCCTGCGCGAGCCCGGGCAGCAGACCGGCCCGGAGCAGCGAGGACTTTCCCGCCCCGGACGGAGCCATGACCACTTGCACCCCGCCGGTGCGCAGGCGTCGGCCCAGCCGGTCGGTCAGCTCGGCGAGCAGCCTGTCCCGTCCGAAGAACCACCCCGCCTGCTCGGGACCGAACGCGGCCAGTCCCGGGTAGGGGCACTCCCCCACCACCACGCCCGGAACGGTGCGGCGCACGTACCGCACACCGTCGACAAAGTAGAAGTGCTGGTCCCGCGCGGCCTGGTAGACGCTGGCGGTTCCGGAGGCCTGCGCCTCCAAGTGCACCTCAACCGGGTTCGGCCGAGCCGCGGGATCCGGATCCACCTCTGCTCCCCCCGACTTGTGTACGTCCCGCGTCCAACCCTCCGCCACCCGACGGCGACGGGCAAGCCCTTGCGCCCACCCCGCCGTGCGACCTCCTCCGGCGCCTACCTTTACTCTTGGGCCCACCCAGTAAACGAATTGACGGACAGGTTCGAACGGAGCGTGCGGTGACGGCGGGGGAGGCGAACGGCGGAGAGCTGATCGGCAGGCTGCTCGGAGGGCGGTACCGGGTGACCGCCGTGATCGGGCGCGGCGGAATGGGAGTGGTCGCCCGGGCGGTGGACGAGATGCTCAACCGCGAGGTCGCCGTCAAGATCATGCGGGCCTACACCGACACCTCCGGAGCCGAGCTGGCCGATCTGCGCGTCCGGATGCAGCGCGAGGCGCAGGCCGCCGCCCGTATCCGGCACACCGGCGTGGTCACCGTGCACGACGTGACGGAGGATCAGGGCCTGCCCGTCATCGTCATGGAACTCGTCGACGGGCCCTCGCTCGACGATGTGCTGACGAAGGGCGGCCCGCTGGAGCCGCGCGAAGCCGCCGCGATCGGCGCCAAGTTGATGGACGCGCTCGACGCGGCCCATCAGGCGGGTGTCCTGCACAGGGACGTCAAGCCGGGGAACGTCCTGCTGGAGCGGAACGGCCGGGTCGTGCTCACCGATTTCGGCATAGCCACCCTGGAGGCCGCCGGCGACGAGGCCATGTCCAAGCTGACCCGCAGCGGTGAGCTCGTCGGCTCCCTCGACTACCTCCCGCCGGAGCGCGCGCAGGGCCAGGAGCCCGGCCCCGCGTCGGACATCTGGTCCCTCGGTATGACGCTCTATGCCGCCGTTGAGGGAACGTCGCCGTTCCGTCGCACGTCCGCGTGGTCCACGCTGGCGGCGATCGTCACCGAGCCGCTGCCCGAAGCCCGGCGAGCGGGCCCGCTCGCGCCGGTGCTCCAGGCGCTGATGGCGAAGGAGCCGGCGAACCGGCCCGCCGCCGGCCAGGCGCGCGAGATGCTGGAACAGGTGGCCGCGGGCGGGACCATGAACTTCGCCCCCGCGGCTCCCCCGGTAGCCCCCGTGCCCACCACCCCCTCAGTGGGGCCCGCCGTCGTCCCGCCGCCTCCGCCCGGGTACGGCGCGCCCTACTCCCAGCCTTCCCCGCAGCAGCCCTACGCCGCCCACCCGGCGCCGCAGTCCCCTTACCCGGGGCACCCGGCACCGCAGCCGCCGCCCTACGCCGGGCACCAGGCACCGCAGCCGCCCTACGCCGGCCACCCCGCACCGCAGCCGCCCTACGCCGGCCACCCCGCACCGCCGACTCCGTACGCCGGCCAGCCGAACACGGTTCCGCAGACCGGCGCACCGGCCGCGGGTCGCGCTTCGGGCGACCGCCCCCGGGGGCGCAGCCGTACCGTCATCGCGGCGTCGGCGGCCGCCGTCGTACTCGCGGGAGGCGGCATCACCTACGCCATGGTGGGCGACAACGGCGCCGCGCGCGCGGATACGACGCACACCGCCCAGCCGCAGCTCACCCCCGCCCCCTCGTCCTCGCCCTCCTCCAGCGGGAAGCCGTCCGCCACTCCCTCGGCGAAGCCGGGCAAGACCAAGGGCAAGGCGCCCACGGCGACCCCGAGCGGCGCGGCACCGCAGACGTCGGCGCCTTCGACGGCCAAGCCGAGTCCTGTGTCGACGAGTTGCACCGGCTGGAGCCACAAGGAGGCGTCCTCGGGCTCCTACGGCTACATGTCCGGCAACTTCCACATCGTGACCGGGCCGTACCAGTCGTGCCCGTCCGTTTCGATGGCAAAGACCGGCACGAAGCTCTTGTTCCACTGCTACATCGTCAACGCGTACGGCAACAAGTGGACTTACGTCCGCATGGCCAGCGCGAACACCTCCGGCTGGATGTCCTACGACAACCTCACCCGCCAGAGCGGCACTTCGGCCCCCTGCTAGCGACCGGGCGGGCATGAAATACTGACGGCCATGGATCTGGACCCCATCGACCTGGCCCGACGTCTTGTGCAAGACCGTTTCCCCGATGCGCACGCGGTGATCCTGGGCGGGTCCACCGCCATGGGGCGCGCGACCGCCAGCAGCGATCTGGACCTCGCGGTGCTCGTCGGGGACGACGGCGAGACCTGTCGGGAGACGCTCCGGGTCGAGGGGCGCCTGGTGGAGCTCTTCATCCACACCCGTGCCGGTCTCGCGGAACTCTTCGCCGCGGACGTCGCCTCACGTCGTGCGGTGTTGCAGAGCGTGTATGCCACCGGTCTCGTCCTGGTCGACCTCGATGGGGCCGCCGGTCAGGCCCGGGCGCTGGCGGAGGCGGACCTCCGCGGCGGCCCGCCGGCGCTGGAGCCGGCGGCAGTCGAGACGAAGAGGTACGGGCTGACGGACGCAGTGGACGATCTGGGGGACGCGGGTGACCCCATCGAGCGCCTCGCCGTCGCCGGGGTCGTCGTCAACGCCGCCGCCGACCTCCTCTTCGACCACCACCGCGCATGGGTGGGCGGCGGGAAGTGGCTGCCCCGGCGTCTGCTGGAGGCCGACGGGGAGCACGGCGGCGCCCTGCTCGACGGACACCGTCACCTGTGCGAGACAGGAGACCCGGCGTCACTGATCGATGCGGCCGCACGGATCCTCGACCTCGTGGGCGGACCGCTTCGCGAGGGGTATCACAGAATGTGGCAGGGCGTCATCGAATCGGTTGCGGTCGGCACCGGGCGCTGACTGATACGGCGTGCCGCGAGCGGCACCTGGGCGCCCGGCCGAGGCCGGGCGCCGCGGACCGTCATGACGCCGGTGGCTCTCAGCGGTTGTCGTAGGTAGTGGTTGACGTAGTGCCAGGCGCACATGAAGCCGTGGGCGTCGTCGCGGAACAAGCCCGCCACGGACCGGTCTACGTTCGCCCGCGCGGCTGATTCAGCCGGAGGGCATGCCGGGTTCGCGGGAGCGCAGCAGGAGGAGGGCGATGTCGTCGGTTCGGGGTGCCGCGTGCCGGGCGTGGTGGATCAGGTCGTCCGCCAGGAGGCCGAGAGGCTGCCGGTGGGGGGCTCGGGTGATGCGGGCGGCGGCTTCGCCGATGGCCTCGTCGATGTCCTGCCCCGGGGTTTCGACGAGGCCGTCCGTGTAGAGGGCGAGGAGGGAGGGCGGGCCGAAGGCGAATTCGGTCGCGGTATAGCCGGCGTCGGGGTCGATGCCCAGCAGGAGACCGGGCGGCAGGTCGAGGATGTCGGTCGTCCCGTCACCGTGGCGCAGCAGGGGTGGTGGGTGGCCGGCGGTGGCCAGGCAGGCGGTGTGGCGGGCCAGATCGATGTGCGCGTACAGGCAGCTGGTGAACAGTCCCGGCTCGAGGTCGGTCAGCAGTCTGTTGGTGCGGGCGAGGACTTCTGCCGGTGGCGCCCCGGCGGTGGCGTGGACGGCGGTGCGGACCTGTCCCATGAGGACGGCGGCGTTGACGTTGTGGCCCTGGACGTCGCCGATGACGGCGGCGACGGTGGTGTCGTCGATGCGGATGAGGTCGTAGAAGTCACCGCCGATGTCGAGGCCTTGCGCCGCGGGCAGGTAGCGGGCGGCCACTTCGAGGTGCGGGACGTGTGGCAGGGCGTGGGGCAGGAGGCTGGTCTGCAGGCTGTGTGCGAGGTGGTGCACGGAGTCGTAGAGCCGGGCTCGGTCCAGGGCCTGGGCGATGAGGCCGGCGATCGATGTCAGGACGGCGCGCTCGCCCGGCGCGAAGTGGCGGGGGCGGGCGTAGGCGAGGACGAGGGAGCCGACGGGCCGGCTGGAGGCGATCAGAGGCAGGAAGGCCCAGGCGGCCATCCCGTCCTCGATCACCACCGAGGGGTAGGCGGCCAGGAGCGCTCCCGCGTCCCCGAAGAACAGCGGCGTGCCGGTGCGCAGCACGTGGGTGGTGGCGGTTTCGGAGGTGACGGGTTCGCCGTCATAGCGCGCCATGAGTTCGGCCGGGTATCCGCGGTAGCCGACGATGCGCAGGCGCCGCTCGTCCTCGACCATCAGGGCCATGGCTTGTGCTCCGAGGGCCGGGACGAGCTGGTCGGCGGCCTGCTCGACCACGTCCTGGGCGTGGGCGGCCTCGGTGAGGGTGGCCGCCAGGTGCATGAGGTGGTAGAGGGCGGCGGCCCGGCTGGGCGCGGCGGTGGGGGTCGACGGGGAGGGCGGTGGGGAGGCGGGCTCGTCGGTTCCCGAGGTGATCCGGACACTGATGCCGGTGTCGTCCGGGTAGAGGGCGAAGCGCAGGCTGTGCCCGGAGGGGGGCGTGGTGACGAAGGTCCGGGGCAGGCGGCTGATCACGGAGGCCCGGTAGTGGTCCTCGATGGTCGGGGTGTCCATCCAGGGCAGCGCTTCCCAGGGGAGGGAGCCCAAGAGGTCCGAGAGGGGCGCGCCGAGCAGGTCCGCCGCTTCCTGGGTGATGAACGTGATCTTCCCGTTCAGGTCCAGCGCGCAGTTACCGCCCGGTAGGCGCCGGATGAAGGCCATGGCGGCCGCCGCCTCGGCCGGTCCGGGCGTAGGAGGAGGGAGCGGTTGCAGGACCACGGGGAGGGCGGCAGGCTGGATGGGCTGCCCGTCGTCGGCGGCTCGGCGCAGGATGTCCGCGAGGCGCCGGCACCCCGACTCCACCGCTTGCCGTTCCTGCTCGCTGAGGTGGGGCTCGTGCGAGCCCGGCCACAGGAGCACCAGACCGGCCCCTGTCGACGCCGCGCGGTCGGCGGCGGCGGTGTCGCCTGGAGCCGTGTCGAGCGGAGGCATGTCGCCCGGAGCAGTGTCGAGCGGAGCCGCGCCGAGGGCGAAGCCGTAGGGCAGGACCAGCCCGAGCCGCGGGTAGCGCCGGGCCGTGTCCTCCTGGCCGCCCAGCCAGACGAACCGCTGCTCACGGACCGCGTCCGCGACCGGAATGGGGTCGTCCAGGCCGACGCGTGACCATGGGGCCGCGAACTCGCGGGACACACCCACGGTCAGCGTCAGGTGCAGAACCCTCCGCGCGGAGTCGGGCAGGTAGATCATGCCGATGGACGCCCCCGTGTCACCGCAGGCTCTGACCAGCGCCTCCCCCAGCAGCCGGTGGTCGGCCGCCTGGTCTCGCACGGGTACGTTTCGCACCTGACCATGGTCTCTCCACTCCGCTCCGCCCGCTGGCCCGGGAGCCCGCGACGGCGGCCTCGGAGGCGGCGCCCAGACCCTCGGCAGCGCGGCGCGGGAGCTGGAGCGGGTCAGGCAGGATCCCCTACGACGGGCTCGCCGAGCACGCCGACCACCGCGAGCTGGCCGAGGCGCAGTTGTGCCCCCACGGCTGGGATGCCGCCAAGTCCCTCACCTGGGCGCGGCACCTGTACGAGGGACTGGCCGAGTTCTTCGCGGGAACGGTGCGCGAGGGGCACGCCGTCCTCGTATGGCAGGACTGACACACGCGGCAGGCAGGATCAGGGACGGGCGTCCAGCGGGAGTCTGGCCACCAGACGGGCGCCGGCCGGCGAGTCCTCGACGGAGAGGGACCCACCCAGGCGGGTGGCGATGTCACGGGCGATGGCCAGACCCAGGCCCGTGCCTCCCTCGTCGCGGCTGCGGGCGTCGTCGAGGCGGGTGAACCGTTCGAAGACCCGGTCCCGGTCCGCAGCCGGAATGCCCGGCCCGTCGTCGGAGACTTCCAGCACGGCCGCGCCGTGGACCCGGTCGACTCCGAGGGCGAGCAGGACCCGGTTTTCGGCGTGCCTCTGCGCGTTGTCCAGCAGGTTGGTCACGAGCCGGGAGAGCCAGAGCGTGCTGCCGCGTACCGTCACCTCGGGAGCGATCTCCGTGTGGACGGGGACGCGGTCGTGCCGGCGCGGCCGGGCAGCCTCCTGGGCGACGCCCGTGAGGTCGACGACGACGGCGGGAGCCGGCCCGGCGGTGTCGAGGCGGGCCAGCAGGAGCAGGTCGGCGGCGAGATCCTGGAGCCGTACGGTGTCTTCCAGGGCTCCGGTGACCAGCTCGCCCCACAGGGCCGGGTCGGGGTGGGCCTGGGCGACCTCAAGCTGGGTGCGGAGCACCGTGATCGGGCTGCGCAGTTCGTGGGAGGCGTCGGCGATGAACTGACGCTGGCGGATTCCGGAGGCTTCCAGCCGGTCCAGGGTGGCGTTCATCGTAACGGCCAGCCGGGCTATCTCGTCCTGGCTGTGCGGAACGGGCACGCGGCGGTGCAGATCGCGGTCGCTGATCTCGGCGACCTCGGCGCGGATCGCCTCGACGGGGCGCAGCGCCCAGCCCGTCACCCGCCAGGTGACCAGGGCCACGGTGAGGACGAGCAGTGGTACCACGATGACCAGCGCGGCCGTGATGATCTCGTCGGCGGCATCGGCGTCCCTGAGCGAGGTTCCCGCGTAGACGGTGACGAGTCCGCCCCCGGTGACCGTGGTGACCGTCACGACACGATGGCGGTGATCGCCACGCGCCGGGCTGCCCTTCCAGGTGCCGCGGACCGTGCCGGGTTTGCCCGGGCGGCTCGGGGCGAGGGCCGGGAGGCCGGCGAGATTGGGGCTGGCCGCCAGGACGCGGCCCCTGGCGTCGACGACCTGGAGGAAGTCCGTGCCGGGGGCCGGCGGCAGTAGGGGGTCGAGCCGCCCGGCGGCCGCCAGTCCGGCGGTGGCGAGGGCTTGGCGTTCGGCGTCGCTCTGGGCGTTGCGCAGCAGGTTGCCGTCCAAGGTGCCGAGCAGGGCGAAGGAGGCGGCGCCGAGGGCGAGCGCGACCACGGTGGCGGCTCCGAGGGTGGCCCGGGCGCGGACCGAGCGGGGGCGTAGGCGCTGCGTCAGGTCCCGGATCCGGGCGGGGATGCGACGCGGGGTTCGGAGCGGGGTTCGGAGCGGGGCCGGGCTGCGGCGGTCCCGGCCGCCATGCGCCTCGGGCGCTTGCGTCGGTTCAGGCGCTCCCGTCGGGTCGGGTGCTTGCGTCGGTTCAGGCGCTTCCGTCGCTTCAGCCACCGTCGGCCGCCAGCCGGTAGCCCGCGCCGCGTACGGTCTCGACCGCGGCCCGCCCGAACGGCGTGTCGATCTTCCGGCGCAGTGCGCTGACGTGGACCTCCACGACGTTCAGGTCGCCTTCGTACGCGGCATCCCAGACGTTGTCCAGTATCTCCCGCTTCGGTACGACTTCCCCGGCCCGGCGGGCCAGGTACACGAGGACGGCGAATTCACGCGAGGTCAGCCGGGCTTCGGTCCCGCCGCGGGTGCAGCGCTGCCCGGCCGGATCGACGACGAGATCGCCGAACTCCATGATCTGCGGGCTGCGGCGGCCGGTGCGCCGGATGAGGGCGCGCAGCCGGGCGACCAGGACGACGTAGGAGAAGGGCTTGGAGAGGAAGTCGTCCGCACCGGTGTCGAGGGCTTCCGCCTCGTCGTACTCACCGTCCTTCGCGGTGAGCATCAAGATCCCCGACTCACATCCGGCCGCGCGGAGCCGGGCGCAGACACGGTAGCCGTTGAGGCCGGGCAGCATGATGTCGAGCACGATGGCGTCGTAGTCGTGCTCGCAGGCCAGCCACAAGCCCTGCGGCCCGTCGTGGGCGACGTCCACCGTGAAGCCTTCGGCTTGCAGCCCACGCTGCAGAGCCGCGGCCAGTCGCCGCTCGTCCTCGACCACCAGTACGCGCATGGGGTCAAGGTTCTCAGGTCGCCGCGCCGGGTTGCTGAAGGGGTCTTCAGGTGGCTTCAGCGAGGCTTCAGCATCCGACTCGCATGATCTGCCGGGCGGGCAGAGTGCCCGGAGAAATGCGAGGAGCAACCACATGACTCAGTCCAGTCCCCAGCCGCCCGAGCTCCCCGAGCTCGCCGCGGGCCCGGACGAGGCGAAGGCCGAGACGACGACGGTTACGGCGGCGGGGCGCAGCAGCCGGCTCGTCCGGCTGACCCGCGAGGGGCGTACGCGTTGGGTGGCCCTCGGGGCGGCGGCGCTCGTCGTCAGCGGTGGGGTCGCGGCCGTGGCGGTGGCGGAGCACCACCACGGGGAGCACGTCCGGCACATCGAGGGCAGATTCTTCGCCGAGGACCGGGGGCCCGCCGGCGCGGTGAAGCCGGCGCCCGGTCATTTCGGGCTGAAGGAGAAGCTCGGTGAGCGGGCCGCCGGCGAGAAGGAGCGGGCCGGGAAGGGACCGGGCTCCTTCCCGGGAGGGGCCATGCGGGCCCCCGCGCCGCTTCCGGAGCTGTCGGCCGGGCAGGCCGTGGAAAAGGCCGCGGGTGCGGTGCCCGGCGGAAAGGTCGAATCGCTGCGCGTGATCGTTCAGGAGGGTGGCGGCAGCGCTTGGCGGGCCGTAGTTCTCGGTTCCGACGGGGTCCGGCATGCGGTGACCCTGGCGGGCGACGACGGCACGGTCACCGGCAACACCGTCGCCGGAGAGGGCCCGAAGGCACCTCGCTGACGAACCGTACGAACCGTACGAACCGTACGGACCGTCCTGCCGCCGCATCACGGTGTGCCCCGGCGATCAGGGCCGAGTGGCCTGCGCGAGCGCGGCGCGGGCCCGGCTGATCAGGACGCGGCCGGCCGGGTTGCTCGGGCCGTCGGTCCGCCAGGCGAGGGCCAGGCGGCCGCGCAGCGCCGGCCGGTTGATCCTGATCGTCGCCAGCTGATCCGACCGCGCCTCGGCGAACGCGCCGGGCAGGATGGCCGCGCCCAGGCCACGGGCGGCGAGTTGGGCGAGGACCGCGGGGTCGCCGGCCTCGAAGGCGATGTACGGCGCGAAGCCGGCGTCCGCGCACGCCTCTTCGAGCCGGGTGCGCAGGCCCGTGCCCCGCGGCAGGCTGATCAGTGCGCGGCCGCGGAGTGTGTCGAGCGAGATGACGGAGTGGACGGCGAGTTCGTGGTCGTGGCTGACCGCGGCGACGATCGGCTGGTCCTCGACCACGTGGATCTCGATGCCGGCCAAGGTGGTGTCGCCGGTGTCGCCCACGCTGACGATCGCCGCGTCGAGCCGCCCCGTGCGCAGGTCGTCGAGCAGTTGATCGGTGTTCGCCTCGGCCAGCGTGATCTCGACCGCCGGATGCTCCTCGTGGAATCCCGCCAGCACTCCGGGCAGGTCGACGTTGTGCGAGGTCACGGTGCCGACGGCGACCCGCCCCCGCAGGAGTCCGGTCAGCTCGTCGACGGCGAGCCGGGCGCCTTCCGCTGCGGCGAGCGCGGCGCGCGCGTAGGGAAGGACGGCCGCGCCCGCCTCGGTCAGCCGTACCGAGCGGTGGGAGCGGTCCAGCAACTCCTGGCCGAACTCGCGCTCCAGGCGGCGGATCTGCGCGCTGACGCCGGGCTGGGCGACATGCAGTTTCTCGGCGGCCCTCGTGAAGTTCCGCTCCTCGGCCACGGTCACGAAGTACTCAAGCTGCCGCAGTTCCATAACTGCTGATTCTAGCAACCAGACTTACCAGCTCTTGGACTTCTGGATCCCGTCGTCTCAGAGTGGGGGCAGGAGACAAGAGCCAAGGAGTCGACCATGACGAATACCCGTGAACGTGCCACCTCCCCCGAGGACTTGGCCCGCTTGTTCGTGGAGCGCGCCAACGCCCGTGACGCCGAGGGGCTGGCGGAGCTCTACGCGCCCGATGCGGTACTCGCCTACCCGGCGGGGGCGTCGACGGTCGGCCGGGATGCGATCCGCGCCGTGTGCGAGCGGATGCTCGACCACGCCCCGCTGCCGTTCCCGTTCGAGGAACCCCTGCCGACGGTCCGCCACGGGGACCTCGCCCTCACCTCGACACGGGACGCCGACGGAACGGGCGGCCGGGTGCAGGTCGCGCGCCGCCAGCCGGACGGAACCTGGCTGCGGATCATCGACCGGCCCGAGATCCCGGCCGCACGATGACGGTGCTCATCGCCGGGGCGGGCATCGGCGGGCTGACTGCCGCACTGAGCCTGCACGCCGCCGGAATCGACGCGGTCGTGGTGGAAAGCGCCCGGGAGATACGGCCGCTCGGTCTCGGCATCAATCTGCTGCCGCATGCGGTACGGGAGCTGACCGAGCTCGGCCTCGGTGACGCGCTGGCCGCGATCGGCGTGGCCACCGCCGAGAACGTGTACTGCGACCGGTTCGGCAACGAGATGTTCGCCGAGCCGCGCGGGCTGGCGGCGGGCCATCACTGGCCGCAGTACTCCGTCCACCGCGGGGAACTCCAGCTGCTGCTCCTCGCGGCGGTCCGCGAACGGCTGGGCGCCGGTGCGGTACGCGCCGGAACGCGTCTGGTCGGCTTCGAGGAAGCCGGCACCACCGTCCGTGCCCGCCTGCTCGACCGTGCGACGGGGGTGGTCGAGGAGACCCGGGCCGGGGCGCTGATCGGCGCGGACGGGCTGCACTCGGCGGTCCGCGCCCGGCTGCATCCGGACGGCGGGCCGCTGCTGTGGTCGGGCATTCGGATGTGGCGGGGCGTGACGGAGGCCGAGCCGTTCCGCACCGGCCGTTCGATGGTGATCGTGAGCGAGGCGGACGTGCAACTGGTCGCGTATCCGATCGGGTGGAACCGGATCAACTGGGTCTGCCAGGTGCGGGTGTCCGAGCCACGACCGCTCGCGGAGGAGGCGGGCTGGAACCGCACCGGCCGACTGGCGGATGTCCTCCCCTACTACGAGGACTGGGCATTCGGCCCGTACGACGTGCCGGGTCTGCTGGCGGGCAGCGGCGAGATCATCGAACACCCGATGGCCGACCGGGATCCGCTGCCCGCCTGGGGACGGGGCCGGGTCACCCTGCTCGGTGACGCCGCGCATCCGATGTATCCGGTGGGCGCCAACGGCGCGTCCCAGGCCATCGTCGACGCCCGCGTACTCGCCCGCGAACTGGCGGAGGCCCCCGAGGTGCCGACCGGCCTGGCGCGCTACGAGCACACGCGCCGGGACGCCACCACGGCCGTCGTGCTGGCGAACCGGGACATGCACCGGGCCGAGGGCCACACCGCGCGAGACCTCGCCCGTATCACCGACACCTACCGGCAGGCCACCTACGGGACCCGGTAGTTCCCCGAAGTGACGATCACCGCCTGGAACTGGACGCTGCCGGCTTTCTCTCCTTTCCCCCTCAGCCCTTGTACTGGACGACGATCTTGGTAAAGGCGTACGGGGACTGCGAGATGCCGCTACAGGCATCGGGGTCCGTACCGGTGGCGCAGGCGCGGTCACGGTTGACCGACCAGAACGCGAACCGCGCGAGGTGGTGCCGCTGGGCGTAGGAGAGGATCGTCCGGAAGTCCGTGAGGGTGACGGTCTCGTCGTCCTCGTCGGTCTTGCCGTTCATGGACGACACCCCACTGTGGCGGTAGGCGGCGTCGTCGTTGTACCGGTAGGCGCTCTTCACGGCCGCCTTCAGCCCTTCGAGGGCGCCGACCGAGGCCTGGCCCATGGTTCCGCTGTGCCCGCCGAAGTCGAAGGGCATGACCACCCAGCCGTCGTTGTCGAGGCCGGCCGCGGCACCTCGCTTGATGAGGTCCTTGCCGGTGGCGTCGGGGCCGCTCGGGGTGGTGCCCATGGTCACGTAGGTGACGATGCCGGGGTTCTTCGTCTTGACGATCTTGAGGGCGTCGACCACCCGCTGGCGGACCGTGGCGCTGGCGAACTCGGTGTTCTCGATGTCGATGTCCAGCGCCTTGAGGTGGTAGGCGTTGATCACCTTCTGGTACGCCCCGGCCAGTGCGGTCGCGCTGGTGCACTTCTCGCCCAGCTTGTCGCCGCTCCAGCCGCCGACCGAGATAACGATGTCGCCGCCGGCGGCCCGGATGGATTTGACGGCGGCCTCGTCGGAGCCCCCGGTGAGCGCCCGGGTGCCGTCCCACTTCGGGTCGCAGGTGCCGTCGGAGAGGATGAAGGCGAGGGTGAACCATTTCGTGCCGGTGGCAGCCATGACGTCGGTGGGCTTCTGGGGACTGCCCCAGCCGAGGTACTCGTACGGTGCGGCCGCCATCGCGCCGGCCTGCGCCGCCGAGGCGCTGTTCCCGGGCGCCAGCAGCAAGGCCGACGGCGCCAGGGTCGCCGCCAGGAGGGTGCTGATCACTCTGGGCGTGAAGGACTCATACATGTCGGCTTGCCTCTCAGAGCAGGGATCTGACGATGCGCCAATCAGTAACGGCTCACGGACGCTTGATCCGGACGGCATGAGTCCGGGGCGGGCGTGCGGCGCACGGCCGTAGTGGGTGACGTACAGAATCGGGGGCCACTGGGGGCATGGTCAAGATGGTTAGTTAGGAAAGTTTCCATACAGCTGACTGCCGACAGGCCCGATAACCGGGCCTGTCGGCAGTGGCGTTGGGCGTCAGACGCGGTCGGGCAGCCGGACGACGTCCTCGTCCAGCTCCTCGGCGGTGGGTTCGGACTCCTTCGGTGCGACGCCTTCGGCGATCGCCTTGCGAAGGCGGGTGACCTTCGGACCCCAGTACTCCTTGGCGAGCCCGAAGAGCCACTTGGTGACGGGCGGCCCGAAAATCACCACGGCGAAACCGGCCACTGTTGATGTGACGGGGTTCTCCGTGACCGCGGACAGGGCCACGAGGATGATCTGCACTGCTTCTCCTTGGCGATGAGCGGGCGCGGCGGGCGCCTGCTCCGGAGATCAGGCAGCCGGCGCCCAGAGGGCTGCGGCATCGAGGTGGAGAGCGAGTTCCGGTCCGCGCGGGATCTCGGGTACGGCCAGCCGGAGCACACCGCACGGCGCGTTGGCACGGACCGGCGGCTGGTCATCGTCGTCGTAGTGCACGAGGCCGAGCTCACGCACGACTGCGGCCTCCGCCGCCTTGGCGCGTTGGACGTCCGGCCTCTGCTGGCGACGGATCTCACTCGTCACCTGCCGTGCGAGATCGGTCTGTTCCGCACGCTCGATGTCCGTCGGCGCCTCCATCGACGACAGGCCGTGGAAGACATCCGAGTCACGGCCTCGGACGGGCCGGTGGCCTCGGAGCGGCCGGTGGAGAAACGCCGCCAGTCGGCGTTCATACGCCTCGGACAGCGCAGACGCGAGCGATGCCCATTCGTCGGCGGAGGACTGCCCGCCGCGCGCGGGAAGGTGGACCCCGGATGCGCAAGCGTCCAAGATCACCAGCTGTGCAGCCACCGACTCCCATGCCTGGCGCCACACATCAACTCGCGCCTCGTCAACGCGGCGTCGGCTGCTCTTTGCCTCAATGAGGAGGTAGCCCGCGCGCGTCGTGTTGCCATGCCCGTCGAAGTACGCCACGAGGTCGACTGCATCGAACGAGGCGTGTGAGGCCGCGGGAGCGGGAGTCCCACGCCAGAGGGGGCTCTCGGCGAACAGCGGTACCCGGCGGGCCGCTTCGCGCAGCCTCTCCTGCCAGTCGCTCTCGCCGTGGGACGTCACGCTGGTCATCGTAGCGAGGCGACTGCAAGATCGGCATCGATTGCCCCCGACTGACCGCGCCCGGGCATGCCGCGACCTCCCTGCCCGCCTACGGGGACACCGTCGGGGCGGTACGGACCGGGCTTCCGGACAGCGACGGCAAGCAGCCCGGGGACCCGGTTAAGGCGGCCTACACGCATGTGCGGGAGCAGCGCGCGGGTGAGCGCTGCCGGCCCGAAGAAGTGCAGCTCCATCAGGTCGCGGAGTTGCCGTCGGTGTCCGTCACGTCGACGGGGAGCAGGGCGAGCCGGCCCCGGTACCCGGCCGCCAGCGTGTCGAGCGGCTCGGGCCGCCGCAGGCACCGGCCTCAGGACTTGCGGAGTCGCACCACATCCCCCGCTCCGCCGTCCGCGAGGACGTCGATCCGGACGCCGGTGTCCGTGTCGCTGAAGGTCCGGCCCGGCGTGTACGCCGCCAGGTCGAGCTGGGTGCAGCCGGCGGGCGAAGTGGCGGCCGGGTTGCCGTTCGTGAACCGGACCGGCCCTTCGCCCGTCGGGGCGGCGGAGTCGACTTTGTAGATCAGGACGCCGGACGAGCAGGCGGCCCGGTCGTTGCCCTCGGCGCGGCGGGACTCGACGACGTACGCCGTGGTCTCACTGGTGCGCAGCACCGCGATCTTGGTACCGCCAGGCCGTTCCACCGGGGTCAGCAGTACGGTGCGGCGTCCGGCCCCCGGCAGGCAGGCGACCTGGTCATCGCGCGTCCAGCCGAGCTTCCAGGAGTGCCAGCCGAGGTACTGCGGGGCGGGTCCCGCGATGTTGCCCATCACGTCCCACCCGCCGACGTACTGGTGGGCGGCGCCGGTGAAGGAGTACAGGTCCGGCAGCCCGAAGGTGTGGCCGGTCTCGTGGGCGGCGACCTTGGGTCCCCAGTGCCACATGTCCTGGCCGAAGGTCACGGCCCACTTGAGGCGGGCACCGTCGGCGGTCACGCCGGGTGTGGCGGGGTCGTAGAGGTAGGTCGGGGAGAAGGAGATGGCGGTCGCCGCCTTGGTCGGGACGATGTAGACCATGTCGTAGCGGGAGAAGTCCGCGTACGGGTCGGCGGCCGTGACCGCGTCGCGTACGTACTTCTCGTGGGCCTCGAAGGTGAGCCCGCGCGTGAACCCGTACGACTCGGAGTCCGCCGGCATACGGATCCAGCGGCGCAGCGAGCTGACGGCGAGACGGGAGCGGCCGTAGCTGGCCGCGCGCATCCACTCGGCGGCGGGGGCGAGGTGGGCGGCGTAGGCGTCCGTGGGGTCGCCGGCCGGCGCATCGGGGAAGTCCACGAACAGTGTCAGCACGCGGCGGGTGCCGGTGGAGGGCTGGAACAGGGTGCGGTCGGTGTCGTGGCCCTCGTCGGTCCAGCCGGTCCTGCCGGGGAGCGCGCAAGCGGCGGCCGGGGCGGCCAAAGGCGGTCCTTCGGCCGCGGTCGCCGTGGTGGGGGCGGCGGCCAGGCAGGTGAGGAGGACGGCCATCGCGGCGGTCGCGCGCGGGCGGCGGCGGGGCGGAATGGACATGGGATTCCCTTCGTCGAGGGCAGGACAGGGCGGGGCAGGGCAAACCAGGGGGTGGGGGTGGATTACGCGCGACCCGCGGCCAGGTCCATCAGCCGGGCCAGGACGCGGCCGCCTGAGGCGGTGACGCCGTCGTGCTCCCACTCGTTGGTGACCCACACCCGCGTTGCGCCGATCTCGCGCGCCGTGCGCAGGGAGAGGCCCGCGTCGACGTACATGTCGTCGTGGTAGACGGCCGCGGCGAGGGGAACCGTGTTGGCGGCGAGGCGACGGGGGTCGTAGAGCGGGGGCCAGTCGGTGCGCCGGGCCAGGAGGTCGGCGGCGTCAGCGAAGGGGCGTAGGCCCGCGATCTCCCGGAACATCCAGGGGTAGATCATTTCTCCGGTGAGCAGCAGGGGGTCCGCGTCCTCGGCGAACTCGGGGAAGTCGGCCAGGGCCCGGGCGGCCGCCCAGCCCGTCGGGCCCGCGCCCTGCCCGTACAGCGTCTCCTGCATGACGGCGAACAGCGGGTTGTCGGCAAAGGCGGTGAGGGCCATCACCTGGTGGCGGAACGTGTCGGTCAACTCGCGGTCGCCGCCCAGCGCTTCGTCCAGCAGCCAGTGGATCCGCTCGAAGCCGTCGCCCATCCCGAGACAGAGACCGAGGGCGCGCAGACGCCGGGGCGTGAGCCGGTCCCCGTCCGGCAGGCGGACGTCGACGGCCGCGAGGAGATCGGCGATCTCGCGGAGGCGCAGGGCGTCGTCCGGGTAACGGGCGTAGAAGTCGAGCACGCGGTCGCGCACGCGCGGGTAGGTCCGGGCGTACACGTCGTCGGCGGTGGCCGCCAGACCGGGCAGACCTCCGGTCACGTAGCAGGCCCGCAGCCCCTCGGGGGCCTGGGACAGGTACGTGAGGGTGATGAAGCCGCCGTAGCTCTGACCGAGCGTCTCCCAGGGGGTGTCCCCACACAGCCTGCGGCGGATCAGTTCCGCGTCGGCCACAATCGCGTCGGCGCGGAAGTAGGCCAGATGCGTGGCCAGTTGGGCGGGCGAGGTGAACCGGGAGGCGGACCGGGCGGCGGACCGGGCGGTGACCGGGGTGGAGCGGCCGGTGCCGCGCTGGTCGAGGAGCAGTACACGGTGCGTTTTGAGCGCCTGGGACAGCCAGCCGGGCGAACCGGTCGCGGGGCGCGGCGATTTGCCGCCCGGACCGCCCTGCAGATAGAGCAGCCAGGGGAGTTCCTCGCCGGCGCGAGCCGGGTCGGCGACCTCGCGGGCGAAGACCTCGATGACCGGGCCGTCAGGGGCCTGGTGATCCAGAGGGACGCGGAAGACATGGTCGGCGGTCGCGTACGCGGGGTTCATGAATCCCTTTCACGGCCGGGGAGGAAGGCCGCAGAGTGAGGTGTGACATTGCGCGATCAGCATGGTCGGGCGCATGTCACCCAGGGAGCTCCCGCATAGGCATAACACCACGTTATGAAGTGCCGACATCTTGGGAGTGCAATGTCACATTACTAAGTTATCCGTCACGCCCGCTCCAGCCGCTCCGGCTGTCCAACTGCCCTCGGAGAGACCCCTCATGGACAAGCGCACCCGCACCTCCCTCGCCGCCGCGGTCGTGGCGACCCTCGCCCTCGGCGGGGCCGGCTGTACCGACGGCAAGACGGCCGGCGGCGCAGGAGGAGCCAGGAACCCGGCGACGGCCAACACCGGCGCGGTGATCGGGGGTACTCCGCAGAAGGGCGGCACCCTGACGGTCCTGTCCGACCACGACTTCACCCACCTCGACCCCGCCCGCAACTGGGTGATCGGCGACATGGACTTCGGCACGCGGCTGCTCTACCGCACGCTCGTGACGTACAAGGCGGAGCCCGGTGCCAAGGGCGGGGAGTTGACACCCGACCTCGCCGAGGACCTCGGCGTCCCCTCCAACGGGGCCATGACCTGGACCTTCAAGCTCAAGAAGGGGCTGAAGTACGAGGACGGCTCGCCGATCACCGCCCAGGACGTCAAGTACAACGTGGAGCGGTCCTTCTCCCCCGATCTGCCCGGCGGCCCCGACTACGCCGCCCGCTACCTCGCCGGGGCCGAGGGCTACCGGGGCCCGGCGCAGGACGAGCACCTTGATTCGATCAAGACCCCTGACGACCGTACGATCGTCTTCGAACTGCGCAAGCCCTTCGCCGAGTTCCCCTACGCGACGGTACTGCCCACCTTCGCGCCGGTCCCCAGAGCGCAGGAGGCGGGCCCCCGGTACGACAGCCGCCCGTTCTCCTCGGGCCCGTACAAGATCGAGACGTACGACCGCGACAAGCAGCTCGTGCTGGTCCGCAACACCCACTGGGACCCGGGCACGGACCAGGTGCGCAAGGCCTACCCGGACAAGGTGGTCGTGACGATGGGCCTGCGGGCCAACCAGATCGACGACCGGCTCATCGCCGGCGCGGGCGCCGACGCCTCCGCCGTCCCCTGGGGCAAGCTGCGCCCCGAGAGCACCCCCAAGGTGCTCACCAAGACCGATGTCAGGGCGCGCCTGCTGGCCGAGTCCACCAACTGCACCGAGATGGTGCAGATGCACACGGGCCGTGCGCCGTTCGACAGTGTCAAGGTTCGCCAGGCCGTCCAGTTCGCCCTCGACCGCGAGGCCATCCTGACCGCCTCCGGCGGCCCGGCCCTGGGCGATGTCGCCACGGCCCTCATGCCCGGCTCGATCTTCGGCGGCAAGCAGCCCGACACGCTGGGAATCCCGGCCACCGGTGACATCGAGAAGGCGAAGCAGCTGCTGAAGGAGGCCGGGAAGGCCGAAGGGTTCGCCACCACCATCACCGTCTCCAACGGAGACAAGGGCGTCGCGGAAGCCGTCCAGCAGTCCCTCGGCCGAGTCGGGATCAAGGTCACCATCGAGACGGTCGACCCGTCCGCGTTCTACGACACCATCGGCGACACCAAGAACCGCACCGACCTCGTCTACACCGGCTGGTGCCCGGACTACCTTTCCGGCTCCACCTTCCTGCCCTTCGTGTTCGACGGCCGCTACATCAAGGAGAAGGGCAACTCCGGCAACCACTCTCTCTTCCGCGACGAGGCCACCATGAAGCGGATGGACGAGATCGCCTCCATGGCCGACGCCCGGCAGGCCAACAAGGCATGGCAGGAACTGGACGGGCAGATCCTCGCGAAGGCCCCGACGGCACCGGTCGTCATCGAGCGCATGCCCCTCCTCCTCGGCACCAACATCGCCGGCGCCTTCGGCCACAACTCATTCGGCGGCCAGCTCGACTACGCCACGATCGGCCTCAAGGACGCCGCCAGGGCCGGGAACTGAGAGCTCTCAACAGAGATCACGCATAACATCTGCGCCATGGATCTGGAGGTACGACACCTGCGGGTGGTGTGCGCGATCGCCGAGGCGGGGAGCCTCACCCGCGCCGCCGCCTCTCTGGGCATGACACAGCCGGGACTCAGCGCTCAACTGCGCCGCATCGAGGCCATGCTGGGCGGGTCCCTGTTCGACCGGCGGCAGGCCGGGGCCGTCCCCACGCCCTTCGGTGAGCTGGTGCTCAGCCGGGCGGGCGCGATCCTGCCGGGTATCGACGGACTCCTCGCCGACACCGCCCGGGCCGCCCGCCGGATATCGGCGGCGCACCGAGTGCGCATCGGCTCGGTGGGCGCTCCCCTGATCGGCCATCTCATCAGGGCGGTGAAGGCCCGACTCCCGGAAGCGGAGCTGACCTCTCGCTGCCATTACTCCCCCATCGCCCTGCTCGACGACCTCGCGGCAGGCCGTCTGGAGGCGGCGGTGCTCGGCGACCACCCCGACCAGGAGCTGCCGCAACGTGAGGACGTGATCCTCCATCCGGTCGTCACCGAGCCGGTCTTCGCGCTCCTGCCGGCCGCCCACCCCCTTGCCACCCAGGACGAGGTCTCCCTGGCCGAGCTCCTGGACGAGGACTGGGCGGCCCCCCGGCCCGACAGCGACCGGACCCTCGAATACTGGTCGTCCGTCTGCGCCCTGACGGGCCGCCGCCCCTTCACCCCGTACGAGGCGGAGGGGCGGCAGCTGATCGAGATCGTGCGCGCGGGTCTGGCCGTCAGCCTCTGCCAGGCCACCTTCAACGAAGTCCCGGGCGTCGCGGTCCGCCCCCTGGCCGGAAATCCCCTGTGGTACCGCCACATTCTGGCCTGGCGCCGCGAAGGCCCCCTCACGGAGCACGGCCCCGAGATCCTGCGCCGTGTCGCCGACGGCTATCTGGCCACATGCCTGGACGGCTCCGCGTACACGAGCTGGCGAAAGCGGCATCCGCATGCCGCCCTGCCGACCGCGGCCGCCCCGGGAACCTGAGCCGGCCTCTCGACGGGCCCGGTGGCCGCGTGGTTACGGCGCCATCTCGTACGCCCCGGACAGTGCCTCGACACGCTCCCACACCCGGGCCGAGCGGGCGTCGTCGACGACCGGCCGCCGGACCGCGCCGAGCGCCCAGCTCTGCTGCTGCTCAGTGGCGGAGTCCTTGCCGTGCAGCTCGACGGCGTGCGCGGAGAAGTCGCGTACGAGAACGGAGAACAGTTCGTCCAGCACGTCCTCGTTCAGGCCCGACAGGCTCGCCTGCTCCAGGATCAGCTGGCCGTGGACGACGAGCGCGAACAGCTGGCCGACGGCGAGGAGGAGGTCGAGGTCGCGGCTCTGCTCCTCGTCGGGGGCGGCGGTGGCGACGAACTCGCACAGGGCGTCCGCCTGCTCGCGGAAGCGGGCGACGTTCGGCACCGCGGCGTACGCGTCGTAGGCGGTGCGCCAGTCGTGGAAGCGTACGGAGCCCAGGCCGCGGGCCGGCCCCTGCCGGAAGAGGAACGCGTCATCGGCGGCGTCGAGCCGGGTCGGCACGGGCGCGTACTCGGCGGGGTTCAGCAGGTGGTTGCGCATGAACTTGAGGATGAGCGCGAGGTTGACGTGAACCGTGCCCTCCAGCTTGGGCAGCCCGCGGATCTCGACGGCGGCCTGGGCGAAGTACGTGTCCTTCTCGAAGCCCTTGGCGGCGATGACGTCCCACATCAGGTCGATGACCTTCTCGCCCTCCGTGGTCACCTTCATCTTCGTCATCGGGTTGAAGAGCAGGTAACGGCGGTCCTCGGGGCCGGCGGAGCGGAAGTAGTCCACGGCGCGGTCGCTGAAGAGCTTCATCCCGACGAGACGGACGTACGCGTCGGTCAGCTCGCGGCGCACGTGCGGGAAGGCGGTGACGGGGCGGCCGTAGAGGATGCGGTTCTGCGCGTGGGTGACGGCCTCGTACATCGCGTGCTCGCAGATGCCGATGGAGGCGGTGCAGAGGTTGAACTTGCCGACGTTGACGGTGTTGAGGGCGGCGTCGAAGGCGGCGCGGCCGGTGTGCAGGACGTCCTCGGAAGCCACCGGATAGTCCTCGAGGCGGAACTCACTGACGTACTTCGAGGAGTCGACGACGTTCTTCACCAGCTGGTACGCCGGGTGACGGCTGTCGGCGGCGAAGAAGACGTACCCGTCCGGGCCCTCGACGTCGGTGCGGCGGCCGAAGACGGAGACCAGCCCGGCGGCGTTGCCGTTGCCGATGTAGTACTTGGAGCCGCTGGCCCGGAAGCCGCCGTCGCCGTCGGGCTCCAGGAGCATGTCGGTGGAGTAGATGTCGGCGCCGTGCGTCTTCTCGGACAGGCCGAAAGCGAACACCTCGCCCTGGGAGAGGAGTTCCGCCGCTCGGCTGCGGGCAGCGGTGTTGTCGCTCTGCCAGACCGGACCGAGACCGAGGATGGTCACCTGCCAGGCGTACCAGTAGTCGAGGCCGTAGAACCCGAAGATCTCGTTGAGGGCGGCGATCCGGGCGGTGTCCCAGCGCTGGTCCTGTCCGGCGGCGGAGGCAGGGGTGAGGAAGGTGGCGAACAGACCTTCCTTGGCGGAGAAGGCGAGGAAGTCCCCCAGCCAGGCACGGGAGCGGTAGTCCTCGAGCAGCTGGCGCTTGCCCCGCTCCTCGAACCAGTCGACGGTGGCGCGCAGCAGCCTGCGGGTCTCGGGGTCGAAGTGCTGCGGGTCGTAGGTGCGCGGGTTGAACAGCAGGGTGTCGGCCATGGAGGTTCGCCTTCCGAGGGGTTGAGGGCTGAAGGTTGAACGCTGAAGGTGAAGGTTGCGGAGGGTAAAGGCGGGACGGTTCAGGTACGCGGGCGGGACGCGCCGAGCCGGTGGACGGTGACGAGTACGTCGTCGAGCCAGGCGATCGTCATCCGTTCGTACGCGATGCCGCCGCGCAGCACGACGTGCTGTAGTTCCTGACCGGCGTCGGGCGGTGCGGCGGCGGCCTCGGGCCCGGTGAAGTCACGCAGTTCCCCGGCGAGATAGTGCGCGAGCCGGTCGCTGTGCACCTGGCGGTGCCGCTCGACCTCGTCGATCAGTGCGGCCGGGTCGTCGAAGGCCGCGCCGCGGATCTTCACCGCCAGGTCGTGCCGGAGGCTCTCGGGTTCGATCGGCTCGTGCAGCCACTGGGAGAGGGCGGCGCGGCCGGGACCGGCGACCGAGTACTCCTTCTTGTCCGGCCGGCCCTGCTGCGGCACCTCGCGGACGGCGAGCATGCCGGCGGTCTCCATGCGCTTGAGAACGCGGTAGATCTGCTGATGGGTGGCGGTCCAGAAGTAGCCGATGGACCGCTCGAACCGCCGGGCCAGCTCATAGCCGGAGCCCGGCTTCTCCAGCAGCGAGACGAGGATCGCGTGTTCGAGCGCCATACCGCGATCCTTCTATGCAACTCGTTGCATAGACAAGTGGCAGAGCCCGGGTGAGACGCGGCTCACCCGGACACGAGCAGCCCGGCCTCGCCGCGGCCCGCCCCGGCCATGCGCGTTTCTAAGGTGTGGGAGACGAACCGATGACAACCACCCGGGCCCACTCGGGCGGCGAGTCCGGCACGTAATCGGGATCGCTCTCGACCCACGACCGGACCGCCCCCTGCCGGGGGAACAGGCCCACCACCGTCCGGCACGGCGGTCGCGTGCCCGGCCAGCGCGTCTGCCCGTCGGTCAGGACCACGATGACGTCCGGGCGGGGGCCCGTTCGGAGCGCCTTCGCGAAGCCGGTGCGTAGATTCGTACCGCCACCGCCTATCAGCGGTATTCCCTCGGCCCGGCACAGCGGGTGCGCGACCCGGGCCGCCGCGTCGCAGGGCACCACGGTGACCAGGTCCCGGCGGCCGCCCACGGCGCGGCATATCGCGGCGACTTCGAGGAGCGCGCTGCCCAGTTCGGCGTCGCTGACCGACGCGGATGTGTCGATGACCACGCAGACCCGGGGCGGCCTGCGCCGAAGGCTCGGCAGGACGGCGCCGGGCACCCCGGCCGAGCGCCGCGACGGCCGCCCGTAGGTGTAGTCCTCGCCCGCGCCGGCGCCCGATGCCGCCGAGCGGACCGCCGCTCCCAGCAACTCCCGCCACGGCTGCGGCGGGTGGAATGCCTCCTCGGCCCACCGCTTCCACCCTCGCGGGGCGCTCCCCGGACGGCCGGTGATGCCCTGCGCCACCCGGAACCGGACCGCGTCCCGTTCCTGCTCGCTGAGGCCATGGGCGCCGTCCGGCCCCAGGTCCCATTCCCGTTCCAGTCCGTCGGCGCCACTGCCGCAGTCCAGCCACACCAAGCTCTCCGTACGCGGACCGAGCCCGAACTGGCGGAGGTAGTCCTCCATCAGCTCACCCTCGGGCAGCCCCAGAGTCCCCGGCCCGACAGCACCTTCCGGGCGGACGAGCCCGTCTCCGAACACGTCGTCGTTGATCTCGCAGTCCGCGGCGATGTTCATCCTCAGCCGCTCCCCCGGGCCGGTCAGCCCGCGCTCGCGCGCGACCCGGTCACTGCGCCCGTGGTGGTCGCGCAGCAGGTGCGACACCTCGTGCACCCACACCCCGGCCAGTTCCTCCACCGGTGTCCTGTCCACGAACGCCGGCGAGACGTAGCACCGCCAGTACCGGTCGACGGCCATCGTCGGTACCCGCCGGGACTCCACGGTGTGCAGGGCGAACAGCGCCGTCGCCAAGTAGGGCCGGACCCGGACGGCGTGCAGTCGGGCGGCGTAGAGCTTGTCGAGGTCCAGGGGCCGCGCCCCCGGCGTTTGCAGAATCATCGTCCGGCCTTCGCGGCGGCCGCGGCCCGGGCCACCGAGTGGTCTGCCCGCCGGGACAGGGACACCGCTCCGGCGAGCCGCTCGATCGAGGCCGGAACGTCCCAGTCCTGCTGGCGCAGCGAGGCGAGTGTGGTCGCGGGGACGACCACCAGGTCCGGGGCTCCGGTCTCCATCGCCCGGACCAGGAGCGCCCACGCCGCGTCCCAGCGCGACTGGTCCGGGCGCTTGCGGACCGCCTCCACCACACCGTCGAGTACGGCCTGGCGCAGATCCCCCCGCTCGGGCAGGTCGGTCCCCGCCGGGTCGGCGAGAAGCATCTCGGGGTCCGGAAGGTCCATCCGGTCCAGGCCGGCCAGCAGCTCCAGCCCCGGGCCGTCCCCAACTGTGCCCCTGACCAGCAGGGAAAGTACTTCCCGGGAGGAGCCGGCCGCGGTCGCGAAGGCGATCAGGCACAGGGCCATGTCCCAGCTGCGCGGTGACGGCCACGGGCCGCCCCGGCGGGTTTCGTTGCTGGGCAGCTGGTGAACGAGTTTGGGGCGGGCGGAGAGGAGTCCGCACACCGCACGGCGGGCGAAGTCCACGGCCTCCGGCAACTTCGCCTGGTCGAGCCGTGGCAGGGTCGCCCGGGGCCATGTCCCACCGAGGCCGCGTACCACGACCTCGTGATCGTGGGTCCACTGGAGATGAACGAACCGGTTGGCCAGAGGCGGGCTCAGCTCCCAGCCGTCGGCCGCCGAGGACCGCGGATTGGCGGCGGCCACGATCCGTACCCCGGGCGGCAGTTGCAGGGCGCCGATCCGGCGCTCCAGTACGAGGCGGAGCAGGGCGGCTTGCACGGCCGGCGGCGCGGTGGACAGCTCGTCCAGGAACAGCAGCCCGCGGCCCGCCCGTACGAGTCGCACGGCCCAGTCCGGCGGGGCCATCGGGACACCCTGTTCCGCGGGGTCGTCTCCGATGATGGGCAGCCCCGAGAAGTCGGACGGCTCGTGCACACTGGCGATCACCGTGGTCAGGGGAAGGTCCAGGGCAGTGGCGAGCTGTGTCAGGGCGGCGGTCTTGCCGATCCCCGGCTCACCCCACAGGAGCACGGGCAGGTCGGCGGCCACGGCCAGGGTCAGGGCCTCCAGTTGTGTGTCGGGGCGCGGTTCGGTGGTGGTGTCGCGCAGCAGGGCCAGCAGGTCGCCGGCGACGTCGAGCTGGGAGGCATGGGCCGGATCTGAGGAGGTGACGGTCGCGGCGAACGGGGCGTATGCGGGCATGTCTGTGAGCAAGTTTCATCACCTGTGGGTTTGTCGGTGAGCCAAGTGGGTGGGTGCAGGGGACGGACGGCCCCTGGATCAGCGGGAGATCGCGTGGCGGGGGTGAGAGCGGAGGTCACGGGAACGGCGGTCGCCGGGCCGGATGCGGCCGGGTCCGGGTCCGAGCAGGCCCGCCCTGAACAGTCCGTAGGTGATCCGCCGCTGCGCGGCGGCCTCCAGCTCGTCCCGCAGAGCGCCGCCGCGCAGCAGTGCGTCGGGGCCCAGCAGGCCCTCGACGACGGCCAGCGCGCCGGCGGTGTCGCCATGGTCCAGGCGTTCGCGGACGCCCGCGAGGCAGTCCGGACGACGGTGCGCCTCGTCGATCGCCTGAAGGCAGGGAAGCGGAGTGCCGGTCAGTGCGACCAGCAGCTCCTCCCGCCGGATCTCGGCCGGCTCGTGGTCCAGCGGGGCCAGTACCCCGTCGACCAGGCCGATCCGGTGCTGGGCTCCCCGGCACTCCACGAGGCGTGGTTGCCCTGCATGGTCCGCAATCCGCGACGGACCGGCCGGCGGCCAACCCGGTACCAGTGCCGAGGCGACGAGCGGGTGCAGCCGATCGGCCTCGATCAAGCCGGTGCGGAGCAGCTCCAGGTCGGGTAGCACCCAGGTCGCCGCGTCGGGCAGGACCGGCAGCGCGGCGGCGTCGCCGTCCTTGGGCGCCGCCGCTATCCGCAAGGCGGGCGGCCCGGCGCCGCCCCTGCCGGGGGCCAGGTCCAGGACCAGCCGATGCCGGCCCCCGAGCCGCACCGCGACGGTACCGGTGGACTGCCCCTCGGCGTGGAGCAGAATCCCCGCCTCGGCCGCCCACCGGTCAACGGCGCAGAGGAGTCCCTGCGGCACCAGCGCCGGCGCATCCGGGTCCGTCATAGGGAGGCTGTCGGCGGGCAGCCGATCGGCCCCGGTCCGGATCCGCAGCTCATCGGTCCTGCGCGCGTCCCACAGGTGGCGGTGCAGGTCGAGGCGGAACCGCTTGTCGGGACGGGGATGGGGATGGGCGTGGGGACGGCAGGCGCCGGCCCCGGAGTGGGATCCGTCCCACAGCGCGAGGCTGATCCGCTGACCGGCATCCGCCCAAGCCGGCGGAGTCCTGGCCACGAGGTGCACCGGGCGTTCGCCGTCGTGCCCCGGGGCGTCGTACCGCGCCAGAGTGACGGTCAGACCGGGGCGCAGCAGCCCGTCAGGAGCGATCCTGGCCATGTGCCAGCGCAACAGGTCAGGAGCCAGATGCCGGAGATCGGCCCGGAGTCGGGCCGCGAGTTCCTGGCCGTGGGTACGCGCGACGGAACGCAGATTGAGATCGACATCGATGCCTGCGGCAGCGCACGCCCCCGCCCAGTCCCCGGCACAACGGCGGGCGGTCGCAGTCTCGATCATGGACGGCGGCACGGCGTACTCACGCACGCGCAGCCAGAAGGAAAGGCGGGAATCCCCATTCGCGGTCTGAGTGAGCATCAGCACTCACCTTGCGCGGATGGGACCCCCGATCTGTGAAAAGAACGAGTAGTCATCGCGGTGATCGTATCGCCCCTCGCCTCCATCTGCCAGGCCGTATTCGATCGCGGCGACCAGCGGATCAGCCTTTGCGGGCGACGTAGTAGACGTTCAGCGGGTCCCCTTCGACCGACCGGGTCTCCACCTCGGTGAAACCGGCTTCGCCGAGCATGCGGCGTGCGGTCTGCTCGCCCCACACCGTGCCCAGGCCCGCGCCGCCCGTGCTCAGGGAGGTGGTCATGCAGTAGAAGAGGGAGAAGCCGTAGAGGGCGGGCCCGAAGGGGTGGCCCACGTTCTCCTCCAGCTTGCTGGACGCCGCGATGTCGCCCATGAGGAAGGTGCCTTCGTCGCGCAGTGCGGCCGCGATCGCCGACAGGGTCTCCGCCGGCCGGGCCAGGTCGTGGATCACGTCGAACGCCGTGATGACGTCGTAGGTGCCGCTGATCTCCGTCGAGTCGGCCACCGTGTACCGCACGTTGTCCAGCCCGAGCCGGGCGGCTTCCCGACGTCCTGCGGCGATGCCCTCCTCCGACTGGTCCAAGCCGTGGAAGCGGCTGTGCGGAAACGCCCGCGCCAGGATTACGGGGACGTGCCCCTGGCCGGTGCCCACGTCAAGCACGTCAACGCCGGCCCGCAGCCGCTCGGTCAGACCCGGCACCAGGGGGGCGATCGCGTCGACGAGCGCGAGGTCGTACACGCGGGCGCTCTCCTCGGCCTGGAGCGCCTGGAATCGCGGATACGCCTCGTAGGGCACGCCGCCGCCCGAGCGGAACGATTCGACGACCCGCTGCTCCACCTCACCGATCAGTGAGATGTACTGCATCATCCCGGCCAGGTTGCCGGGACCCGCCGCGGCGGTGAGGGACGCGGCGTGCTCTGGTGGCAGCACGTAGGTGGCACGGTCCGCGTCGTAGTCGACGACCCCGCCCACGACCATCCCGCCCAGCCATTCCCGGACGTACCTCTCATCCAGCCCGGCGGCCTTCGCGATACGGTCGCTCGTCGCGGGAGGCATCGTGCTCATGGCGTCGAACAGGCCCGTCCGGTGACCCACGCTGATCAGCAACGCCATGGCCGCTCCGTTGAAGACGCCGACCATGCGGTCAGCGAACTCCTCCTGCCTTCCGCTGTCCAGCGACACGGGATCCGTCTCAAGACCCGACATGGCCCCTCCTTCACGGTGGGTTCCTGCCCCTGTCTCCACGGTAGGACTGCGGGACGATCCGGGCCTCACGGAGCGCCGCGCGCCCACGGTAGTCGACTGATCACCGCCAGTTGATGACGCGGCACTTCTACGGACGGACGATGCCGGCCCCGTCCGCCTGGACCCGGGTCTCGCTGTGCCGCGAGGCAGAGCGGGACCCGGTAGCGGCATTGTCAGAGGGTGCCGGCGATGGCGATCGCGCCGGGGGGGCCGGTGATGCCCTGCAACGCCACCGGGGTGGTGGTGCTCCAGGTGCGGTCGGCGCGGCGGATGGTGTGCAGTACCCGGTTGTCCCCCGTGGTGACGGCGACCTGCAGCTCGCCGTTGACGGAGCCGGCGGCGACGGACTTGGCGGTGACGTTGCCGAGGTAGCCCGTCAGGTCGCCGAAGACGGTCCAGTTGCCGGCGCCCGTGCGGATGGCGTGGTACTGGTGGGTGCCGTTGTCGGTGGCGATGACGATGTGGGCGTCGGTGCCGACGCCGGCCATGGCCACGGACGTGATCGGACCGGTGACACCGGCGGCCTTGGAGACATCGCCGAACACGGTCCAGTGGCCGGTGGTGTCTCGGAGGGTGTGGAAGGCCTTGCCGCCGGTGACGGCGACGACCTGGAGCTGGCCCCCGGCGTTGGCCGTGGCGACGGAGGTCACGGAGCTGATCGGGCTGGCGGCGGCGGAGACGTCGCCGAAGGGCGTCCAGTTGCCGTCGGCCCGGCGCAGGGTGTGGAAGACCTTGCCGTCCGAGACCGCGACCACGTGGAGGTCGGTGCCGATGGACACGGCGGACACCTGGGTGACGTTGCGCAGGACGCCGGCCGCGGCACCGACGTCACCGAAGGTTCCCCAGCTGCCGTCCGCCTTGCGGATGGTGTGCTGGATGCGGCCGTTGCCATCGAGCGCCACCACATGGGTGTCACCGTTGATGCCGGCGACGGAGGCCGTGCGGACGCCGTTGATGTTGCCGGCCTTGGTCTGGACGTCGGCGAAGCCGGTCCAGGATCCGTCGGCCAGGCGAATGCCCTGGTAGAGGCTGGTGCCGGCCTGCACGACGGCCTCGGTCTTCCAGCCGGGGGTCAGGGCGCGGACGTCCTGGATCCACTGGCCGAGGTCGTCGGCGCGCGCGGAGATGGCTCCCGTACGGGTCTCGGCGGCGTCGGTGCCGAGGCAACCACCCTGCCACGACCGGCTGTTGACGCCGACGAGCTCGCCCGCCGCGTTCAGGAGCGGGCCGCCGGTGTCGCCCTTGCAGATGGCGTCGGTGCCCTTGCCGGTGACGGCCAGCGTGGCGGCGTCGACGGTGTTGGTGGTGAACGTACCGGTGTGGAGCTTGCCGGGGACCCATTCGGTCTTGGTGCGTCCGAACCCGACGGCGGTGAGGTCGGTGCCGGCGGCGGTGGCCGCGGTGGCGCGCTTGACGCCCGTGATGCCGGTCGCGGGTATCGCGAGGCGGGCGAGGACCAGGTCGCGGTCGGTACGGGGCACGACGTCGACGACGTCGACGGCCTGCCCGTTGCTGAGCGTGGCGGTGGTCTTCAGAGCCGGCTTCCCGGCGGGGACCTGCTGACCCGGGGTGGTGGCGAAGCAGCTGGAGGCGCTGGCGATCCACCACTCGTCGATCAGGGTCCCGGTGCAGCCACGGGAGTTGGCCTCGTCGCCGATGTTCAGCCTCGCGACGTAGGCGTACTGACCGGCGGCGGCCTCGGGCCCGGTCACCGCCAGGGCGGGACCGGACGAGCTCAGGCCGGCCGAAACCGCGGTGGCGGAGACCAGGAGACCGGTTATCCGCGCCGGGCGCGGACGGGTTGCAAGCATGCTTTTCCTTCGGTTGAACAGGTGCGCGGGGAATCGATCGAGGGCGCTGCCGAGATGACTTCTCCGGCCGCCGCAAGCTGTCAGTCACACCGATTTCCGTCGAATCTCTACGCCTCGAAAGCCCATCGCCAAATGGCGGGCGGCGACACACCGACGACCCTCCCAGGGGTTCCGGTGTCTCACGAGAGCCGAGCCGCAGCGTACGGGAATCGTCGGAATCGGCAACCGTGCGGTGGACGCCGCTCGCAGGGCGGTGGCCTCCGCCAACGCGGTTCAGGCTTCTGCTGCTTCCGCCCACGCCTCGGCCGTCCAGGCAGGCGAGGACGCGCAGACCGCGGCGACAGCGTCAAGGGCGGCCGTCCGTGGTGGAAGGAGGACGCGCGGTGGTTGGCCAACGCCACGAACTGGGCCGGCATCGGCTACGGAGCAGGCGGGCAGCTCACCGCCGGCCGTACAGCAAGGTCAGCAATCCGTGTGCGTGGCCGGCGGCGGCGAAATCGTCCCAGCTGATGCCGCCGTCCCCATCGGAATCGATCAGCGCGAAGGCCGAAGCGGCCGTCTCCGCCGACACGCCCCTCAGCGCCCTCCAGGCCACGAAGTCCTGGAGGCTCAGCGTCCCGTCCCCGTCCCTGTCGGCGACATGGAACTGCGCATGGAGCATGGCCAATACCTCTGGAGAGCCGTGGTCGGGCGCCGCCTTGGAAGTGAACCACTCGCGATACTCCTCGCGGGTGATCGCGCCATCGTGATCACGGTCGACCAATTCGGCCTCCCGCTCCCACACCGCGAGATGCGCCTCGATGAGAGCCCGGCCCTTCGGTGAATTCGGCCCCATGCCGTACGACTGGAGAAGCCGCTCCGCGGCAGCCCGGTAGTCCTGCTCGACCAGCTTCCCGTCACCGTCTGTGTCCAGCCGGTCGAAGATCTGGTCGGCGATGGACAGCTTGTCGGCAGTCATGTCGTCCCTTCACCGGCAGTGGGAACCGTCACCGTGAGCGTAGGCGAACGTACGGTGCAACCTGCCGTTTTCCCGCCCGCCTGGCGTGTTCCCCCGACCCGCCCGGACCAGAGTCCCGCCGAGGCCCGGTAACGGTGTATCAGTGCGGCCCGCCGCACTCCCCGGCGCCGGCCGGCCAGCCGGTGCGCGGCGTCGGAGGCCGGGCTCCGTGCCCGGGCGGAGGATGTCGTGCTGCTCGGGACCCTGTGCGACGACACCCACGGTGTGACCCGGGTCAGCGAGGTCGCACGGATCACCCACTACGCGGGCCGGCCGACCGTACGGGAGCCCGAGAACATCGCCCGCTGGGAATGGCACACCCCCGCCGATCTGCGTCACCTCCCCCAACCGCTCTTCACCCCCACCGCCCAGGCCCTGAACGTGGTCTGGCCCGGCCTGCTGCCCGGCCTGCCCGCAGCCCACCTCACCCCCAGGCCCCCGGCCCCCGGCCCCGGGACGTCTGCGGTTCGCCGAGGCGGCCGCCGCCCTACGGCTGCGCCGCGGGCTGGTCGAGGACCTGACCCAGACAGCACAATGGACTTGGGGGCTGGCATCGATCCTGTCCGGTGGGCTACGTTGTGCGGCGATGACTACCGGGACGGCATTGCGCCACACACGGATTGGTGACCCGGCGCTCCTCTGAGCGCCGTACGGGCCGGTGCTGGCCCGCTGTTGGATCGAGGATCTGGCGCTGCTGCGCGGGCTCCGCCTCCTGTCGTGTTGATCACAGCTCGATACGTCAACCACGACAGGAGAACTCATGCCCACCAAGATGCTGCACATACCCACCGCGGACGGCCAGGCCGACGCTTTCGCCGCCTTCCCCGACGGTGGTGAGCGGCACCCAGGGGTGCTGATGTACGCGGACGGCTTCGGTATCCGGCCCGTGCTGCGGGAGATGGCCCGCGAACTGGCCGGGCACGGGTATTACGTGCTCGTCCCCAACCTCTTCTACCGGCACGGCCCGGCACCGGTGATCGAGCTACCCGAGCACATCGGAGAAGAGGACCGGCCCGCGGTCTTCGCCCAGCTGATGCCCTTGATCGAGGCGCACACCGTCGAACGTGTCCTGAGCGATGCTGACGCCTACCTCAGGTTCCTCAGCATCCAGCCCGAGGTCAGCGCCGGACCGGTCGCGGTGACCGGCTACTGCATAGGCGGCCTTCTGGCGATGCGCACCGCCGCGGCCCACCCCGGCCAGGTGGCCGCCGTCGCCGGATTCCACGGCCCCGTGGGCGCCGACGGGCCCGACAGCCTGCACCGCCTCACCGGCGAGGTCCACCTCGGCCACGCCGAAGGCGACATGACGCCCGAGGCTCTCGGCGAGCTCAACCAGGCCCTGGATGCCGCGGGGGTCGGCTACACCTCCGAGATCTACCCCGGCACCGTCCACGGCTTCACCATGTCCGACACCGACGCCTTCAACCCCGCCGCGCTGCAGCGCCACTGGGACCGCCTGCTGCCCCTCCTCGACCGCGCCCTGGCCGACAGTTGAGGCTCCGGCTCGGAAACCAAACCTGAAGTACATGGCTCCGGAGCCCTAGCGATGTTTCAAAGCCCGTGTGAGGGCGGGCGCAGCCCGCCCTCACACGGGCTGGGGAGCCATCGATTGGAGATGCCCCAGCGGCGTGCTGGTGGGCCCGGCGATCCGGGCCGAGGTCCCTTTCCGCTGTCAGCGCCAGAATTAGCAGCGAACCCACGCGTCGGAAGCAATAATTGGCGAGATGCCCCTCGGGTTCCCGTAGCTTCCCCTTCGAGATTCTGCGAACCCGTCGGTTTCTCGGAGGCGGCGGCTACAACGCGTCCCTCATCGCCGAACTCGTCGGGCCGGCCGGATCGGTGACCTGTGTCGAGATCGACCCCTACGTGCATGCCCGGACCGTCCGGTTCCTGGACGAGACCGGGTACGCGCGGCGGGTGCGGCCGGTCCTCGGGGACGGCGAACACGGCGCGCCGCCCGAGCTCGTCCCCGCCCGGGGCTTCCACGCGATCCTGGTCACCGCCGCCTCCAACGACATCCCGCCCGCCTGGTTCGAGCTTCTCTGCACTAAGTCCAAGGCGAGACGATCATGGTCGTCAGTCGGACTGGGGCGGGTGGTCGGGATACCGAGGCCCACTGGTTCCCGATGTGTGAGCCGAGCCGCGTCAGCTTGCTTGGTGCGGACGAAAGTCAGCGTCAGGTCGATGCCTTCGATTTCACCCAGCCAACGCTCTTCTTCTGCTCTCTTCCGGCGGAGGCCGGGTCAATCGGCCGCTGTGAAGTAGGCGGCTGGATCAAGGGAGTTGAGTGCGATCCAGCGCTGCGCCGTCGCTTCGGCGGGCGCCTGGCCGCCGCCCGCCGAAGCGCGGAAGAAGCCCTGCACGTCAAGAGCGATGCGGGGATCGTCGTCGATGCGCCGCGCCATGTCGTAGTAGACGGACAGCTCATGGACGCACCGCAGGGTGGCGGTCGGGCAGGAGCAGTCGACGCTGTCGAGGGCCGGCGCGGGCGGATGGCCCGCGTCGGCGATCGCGCGGTACAGGTCGTCGGTGAGCAGGGGCTGGATGCCGCTCAGCTGACGGGAGATCTCGGCCGTCGCCCCCGGGGACATCGGCGCGACCTCGATCGTGACCACCGAGGTACCGCGACCTCGGTGCACGACGGCACGCACGGTCCGGTCGTCGAACGTGATCTGGACCTTCCCGTCGCGTGCCGTGCGGCGTGCGCTCGGCAGCTGGGGATCAGGACGGGTCTGGCGCAACGACTCGGCGAACCGGACCCAGTCCTTGCCCCACTTCGTGTAACCGTAGTCGTGGTCGGCCATGGTCAGTTGACTCGCTTCCGGCGCAGGACCTCGATGAGACGGTCGTCGTCCAGGCGGGTCAGCTCGGCGACGCTGGACGTGTCGGCGATGTCCGACAGCGCGGACTTGCGGTTGTGCATGGCCGCGATGTGCTCCTCGACAGTGGTACCGGTTGTCAGGGTGGTGACGGTGACCGTGCGGGTCTGACCGATCCGGTGGACCCGGTCGGACGCCTGGGCCTCCACGGCCGGGTTCCACCACCGGTCGAAGTGGATGACGTCGGCCGCGCGCGTGAGCGTGAGCCCGGTGCCCCCTGCTTTCAGACTGAGGACGAGCACCTTCGGACCGTCGTCGGACTGGAACCGGCGGACGATGTCGGCCCGCTGCTCCTGGTTCAGGCCACCGTGGAAGAACGGCGTACTCACCCCGAACTGTTCGGCGAAGTGCCGGACCAGCAGCTCACCGGTCTGCCGGTACTGGGTGAAGACGAGGGTCGGAGAGTCGTTCTCCAAGTTGTTGGCCACGATGTCGGCGCACAGGTCGAGCTTGCCCGACCTGCCCGACAGCTCACCGAGGTCGTCCGTGATCAGGCCCGGATGGTTGCAGACCTGCTTGAGCGACGTCAGGACCGCGAGCACCTTGGTCTGCCGCTGGGCGCCGCTGCCAAAGCCGTCGTCGATGACCTGGTCCAGCAGCCGGTCGTACAGCTTCTCCTGCTCCTCGCTGAGGTCGCAGATGAGATCGGCGTGGATCTTGGGTGGGAGTGACCCTGCGACCTGGGACTTCTTCCGCATCAGCACGACCGGCTCGATGGCCCCGCGCAACCGGGCGGAAGCGGCCGGGGAGCCGTCCGCGATCGGCCGCACGAAGCGACGGCGGAACTGCGTCCGGTTCGCGAACAGGTGCGGTGCGACCAGATTGAGCAGGGCCCACAGCTCGTCGAGGTGATTCTCGACGGGCGTTCCGGTCAGGGCGATCCGCGCGTCGGCCGCGATGGTGCGCGCGGCCTTCGACACCTGCGTACGGGGGTTCTTCAGGACCTGCGCCTCGTCGAAGACCGCGGTGCTCCACTGGATCCCCGCCAGGGCCGGGCTGTGCGTGCGCAGCGTGGGGTAGCCGGTGAGCACCACCGTGCCGCTGTCCACCTCGGGCAGCGGCCCGCCGCGCCAGATCGTGGTCCGCAGTCCGGGTGCGAACCGCGCGATCTCGTGCGCCCAGTTCCCCACCAACGACGTGGGGCAGACCACCAGTTGCGGCGCCTTCTCGGCGCGTCCGGCGACACAACCGATGGTCTGCAGGGTCTTGCCGAGTCCCATCTCGTCGGCCAGCACCGCGCCGCCGTGCGTCTCGATGGTCTCGCGCAGCCAGCTCACCCCGCGCACCTGGTAAGGCCGCAGCTTGGCGGTGAGCGCCGTACGCATCTCGGCCCCCACCGAGGTGGTGCGGCGGAAGACGCCGCCCGCGTACTCTGCCGTCGTCACGGCGACACCTGTGGCGTCGGGGACCGCGTGCGCGGCGATCGGCAGAGCCGACTCGCCGCCCGCGATCCACGACCGCCAGACCTTCACCGACCGGCCGGGCGAGTCGAGGGGCACGGCCACGAGCCGGTCCGGCTCGATCAGCACGCAGTCGACGTCGGACACCTTGAGCCTGCCGAGGTCCGGCGTCGGCACGACCAGGGGAACGGTCTCGACGTCGCCGACCGGCGGGGCCGCCCCCACGGCGCCGTCGGCCCAGGTCCACAGGGCGAATATGTGCCGGTCGGGCAGGTAAGTGGCCTGACTGTCCGACCGCGCCTCGGGGAGTTTCTGCCTGGTTCCCATGGCGTCAGCGGGTGCCCACGTCGTCGCCCTCGCGGACGGGCCGGGCATCGGCCCCGGCCCGGGGGGCCGCCTCGTCCGTGGTCGGGCCGTCTTCCTGCGCGGGCTCCGGCTCGCCCCCGGCAGCCGCGGGCTTGCGGACCGCGCGCAGGGCCAGCAGCAGTACAGCCGCGCCGAAGAGCGCGATGAGCATGATCCAGATCGCACCGACGTGCATGGCGTGGACGAACGCGTCATCGGCGGCGTGCCCGAGCGCGGGCAGGTGGGACGTGGTGGCGACGTGCCGGGCCTGTTCGGCGGAGACCCGCGCCTGGTCCCGCACCGGTCCGGGGACACCGTGCAGCGAGGGTTCGATCGCGCGCCGGTACACGATCGACATGATCGTGCCGCCGACGGCGATCCCGATCACGCTGCCGGTCTGGCGCGCGGTGTTGGTGACGGCCGATCCGGCGCCGGCGCGTTCCAACGGCAGGGTGCTGATCAGCGCCGCGGTCACCGGGCCGATCACCATGCCGATGGACAGGCCCTGGACCAGCAGCAGGACCTCGATCCAGACGAGGGGCGTGCTCAGCCCGAAGAGCCCGTACGCGCCCATGGTCAGCGCCGCCACGGTGAGGGCCGGCACGGCGACGATCCGCAGAGACCAGCGATGCACCAGGCGCGCGCCCACGGGTGCCCCCAGGATCGCGCCGAGCGCGGTCGGGAGGCTGGCCAGGCCCGCCTCGATCGGCGAGTAGCCGCGGGCGCCCTGCAGGTAGAACGCGTTGTAGAAGGTGATGGCGGATATGGCGAACAGAAGCAGTCCGAGGGCTACGTTGCCGCCACCGAACGCGCGCTGGGCGAGAAGCCGGGGGTCGAAGCTCGGCATCTTGCTGCGCAGTTCGACGCGGACGAACACGGCCAGCAGGATCAGTCCGACGACGATCGGCGCCCAGACGTCCGTACGGCCCCAGGCCGCTACCTGCCCCGCGCGGATCAGTCCGTAGGCGAGCGCCGCGAGGCCGCTGATCGACAGCAGCATTCCGGCCGGGTCCAGCGGTCGCACGACGGGGCTGCGGAAGTTCGGGACCAGCAGGGCGATGCCGATCAGCGCGAGGACCACGACCGGGACGTTGACCAGGAAGACCGAGCCCCACCAGAAGTGGTCGAGCAGCACGCCGGCGAGCACCGGGCCCACGGCCATGCCGACGCCGGCGGAGGTCGAGGAGATGGCGATCGCGGTCGACCGCGCCGGGCCGGTGAATGTCCACATGAGGATGGCCAGGTTGCCGGGCATGATCAGCGCGCTGCCGACGCCCATCGCGGCCCGGGCGGCGATCAGCTGCCCCGCGTCGCCCGCGAACGCCGCCCACACCGAGGACGCGGCGAAGACCACCAGGCCTGTCGCGAGCACGGTCCGGTGACCGAAGCGGTCGCCCAGCGCGCCCGCGGTGAACATCAAGGTGGCAAAGGCCAGCGTGTACGAGCCGGTGGCCCACTGCAGCTCGGCCGGGCTGGCGTTCAGCCCACGGACCGGGTCCGCGAGGGTCTCCAGGGTGGTACTCAGGACGGTGTTGTCCAGCCAGATCAGCAGTGAACACACCATGAGAACGGCAAGAATCAACTGCTGCCTGGACTTCGGCAACGTGGATGTAGTCATGAATACCTTCGGATGCGGTCTGGAAAACCTGACGAGCGGACCGTAAGCAACCATCAGGCGGGTGTCAATTCCCTGGCGACCGATAACAGTCGGCGATTTTCCGGCGTACCCGAGGGCATGCCGCCCAGTGTTCTGTCAATTCTTGAAGATGTGACCGGGCCGGCGATTTAGTACGCTCCCGGGGGCATGCCGCCACGTGCTCTGTCAATTTCTGAACCTAATGTTTGACCTCGCGGGAATTCCGTGCCCCATCTCGCGTTCTGCCTCTGTCCCGCTCCGTGCCCCGTTCCGGACACGGGGCGGGGCACGGAGCGGGCGCCCCCGCCGGTGCGGCTGCTCCCGGAGCCCGTCCTGGTGGGTGTCCTGGGGCCGTCGGGAGCGGCAGAGTACCCAGACGGCTACCCCGTGCGGGCGGCCCTTTCGGCCTGCCGATTCAGCGGGCCGAACGTTCTTCCCCGCGTATCTTCCGAATGGGAGGATCGGAATTCACCCGGGTCAGCGGAACGGAAGTCGCCGGGGTTTGCATGGAGAGGTAGGGGATGACCCTACAGGGTCAATGGTGGAGCGAAAGCGACAGTTACGTCTCGGACATTCTCTCGGTGTGCTCATTGGATTCGGACCGTCCGGTTCTTCGCTGGCGTGGTCAGGTGATATCAGGTGCCGAACTGAACCGTTCCGTCCTCGAGATATTCCATACGCTGCGTGAAAACGGCGTACGGAAAGGGGATGTCGTAGCCGTTCTGGTCGCCCCCCAACAGCCCTGAAATGCTCACGGTGCGCTATGCCGCGCACCTGCTGGGAAGCGCCGTCTGCTATCTGCGGTCCGCCCATCCCGTCAGCAACGCGGCGGTCCTGCCGCCGGAGCATCAGATCCAGATCCTGCGCGACACCCAGGCGGTGACCCTCTACACGGACGCAGAGAGTGCGCCGCGCGCGCAGGAGCTGTCCTTCTCTGCACTAAGTCAAGGCGAGACGATCATGGTCGTCAGTCGGACTGGGGGCGGGTGGTCGGGATACCGAGGCCCACTGGTTCCCGATGTGTGAGCCGAGCCGCGTCAGCTTGCTTGGTGCGGACGAAAGTCAGCGTCAGGTCGATGCCTTCGATTTCCTTTTCAGTCTCCGTGAGCCTCGACAGCATCTTCGGGTTGACCTGCAGCATCGGGCACCGGATGCAAGCTTCTCTGAACTATCGGTTGGTTCCCGCCGAATGAGCTGCCGAGCTCAGCCATGCCGGTAGTTGAGCTGCGGCCATGCGTGGCATGCCGAGGTTGATCGCCGTGCCGCCGGGAGTTCGTCTGTCCATTTGCGCCAGCTTGTCTTCCGCGCCAGCCAGGCTGACCCGGAGTCCTTCGACCTCGCCGAGCCAGCCCTCGCGCTCGGCCTCGGCGATGCGGGCGATGAGGTTATCGCGGATCTCCTCCAACCGGCCGCGCTGGGCCGGGTCGGGCCGGAGGAGCGAGCAACGAACACAAGCGTGTTCATGAACACAGGGGCTTGAAAAGGCACGAGCGCAGGTGCCGATGGAGACCTTGCGCTTCTCGAAGTGCGCGAGGAAGGCGTCCCATTCCTCCTCGGTGGGGGTCCGATACTCATCGCTGGGTCAGGTGGCCCTGCGACGGGCGATGAAGGCCCGATGGGCCTCGATGGTCTCGGCCGAGTAGATCGCCTTGTAGCCCATCGTCGTATCAAGACTCTTATGTCCACAGATCACTTGAGCGATGTGCGATGGCAGGCCGTTCATGATGGCGTCGGTCACGAAGATCAGCACAGGAGCTCAACAAGAGCTTCGGCACCACGGGCGTCATGTCACTCAAACACCAGGACATCCACTGGACTGAGACCTTCGACCTCAACGAAACCGGCACGATCACCACGTACCCCGGCACCGGCGCCGGCTACGGCGGAGGCGGCGGAGGCGGAGGCGGAGGCGGAGGCGGAGGCGGAGGCGGAGGCGGCATAGGCGCTGCCCTCAGTGCCGGGCTCGCGGCGGTGGGTCTTCTCGTCGGTCTCGCGCTGAGCATGTTCTGACGTCCGTCGCTCGCACGGGTGCCCCCGTTATCTCAATGAGATACCGGGGGCACCTTTGTGTGACCGGACACGGCAGGACGGGTCAGACGCGGTCGGCCGCGATCAGGACGTACTGGAACGAGCCGTCCTTGTAGGAGTTGATGAACGCCTCTTCGATGCCGGTGACCAGCGAGGAAGTGGCCCGCAGCTCCCAGTAGGGCAGGGTCGCGGGGGTCAGGTCGATGACGGCCTGCGGTACGAGACGGTTGTCGGCCATGGCTCGCATGTACTCCCGGCGGGAGTGGATGTTGCATTCGAAGTGCGCGTTGATCTGGGAGACCCACTTCGAGGGCTGGCCGTAACGGGGGTTCCAGCAACCGGTGATGGTCACGTAGCGGCCGCCGACGGCGAGAACGCGGGAATGTTCGGCGAAGAGGTCGTGCAGGTCGACGTACATGCTCGACTCGTTGTTCCACGAGGCCGCGGCCTGCCCCGTCTCCAACGGCGTGTTGAGCATGTTGCAGACGCGGGCGCGGACGGAGTCCTCGATGCCGAGTTCGCGGGCGCGCTGGTTCGCGAACTCGGCCTGCTTGGCCGACAGGGTGACGCCCTCGACCTTGCATCCGAACCGCTGGTGGGCCATGACCATCGATCCGCCGCGGCCGCAGCCGGCGTCCACGAGCGTGTCGTCCTGCCCGATGGTGCCGAGGTGGTCCAGGAGGACTTCGGCCTGCGCCGACTCCAGGCGGTGGAGCTCGGCGATCAGCTTCTTCTCGTACGCGCTGTCGTCGGTGTCTCCGAGCGCCGCGTGGTCGACGTCACCGATGCCGTAGTGGTGGTGGTAGAGGCCGTCGACGTCGCCGAGACGCAGGTTCACCGGCCGGGCCTCGTGGTCCCAGTAACGGGCGATGTCACCTTGGTAGGGCGTCGCCGGGGCAGGGATGAACGCGGAGGCGGGGGCCATGGTGAGCTCGGTGTTGGTCACAGATAAATCCATCCTTACCAGAAGTCGGGCAGGCTGTAGCGGTAGGTATTGGTCTGGTGCCAGTAGTGGTTGCCGTCGACCCACACGGCCACGCCCTTCAGGAAGCGCAGCGCGCTCGGGACGGGGCAGGCGGCGGCCAGGTCGGCGGCCGCGGACTCGAAGGCGTGCATGAGGTCGTTGTGGACCTCGACCGCCTTCAGGTAGGCATCGCGGACGGAGCAGCCCTCGCGTTCGGCGATCACCACGGGCAGGTTCAGGTGCCGGCCGGGGCTGGCGAGTTCCTTGGTGTAGGAGTACAGGTCGTTGACGATGGTGGTCGCGTTCCCGGCGAGCGCGATGACCCGTTGCATGGCGGGCTGGGCATGCAGGTCCGCCGGCAGTTCGTAGCCGCCGACGGTGTCGGTGATGGTGGGGCAGGGGCGGAAGTTGTTGAACTGCCGCATCGACAGGTACTCCCACACCTCCGGGACGTAGTCCGTCTCGGCCCAGGCGGCCTCGGCGAGGTACCCCATGTGCAGACGGGCCATGTCGTGCCGGAACCGGTCGGCCTGGGAGGGGGTCGCCTGTTGGGCGAAGTACTCCATGGCCGATCGGTACGCACGCCGCGGCGCGTCCGAGTGGAGCGACTCAGTCCACTCCGGCTGGTACTCCGTCGCCGTGTGGAGGGGGTCGAGAGCGGTGTGCGCCAGCAGCAGGCGTCCGCCGAGGCCGACGGGCGAGCCACCGTGGTCCTCGCAGTAGCAGTCGTCGACCACGTTCTCGGCGACCATCAGCCGCGTGGCGAGCATCAGGTGCTCGACGGTGGGAGCGTCCGGATGACAGGCGACCATGTAGCGGCCCACGGAGAACCCGTCGAACTGGTCCTCCCACTCCGGGGGGTACAGCTCGACCTCGTCCACCGCCCATGCCTTGATCCTTTGGCTGACCTCCTCCACTCGTACCGGGTCGGGTTCCGGCACCGGGTGGTAGTAGAGGCCCGGGATCGGGCGGCCTGCCGCCGGCTCCTGCGGTGGCGCGGGCGGCTCCTCGCGCCGGGCCAGGGACAGCCCTGCCGTGCCCAGGCCACTGGGGCCGCAGAGGATCCGCTCCAGGGCAGGGCTCGGTGTCCTGTCGGCGACGGAGGGCTGGGCGGGCGGGGCGAACAGGGCAGGCTGGACGCAGCCGACGGCTTCGATGCCACGGCCGTGACCGTGGGCCCCGAAGCGGGCAGCGGCCGCGGGCATGCTCGACTGCAGAGGGGAAGGCCCAGGATCGGGCATCCGTAGCTCCTTGGTGAGGTGGTTGGGCTGTCCCGGATCCCGGGCACGCTCGGCCGGCCCGGGAGGGTCCGGGCTGTCTGGCCGTGGGGCAGTTCCTCTAGTCGTGCCTGCGGGCGATCTGCACGTTCTCCAGCACGCCGAGCGCGTCGGGCACCAGGATGGCGGCGGAGTAGTAGGTGGTGACCAGGTAGGAGATGATCGCCTGCTCGCTGATGCCCATGAAGCGCACCGACAGGCCCGGCTCGTACTCCTCCGGCAGACCGGTCTGGCGCAGGCCGATGACGCCCTGGTTGTCCTCGCCGGTTCGCATCACAAGGATCGAGCTGGTGTTCTCCTTGCTGATGGGGATCTTGTTGCAGGGCAGGATCGGGACCCCGCGCCAGGCCGGGACCTGCTGTCCGCCGAGGTCGACGTGGTCCGGGTAGAGCCCGCGGGCGTTGAACTCACGCCCGATCGCCGCGATCGTCCTGGGGTGGGCGAGGAAGAGCTTGGAGCCACGGCGGCGGCAGAGCAGCTCGTCGAGGTCGTCCGGG
This sequence comes from Streptomyces sp. ISL-87, assembly GCF_018614095.1. Taxonomy (GTDB): domain Bacteria; phylum Actinomycetota; class Actinomycetes; order Streptomycetales; family Streptomycetaceae; genus Streptomyces. Next base: position 20,171 of record NZ_JAGGOY010000030.1, on the reverse strand, counting down.
GTGGGCGGGCCGGAGTGGGTCTGGATCCGCTGCTTGAAGTCGGCGTTGTGGAGCAGACCGAACTCCCGGTTGTTGATCAGCTCGTGCTCCTGGCGCTCGCGCAGCGCCTCGATGGTGAGCCTGAGCTGCTCCTCGGTCTGGTTCATCGGGTCGTTGTAGAGGTCGGCGACCCTCGTGTGGACCCGCAGTACGGTCTGGGCGATGGAGAGTTCGTACTCGCGGGGCTTGAGTTCGTAGTCGACGAAGGTGCCGGGCAGTTCGGGTTCGCCGGTGTGGCCGGCCGACATCGCGATCTCGGCCTCGCCGTGCCGGTTCTGCCGCTGGTGCGGAAGCGAGCCGAACTGCTGGATGTGGGCCTGGAGGTGCGGCGCCGAGGACATCACGGCGTCGAAGTCGGCGCGGGACAGGGTGAGCAGGGTGCCGGCGGTGGCGGCGGTGGCGGTGTAGTCCCAGCTCCCCTCGCCGTCCAGCAGGGCGTGCTCACCGAACCGGTCGCCGTCGGCGAGCACGGCTACGGCGACCTCGTCCCCGTACTTGCCGGCGGAGGTCTGGTTGACCCGGCCGTGGGCGATCAGGTGGATCCGCTCGGCGGGGGTGCCGCGCTCGACCAGCACCTCACCGGCACGGAAGTCACGCTGGACACACCGGCCGGCGAGCGCGGTCAGCACCTCCACGTCGTCGAAGCCGCGCAGCATGGCGAGTTCGCCGAGCTCACGGGGGATCACCCGGACGTTGGCACCGTCCTGGACGAAATCGATGCGCCCGTCGCCGACGGTGTAGGTCAGCCGGCGGTTCACCCGGTAGGTGCCGCCCTTGGTCTCCACCCAGGGGAGCATTCTCAGCAGCCAGCGGGAGGTGATCTCCTGCATCTGAGGGGCGGACTTGGTCGTGGTGGCGAGGTTGCGGGCAGCCGCCGTTCCCAGGCTGGTCTGCTGGAGAGGCTCCAGCTGCGCCTCCGGGCTGGTGTCCACGGTCATCGGGCAGGCTCTCTTTCGTAAGGGCGGTGATCGGCGCACGTGCACGTCACCGGTGAAAGAAGAAAAAGGGGGGCGGATATCCGGGCAATCCGTCCGGATCCGGGAGCACAGTAACCGTCGGTGCATCAGATCGGCCCTTTTAAACCGTTGGTTTACCTCGATGCGGTGATCTTGCCCCGTGGGGCGTTTGCGGCCCGCTCCAGAGGTACAGGGCCGCCGCGCCGCGGGCCTCGCTCCCGCAGCCGCGGCCGGCGGAACTCAGTTCGTCACCGCTGCCGCGACGGCCGTCGCGGAGCGCGGCCGGCGTCGGGACACCGCCACCCCGGTCAGGCACAGCACCCCGCCGATCAGCGTCAGCCATGCGGGCACCTCGCCCAGGAGCACCCAGCTCAGCAGCACCACGACGGCCGGGACGGCGTACGTGGTCGAACCCAGCTTCCCGGCCGGCATTCGGGCCAGGGCGTAGCTCCACGCGATGAAGGCGAGGGCGGTCGGCACCACGCCCAGGTAGACCATGTTCAGCGTCGCGGAAACCGGCGCCCGGGGCAGCTCCGCCGCGAGTTGCCCGGCGAAGGGCAGGCTGGCCACGGCGCCGGTCAGGCAGCTGTACGCGGTGATCTGCATGGGCGTCCCGAAGGACAGGGCCGGCTTCTGCGCGACCACACCGGTCGCGTAGGCCACTGCGGCCAGCAGGCACAGCGCGACTCCGAGGGCTGATGTGGAGCCGTCGCCGCCGGACGACATGGACAGGCCGACGACCACCGCGCCGACGAAGGAGACGGCCATGCCCGCCAGCAGCCGCGGTGGCAGCGCCTCCCCCAGCAGGCGGGCAGCGAGCAGTGCCATCAGGATGGGCCCGGTGTTCACGAGCAGGGACGCCGTACCCGCGTCCACCAGACGTTCACCCCAGTTCAGCGCGACCGTGTAGCCGCAGAACCACACCAGTCCGGATATCACGATGCCGCGCCAGGCTCCGCGCGGCGGCAGACCTTCGCGGCGTACCAGGAGCAGGGCGACGAGCACCAGGGAGGCGGCCAGCAGCCTGCCGAGGGCCAGGGCCCCGGGCGAGTAGGCGGCGCCGGCGCTGCGGATGGAAACGAAGGCGGAGGCCCACGCGAACACCGTGAAGGAGACGGCGCCGACTGTGAGGGCGCGGGGTGAGAGCAGACTCAGGCGGGACTTCATACGCGGACCCTACCGAGGTTTCATTTCGTCGTCTACCGAAGTATTGAGCTCGAAATACCCAGCAAGTCACTGAAGGCCCGCTCCCCGGCCTCGGTCACCCGCAGCCCCCGCCCGCCGCCCGGCACCCGCACCACCCACTTCTCGTTCAGCGCCCGCGCGCACAGCCGCGCCCCGGCCAGGCCGCCCAGGTGACGACGCCGTTCGGTCCAGTCCAGGCAGGAGCTCGCCAGCGGCCTGCGCCCCACGCGCGTGAGGTCGACGCCGGCCCGCCCGCACCACTCGCGCCCCGCCTCCGTGAGCTCGAAGGCCCCCTCGGTCCGCAGCAGCCCTTGTCCCTCCATGGCATCGGTGACCGCCATGCCGAGCCGCCCCGCGAAATGGTCGTAGCAGGTGCGGGCACGGGCCAGCGGGTCGGGCGCGGAGACCACGGGCACCGCGTGCGCGGCATCCCGATCCGGAATCGCATGCGAGGCCAGCTCGTCCACTAGGCGAGCCGTCGCGGCGTCGGCGATCCGCACGTAGCTGTGGCGGCCCTGTCGCTCGGTCACGCAGATGCCCGCGTCGAGCAGGCGGGACAGGTGGCCGCTGACGGTGGACGGCGCGACCGAGGTGATCCGGGCCAGCTCGCCCGCGGTCCAGGCGCGCCCTTCGAGCAGGGTCATACAGATGGCGGCCCGGGTCTCGTCGGCCAGCGCCGCAGCGAGGGCGGCAAGGCGCGCCGCAGGGTCGGGGGCGTCGGTCGGCCTTCCGGCCTGTGCGTCATTCATGCTCCCAGAGTGCCGCAAAAGTTCGCTGAACACCGAATGGTCGACATGGGGCGGGCCTCGGTCGCCTTCTCTATCGTCTCTTCTCCGCCACACGCAAGGCTTCAGCGAGAAAATCCTTGACGGCGCATTAGACTGGCCGGTTGTTTGGCGCTGGACCGGAACAACCCGGGCAAACCTGGGCTCCGCCGGCCACCCGGATGTCTCCGGGACCGAGACGCGAGGGCCGATGGCAGCCACACCTGAGCACGGTGAACTGACTCTGCTCGACCACGGCGACGAGCCCGGGCAGTCCGGCAAGTCCGCCCGGTTCTCCGCCGGGCCCGCCGCCCCGACGCGCACCCTCGTCGACATCTTCGACGCCTCCGTACGGGCGTACCCCGACGAGCTCGCCCTGGACGACGGCAGCGAGCAGCTGACCTACCGGGCGCTGGCCGCCGAGGTCGAGCGACGGCGGTGCGCTCTCGCGGCCGCCGGGGTGGGGCTCGGCGACCGGGTCGGCGTACGCGTGCCGTCCGGGACCAATGAGCTGTACGTGGCCATCCTCGCCGTGCTCGCCGCGGGCGCCGCCTACGTGCCGGTCGATGCCGAGGACCCGGACGAGCGGGCCGAGTTGGTCTTCGGCGAGGCCGGGGTGCGGGCGGTGCTGGGCGCCGGACGGCGCATCGACGTCACCGGCCTGGCGGACGTTCCCGTGTCCGCCGCGCGGCCCGGCCCCGAGCACGACGCGTGGGTCATCTTCACCTCCGGTTCCACCGGCAGGCCCAAGGGCGTCGCGGTCAGCCATCGCAGCGCCGCCGCCTTCGTGGACGCCGAGGCCGCGCTGTTCCTCGCCGAGGAGCCGATCGGTCCCGGCGACCGGGTCATGGCCGGGCTGTCCGTCGCCTTCGACGCCTCCTGCGAGGAGATGTGGCTGGCCTGGCGCTACGGCGCCTGCCTCGTGCCCGTCCCCCGCTCCCAGGTGCGCAGCGGTGCCGACCTCGGCCCCTGGCTGGCGGAACAGGAGATCACCGTCGTCTCCACCGTTCCGACCCTGGCCGCGCTCTGGGAGCCAGAGGACCTGGGCGAGGTCCGGCTGCTGATCTTCGGCGGAGAGGCCTGCCCGCCGGAGCTGACCCAGCGTCTGGTCACCGAGGGCCGCGAGGTCTGGAACACCTACGGCCCCACCGAGGCCACCGTCGTCGCCTGCGCCTCGCTCCTGACCGGTGAAGAGCCGATCCGGATCGGCCTCCCGCTGAACGGCTGGGAGCTGGCCGTGGTCGACGAGTCCGGCGAGCCGGTGCCGATGGGCGGCAGCGGCCAGCTCGTGATCGGCGGCGTCGGCCTGGCCCGCTACCTCGACCCCGAGAAGGACGCCGAGAAGTACGCCCCGCTGGAATCCCTCGGCTGGCAGCGCGCCTACCGCAGCGGCGACCTCGTCCGCGCGGAACCCGAGGGGCTGGTCTTCCTCGGCCGCGGTGACGAGCAGATCAAGCTCGGCGGCCGCAGGATCGAGCTGGGCGAGGTGGACGCCGCGCTGCAGGCCCTGCCCGGCGTCGCCGGCGCGGCCGCCGCCGTACGCACCGCGCGCAGCGGCAACCAGCTGCTCGTCGGCTACCTGGTCACCCAGGAGGGCTGGGACCGCGCGGCGGCCGTGGAGCGGCTGCGCGCCGAACTGCCCGCGGCCCTCGTCCCGCTGCTCGCGCCGGTCGACGAGCTGCCGACCCGCACCTCCGGCAAGGTGGACCGGGACGCGCTGCCGTGGCCGCTGCCCGAACTGGAGCCCGACGGCCCCGCCGAGGAGCTGTACGGCACCGAGGCCTGGCTCGCCGAGCAGTGGAGCGAGACCCTCGGCGTGGCCGTCACCGGAGCCGCAGACGACTTCTTCGCGATCGGCGGCAACAGCCTCGCCGCCGCCCAGCTCACCACCCGGCTGCGCACCCGCTACCCGAGAGCGGCCGTCCTCGACATCTATCAGCAGCCCACCCTGCGCAAGCTGGCCCGGCGGCTGGAGAAGTCCGTACGGGACGACGAAGCGGCCCGGGCCGTCGCTCCGGTTCCGGTCCGGTCCCAAGTCACGCAATCGCTCCTGCTGCTCCCGCTGTTCACCCTGGTCGGCCTGCGCTGGACGGTGGCGCTGCTGGCACTGGGCAACGTACTGCACTGGTTCGGGCCCTATCCGTGGGCGCCCACCGCCTCGTGGTGGCTCGTCGCCGCCGGTGCGGTGCTGTTCTTCAGCCCGCCGGGCCGCCTCGCGATCGCGGCCGGCGGCGCGCGGCTGCTGCTGCGCGGGGTGAAGGCAGGACGCCACCCGCGCGGCGGAAGCGTGCACCTGAGGCTCTGGACGGCCGAACGGCTGGCCGAGTACGTCGGCGCGACGTCCCTCACCGGTTCCTGGCTGGAGCGTTACGCGCGGGCGCTCGGCGCCAAGGTCGGCCCCGAGGTGGACTTGCACGCGCTGCCCCCGGTGACGGGCATGCTCAAGCTCGGCCGCGGCTGCGCCGTGGAGTCCGAGGTGGACCTCTGCGGGTACTGGCTGGACGGGGACCGGCTGGAGATCGGCCCGGTCAAGGTGGGTGCGGGGGCGGTGGTCGGCACCCGCAGCATGCTCTTCCCGGGTGCGCGGGTCGGCAAGCGGGCCGAGGTGGCCCCCGGCTCCGCCGTGGCCGGGCAGATTCCGACCGGCCAGCGCTGGGCCGGAGCGCCCGCCGTCAAGCTCGGCAAGGCCAAGCGCAACTGGCCGGGGCAGCGGCCGCCGCGCGCGGTCCACTGGCGCGCCATGTACGGGGCGACCGGCTTCTCCCTCACCGCCCTGCCCGTGCTCGCCACCCTGCCCGCCCTGCTCGTGGTGAGCCGGTTCGTGCCCGCTGACGCCGGGCCGGCCCGGGCACTGCGAGGAACCCTGCTCGGCGTGGTGCCCGGGGCGCTCGCCTTCGGGTTCGCGTACGCGCTGCTCCTGCTGGTCTGCGTACGTCTGCTCAGCCTCGGACTGCGTACGGGAATTCATCCGACGCACAGCCGGGTGGGCTGGCAGGCCTGGACGGTCACTCAGCTGATGGATCTGTCCCGGGAAACGCTGTTCCCGCTGTACGCCGGGCTGATCACCCCGGTGTGGCTGCGGCTGCTCGGCATGAGGATCGGCCGGGGCGCGGAGGTGTCCACCGTGCTCGCGCTGCCGAGTCTCACCACCGTGGGCGAAGGCGCGTTCCTCGCCGACGACACTCTGACCGCCCCCTATGAGCTGGGCGGCGGCTGGATGCGGATCGGCCACTCCGAGATCGGCCGCCGGGCGTTCCTCGGCAACTCCGGCATGACCGCGCCGGGCCGCACGGTGCCGGACGACGGGCTGGTCGGTGTGCTGTCGGCGACTCCGAAGAAGGCCAAGAAGGGCAGTTCGTACCTGGGCCTGCCGCCGGTCCGGCTGCCACGGTCCGCCGCGGACGGCGACCAGAGCCGGACGTACGATCCGCCCGCGCGTCTGCTGTGGGCGCGGGGCATGGTGGAGCTGTGCCGGCTCGTCCCGGTGTTCTGCTCGGCCGCGCTGGCCGTACTGACCGTGGCGGCGCTCTGCGCGCTGATCACGACGAGCGGTCTGGGGATCTGGGGAACCGCGCTGCTGTCCGGGGCGGTCCTGCTCACCGCCGGGGTGGCCGCGTGTGGGGTCACGGTGGCCGCGAAGTGGCTGCTGGTGGGCCGGCACCGGACGGGAGAACACCCGCTGTGGAGCGGCTTCGTGTGGCGCAACGAGCTCGCCGACACGTTCGTCGAGGTACTGGCCGTGCCGTGGCTGGCCGGATCGGTGCCCGGTACGCCGCTGCTGGCCCTGTGGCTGCGCGGTCTCGGGGCCCGGATCGGCCGTGGCGTGTGGTGCGAGAGCTACTGGCTGCCCGAGACGGACCTGGTGGTGCTGGGCGACGCGGTCAGCGTGAACCGTGGCTGCGTGTTGCAGACACACCTCTTCCACGACCGGATCTTGAGGACGGATACTGTGGTCCTCCGTGAGGGCGCCACCCTGGGCCCGGGCGGAATCGTCCTGCCCGGGAGTACGGTCGGCGCCCACAGCACCCTGGGTCCCGCCTCCCTCGTGATGGCCGGGGAATCCGTCCCCGCCGGCACGCGCTGGCTGGGCAATCCGATCGAGGCGTGGCGGACCTGAAAGGTCCCGAGCACAGTGCGGGGAACGGAAGCGGCAATGAGCGGCCAGAGGACAGCGGCATCGGACCCGTACTTTCCGGCCAACGGCGACCCCCGTTACCGCGTGCACCGGTACGAACTCGCTCTGGAATACCGCCCCGGCCCCAACCGGCTGGCCGGGACGGCCCGGCTCAGTGCGATCGCCGGGCGGGCGCCGCTCGCCGAGTTCCACCTGAACCTGGCCGAGTTCAAAATAGGCCGGGTCCTGGTGAACGGCCGGGCGCCGCAGTACACCCTCCGGGGCGGAAAGCTCCGCATCCGGCCGGGCAAGCCGCTGCCCGCCGGCGCCGCCTTCACTGTGGAGGTGCACTGGGCGGGCAATCCCAAGCCCGTCCGCAGCCCCTGGGGCGGCATCGGCTGGGAGGAACTGACCGACGGCGCGCTGGTGGCCAGCCAGCCGGTCGGCGCACCCTCCTGGTACCCGTGCAACGACCGGCCCGCCGACAAGGCCTCGTACCAGATCTCCGTCAACACCCCGTCCGCCTACACGGTGGTGGCCGGCGGCCGACTGCTCACCCGGACGACCAGGGCCAGCACGACCACCTGGGTGTACGAGCAGTCCGCACCCACCTCCAGCTACCTCGTCGGCCTGTCCATCGGCGTGTACCAGACGGTGCTGTTCGGCGACCCCGGCCTCGGCGGCGTTCCGCAGAGCGCCCACGTGCCGGTGCGTCTGCTGCCGCGGTTCTCCCGCGACTTCGCACGGCAGCCCGCCATGATGCGGCTGTTCGAGGAACTGTTCGGGCCGTATCCCTTCGGGGAGTACGCGGTGGTCGTCGTCGACGAGGAACTGGACGTCCCGGTGGAGGCCCAGGGTCTCTCCACGTTCGGCGCCAACCATGTGGACGGGGCCCGTGGTTCGGAGCGCCTCGTCGCCCATGAGCTCGCGCACCAATGGTTCGGCAACAGCGTGAGCATCGGCGACTGGCGGCACATCTGGCTGAACGAGGGCTTCGCCAAGTACGCCGAATGGCTCTGGTCGGAACGCTCCGGCGGCCGCACCGCGCACGAGCTGGCGGCCACCGCACACCGGCTGGTGGCCTCGCAGCCGCAGGACCTCACGCTGGCCGACCCGGGACGCAAGCTGATGTTCGACGACCGCCTGTACCAGCGCGGGGGTCTCGCCGTGCACGCGATCCGCTGCGCCCTGGGTGACGGCGCGTTCTTCCGCATGCTGCGCGACTGGGCCACCGTGCACCGCCACGGCGTGGTGACCACCGCGGGCTTCGCCACCCACGTGGCCCGTTACGCCGCCGAGCCGGTGGACGACCTGTTCTCGGCTTGGCTGTACGAGCCGTCCCTCCCGCCTCTTCCCTCGCCGCCGGCACCGGCGAGACCGGCGTACCCGCCCGCGAACGGCGAGCCCGCGGGCGGGGGCGGGAACTCCGCCTGACGGGCGTAGAACTGCTCGACGGACGGAACCCGGGAGTCAGCCGGCCGCGCCGTCAGTGCGCAGGCGCACCTGTTCATCCATCTGGTCCACGTTGGCCGCCTGGTCGAAGACGTGCTCCGGGAGAGCGGGCATCGTGCGCGAGCGTTCGTACTCGGTCGTCGGGTCCTCACACCTCGTCGTTACCGAACACCTCTCGTCGTTACCGACTCGTCCCGCGTGCGCCTGCCCGGCGGCGGACCACCACGGCGGCGACCGCCGCCAACGCCGCTCCGGCGGCCAGGAGCAAGGGCTGGAAACCACCACGGGCGACGGCGCCGCCATCGCCGTCATTGGCTCTTGCCCGTACGATCGCGGGGACCGCGTCCTGGACGAGCTGTCCCGCACCGGCGCCCGTACGCCGTACTCGGGCAGCCGTTTCGCTCGCTTTGGAGCCCACCAGTCCGGTGACGCGCGGATGCGCGTGTTCGCCGTAATGGTTCATCGCTGCGTCATCTCCCTCGTTCCGGCGTCGTCACTCCCGGAACTGGCGGAGTCAGTCCCCAGACCGGTCCCGCCTGCCCGCGCGGCGCTGGGCCTCGGTGTTCGGCGTCAGCGCGTCGCCCGCCTCGCGGTCATGGCGGCCCGGCATGACGGCGTCTTCCGCCTCCTCGCGTGCCGCGCGGTCGCCGCTCTCCCCCGGCGCCTTCGACGGCGGGGTCGGGGTCGGGTTCTTCCTCTGCTCGCTCATCTCTCGTGCTCCTCGTGTCGCGGGTGCACGGTCCTCGCCGCGGTCGGGAGGCGGCGGGAGCCTTCGCAACAGCCGCCTGCCCCTGATACGCGGCCTCACACCCACACCGCCCCAGGCGTCGAATGCTGATGTCTACGGGTCCCGGCGGGGGCTCGGCCGAAAGGAGCGGGCGTCGTCGAGGGTGGGTGCGATCTCCAGGACGGATTCCGCGCTGGACAGGCGCAAGAGTTGCGCGAACTGTGGCGGGACCGGGCCCGCCAGTACCAGAGGACCGTCCCGTCGGCTCGCGAGGAGCGTGGTGAGCAAGGAGGAATCGGCGAAGACCAGGCGGGTGACGTCCACGACACGTCGTACGCCGTCCCTCGCGGCAGCGGTCAGCACTTCTCGGACTGGCTCGACGTTGTCGATGTCGAACTCACCCGACAGCACGACGACCCGGACCTCGTCCTGGTCCAGGAGAACCTCTATCCGCGGCTGGTCGTAGCTCATGGGATGGGGCTGCCCGCAATCGGCGCGTACATGCGGCCACGGGGCCCCGGCCGCGCGCCGGATCCCCGCATGGGCGCCCGGGAGGTGGGTAGCCAGCCACCGGGGGGTCAGTGGATCCCCCAGGGCGGCCCGGCACCCCCCTTGGACGCCGAGAAGGAGAATCATGCCTGTCCTCGTCGGCACATCCGGGTGGCAGTACCGGGACTGGGCCGGGGTGCTCTACCCGCAAGGGCGGCCGCAACGGCTCTGGCTGGAGGAATACACGCAGCACTTCCACACGGTCGAGAGCAACAACGCGTTCTACCGGCTGCCCGCCCCGGAAACGTTCGCCGACTGGCGGGAACGCACTCCGCCCGGCTTCGTCATGGCGGTGAAGGCCAGCCGGTTCCTGACCCACATCAAGCGTCTGCGGGAGCCGCAGGAGCCGGTGCGTCGCCTGATGGAGCACAGCAGCGCGCTGGGTGACCGGCTGGGACCGGTCCTGCTCCAACTGCCGCCGACCCTGCGGGTGGACGTGGAAGCCCTGGATGCCTGCCTCGCCTGCTTCCCGCGCCGTACGCGCGTGGCCGTCGAACCGCGGCACGACTCCTGGTGGATCCCGGAGGTACGGGAGGTGCTGACCGCGCGCGGGGCCGCCCTGTGCTGGGCGGACCGGGGGTCACGTCCCGTGACGCCGCTGTGGCGGACAGCCGACTGGGGATACGTACGCTTTCACGAGGGCAGGGCCTCCCCCGGTCCCCGGTACGGCCGGACGGCCTTGAAGTCCTGGGCCGAGCGCATCGCCGACACCTGGCCGGCGGACGCCGACGTCTTCGCCTACTTCAACAACGACCCGGGCGGGGCCGCCGTCGTCAATGCCCGGGCGTTCCGGCGGCTCGTGGACGGGCCCTGACACCCCTCTACGAGCGGGGTGCGTGAAAGCGGCGCAGCCGGGCGGAGCACAACACTCCAGACGGTTTGTGCGCCGTCCGCTGGGCAGGCGCCCTCCATGGCACGAGACCGAGCAGCGGCCGGGAGCCTCCCGGCGGAGCGGAACACGGGCACACCGCGACGCATCACGGAGCCGGACGGGCCCGAGCTGGTCGCCGGGCCCGTGGAGCGGTCCCGGCGGGACGGGTCGATCGCCCGGTCCGAGAGGCCGGTGGTCGCGCTGTGCACATGCCGGCGCAGCCGGATCTACCCGTGGTGCGACACCAGCCACCGTGTGCGCGTGCCGGACCGGGCCAGTCGAGAGGAATGAGGGAATGAGGGAATGAGCCCCATGCGCTGGCCCGCGGGGTCGTAGTCCTCAAACCTGCTCAGTTGGTCACCCCCTGTTGGGCCTCCTTGACCTGAAGTTCGGTTGAGGTCCTACCGTCACATCATGTTGATCACCACCTGACGGCAGGAGAAGACCGATGATCCTCGTGACCGGGGCCACTGGGAACATAGGAAGCGCGCTCTTGAAGGAGCTCCAGTCTTTCGGTGCCGGACCGGTGAGGGGGCTCACGCGTGACTCCGCGCGGGCCGCGCTTCCGGAAGGGGTCGAAGCTGTCGAGGCTGACTTCGCTCGGGCAGCCTCACTGAAGCCCGCGCTGGAGGGGGTGCGTTCGCTGTTCCTTGTGTCACGAATAGGCTCGGACGCCGCGATTCTTGAGGCTGCTCGGCGGGCAGGTGTGGAACACGTGGTGCTGGTGTCGTCCATTACCGTCCAGACCCATCCGCATCTGGGCCCCGCCGACGAGAACCTGGCCGTCGAGCAACTGCTCAAGGACAGCGGAATGGCATGGACGATCCTGCGACCGACACAGTTCGCCTCGAATGCCCTGTGGTGGGCGGGAACGATCCGCGAGCGCGCAACGGTCCGCGTGCCCTATGCAGACACCGGCCTCCCCACGGTCCACCCCGCGGACATCGCATCGGTGGCCCGGGCGGCCCTGACTGAGTCCGGCCACCGAGGGCGGACGTACGCCCTGACCGGCCCGGAGCGGATCACGGCCCGGCAACAGGTCCGGGCCATCGCGGCAACGCTGGGGCGGGAGGTGCCGTTCGCCCAGATCAGCCGGCAGGAGGCCCACCGTCAGATAGCCGCCTTCCTGGGCGACGAAGCCGCGGACGCGGTCCTCGACGTGACGGGCGGCGACCTCAACGACGAGCTGCTCACCGTGCGCGACACCGTCTCCCAGATCACCAGCGCCCCGGCCAGGACATTCCAGCAATGGATCTCGGAGAACGGCGCCGCCTTCCGCTGAATCGCCCGACCCTGAGCACATTCGTTCATCCGACGGCCTCATACTCGGCGCCCCCCGGGCCGGGCTTCCTCGGCCAACGGGCAGGTCAGGGAAGCGTAGACTCAAGTGACCTGCGCGGGCGCCGGTGGCCCACCGCTGACAGGTGGTGACCACATGGACGATGCAGAGTTCGGCCGTCGCCTCGGAGCGCTGCTCCGCGATGCCCACACGATCGGCCCGGACGATCTTCCGGGCCCTGATCCGTACCGGCAGTCCAGTCCATGGGCATGCTCCGCGCACCGACGACGCCACAATCCTCCTGGCCGAATGGCATCCGACGGAGTCCTACCGCTCTGCCTCCGGGCCTACCAAGGCATTCGCCATGCCGCTGCGGGGCGCCGACGTGCGCGGGGGGCACAGCTGGCGTCAGGATGACCTTGACCTCAACACCGCCAGTAACCCTTGCGGTGCTGCAACGCAAGCACCGCAAGGACCGCACCGAGAGAACGGAGCGTGAACCGTGGGGATCACCACGCGGGACGTCTTCGGCGCACCGTGCTGGGTCAGCCTGATGGCCCGCGATCTGGACGGTGCGCAGGAGTTCTACGGCGCGACGCTGGGCTGGGATTTCCGGCCCGCACCCATGGGCGAGGCGTTCGTCGTCGCCGAGCTGGAAGGCGTGCCCGTGGCGGGCATCGGGTCCCTGGCCACGGGCGTGACCATGCCGGTGGCGTGGACGGTGTACTTCGCCGTCGACGATGCCGACGTGGCGGTGGACCGGATCCGCGAGCGCAGCGGCACGATCGCGGTCGGCCCGGTCTCCTTCGCCCCGGGTGGCCGCGGTGCCCTCGTAGCCGACCGCGACGGCGCCGTCTTCGGTATCTGGGAGGGCCCGGTCGCAGCCGACTGGCGCATCGGCGTTGGCCAGGCGCCGGCCTGGCTGGAACTGCGTACCCGGGACGCGTTCGAGGCGGCGATCTTCTACGGCGGAGTGCTGGATTGGGCCAGCGGCCGCAAGGGCTGCTGCGAGGTCTCCTACGAGGAGGACCAGGTCGTCCTGCGGCAGGCCGGCGAGCCCGTAGCCCGTCTGAACAGCGGTCCCGTCGAGACAGCGGCCCCCGACCCGCACATGCAGCCCCGCTGGCTGGTCCATTTCCGGGTCCCCGACCTCGCCAAGGCCATCGAGACGGCCGAAGCCCACGGCGGCGCGGCCCTGTCGCCCATCGTCTCGAACGCCACCGAGCGCTGGGTGGCCCTCCGCGATGCCGACGGAGCGGTGTTCAGGCTCACGGCGGACGGTCCCGCCGACTGACCCTGGGGCGGAGGGCGGCCGGACGGCGGACGGGCGGGCGGCGGGCGGACGGGCGGACGGCGGTCGGACGGGCGGACGGCGGTCGGACTCGTCCGCCGGCTCAAGGCGAGTCCTGAAGCGGCGGCTCATGCTCGTCAGGGCCGCGGTGGCCTTGCCCCGGCTGGTTTCGGACCGGCCGTGCGGGTTAGACGCCGTGCATGGCTATCACCGAGGTCAGACACGGTGGCCGTCGTCGACCAACTCGCCGAAACCACCACCAACACCTGAACCTCCCAAGTCGCCTCTCTGGAAGGGGGCCCTCGATGATGAGCACGAATACGGGGCAGCCCACCCATCCATTCCCAGCGGGCCCGAACCCTTACCCAGCTCCGCCCACGCACCCCTTCCCGGTCGACCCCCACGCGCCGGAACCACAGCCGGCGGCGCCGCCGGAACCGGATCGGGAGCCAGGCCCGCAGCCCGCACCCCAACCTGGGCCACACTCCTGAAGACTGGCGTCTGAAGGCCGGCGTCGGGCCGGCCGTCATGGCTGCCGATCGGCCCCGACCAGCGAGGTGTTCGTCGCCTGTGGCCACGGCACGCTCAATCGGAAGCCGCTGTGCGGCAGCGTTGGAATAGGCCTCAGGGGGATGGTCAGGTCCTGTTCGGGGACGTCGCTGGTCCACCCGGCGGCCGGGGCGATACCGCTCCCTGCCCGCCGGCATCACCCGTCCGCGCACTCAGGGGCATGGGCATGAGCCCGGGTGACGTGGGTAGCCGCTGGAAACCAGGCCGAGAGACCGGCGCTGGGAACCGGACGGCGATCGACCCCGTGGAGATCCACATATGACTGCAACGCGCATGACCGAGACGGTTGGCCTCCCGAACGCCCGCCTGGGGTTCAGGCCGCTGTGGCGTCTCCCCGGCGTTTACTCCCCACAGGAGGACACCCTGCTTCTGGCCCGCTCCGTACAGTCCGACGTAACCGCCGGTATGGACGTCCTGGACATCGGAACCGGCAGCGGAGCGCTGGCGCTGTGCGCGGCCCTGGGCGGAGCCCGGGTCACCGCGGTCGACGTCTCCTGGCGCGCCGCCCTCACGGCCAGGGTGAACGCCGCGCGGCTGCGTCTGCCGATCACCGTCCGTCTCGGAACCGTCCCGCAGGCCGTACGCGGTCGGCGATTCGACCTCGTCATCAGCAATCCGCCCTACGTCCCGGCCCCTGACGCACACCTGCCCCGACGCGGCGCTGCCCGCTCCTGGGACGGCGGCCGCGACGGCAGAGCCGTCGTCGACGGGATCTGCGCGGCCGCGCCCGCCCTCCTCAAACCCCAGGGCATCCTGCTGCTGGTCCATTCCGCCCTGGCCGGTACGGATGCCACCCTGGCGCGCCTGGCCGAGGCGGGGCTGAGCGGCGAAATCGTGGCGCACGCACACATCCCGTTCGGCCCTGTCCTGAGATCGCGCAGGCCCTGGCTGGTGGAGCAAGGCCTGGTGGAACGAGGACAACTGACCGAGGAACTGGTCGTCATCCGGGCCGCGCAGCAGCACCGCGCAGCGGAGGACCGCCCCGCACACACGAGTCGGGAGGCGCGGTAGGCATGCCAGCGACATGGACGTCTCCCGCCATGCCGGCCGAGATGGCGCCGGCCTTGCCGACGGGCAGGGGCGCGCTTTCCAGAGCGGTGATCGCCGCCCTGCGTGGTGAGCAGGACAGCCTGCCGGACGCTTGGGCGGTCAGCCCGGCAGCCGCGTTCGGCGAGGACCTTCAGCTCGCCCTTTACGTACTGTACGAACTCCACTACCGCGGCTTCGAGGGCGTGGACGAGGCTCTCGAGTGGGATCCCGGACTTCTCCGGCTCCGGCAGGCACTCGAAGACCGGTTCCTGACGGCACTGCGCCGGGAAACCGCCCGAGACCGCACCGTCGACGAGGCGTTCGGCGAGCTGCTCGTCGAGCCCGTCGATCACACCGGAAGCGTCTCGGCGCACCTCGAACACGACGGCGAACTGTGGCAGCTCCGCGAGTACGCGGCACTGCGCTCGCTCTATCACCTCAAAGAGGCCGAGCCGCACGCCTGGGTGATCCCGCGCCTGCGTGGCCGGGCCAAGGCGGCCATGGTGGCCATCGAGTACGACGAGTTCGGCGGTGGCCGCGCCGAACGGATGCACTCCCGGCTGTTCGCGGACCTGATGAAGGATCTGGATCTCGATCCCTCGTACGGCTCCTACCTCGACTCGGCGCCCGCCGAGGCCCTGGCCACTGTCAACGTCATGTCCCTCTTCGGCCTTCACCGGGCGCTGCGTGGAGCTCTCGTGGGTCATTTCGCCTGTGTAGAGGTGACGTCGTCGCCGGGCTCGCGCCGTATGGCCGCCGCCATGCGCCGGCTGGAGGCCGGTCCTGCCGCCGAGCACTTCTACACCGAGCACGTCGAGGCCGACGCCGTACATGAGCAGCTCGTCCGCCGTGAGGTCATCGCCGGACTCCTTGAGGACGAGCCCCACCTCGAACGGGACATCGCCTTCGGTGCGGACGCCACCACCTTGCTCGAGGGGCGTCTCGGAAGCGTCCTCCTCGCCGCGTGGAGCCGGGGTGAATCAGCCCTGACGACTCCGCTCATCTCAGCGGGAGCGGGAGCGGAAGCTTCTATGCCGGGGGCACGAGATCAGGGTGGGCCTTGAGCAGCCCGGGCGGGGCCGCCTGGCGCCAGGAGTCGACGACGATCGCACGGAGCTCATCCGCGTCATTGAGGGCGGCCAGGCGCACTCGCACCCAGGCGAAGGACGCCTCGTGGTCCGCGACCCAGAACTTCTCGGGCTCGGCTAGGACCAGCTCGTCGCGCTCCACCTTCGGGCAGCGGACGGCCATCGACGTCTCTTCGTCGGGCAGGGTCAGGAACATCTTGCCGGCGACCCGGAAGGTGGGCATGGACCAGGCCTCCTTCTCGGTCGTCTCCGGCAGGGCGAGGGCGAGTTCACGGACTTCGTCGGATGTGCACACGTCCCGACCGTACGACAGGTCACTGACATCGGGACTCGACGCGGAGGCGCGGACCGCTCGGGCGTAGGCTTCGCTCAGCACGGACGCGGCGGGGGGCGGAGCACATGACGGCTGAGACAGCACCGAGGTGGAGATCGACCCTCGATTCGGTCGTGGTGTACGCGCAGGGCGCGGTCTGCCGCCGCCTGGTCCGGGGCCGCGTGCCGCCGGACGGCCGGGTGCGGGTGACGGGACTGCCCCGCTCGCTGGACCCGGGCTCACTGCGGGCCGGCGTCCTGGGCGCCCCCGGGGTGCGCGTCACCGAGGCCCGTGTGGACATCGAGGCCGAGCCGCTCGGCACCGGAGTACCCGACGAGTTGCGGTGCGAGGTCGAGCGGCTGCGCGACGAGTACGCGGCGGCGCAGGGACGCCGGGACCGGCAACTGAGCCTGATCGAGGAGGTCAGGGCTCTGCACCCGGTGCCGCCGGTCCGTCTGCCCGAGGACCCGCACCGCCGCACCCCGGCCGACGCGTGGCTGGCGCTCGCCGAGTTCGTGGACGAGCGGCTGACGGGACTGCACAGCCGCCTCGTCGAGCTGGAGGAGGCGATGCGCCGCGTCGAGCACGAGCTCAGCGTCGCCGCGGACAGACTCGCCCGCGCCTCCACCGACGCACCGTCAGCGCATGTGGAGACCACGGTCTCCGCGGTCCTGACCCTCGACGTCACCGGTGACGCGGAGGTGGGGCTGGAGCTGGAGTTGGAGCTGGAGTACGGGGTGCCGGGCGCCGTCTGGGTGCCGGCCTACCGGCTCACCCACCGTCAGGGTGATGACACCGGGCGCCTGGTGCTGCGCGCCTCGGTCGCCCAGCGCACCGGTGAGGACTGGACCGGCGTGCGCATCGCCCTGGCCACCGCCGACCTCCGGCGCCGCACCGACCTGCCGAGGCTCCGTTCGATCCGGATCGGACGCCGTCAGCCCGCCCCCACTCCTTCCGGCTGGCGCGAGCCTCCGGCGGGGCTCGCCGACCTGTTCGCCGGATACGAGGCGGCGGCCGGCCCCCGCCCGGCCCCGACGGCCGCGCCCGCGGCTGCCGCAGGCGGCTCCGCGTCCGGCCCCGTTCCGCCGCCGCCGCCACCGCCGCCCGCACCGCAGGCCTACGGAGGGCCACCCGCTGCCCTCCCGGTGCCCTCCGGCGCGGACAGCCACTCCCCGGCGGTCTTCGGCGGCGGGATGTCCGACCTCGCGCAGCCGGTCCGGTCGCGACCGGGCGGCAGGCCGCGTACCGGCGGCGGATCCTTCGCCGGCGCCCCCGCCGCCACGGCACCTGCGGCTCCCGGCCGGGCTGCGCCACCCGCTCCGGCACCGCCGGCCGGTCCACCGCAGCCGCGCGGCGCCGCACCGCCGGCCGGTCCACCGCAGCCGCGCGGCGCCGCACCGGCGGCCGGTCCGCCGCAGCCGAGCGGCGCCGAGCTCGACTACGCCGCCCTCGTCCTGTGCGGCCCCGACGAGCAGGGCGGCCGCAAAGGCCGGCTGTTCCCCGGCTCTCCCTCCGACGCGGTGGCGGCCGAGTACCGCCGCCGCGCCGAAGCGGTGGCCGTGCTGCCGCTGCCCGGGCACGCCGTGCGGCCCCGCCAGTCAGCGGGTTCCTTCGACCACCGCTTCGATGCCACGGCCCGCGCCGACATTCCGTCGGACGGCACCTGGCACACCATCACCGTCGCCGAGATTCCGGTCGGTCTGCGCACCGAGTACGTGTGCGTGCCGTCCGTGGAGCGGACCGTGTACGCGGAGTTGGTGCTCTCCAACGCCACCGACCAGGCTCTGCTGGCCGGCCCGGTGGAGGTCACCGTCGACGACGAGTTCCTGCTGACCGCCGCACTGCCCACGCTCGCCCCCGGCGGTGTCCGCCGGGTGGGGCTCGGGCCTGCCGAGGGCATCCGGGTCACCCGCCGTACGAACCTCCACGAGTCGACCGCGGGCCTGCGGGGCAACACCACCGTGCTCGACCACCGCGTCCACGTGGAGCTGGCCAACGGGCTCGCGAGGCCCGTCACCGTCGAGGTCCGCGAGCGGGTGCCCGTCACCTCCGAACCGGACGTCCGGATCGAGGAACGGGCCGACTGGACGGCACCACCCGAGGGTGGCGCCGGGCCCGAGCGGCATGCCCCGGGCACCCGCGTCTGGCGGGTGGACCTGCCCGCCGGTGGCACCGCCGCCCTCGACGGCGGCTACGAGATCCGCATCCCGGCCGGCAAGGCCCTGGTCGGCGGCAACCGCAGGAGCTGACACACGCCATGTCCACGGCCCCGAAGCCGATCGCCTTCCCCGTGATCGCCCTCCCCGTCACCGCCGTCACCTGCCTGGAGGATCGCGCCCACATCGAGCGCACCGTCATGCTCGACCTGGAGGCCGGGGTCCAGCGGCTGCGGCTCGGGCCGGTCAGTGCGCTGGCCGTCGACCGTACCCTCCATGCCGAGCTGACCGCCGACCACGCCGCGACCGTTCTCGACGTGCGGATCGTCCGCAGCTGGACGCCGCGCGGGCCGCTGCCGTCCACCGGCGACGACTCCGCCCTGCGCCACCGCGTGCACGTTCTCGAAGAGGAGCGGATCGCCCTGGGGCAGCGACGCGACCGGCTGCACGCCCGCCTCGGCCTGCTCGGCCGCCTCGCCGCCGATCTGCTGCGGGAGATCGGCGAAGGCGTCGGCTGCGGGGAGAGCGAAGGGCCCCGCTGGGCCCGCGAACTGGACCGGGTGGACGACGAGCGCGACGCGTACGGCGAGCAACTCCGCACCGTGGAGGCCCGGCTGGCCGGCCTCGCCGTCGAGCTCGGGGAGGCCCAGCGGGCCATCGACCTCTCCGAGGGGGAGCCCGCCGAGCTGGTCGGCCATATCGAACTGACCGTGGAAACCGCGGTCGCCGGGCCGGTCCGGCTGCGCCTGAGCCACCTCACCCCGTGTGCGCTGTGGCGGCCTGCCTACCGGGCCGTGCTCGACGGGGACTCCCTGACGCTGGAGACCGACGCGATGGTCTGGCAGCGCACCGGCGAGGACTGGTCCGACGTACGGCTGACGTTGTCGACGGCCCGGTCTGCGCTGGCCACCGATCCACCGCGGCTGGGCGAGGACCGGCTGACGCTGGGGGACCGCTCCGCCGCGGAGCGCCGTACGGTCGACGTCGAGCTGCGCGAGGAGGAGATCGGGGACCTCGGCCCGGCCCCGGTGCTCGGCCTGCCGGGGGTGGACGACGGCGGCGAGGCGCGGGTGCTGAGCTCCCCCGCACCAGTCTCCGTGCCCGGAGACGGCCGCGCCCACCGGGTGCCGATCTCCGCCTTCACCACGGCCGAAAGCAGCGAGTTCGCCTGCTCGCCCGAGCTGTCCCCGCTGGTCACCCAGGTGGTGCGGTTCGACAACCTGTCCGGCCATGCGCTGCTCGCCGGTCCCGTGGACCTGGTCCGCGGCAGCGGATTCAGCGGCCGCGGCACGCTGGATTTCACCGCCCCCGGCGCCCCGGTCGAGCTCGCCTTCGGCAGCTGCGACGACCACAGGGTGGTCCGGTATGCCGAGGAGTCCCGCGACTCCGCCGGAATCATCCAGCGGACCGTGGTCACCCGCACGGTCCGGCTGCACCTGTCCCGGTTCTCCGCCCCCGGGGAGCAGGGCGAACGGGTGGTCGTCCTCCGGGAGCGGATCCCGGTCTCCGAGGTCTCGGCGGTGGAGGTACGCCTGCGCAAGGAAGCCTGCTCTCCGGCGCCCGATGTGGTCGACGCTGAAGGCATCGCCCGCTGGGACGTCGCGCTCCCACCCGGCGGCCGCCGCACGGTCACTCTGGTCTACGAGCTGTCGGCGAGCGCCAAAGTCGTCGGTCTGTCAAACTTGACCCGGCCCTAAAGGACCGGGCTTGGAGGTAGGGCGCGGCTGGCTGCCGCGTGGCCTCCTCCGTCTGAGCCACCTACGGGGTGGCTGGGACGCGTGACTCACG
>NZ_JAGGOY010000029.1:329-106110 GCF_018614095.1 Streptomyces sp. ISL-87 | reverse complement strand
AGTGCCGTGGCCGGAAAGGTTTGCCGGGGCGCGGCGTCCGGTGCGGTGCATCGCAAGGCGGAGGGCCGCGGCTCGTACTGGACGTACTTGCGTGGTCCGACAACGCGGCGAGGTGCCGTGCCTGGGGGCACCTCCCAGCGGTAGCTGGGGGAGCGTCGCGACCCGGTGAACCTTGCCGGCCACGGCACTAGCGCACCATCTGCTCCGGCTCCGCCCGCTCCGGCGGGGTCCGGCTCAGGAACAGCGCGAACACCGGCGGCTGGGCCTGGAGCAGCTCCAGGCGTCCGCCGTCGGCCTCGGCGAGGTCCCGGGCCACGGCCAGGCCGATCCCGGTGGAGTTCCGGCCGCTGATGGCCCGCTCGAAGATCCGGTTTCCGAGGTCGGGCGGGACGCCCGGGCCCTCGTCCGTGACCTCCAGTACCGCCTGGTTGCCGATCACCCGGGTGCGCAGCGCCACCGTGCCGCCGCCGTGCATCAGCGCGTTCTCCACGAGGGTCGCCAGCACCTGCGAGACCGCGCCCGGGGTGCCCACGGCCCGCATGCCCGTCTTCCCGGAGCGGACGATGGCCCGCCCGGCGCTGCGGTAGGCCGGCCGCCACTCCTCCACCTGCTGCTTGACGACCTCGTCCAGGTCGAAGGGCACGGCCGAGCCGGTGCGCGGGTCCCGCGAATTCGTCAGCAGCCGCTCCACCACGTCCGTGAGCCGCTCCACCTGGGTGAGGGCGATGGTCGCTTCCTCCCGCACCGTCTCCAGGTCGTCGGTGACGGTGATCTCCTCCAGCCGCATCGACAGGGCCGTGAGCGGGGTGCGCAGCTGGTGGGAGGCGTCCGCGGCCAGCCGCCGCTCGGCGGTGAGCATCCGGGCGATCCGCTCGGCGCTGGAGTCCAGTACGTCCGCGACCCGGTCCAGCTCGGGGACCCCGTACCGCTTGTGGCGCGGCCGGGGGTCGCCGGATCCCAGCCGCTCCGCCGTCTCGGCGAGGTCGGTGAGCGGGGACGCCAGCCGGTTGGCCTGGCGTACGGCGAGCAGTACGGCCGCCACGACGGCCAGCAGCGCCACGGCCCCGACCACGGCCAGGGTCCGCCCGACCTCCTTGGTCACCGTGGAGCGGGACTCCTCGACGACCACGACCTCGCCCTGCTCACCGCGTGCGGTGCCCCGGATCACGCTGTCGGGGATCCGGGCGCCCACCTCCACGGTCGGCCGCCCGGGGACCATGATCCGCGCGTGCCGGCCGGCGTCGAGCCGCTCGGCGAGCGCATCGGCGTCGATGGGCTTCTTCTCCAGCACACTCGACTCGACGATGCCCACCAGCCCCTGCGCCTCGGACTCGATCCGGTCCTGGGCGCTGCTGGTGATGCTGCGGGTCTCCACGATGACCAGGGAAACCCCGAAGACGGCGATCACGACGAGCACCACGGCGAGCGTGGAGTTGATCAGGCGGCGGCGCATGACTCAGTACGCACTCGACTCTTGTCTCGGCTCTTGTCCCGGCTCTTGTCCCGGCTCTCGTCTCAGCTCTTCTCGAAGCGGAAGCCCACGCCCCGGACGGTGGCGATGTAGCGGGGGTTGGCCGCGTCGTCGCCGAGCTTCTTGCGCAGCCAGGAGATGTGCATGTCCAGGGTCTTGGTGGAGGACCACCAGGTGGTGTCCCAGACCTCGCGCATCAGCTGGTCGCGGGTGACGACCCGGCCGGCGTCGCGGACCAGGACCCGCAGGAGGTCGAATTCCTTGGCGGTGAGCTGGAGCTCCTCCTCCCCCATCCAGGCGCGGTGCGACTCGACGTCGATCCGCACGCCGTGGGTGGCGGGGGCCTGCGCCGTCTCGTTGGCGCCGCGCCGCAGCAGGGCCCGTACGCGGGCGAGCAGCTCGGCGAGCCGGAAGGGCTTGGTCACGTAGTCGTCGGCGCCGGCGTCCAGGCCGACGACCGTGTCGACCTCGTCCGCGCGGGCGGTGAGCACCAGGATCGGGAAGCCGTGGCCCTCGGCGCGCAGCCGGCGGGCGACCTCCAGGCCGTCCATGCCGGGAAGACCCAGATCCAGGACGACGAGGTCGACGCCGCCCTGCAGTCCGGCGTCCAGGGCGGTGGGGCCGTCCTCCCGGACCTCGACCTCGTACCCCTCGCGGCGCAGAGCGCGGGCCAGGGGTTCCGAGATGGATGCGTCGTCCTCGGCGAGCAGTACACGCGTCATGTGGGTGATGGTAGTCCGCGGCGGCTGAAAGCAGGGGTGTGCCGGTACACCCCTGCCGTTCTGATGTGCTGCACTACTAAGCGCCTTCGAATGTGACCGAACGGTTCCCGCCACACCTGTGATCCATGTCTCAAGTCCTTTCATATGCCGCACTGTCGTGTCGTATGGTGACGGGACGCCTGATGCACTACCTCAGAGACCTTTGCGCCGAAAAGCGAGCCGAAGGTCTCGATTCTGTCCGGATCGATCAGGGGGTCTTGACGACTCTCCTCATCGAATCCGGTGACAGTGAATGACCTGTGGGCCGGCGCCCCGCGCGCGAAGCTGCGCGACGGAGCGTGGATCTCGGTTACGGATATCCCCTGCCCCCCTCCTCACCGGACGGGGCAGACCCCTGGGCGTGGGATGGGACACCCGTCGCCGGTGCCGGCTACCCCCCACCGGGCGCTGTTCCGCTCACGAAGCGAAGCGTCCCGACCAAGCAAGGATCGACGATGGCTTCCAGCCTGACGAAGGACTCGGCCAGTACTGGCGAGAAGACCTTCCTCGGCCACCCCACCGGCCTGGCCTTCCTCTTCATGACCGAGATGTGGGAGCGCTACAGCTTCTACGGCATGCGCGCTCTGCTCGTGCTCTACCTGGCCACGAACGTGGCCGACGGTGGACTCGGCATGAACGACGCGACCGCGGTCGCCATCTACTCCGTCTACAACGCGATGGTCTACCTGCTCGCCCTTCCGGGCGGCTGGCTGGGCGACCGCGTCTGGGGTGCCCGCAAGGCCGTCGCCGTCGCAGGTGTCGTCATCATGACGGGTCACTTCCTCCTGGCGGTGCCCTCGTCCCTCTCGTTCTTCATCGGTCTGGCGCTCATCGCGGCCGGCTCCGGTGTGCTGAAGGCCAACATCTCCACGATGGTCGGCCAGCTGTACAAGGACAAGAACGACCCCCGCCGTGACGGCGGCTTCACGATCTTCTACATGGGCATCAACCTCGGTGCCTTCGTCGCCCCGCTGACCATCGGCTGGGTCGGCCAGGAGATCAACTGGCACATCGGCTTCGCTATGGCCGGCGTCGGCATGGCCCTCGGCCTCGCCTTCTACTTCTTCGGCTTCCGTTTCCTGAGCCCGGTCTCGAACCAGGTCCCCTCGCCGCTTTCGGCGGAGGAGAAGTCCTCGGTCGTCAAGAAGGGCCTGATCTGGCTGGGCGTCGCCGTTGCCGCCTACGCGATCATCGGTCTGGCCGGCATCTTCACGATCAACTACGCCCTGTGGCCGCTGACCATCCTGGGTCTGATCCTGCCGGCGTGGGCGATCATGCGCATCAAGCGCGACAAGGACCTGGAGCCCGTCGAGCGCTCGCGGATGTCCGCGTACGTCTGGTTCTTCGTCGCCGCCGCGATCTTCTGGGCGATCTACGACCAGACCGGCTCGACGCTGTCCCTGTTCGCCAAGAACAGCACCGACAGCACCCTGTTCGGCTTCAGCTTCCCGGAGAGCTGGTTCCAGTCGCTGAACCCGCTGTTCGTGATGGCGGCCGCGCCGCTCTTCGCCTGGCTCTGGGTCGCCATGGCGCGCCGCAGCAAGGAGCCGAGCACCCTCGCGAAGTTCTCCTTCGCACTGGTCATGATCGGCGCGTCCTTCGGCGTGATGATGGTCGCCCAGGGCCTGGCCACCGGCGACACGAAGATCAGCCCGATGTGGCTGGTCTCGGTCTACTTCATCCAGACCATCGGCGAGCTGTGCCTGTCCCCGGTCGGCCTGTCGCTGACCACCAAGCTGGCGCCGCAGAAGTACGCCTCCCAGATGATGGGTGTCTTCTTCCTCGCGGTCACCGCCGGTGACTCCACCATCGCGCTGCTCCAGTTGCTCGGTGCCCCGACCGACACCCAGGGCTGGTTCGCCAGCCAGGGCGCGCTCGCCGTGCTCGCGGGTATCGCGATCTACATGTACCGCAAGAGGGTCCAGCCGCTCATGGGCGGCGTGCACTGACGCACCCCTCCTGTTCGCGCAGAACGGCCCGGCACACCCTTTGGTGTGCCGGGCCGTTCTTGTATTCCATGACGCGTCAGCCATTCAGCACCAACACAGCAGAACACGCCAGGATTGGCGGGTCTTCGAACTTGAGCGGTGTGTCGTGTCGAGTGGACGACTGGCTGTCACGTTGCGTGAGGGGCGGGGACAGTGGGGCTGGTCCCAGCAGCAGGATGCCCGTGGCCATGAGTGGCGCTGGGAGCAAGACCCCGATACCGGCAGATGGGTGCAGACGCGTGCCTGGTGGCACGTCGGCTTCACCGACGCCCTCGGAGCGGGTGGGTTGCTGGCTGGGCCAGGTCGAGGGCCGCAGCGTCGCCGACGTGCTGGCCTGGCTCGCCACCACCTCGCTGAGCTGGAGAAACAGCATTCGCCACGTCTCCATCGACGTGTCCGCCGCCTACCGCGCCGCGATCCGTACCGGCCTGCCGCACGCCACCGTCATGGTCGACCACTTCCACATCGTCCAGCTCGCCAACAAGATGCTGTCCATGGTCCGGCGCCGCACCGCCGAGATCCGCGGCCGACGCGGACGAGCCAGTGATCTGGAGTGGAAGGCATCCCGACGCCGGCTGCGCAACCGTGAGGATCTCACCGGCGAGCAGTTCGCCACGATGTGGAACACGCTGCTCGGCGAGGGCACGATCGGTTCAGATTTTGACTGACGGTATGGAATCAGCGTAGTAAGCGCTGGGCGCCGCTCCCTTGCCGTGCCGCCCCCACAACGCCCGCCCCTGGAGGCGCTCTGGGCTTCGCATGGCTGCGGCGCCTGTTGTCAGACCCGCCTTGTATCGTCGCGTGCATGGGACTTGCGATATCGGTGAGGCATCTGAACGATCTGGCCCGCCACGACCCCGAGGGAGGGGAGTCCGAACGGGCTGCCTTCGCCGTGCTCAACCAGGCGCTTGCCGGAGCAGGCGTCGACTGGTCGGAACCGGACCCCGATCCGGCCGACGATCTGCTCCACGCCAGCAGCTTTCCCTACAGCTGGCTGAACCACCTGCGCCGCGCATACGTTCTGCGGCTGTGGGGGGAGACCGTCATCCCGGCTCTCGACGTGAGTGCGGAGCAGTACACCCGGGACGATGAGAAGATCCACGACGAGGTGTCCATGCTCTCGTCACACCTGCTCTGCCACGCCGACACCGAGGGCTACTACATTCCCGTCGACATGGATGATCCACTGTTCCTCGACGAGGACTCAGGGGTACGGGGCGCCGGCATGGTCGGGTCCAGCCAGCGTTTGCGGGCGGAACTGATCGAGCTGGCGCCGGGGATCGACATCCACCCGGACGAGGACGGGACCCTCTCGGCCGAGGAACTGGACAGACTGGCCCGCACTTCGCACACCGATCCCTTCGAGCCCGAGAAGTTCGCCTGGCGCCAGCTCTACGCGGCGTGCCAGGCGAGCATCGACAGCGGCCACGCCATCGTCTTCCACTGACGGACCGCCGGTGACCGGCGGGCGGTGGTCGCCCGCGGCTTCGAGCCGTACCGCGAATGGGCGGGCCGCAGAAAGATGACGTCCGCTGCCGCTCATCACTACGCCAAGCGGACGAAGCCAGGTTTTCGAACTTGAGCGGTGTGCTGGCAAGCTGCTGACGTGGCGTCACGCTCCGTGGTTTCGTGTTGGGCGGCTCGGCCCTGAACGTAAGCCGCCGGTGGTTCTGAGTGATCATTTCTGTTCTCTACGCAGAACGATCAAGCAGGAGCCACGGGCTTGCTCGACGATACGACGTTGCTGCTCGACCCCGACGGGGTGTCCGTCGTTCGGGTGGAGTTGCTGGCCGACGGTGGGCGTCGGGTCCATCTGGTCACGGCCGATGAGGCGGCCCGGGCCTGCCCGGCCTGCGGGGTCTTCGCTACCCGCGTCAAGGGCTCCGCGACGACCCGGCCCCGCGACCTGCCGTACGGAGAGACCGGGCTGGATTTCCGCTGGCACAAGCGACGCTGGTTCTGCCGCGAACCCACCTGCCCGCGCCGGTCGTTCACCGAGCAGGTCCCGCAGATACCAGCCCGTGCGCGGGATTACCACACGGTTGCGGGCCTGGGCTGGACGACGAGTGAGGGACGCCGGCTCCACCGTCATTCAGGCCGCCCGCGACCTGCGCCTGTCCTGGCCGACTGTGATGGACGCCTTCCATGCCCAGGCCCGCGAGGTTGATCCCGGGTTACCGCGTGCCGCGCAGGCGCCGCCACGGGGTGAAGGTGAAGACCGCGGCCCCGAGCAGGATCACCGTGCCGGCGACCAGGGCCAGGGCCTTGACGCCGCCCTCGTCCTGCGCGCCGGTCTCGGCGAGGCCGCCCGAGGTGGTGCTGCCGGTGGTGGTGCTTCCGGTGCTGCCCGGCGAGCCGGAGCCGCCCGCCTGGGCGGTGGTGTCCAGCTCGAGGGAGACACCGCTGCTCGTCGCCTTGCAGGGCACGACGATGGGCGTGGCGCCCGGGGCCATGACGACGTCGATCGTCAGCTGGTCCGGGCTCAGCGTCACCTTGCCGGTCTTGCCGGGCTTGTAGGTGCCGGTCATGTCGCTCAGGTTGACCGGGGCCTGCGCGGCGATCGGCTCCGTGTTGGCGGGGCCGGTGACCTTGACCATGCCGCTGTCGGCGCCGCCGAGCTTGATGTTCATCGAGGGCTTGAGGGCCCCGGCCGGGAGCGCCGCGGGGCTGGCCATCGCGCCCTTGGCGGTCTTGACCGTGAGGTCGTAGCTGCCGCCGTTCTTCTTGGCGTTGATCGTGACCGGGGTCTTGATGCCGCCGGGGACGAAACTGCCGCAGTCGAAGGCGACCTCGACGGCCTTGCCCGGGAAGTCGGTCTGGCCGCCGCCGTTTCCTCCGGTGGTTCCGCCGGTGGTCGTGCCGCCGGTGGTGGTTCCGCCGGTGGTGGTTCCGCCGGTGGTGGTTCCGCCGGTGGTGGTTCCGCCGGTGGTCGTGCCACCCGTGGTGCCGCCGGTGGTCGTGGTTCCGCCGGTGGTCGTGCCGCCCGTCGTGGTGCCGCCCGTCGTGGCGCCGCCGGTGGTCGTGCCGCCGGTGGTCGTGCCGCCGCTGGCGCCGTCCGTGACGTTGATGGTGGCCCCTACGCCCACGCTCCCCACCGGCGCGCACTTGGTGACGAAGGTGCCGAAGGAGAAGGTGACGGCGACGTCGTACTTGCCGGGCGTCAGGGTGATCTTGCCGGCCTTGGTGAGCTTCAGCTTGCCCTTCATGGGAGACATCACCATCGGAGCCTTCTTGGGGATCTCTGGGTTCTTCTTCTCGCCCACGACCTTGAGCTCGGCCGTCCCGCCGCTCACCGCGATCCAGCCCGTGGGCTGGACCGAGTCCTTCGGGATGACCATCAAGTCCGTATTGTTCGACGCGGGCTTGACGGTCTCCCAGACCACGTCGACCTCGTCGCCGACCTTGGCCGTGGCCGGGGCCGTGATCCTGGCGGTGGTCTCGCCCTCCACCGGGTCGCCGCCGCCGGCCGGCGGAACGCACTTGACCTTGTATGTGGCCTCGGCTGCCTGGGCGGGCGAAGCCACCATGGCGATACCCGCGCCGCCGAGCAGCAGCGCGACCAGGGCCGCGCTCACCCTCCGTTGTGCTCTCACCATGACCCACGGCGGACCACAGGATCGCGTACCGTGCACTGCGGACAGTGCGTAGCGAGAACCAAGCACGTACATCCCCTTTCGCATTTCTGCTTCCCGGGCTGGTTTCAACCCGGCTGGTGCTGATCGTGGAAGACCTGAAGGGCCGCCGGTCCGTCGGGCAGCGTGAGCCAGGAATCCCTCTCTGCAGGAGGGGGGAGGATTCAAGAATGTCCCTTCGTCGTCGGATGGTTCTGAGACGGTGCGGATGTCTGTGGTGGGGTGAACCACGGCAGGACCTCGGTGGTGGCCTCAGAGGCCACCGCCGGCCTGGGGCTCGGGCCTGCGGGCGTTTCAGGGATCCGCGCGCCGCGGTGGCGGCCGGCCGCGCCCGGGGTGCGCGGCCGGACCCTGTCCACGACGGCCATGCCGATACGGAAGACCGCGGCCGGGATCACCAGCAGGAGCAGGCCCCAGAACAGCACCACCCCGTACGGGCGGTCCACGCCCCAGGGCTGGGTGGCGACCACCTTCTCGCCGTACTTGAGGAAGACGGTGTAGTCGCCGTGGGCGCCCGCGGAGAGGGCGACGTTCAGCTGGATCTCCGCCTTGCCGCCGGGCGGGATGGTGCCCTTCCACCGGACCTCCTCCCACAGGGGGGCGAACACCCCGTGGGCGGTGCCGAGTTGGAAGACCGGGTCCTTGACCGGGGCTGAGCCGAGGTTCCCGACGGTGACGGTGAACTTCCGGCTGGGCGGGGCGCCGAACCAGGTCAGCACCCCGTCGTCGCCCTTGAGGCGGACCCCGGTGAGCATGGCGAGCCGGGCGGTGCCGTCTTCGGCGGGCAGCTCGGCCACCGGGTGGTCGGTGATCTTGATCGGGGTGGCGACGGTGGACTGGTCGCCGTTGACGGAGGTGACGTTCACGACGCAGGGGCAGGGCTTGGGCGGCGCCACGACGGGCAGTCGGGCCGCGAAACGGCCGTCCTCCGCCACCGCGACCGCGGCGCCGTCGGCGTTGGCGCAGCTGTTGGTGCCGCCGATCATGTTCTGGCCGCAGACCAGCAGCATCACCAGGGTCTTGGCCCGCCAGCCGGTGCCGGTGACGCTGATCTCGGTGCCCTTGGCGGCCTCCTTGAGCGAGAGCGCCACGGCGGGCTTGCCCTCGTCGGCGGCGGCCGGGGCCGCGGGGAGCAGCGCCAGTGCGAACAGCGCCAGCCCCGCCGCGAAGAGGGCCCCGACCCTTGATCCGGCCCGGGATGCCGTCCGGGATGCCGTCCGGGATGCCGTCCGGGATCCGACCTTGGCGCTCACCTGGATGCTCCCGTCAACTCGTGTTCCGGTGCCGTCTGCCCGGCCCGTTCGGGTACGGGCGCCCCGTCCGGCGGCGGCTCGCGCCGGGCCCGCCGGGTGCGTACGAGGAACAGCGCGGCCAGCGCCACCGCGCCGAGGGCGAGCAGCCCGGCGCCGGTGCGGGCCGCGATGGCCCAGGGCACGAACCACGCCGAGGCGGCGGCCGTGGCCCGGGCGCCGCCGGGGGCGGTCACGGTGAGGGCGAGGTCGACCTTGTCGAAGACAGGTGCGCCGGGCCAGGGTTCGGTGAGCTCGACCCGCTGGCCCGGGAGCAGTTCCACCGGCAGGGCGCGGGCGCCGCGGCCCGGGACCTCGCCGAAGCGGCCCTCGGCGCGGAGCGCCAGCTCGGGGGCGAGGGCCACGTTGCCCCGGTTGACCAGGGTGTACGCGACGACCGTGCCCGCGCCCTTGCCGCGTACGGCGACGTCCTCGACGGTGAGGGCGGCCAGGGTCGGGCCGCTGACGCGCAGGTGGACCCGTACGCCCACCTCGCGGCCGCCCTCGGTGGCGACCACGGCGGCCGGGTGGTCCCCGGGCGGGGAGGCGGGCGGCACGGTGGCCGTGAAGGGGACGACGGCGCGGGTGTGGGGCGGGACCTTGACGGTCCCGGCGGCGCCGAAGCTGATCCAGGAGCCGGCGCCGGTGGACTCCGTGGCGGGGCGCACGGCGAAGGCGCCGCCCGCCGTGTTGTAGGCGTCGGCCCCGCGCAGGGTCACGGTGCGTTCCTGGTCGGTGGTGTTGGCCAGGGCCAGCCGGTCCTCCAGGACGGTGCCGGGGGTGCCCTCCAGGTAGAA
The DNA here is from genome assembly GCF_018614095.1 of Streptomyces sp. ISL-87. Lineage (GTDB taxonomy): Bacteria > Actinomycetota > Actinomycetes > Streptomycetales > Streptomycetaceae > Streptomyces. Next base: position 96,172 of record NZ_JAGGOY010000029.1, on the reverse strand, counting down.
GTACGGGCGGGCGGTGGCCGCGCGGCCGGCGGCGGGCTCGGCGGTCCAGCCGGGCTCGTCGGCGGCCGCGGGTGCGCCGGGGGTGCCAGGGGTACACAGGAGCGCGGCGGCCGCCAGGAACAGCACACCGATGCGCTTGAGGGCGTGGAGCACAGGCATGGCCGGGGGTGCTCCGTTCAGGACCGGGCCCGCCGGCCGCGCCGGGTCAGCCAGAGCATGCCGGCGGCGCCGGAGAGCAGCACGGTGCCGCCGAGGGTACCGAGGGCGAGGGCGGAGTCAGCGGGTCCGGTCTGCGGGAGGGTGTCGCCGCCGCTGGGCTGCGTTTCCTTGGCGGCGCCGGCGGGGGCCGTGACGTCCAGCTCGAGGGACGGTTTGGGGCTGTTGCCGGGGGTGCAGGTGGTGGTGGTCCCCATCGCCTTGATGGTGAGGACCCCGGCGGTGAAGGTGACCTTGCCGCTCTTCTTCGGGGTGTAGGTGCCCGAGAGGTCGGTGATCTTGATGGGGGTGTTGGCGGGCGCGGCCTCGGGGTTGGGCGGCCCGGAGACCGGCACGGACGCCTTCTCCGCGCCGTCCACCTGAATGACGGCGCTGGGGGTCATCGCGCCCTTGCCGAGCTCGATGGGGCTGGACGAGACGCCCTTCTGGAAGGACATCGTCAGCTTGTACGCGTCGCCTTCCTTGACGGCCTTGATGTCGATGGGTGAGACGGCCGACTTGTCCCCGATGGGGGTCTTGCAGTCGTAGGCCACGTCGACGACGGCGGCATGGGCTGCGGGGGCGGCCAGCAGGACCGCCGATCCGGCCAGCGCGGAGGCCAGCGCCAGCGCGGTGGAGCGTTTCCGGTTGGACACCTTTGTCTTCCCCTCAAGCCACAAGTTACTGACGGAACATCAGATTGGTGGCTCAAGGTACGCCCGGGACCTTGAGGAGGGAAGACAAAGGACAGGGCCGGATCAGCGGCCCGTCGGCCGCCCGGATTCAGGCCACTTCAGGGCCGCTTCGGGACGGTTCGGGGCCGCTTCGGCGCCGGTTGACGGGGATACGGGCCGATTCAGGCGGCGCGTACGCCCCGCTGCCAGACCGCGGAGACGAGCGGGACTCCGGGGCGGTAGGCGAGGTGGACGTGGCTCGGGGCCTCCAGGAGGGCCAGATCGGCGCGGGCACCCGGGGTGAGGACGCCGACGTCGGTGCGGCGCAGGGCGCGGGCACCGCCGGCGGTGGCGGACCACAGGGCCTCGTCGGGGGTCATGCGCATGTCCCGGACGGCGAGGGCGATGCAGAACGGCATGGAACTCGTATAGGACGAGCCCGGGTTGCAGTCCGTGGACAGGGCGACGGTGACGCCCGCGTCGAGGAGGCGCCGGGCGTCGGGCCACTGGGCGCGGGTGGAGAACTCGGCTCCGGGGAGCAGGGTCGCGACGGTCGTGGCGGACGCCTGGGCCAGGGCGTCCACGTCGGCGTCGGTGAGGTGGGTGCAGTGGTCGGCGGAGGCGGCTTCGAGCTCGACGGCGAGCTGCACGCCGGGCCCGTAGGAGAGCTGGTTGGCGTGCACGCGCGGGATCAGCCCGGCCGCGGCCCCCGCGGTGAGGATGGCGCGGGCTTGGTCGCCGTCGAAGGCGCCCTTCTCGCAGAACACGTCCACCCAGCGGGCGTACGGGGCGCAGGCCGCCAGCATCTCGCCGGTGACGAGGTCCACGTAGGCGGCCGGGTCGTCCGCGAAGTCGGGGGAGACGATGTGCGCGCCGAGGTAGGTGACCTCCTCGGTGTGCGCGGCGGCGATGCGCAGGGCACGGGCCTCGTCGGCGACGGTGAGGCCGTAGCCGGACTTGGTCTCGAAGGTGGTGGTGCCCTGGCGGCGGGCCTCGTCGAGGTGGCGCAGCAGGTTGGCTTCGAGTTCGGCGTCGGTGGCGGCGCGGGTGGCGGCGACGGTGGTGCGGATGCCTCCGGCGGAGTAGCTGTGACCGGACATCCTCGCGTTGAACTCGGCCGTTCGGTCGCCGGCGAAGACGAGGTGGGAGTGGGAGTCGACGAAGCCGGGGATCACGGCCCGGCCGTGGGCGTCGAAGGCCGTGTCCGCCGACGGGGCGTCGGCGGTCCGGCCTACCCAGGCGATGCGGTCGCCGTCGATGACCAGGGCCGCGTCCTGGATCAGGCCGAGGGGGCCGCCGTCGCCGAGGGCGGGGTCGTTGGTGACGAGGCTGGCGATGTTGGTGAAGACGGTGGTGGTCATGGGGGGTTCCTCTCGGAGGATTTCCTGGGGGAAGAACAACGTCAGCCGCGGACGGCCGCGATGGATTCGGCCAGGGCCGAGGGGACGTCGGGGACCAGGGTGTGCACACCGTCGCGGACCACGTGGCGGCCGCCGACCACGGTGTGGCGGACGTCCGAGGCCGTCGCGGCGAACACCGCCGTCTCGGCGCCCAGCCGCGGCAGCGGACCCGCCGTGCGTACGGAGTCCAGGGCGATCGTGGTGAAGTCCGCGAGCGCGCCCGGCTCCAGGCGGCCCGCGTCGGGCCGGCCGAGGGCCGCGTGGCCGTCGGCGGTGGCGGCGGTGAGCAGCGCGTTCGCCGTCCAGTGGCCGCGGGTGCGGCTGCGCAGGCGCTCGTTGAGCTCCATCGCGCGGGCCTCTTCCAGCAGGTCGATCACGGCGTGGCTGTCACTGCCGAGCGAGAGCGGGCTGCCGGCGTGCTGGAGCCGGACGGCCGGGCCGATGCCGTCGGCGAGGTCGCGTTCGGTGGTGGGGCACATGCAGGTGCCGGTGGTGGTGCCGCCGAGGAGGGCGATGTCCGCGTCGGTGAGGTGCGTGTTGTGGACGCCGGTGGTGCGCGGGCCGAGCACACCGTGGTCGGCGAGGAGCTGCGTCGGGGTGCGGCCGTGGGCGGCCTGGCAGGCGTCGTTCTCGGCGGTCTGCTCGGAGAGGTGGACGTGCAGGGGGGCCTGCCGCTCCTGGGCCCAGCGGGCGACGGTGGCGAGCTGGCCCGCCGGCACGGCGCGGACCGAGTGGATCGCGGCGCCGATCAGGGCGTGCTCGCGGCCCTTGAGGGCGGATACGCGCTCGGCCCAGGCGTCGGCGGTGCCGTCGGAGAAGCGCCGCTGGTGGCCGCTGGGGGCCTCTCCGAAGCCTGCGGAGAGGTAGGCGGTGTCGAGGAGGGTGATCCGGATGCCGGCGGCGGCGGCCGCCTCGATCAGGGCCTCGCCCATGGCGTTGGGGTCCGCGTAGGGGGTACCGCCGGGGGCGTGGTGGACGTAGTGGAACTCGCCGACGTTGGTGATGCCGGCCAGCGCCATCTCCGCGTACACGGCGCGGGCCAGTGCGAAGTAGGTGTCGGGGGTGAGGTTCTGGGCGACGCGGTACATGATCTCGCGCCAGGTCCAGAAGGTGCCCGAGCCGACCTGGACCGTGCCGCGCAGGGCCCGGTGGAAGGCGTGGCTGTGCGCGTTGGCGAGGCCCGGGATCGTCAGGCCGCGCAGGATCCCGGCGCCGGGGGGCGGGGTCCCGGTCCCGGTGCGGACGGCGGCGATGCGGCCGTCCGCGGATACGTCCAGGGCTACGCCCGGCTCGACATGGGTGCCGAGCCAGGCGTGCTCCAGCCAGTACGTCTTGTGCGCGGTCAGCGACACGCCAGGCCTTCCAGTACGTCGGCGAGGGCGAGGACGCCGGCCACGCAGTCGTCCTCGGCGGCGAACTCCTGCGGGGAGTGGGAGACGCCGGTGGGGTTCCGTACGAACAGCATCGCGGTCGGGACGGCGGCGGAGAGGATTCCGGCGTCGTGTCCCGCCCCCGTGCCCAGGACGGGGACGGCCCCGCCCAGGATCCGGTTCATCTCGTCGCGCAGGGCGTGCTCGAACTCGACGACCGGCGTGAAGGACTCCCGGACGATGGCCAGGTCGATCCCGTCCTGGTCGGCGCGTTCGCGGGCGGCCTTCTCGATGGCGGTGACGACCGTGTCGAGGGTGGCCTGGTCGGCGGCGCGGGAGTCGAGCCAGCCGCGCACCAGGGACGGGATCGCGTTGACCCCGTTGGGCTCGACCGAGATCTTCCCGAAGGTGGCGACGGCGCCGGCGAGGGCCGCCTCGGTGCGGGCCGCGAGCACGGTCGCCGCGTACGTGAGCATCGGGTCCCGGCGGTCGACGAGCCGGGTGGTGCCGGCGTGGTTGGCCTCGCCGTGGAAGTCGAACCGCCAGCGGCCGTGCGGCCAGATCGCGGAGGCGATGCCGACGGCGTCCCCGCTCAGGTCGAGGGCGCGGCCCTGTTCGACGTGGAGCTCCACGAAGGCGCCGATGCGGGCGAGGCGTTCGGGGTCGGCGCCGATGGCGGCGGGGTCGTACCCGGCGGCCTCCATGGCCTCGGGCAGGCTGATCCCGTCGGCGTCGCGGAGCTCGTACGCCTTCTCCTTGGTCAGCTGCCCGGCGGCGAGCCGGGAGCCGACGCAGGCGAGGCCGAAGCGGGCCCCTTCCTCGTCGCCGAAGTTGGTGACGGCCAGGGGCCTGGCGAACTCGGCGCCCCTCCTGCGGAGTTCGTCCAGGGCCGCGAAGGAGGACACCACCCCGAGGGGGCCGTCGAAGGCCCCGCCGTCGGGGACGGAGTCCAGGTGGGAGCCGGCAACGACGGCGTCGCCCGCGAGGGGGTCGCCGAGCCAGGCCCACTGGTTGCCGTTGCGGTCGGTCTCGTAGGTGAGGCCGCGGGCCTCCGCCTGCGCCTGGAACCAGGTGCGGCAGTCGGCGTCGGCGCCGGTCCACGCGTACCGGCGGTATCCGCCGCTGGCTTTGTCCCTGCCGATGGGTGCGAGCTCGTTCCACATGCTGTGGAAGCCGGTCGCACCCCGCCCCGCCGGGGCCGAAGCCCCGGCGGCCGGGTGTGCGGAGGAGTCCGTGCTCACGCGTCGCCCTCGCGCATCGGGATGCGGACGCCGCGCTCGTCCGCCACCGACTCGGCGATGTCGTAGCCGGCGTCGACGTGGCGGATGACGCCCATGCCGGGGTCGTTGGTGAGGACGCGGCGGATCTTCTCGCCGGCCAGCGGGGTGCCGTCGGCGACGGTGACCTGGCCGGCGTGGATCGAGCGGCCCATGCCGACGCCGCCGCCGTGGTGGATGGAGACCCAGGAGGCGCCGGAGGCGACGTTCACCATGGCGTTGAGGAGCGGCCAGTCGGCGATGGCGTCGGAGCCGTCGAGCATGGCCTCGGTCTCGCGGTACGGGGAGGCCACCGAGCCGCAGTCGAGGTGGTCGCGGCCGATGACCAGCGGGGCGGCCAGCTCGCCGGAGGCGACCATGTCGTTGAAGCGCTCGCCGGCCTTGTCGCGCTCGCCGTAGCCGAGCCAGCAGATGCGGGCGGGCAGGCCCTGGAAGTGGACGCGCTCGCCGGCCATCTTGATCCAGCGGTGCAGGGACTCGTTCTCCGGGAAGAGTTCGAGCATCGCCTTGTCGGTCTTGTGGATGTCCGAGGCCTCGCCGGAGAGCGCCGCCCAGCGGAAGGGGCCCTTGCCCTCGCAGAACAGCGGGCGGATGTAGGCGGGGACGAAGCCGGGGAAGGCGAAGGCGCGGTCGTAGCCGGCCAGCTGGGCCTCGCCGCGGATGGAGTTGCCGTAGTCGAAGACCTCGGCGCCGGCGTCCATGAAGCCGACCATGGCCTCGACGTGCTTCGCCATCGACTCGCGGGCGCGGGTGGTGAAGCCCGCCGGGTCCTTGGCGGCGTAGGCGGCCATGTCGTCGAAGTCGACGCCGGTCGGCAGGTAGGCGAGCGGGTCGTGCGCGCTCGTCTGGTCCGTCACGATGTCGATCGGGGCGCCCTCCGCGAGCATCTGCGGGAGCAGGTCGGCCGCGTTGCCGAGCAGGCCGATGGAGAGCGGCTTGCGGGCGTCGCGCGCCTCGACGGCGAGCTGGAGCGCGTGCTGGAGGCTGTCGGCCTTCACGTCCAGGTAGCGGTGCTCGATGCGGCGCTCGATGGCGCGCGGGTCGACGTCGATGCAGATCGCGACGCCGTCGTTCATCGTCACGGCGAGCGGCTGGGCGCCGCCCATGCCGCCGAGGCCGGCGGTGAGGGTGATGGTGCCGGCGAGCGTCCCGTTGACCCCTCCCTTACCAATTGAATGCAGCTTCGCTGCGACCGCCGCGAAGGTCTCGTAGGTGCCCTGGAGGATGCCCTGCGTGCCGATGTAGATCCACGAACCGGCGGTCATCTGCCCGTACATGGTCAGGCCCAGGTTCTCCAGGCGGCGGAACTCCTCCCAGTTGGCCCAGTCGCCGACCAGGTTGGAGTTCGCGAGCAGGACGCGCGGCGCCCACTCGTGGGTCTGCATCACGCCGACCGGGCGGCCGGACTGGACGAGCATCGTCTCGTCCTGCTTGAGGGTCTGGAGCGTGCGGACCATCGCGTCGTACGAGCGCCAGTCGCGGGCGGCCTTGCCGGTGCCGCCGTAGACGACGAGCTTGTCGGGGTGCTCGGCGACCTCGGGGTCGAGGTTGTTCTGGAGCATCCGCAGTGCGGCCTCCTGCTGCCATCCCAGGGTGCTGAGCTCGGTACCTCGCGCGGCACGCACGGGGCGGGGTCCTGACATGGCGGTGCCTCCTCCGATGTTGGTCAATCCATTCACATCCTCGCTGGATGAATAGATCCAGTCAACAGCTGCGGGCGGACGCGCCGGATGATTGGCTGAGGGACATGGCTGCCGAGACGCACACGGAAGGCGCCGCCGAGCGCCGCGACCTGGCCGTACGGGCCGCGGTCGAGCAGGGCCTGCTGGACTCCGATCCCGTCGCCTGCCTACTGGACGTGGCCGGGATCCGGGCCTCCGCCGCCGCCCTGACCGGCGCGTTCGCCGCCGCGCTACCGGCCGGCACCCCCGTCCTGCACGCCTTCGCCGTCAAGGCCGCCCCGCTCGTCCCGGTCCTGCGGCTGCTCGCCGACACCGGGCTCGGCTGCGAGGTGGCCAGCCCGGGCGAGCTGGCGCTGGCCCGGGCGGCGGGGCTGCCCGCGGGGCGGACCGTCCTGGACTCCCCCGCCAAGACGGTGGCCGAGCTGCACGAGGCGCTGGCGCTGGGCATCGCCGTCAACGCCGACAACCGGCAGGAGCTGGAGCGCCTGGACGCCCTCGTCGCGTCCGCCGCCACCGCCTCGCCGCTCGGGATGCGGATCAACCCGCAGACCGGCGCGGGCACCATCGGGGCGCTGTCCACCGCCACGGCGACGTCGAAGTTCGGGGTGCCGCTGCGGGATCCGGACGCGCGCGAATGGCTCGTACGGGCGTATGTGGAACGGCCGTGGCTGACCCGGCTGCACACCCACTCGGGCTCGCAGGGAGTGCCGCTGCCGCTGATCGCGGAGGGCGTACGGGAACTGCACGCGCTGGCCGAGGAGATCAACGCGGCGGCCGGGCGCCGCCAGGTCGACACCCTCGACATCGGTGGCGGCCTGCCGGTGAACTTCACCTCGGACGAGCAGACCCCGACGTACGCGGACTACGTGTCCGCCCTGCGCGAGGCGGTACCCGCCCTCTTCGACGGCTCGTACGGCCTGGTCACGGAGTTCGGGCGGTCCCTGCTGGCCAAGCACGGGCTGGTGCTGGCGCGGGTGGAGTACACGAAGTCCGCCGGGGGCCGCCCGATCGCCGTCACCCACGCGGGTGTCCAGCTGGCCACGCGGACGGTGTACGCCCCGGCGGCATGGCCGGTGCGGATCCTCCCGTACGACACCAAGGGCACCCCGCGCACCGGCCCCCCGGTCCCCCAGGACATCGCGGGCCCGGCCTGCTTCGCGGGCGACCTCCTGGCCACGGGACGGGAACTGCCGCTGCTCGCCCCCGGCGACGTGATCGCGATCCCGGACACGGGCGCGTACTTCTTCACCGCCCACTACGGCTACAACAGCCTCCCGCGCCCGGCGATCCACGGCTTCACCCTGTCGCCTGCCGGCGGCGCCCGCTTCACGGAGGCCCGGCCGGCACAGAGCTTGCGGGAGATCGTGGCGGAGGGGGGCGGGGGAACGGGCGATGCGTTGCTGTGAGGGGGGCGAGGTGGTGGGCGGGGTACCGGCGTATCAGTGGATATCGGCACCCGGTGAACGCCTCAGACGCCGACGATGTGCACTCGACTGCCGCAGAGTTTCGTCATGTCGTCGACATCCGAGGTGAGGAGGACTACGGGGCGTCGCTGCCGCAATGCGGCCTCCGCGACGGCTGCGTCGATCGCGTACTTGTGACCGTGGAGCCCCGCCTCCATCAGGAGCGCCGAGGCGGCTCGCGCCTCCTCGTCGCCTACGGAGATGACTCGTACACCGGAAAGAATCCAGTTCAGCCGAGCCTTGTCGGTCCGCGCATGCACAGCCTCGATGATCGTGAGTGCGCACAGCACCACTTCCATACCGCGGCTGCGCGCTTCCGCGACGAGGGCCACCACGGGCTCTTCGTCGTTGAGCAGCTTTGACAAGCCCTCGCTGTCCAGAAGCAAGGTGCCTTCGCGGGTCAGCTTGCGGCGGGCCATTCGTCACCCTCCGCAAAGACCTCGTCGAAGACCAGCCTGGCTGCCTCTTGGGACTCTGCGGTGAGAGGGCCTCGTCGCAGCTCATAGTCGGCCAGGTACTCGTCAAGGATCTGGCCCCGCAGCTCACGCTCGACCGCCGCAGTGACGAATGCGGAGAACTCGCGCTTACCCACCCGCGCCCGAATCGCCTCAGCCGTCCCCTCGGGCAACGAGAGACTCACTCTGGCCGCCGGCCCCTCGCCAATGCCGTACGTCGTCTCAGACACCCTTCCAAAGTATCAAACAAGTAGGAAACGCGCACAATGATCACGCGCCTCTCTGCCCGGCCACAGACGGCCGCCGGACACTGAGAAAAGAGGAGCGCGTAGCGATACCGGTGGCCGGGCACCTTCGCGAGTACGAGTACTACGAGCAGCTTGCGCCCCATCGCGAAGTGCCGGCCGCGGTTGCCTTGAGGCCCGTCTACGTGAGGTGCTGCCGACCCCCGGTCAGCGGATCCCTTCGTCCATCAGAACGTAGAGGAGGCCGACGAGGGAGCCACTGCTGACGATCTCGCGGCGGTCGATCATGCCGCGGATGTTCGCCAGCGGGATCCACTCGATGCGGTCCGACTCGTTCTTCTCGGTCGGCGGCCCCTCGTACGTCGCACCGTCGGCACGGAACAAGTGGTGCTGGGAGTCCGTGATGCCGTTGGCGGGCTCGGCGTAGACGAGGGGCTTCATCGGCCCCGGGCGCCAGCCGGTCTCTTCGAGGACTTCGCGGGCGGCAGCCTCTCCCGGGGTCTCGTCCGCTTCGACCAGGCCCATAGGGAGTTCCCAGGCCCAGGCGTCCGTGATGAAGCGGTGGCGCCACATCATAAGGACCTCTTGGCGGTCGTTGAGGACGGCGGCCACGGCCAGGTGGCGAAGCTTGACGACGTGGTGTTCCCAACGGTAGCCGTCCGGCGTTTCAATGTCGGTGAGCCACAGGTTCACCCACTTGTTCTCGTAGATCGGACGTTCCCCGTGGATCTTCCACTGCATCGCTGCGGCCCTCTCGATCGGCCTCCAGCATCGCAGAGCAGAGCCGGACTACGGCCAGGTTCAGGCAAATTCACGTCAGAGTGACGAGATTCCGCAAGAGATGAATCGCGCTCGGTGAGCGGGTCCCCCGCCGGTGGGGGACCGGCGGCGGCGGTGAGGCGCCCCGAGGGCGGGGAACGAGCACGTCAGGCACAAGAGGGACGCTTCTCGCGGCACCCCCAAACCTTCTCTGATACCGCCCGCTCGGCTCCCGACCCCACCTGCCGGCCCAGGTCTTGGCCCCGCCCGACAGGCTTCCGCCCTCGGCCCCACCCACGCCGTTGGCCCACCGTAGGAGGCCCCGATGACCCGCACCTCCGCACTCCCCGCCCGCACCGAGGTCGCCATCGTCGGCGCCGGCCCGACCGGCCTGGCGCTCGCCGTGACCCTCGCCGAGGCCGGCATCGGCTTCGTCCTCCTCGACAAGCAGGCCGAGGGTGCGAACACGTCCCGCGCCGCCGTCGTCCACGCCCGCACCCTGGAGGTCCTCGACGAGCTCGATCCGACGGGGAAGCTCTCCGGCGAGCTGATCGGGCGCGGAATCCCGGTCTCCCGGTTCCGGATCCGCGACGGCGCCCGCCCGCTGACGGCCATCCCCTTCGACGGGCTGCGCACCGCCCACCCGTACGCGCTGATGCCCGCCTCCGCGCCCTCGGCGGCGACGTCCACCGCCCCTACGAGGTCACCGCCATCACCCACGACGGGGACGGGGTCACCCTCACCACCGCCACCGGCGAAACCCTGCGCGCCGCCTACGCCGTCGGCGCCGACGGGATGCACAGCGTCGTCCGCGAGGCCGCCGGAATCGGCTTCTCCGGCAACGCGTACGGAGAGTCCTTCGTCCTCGCCGACGTCGTCATGGACTGGGCCCCGGGCCCCCGCGAGGTCTCCCTCGCCTTCGGCGCCGCCGGGCTCACCGTGGTCGCCCCGCTGCCCGGGGGCACCTCCCCTGCCGCAGGCCACGGTGCAGGGCACTACCGGATCGTCGCCACCGTTGCCGAGGCCCCGGCCGAGCCGGACCTCCGCTTCGTCCAGGGCCTGCTCGACGAGCGCGTCCCCGGCCAGGCCACCGTCACCGAGCTCGCCTGGTCCTCGCGGTTCCGGATCCACCACCGGGTCGCCGACCGCTACCGCGCGGGCCGGCTGCTGCTCGCCGGCGACGCCGCGCACGTGCACAGCCCGGCCGGCGGCCAGGGCATGAACACCGGCATCCAGGACGCGTACGCCCTCGGCCGGGCGATCGCAACGGGAGACCTCGACGGCTACGAAGCGCGCCGCCGCCCCGTCGCGCGGCGGGTGGTGGCCCTGACCGACCGGATGACCCGGGTCGCGACCACACGCAACCCCGCCCTGCGCGCCGTACGCAACACCCTGCTCCCGCTCCTGGGGCGCGTCCCGGCGCTGCGGCGCCGCCTCGCCACGGAACTGGCCGAACTCAACTACCGCTGACCAGCTGACTACTCGACAACCGCTGACTACTCGACGAACAGCCCCCGCGCGGCGGCCCGCGCGTCGAACGCCTCCAGCCGCGCCTGCGCGTCGGGCAGCGCGTCCGCCATCGCCTCCAGCAGCACCCGGCCGAGCAGCATCGGCGCACACGCCGTGTCGAAGGCCAGTCCGGTCCCGACCGGGGCCGGGATCAGCAGATCGGAGTGCCGGGCCACCGGGGCGAAGGCCGAGTCGGCGACCGTCACCACGGTCAGCCCGGCCGCCCGCCCGTGCTCCAGGGCCTCCGCCACCTCCCGGGGATGCCGGGGCAGCGCGAAACACAGCAGGGCCGAGGCCCCGGCGGCGACGGCCGCGTCCATCCGGTCGGCGAGCATCGAGCCGCCCTCGTCGAGGAGCCGTACGTCGGGGTGCACCTTGGCGGCGAAGTACGCGAACCCGCGCGCCTGCGAGGACGCGGCCCGCAGCCCCAGCACCGGCAGCGGGGTCGACCCGGCGAGCAGCCGCCCTGCCTCCTCGACGGGCGCGGGGTCGGCGAGCATGGCCGACAGCCGGCGCAGGTTCTCGATCTCACCCTGGACGGCCTGCTGGTATTCGTTGTACGAGGTCTCCCGCTCGGCGCCGGCCTGCTGCGCGGGGGCCACCTCCCGCAGGTGTCGGCGCAGCGCGGGATAGCCGTCGAAGCCCAGCGCCACCGCGAAGCGGGTCACGGACGGCTGGCTCACCCCGGCCAGCTCGGCGAGCTCCACGCTCGACAGGAACGGCACCTCCGCCGCCCCGCGCACCATGCAGTGCGCGATACGCCGCTGGGTCGGCGTCAGCCGGTGGCCCTCGAACAGCTTCTGCAGCCGCGCGGCCGGGCTCTCGCTCATCCCGCCCCCTCCGTCCCCGTGAAATATTCAGTCACCGAGCACTCTGCATGCGCTTATGCAGGACGGCAAGTGACGGACCACCCCTCGGGATACGGAGTCCGGCGCCCCGGCAACCCACGTTTTGAGGCGCGGGGTCCGGAGCCGAGCACCAGAGGCCCGCACAAAAACCAGCCCCGCCGGCGTTTGAGGCGCGGGGTCTGGGGCGGAGCCTCAGAGGCCCGGCGGATGCCGGGGGCGCTTGCGCAGCGGCGCCGCACAAATTCAGCCCCGCCGGCGCTTGAGGCGCAGCGGCTGCCGGGCAACGGCGGGAAATCCCGCCTCGGGGGCCAGGCCCAACCCGGTCAGCGCCCGGCAAGGGAAATGGCGGGGACCGCCGCACCCCGGTTGCCCGGGGGCGGGACGACGGCGGTCCCCGCGAAGGACACGGGCCGGGTCAGGGCCGTCCGCGTCCATGGCGTCCAACGCGGTCCGGGAGCCGCTCCGGAAGTACGTCAACGCCAGTCGGTGCTGCCGGCCGGTGCTCCCGGTTTCCCGGGTCTCCCTGCCGACAACCACCACTGTGCCGGAGCGGTGTTAAGCCGGTGCTGCCGTCACGTGTCGGGCCCGTACCGTTTGCGCGACGGGCGCGGTACCGGCCGGCCAGGCAGGCCGCCGGGGGGGCACCGGGGGGCCACCGGCGGCGGGCCGGGGCCGGAGCCCCCGCCCGACCCCTCACCGACGCGTCGCAGGGGCTACTTCGAGCCCTTGGCCAGGAACGCGAGCAGGTCCTGCCGGCTCACCACACCCGTCGGCTTGCCTTCGACCAGCACGATCGCCGCGTCCGCCTCGCCGAGCACCGCCATCAGCTCCGACACCGGCTCGCCCGAGCCGACCTGCGGCAGCGGCGAGCTCATGTGCTTCTCCAGCGGGTCCGTCAGCGAGGCCCGCTGTGCGAACAGCGCCGCCAGCAGCTCCTTCTCGACCACCGAGCCGATGACCTCGGCCGCCATCACGTCCGGGTGACCCGCGCCCGGCTTGACGATCGGCATCTGCGAGACGCCGTACTCGCGCAGCACCTCGATGGCCTCGCCGACCGTCTCCTCGGGGTGCATGTGGACCAGCGACGGAATCGTGCCGCCGGCCTTGTCCGCGAGCACGTCCCCGATGCGGGCCGCGGGACCGGCCTCCTCCAGGAAGCCGTGCCCGGCCATCCACTCGTCGCTGAAGATCTTGCTCAGGTAGCCGCGGCCGCTGTCCGGCAGCAGGACGACGACCACGTCGTCCGGGCCGAGCCCCTCGGCCGCCTTCAGCGCGGCCACGACCGCCATGCCGCAGGAGCCGCCGACCAGCAGGCCCTCCTCCTTGGCCAGGCGGCGCGTCATCTGGAAGGAGTCCTTGTCGGACACCGCGATGATCTCGTCCGTCACATCGGGGTCGTACGCGGTCGGCCAGAAGTCCTCACCGACGCCCTCGACGAGGTACGGGCGGCCCGAGCCGCCGGAGTAGACCGAGCCCTCGGGGTCGGCGCCGATGACCTTGACCTTGCCGCCGGACACCTCCTTCAGGTAGTTGCCCGTGCCCGAGATCGTGCCGCCCGTGCCGACGCCGGCCACGAAGTGGGTGATCTTCCCGTCCGTCTGCTCCCACAGCTCGGGACCGGTGGTCTCGTAGTGCGAACGGGGGTTGTTCGGGTTGCTGTACTGGTCGGGCTTCCAGGCGCCCGGCGTCTCGCGGACCAGGCGGTCGGACACGTTGTAGTACGAGTCCGGGTGCTCGGGGTCGACCGCGGTCGGGCAGACCACGACCTCCGCGCCGTACGCGCGCAGCACGTTGATCTTGTCCAGGGAGACCTTGTCAGGGCAGACGAAGATGCACTTGTAGCCCTTCTGCTGGGCCACGATGGCGAGTCCTACACCCGTGTTGCCACTGGTCGGCTCCACGATGGTGCCGCCGGGCTTGAGGGCTCCGCTCTGCTCGGCGGCCTCGATCATCCGAACGGCGATCCGGTCCTTCACGGATCCACCGGGATTGAAGTACTCGACCTTCGCAAGGACGGTGGCCCGGAGGCCTTCGGTCACACGGTTGAGCTTCACCAGCGGGGTGTTGCCGACGAGGCTGATCATCGAGTCGTGGAATTGCACCATGTTCTCCAAGGAGGGGACTCCACGGGTTCTCCGGGAGGCACCGCCAGAGTATGCGGAAAGGGATTGGCTGACCGGCAGTACGGGGCAGGTAGCTCATCGGGGCCAGGCAGAACAGCGAGGTGGCTTGCAGGGTGTCCAGAGCGAGGACTGCCCGCCGGATCGCGGCGGGCGCGGCATACGGCGGGGGCGGGCTGGGGCTCGTCGGCGCGGCCGCGGTGGGGCTGGTACTGGCTGAGGTCCAGTTTGCCAAACGGACGGTGGGAACGGGGCTGCCGGACCCGCCGCGCGCGGACGGCCTCTACGGCAGTGAGTTCGGCGGGCCCGAGCTGAGCCCCGGCCCCCTGCGGCTGGCCATGCTGGGCGATTCCACGGCCGCCGGGCTGGGCGTACGGCGCGCCCGTCAGACCCCGGGCGCCCTGCTGGCCTCCGGGCTCGCGGCGGTGGCGGAGCGGCCCGTGGAGCTGCGCAACGTGGCCCTCTCGGGCGCCATGTCGGACGACCTCGACCGCCAGGCGGGGCTGCTCCTCGACTCCGACGCCCCGCCCCCGGATGTGGCGGTGATCATGATCGGGGCGAACGACGTGACCCGCCGGATGCCGCCGACCCAGTCGGTGCGCCTCCTCACCTCGGCCGTACGCCGCCTGCGGCTCGCGGGCTGCGAGGTGGTGGTCGGCACCTGCCCGGACCTGGGCACGATCGAGCCGGTCTACCAGCCGCTGCGCTGGGTGGCCCGACGGGTCTCGCGCCAGCTGGCCGCCGCCCAGACGATCGGCGTGGTCGCGCTGGGCGCCCGTACGGTCTCCATGGGCGACCTGCTGGGCCCCGAGTTCGCGGCGAACCCGCGCGAGATGTTCGGCCCGGACTCCTACCACCCCTCGGCCGAGGGATACGCGACCGCCGCCATGGCCGTCCTGCCCACGCTCTGTGCCACGCTCGGAGTCTGGCCCGAGTCCGACCGGCTGGACCACACGCGCGACGAGGACCTGCTGCCGGTGGCCGAGGCCGCCTCGGCCGCCGCGGGCCAGGCCGGCACGGAGGTCACCGCCGCCCGCGCCCCCTGGGCCCTCCTCAAGCACCGGCGCCGCCGGCGGATGCCCACCGCCCCGGACATCGGCCAGCCGGGAGACCGCGAGGAGGCGGCCAAGGCCGTGGAAGCCAAGGCCAAGCCCGGGAAGCGACCCTCATCACACGCCAAGGCCGGTGACCTCGACGGTACGGGGCGGTAACTTCGCATGCGGTCCCGGTACGAGCCGCAACTCACCCCCTTGGAGCCCCGATGCCCGAAGCCGTCATCGTTTCGACCGCCCGCTCTCCCATCGGGCGCGCCTTCAAGGGGTCCCTCAAGGACGTCCGGCCGGACGACCTGACGGCGACGATCATCCAGGCCGCCCTCGCCAAGGTCCCCGAGCTGGACCCGCGCCAGATCGACGACCTGATGCTCGGCTGCGGCCTCCCCGGCGGCGAGCAGGGCCACAACCTGGGCCGCATCGTGGCCGTGCAGATGGGCATGGACTACCTGCCTGGCACCACGATCACCCGTTACTGTTCCTCCTCGCTCCAGACCTCCCGCATGGCGCTGCACGCCATCAAGGCGGGCGAGGGCGACGTCTTCATCTCCGCGGGCGTCGAGATGGTCTCCCGGTCGGTCAAGGGCTCCTCCGACGGCCTCCCGGACACCCACAACCCGCTCTTCGCCGACGCCGAGGCCCGTACGGCCGCCGTCGCCCAGAGCGAGGGCGCCTCGTGGCACGACCCGCGCGAGGACGGCCTGATCCCCGACGCGTACATCGCGATGGGGCAGACCGCCGAGAACCTGGCCCGCCTCAAGGGCGTGACCCGCCAGGACATGGACGAGTTCGGCGTCCGCTCGCAGAACCTGGCCGAGGAAGCCATCAAGAACGGCTTCTGGGCCCGCGAGATCACCCCGGTCACCACCCCGGACGGCACGGTCGTCTCGACGGACGACGGCCCGCGTGCCGGGGTCACCCTGGAGGGCGTCCAGGGCCTCAAGCCCGTCTTCCGCCCCGACGGTCTGGTCACCGCGGCCAACTGCTGCCCGCTCAACGACGGTGCCGCGGCGCTGGTCATCATGAGCGACACGAAGGCCCGCGAGCTGGGCCTGACCCCGCTGGCCCGGATCGTCTCCACCGGCGTCACCGGCCTCTCCCCCGAGATCATGGGCCTGGGCCCGGTCGAGGCGTCCAAGCAGGCACTGAAGCGCGCCGGGCTGACCGTCGGCGACATCGACCTGTTCGAGATCAACGAGGCCTTCGCGGCCCAGGTCATCCCGTCCTACCGGGACCTGGAGATCCCGCTGGAGAAGCTGAACGTCAACGGCGGGGCCATCGCCGTCGGTCACCCGTTCGGGATGACCGGTGCCCGCATCACCGGCACCCTGATCAACAGCCTGCAGTTCCACGACAAGCAGTTCGGTCTGGAGACCATGTGCGTGGGCGGCGGCCAGGGCATGGCCATGGTCATCGAGCGGCTGAGCTGAGCCTGAGCGGAGGGTAGGGGCCGTCGCGAAGCGGCGGCACCTGCCCGCAGCGGTGGCGAAGGTCAGCGCGACCAGGGGAGAGAGCGGCTGAGCTGAGCCTGAGCGGAGGGTAGGGGCCGTCGCGAAGCGGCGGCACCTGCCCGCAGCGGTGGCGAAGCTCAGCGCGACCACGGGAGAGAGCGGCTGAGCTGAGCCTGACCCGTTGCGGAGAGTAGGGGCCGTTGCCGTGCGAGCGACGGCCTCCTATTCGATCAAGACGGGAGCCCAGATCCCGCAAGGAATCCGCTCGATCCCTTGCGCCGTACTGACGCCGGATCTAATCCCGTCGCGGCCGACCTGTGACCGAATCTCCCCCAGGATGTGACCTTTGTCCTGGGGGATCGGCATTTGCCCAGGTCAGGTGGCATCCACCCGAGGCTCCTGGGACGAAAGACCTGTCCAATTCATGACGTAATGCACTGCATGCCATTCCCAGGTCGGGTCAAGCTGATGTAGGAAGTCGGGGGATCGAATCAATCAGGAGTTAGTCAGTGAGCGCCATGTCTCTTGCCCTGCTGCTGACCACGGCCGCTGCCACGGCCGTGGGCGCTGCTGCGCTGCACGCCGTACACGGACTGCGTAAGCAGGTCACGGCCCTGCGCGGTGAGCTGGCGGTGCCGGCGCACCCGCGTGGTGCGAGCGTCCCGCACGCCCGCAGCGCCGTGGAATCGCCCGCCGCCGAGATACGGGCCGCCGTGGCCGAAGCCCTCGCCGAGGAGCGCGAGCGCGAGCTGGCCGAGGCGCGGGCCTTCTGGGCCGCGCAGGAGGCGCGTGACGCCGCCGACGCGCCCTCTCTGCTGGGCGGTCTGCCGGGCCTGGGCGAGGACAGCCCGGTCTTCCTGCCCCGGCAGGCGGACCTGGTCGGTCTGGACCCCGTGCTCGGCGACGACCTGGCCGACGAGTACCCCGCGTACCCGGAGGATTCCGCCGAGCTGGCCGCCGCCCGCCGGCGCCACCCCTCGCACCCCGACTTCGTTCCCGTGCAGGCCTCGCACCCCGGCGCCGACCACGAGCGCACCGTCAGCCGCCTGGAGGAGCTCGCGGAGGCCCGTACGGCCCTCGCGGACGTCCGCCCCGGCCCGCTGGGCACGCTCGACGTGTACGTCTTCACCGACGGCACCACGCTCTGTATGACCCCGGGCCACCGGGAGACCGCGGAGCGTCTGGCCGAGGCCCTGCGCTCGGGCACCGCGCCGGTCCTGCTCGGTGGCTCGGGCATCTCCGGTGCCTACGCGCTGACCTTCTCCTGCGGTGACTCCGAGGACCCCGACAGCAACGTCTACATCCTCGCGGACCGCGTCATCGCATCGCTCTGACTTCCGCCTGCTCCACCAGCCGCACGGCCTCGTCCAGCATCTCGGACGGGGCCTTCGCGCTGTCCCCGCCTCCCCCGCCGTCCCCGCCGTCCCCGCCGTCCCCGCCGTCCCCACGGCCCCCGGCCGGTACGGCTCGCAGTGCCTCGGCGAGGTCCAGCCCCGCGACCGCCACCTGGTCCCCGACCACGAAGACGCCCGCGTCCGGCATCTCCCGCGCCGGAGCCGCCCCCTCCGGGGCCTCCAGCCGCTGGGCCCGGACGGCCAACTCGCGGGCCAGCTCAAGCGCCTCGGCTGCGGCCCCCCGCTGGAGGCGGCTCTGCGGGGCGGCCCTCAGCCGGTCGGCGAAACGTTCCACGGCGGTGGTCAGGGGTGAGGTATCGAGCACCCGGCCGACCTTACGCGCCGCCCGGGCACCATTGCCAACAGGCGAACTCTCCGGCACGGTGGCGTGAAGAGAACAGCACGGCGATACCTCCGGAGGCGCCCATGTCCGTAGAGTTCTCCGAGCAGACACACCGCAACATGATCGACAGAATCCCCCTCACCACCGGTCGTGAACTCACCGACTGGCTCCGTACCGTGGACGACGGCCCCTCCCTCGTCCGGTTCGAGGAGAAGGTCAGCTGGCTGCGCGGCGCGCACGAGCTCTCGTACGGCCAGGCCAAGGCGATCATCCACGAGTACGACCTGCGCAGGGCCGCGAGAAAGTTCGGCTGAGCCCCCGCCCCTCCCTCACCGTCCCCCACCCGACCCCTGTCCCCTGTTCCCCCTCCTAGACGCGGGAAGGCCCCGCGAGCGGTGTGCTCGCGGGGCCTTCCCCATGCTGTCGCGGCGCGTCGGCGCCGCCTCACCGGTACGACTAGTCGTTGCCGGAGAGGATCTGGACCAGCCGCAGCATCTCCAGGTAGATCCACACCAGGGTCATGGTGAGGCCGAAGGCCGCCAGCCATGCCTCCTCGCGCGGGGCGCCGTACGCCACGCCGTCCTCGACCTGCTTGAAGTCGAGGGCGAGGAAGCAGGCGCCGAGGATGACGCCGATGACACCGAAGAGGATGCCGAGGCCGCCGCTGCGGAAGCCGAGGCCGTCACCGCCCGCGAAGAGCGTGAAGAGCAGGTTGACGACCATGAGCAGCATGAAGCCCATGGCGGCGGCCATCACGAAGCCGTAGAAGCGGCGGGTGACGCGGATCCAGCGCATCTTGTACGCGAAGAGCACGCCCGCGAAGACGCACATCGTGCCGAGTACGGCCTGGACGACCGCGCCGGCGCCGATGTAGGTGCTGGTGGCGGAGCTGATGACGCCGAGGAAGACACCCTCGAACGCCGCGTAGCCCAGGATGACCGCCGGGGTGGGCTTGCGCTTGAAGGACTGGACGAGCGCCAGGACGAACGCGACGAGCGCGGCGCCGATGGCGATGCCGTACGACTTGTTGAGATTGGCGGCGTCGACGGGCAGGGCGATCCAGGCGATGGTCGCCGTCAGGATCACCGTGCCGAGCGTCATGGCCGTACGGCTCACGACGTCGTCGATCGTCATCGCGTTGGTGCGGACCGGGGCCTGGGGCATACCCGTCGCCGGGTCGGTCGCGTACGGGTTCGTCGCATACGGGTTTGTCGCGGTCCCGGCCTGCGCCTGGTACTGCGCGTCGAAGCCCGCGTAGCCGCCGGCGTCGCGGCTGAACCCCCGTCGCGAGAAGACCGGGTTACTGCTCCTCATCTCACTCCTCCATGGCCACCGGGCGCGGCCTTGCAACAAGAGTAATGCGTTCGCAAAGAAAGCACCCTACTGCTGAAGGAGGATCTTAGGAGAAGGCATGGCAAAGCGCAGGGGATAAAAAGGACCACTGCGGGAGTGCCCGGAGCCGGACTTGAACCGGCACGGCCCGAAGGCCAGCGAGGTTTAAGCTCGCCGTGTCTGCATTCCACCATCCGGGCAAGACCCAGCAGCCCCCGCACAAAAGCTGTGAACGGTGTGCTGAGCCTATCCGGAACGCCCTGCTCGTCAGGTGGCCGTCATTCCGATGTTGTCTGATTTTATTGGCGCTTGAGGGCCCGTCAGGCACGAGAACGCGCGGTCGGCCCCCTCCCGCCCGCGATCACCGCCGGTACGGGAATGACGGGATTTCGATGCCGTACGCCACCCCGGACGCCACCCCGCGCGCCACCCCGCCCTCCGGTCGGCGATCTCGGGGTCGCTGTCATACCAAAGGAGGAGGCTGAAGGGCCCGCGATCAGACTCGAGTGGGCCAGTGAACGGGCACCTCGGCTGATCCGGGGAGGGTGGGGGCGCGGTGAGGATTGAAGAGTCCCGCCACACCGCAGTCGCCCGCTCGTCAGGAGTCCCCCTGTGACCACCATGAACTACGCCCCGCACACCACCCAGGCCGTGGCCGCCCGCGCCACGCAGCTGTCGAAGGTGTACGGCCAGGGCGAGACCCAGGTGGTCGCCCTGGACAACGTCTCCGTGGACTTCGCCCAGGGGCAGTTCACCGCGATCATGGGTCCCTCGGGCTCCGGCAAGTCCACCCTGATGCACTGCGTCGCCGGTCTGGACACCTTCTCCGCCGGCTCCGTCCGCATCGGCGAGACCGAGCTCGGCTCCCTCAAGGACAAGCAGCTGACCCAGCTGCGCCGCGACAAGATCGGCTTCATCTTCCAGGCCTTCAACCTGCTGCCGACCCTGACGGCCCTGGAGAACATCACGCTCCCGATGGACATCGCCGGCCGCAAGCCGGACAAGCAGTGGCTGGACAACGTGATCCGCATGGTCGGCCTCTCCGACCGCCTCTCGCACCGCCCGGCGCAGCTCTCCGGCGGCCAGCAGCAGCGCGTGGCCGTGGCCCGCGCCCTGGCCTCCCGCCCCGAGATCATCTTCGGCGACGAGCCCACCGGAAACCTCGACTCCCGCTCCGGCGCCGAGGTCCTCGGGTTCCTGCGCAACTCGGTCCGCGAGCTCGGCCAGACCGTCGTGATGGTCACCCACGACCCGGTCGCCGCCTCCTACGCGGACCGCGTCATCTTCCTGGCCGACGGCCGGATCGTCGACGAGATGCTGAGCCCCACCGCCGATGGCGTGCTCGACCGCATGAAGGCCTTCGACGCCAAGGGCCGTACCAGCTGAGGGACATCCCCCTCCCCCGTCCCCGCTGACCCCGGCATTCTGCCCTCGACAATCCTGGACGCCTCCACCATGTTCCGTACCGCCCTGCGCAATGTCCTCGCGCACAAGGCCAGGCTGCTGATGACGGTGCTCGCCGTCACACTCGGCGTCGCCTTCGTCTCCGGCACCCTCGTCTTCACCGACACCCTCAGCAAGGCCCTCTCCGGCCAGTCCGCGAAGAGCTACGAGGGCGTCGCCGTCTCCGTGACCTCGTACGGCCAGGGCCGCGACGCCGACGGCCAGAAGGAGGGCGAGCCCGGCATCAGCCAGCGGACCCTCGACAAGGTCAAGGCCGTCAAGGGCGTCGACACCGCCACCGGCCGGGTCTCCGGCTTCGCCGGCGTCGGCGACGAGAACGGCAAGCTGATCGGCAACGGCTGGGCCAACAACGGCTCCAACTTCGCCCCGGTGAACGGCGGCAAGGACCCCCGCTACGCCTTCACCGACGGCGCCGGCCCGGCCACCGCCGACCAGATCGCCCTCGACAAGGAGACCGCGAACAAGGGCAAGTACAAGGTCGGCGACAAGGTCCGGGTGGCCACCAACGGCCCGGTGAAGGAGTACACCCTCGCCGGTGTCTTCACCACCGACGACGGCCAGGTCAACGCGGGCGGCAGCCTCGTCCTCTTCGACACCGCCGTCGCCCAGAAGCTGTACCTCCAGCCCGGCTTCTACTCCGAGCTCTCCGTCAGCGCCAAGGCCGGCACCTCCGCCGACCAGCTGCTCACCGACATCACCCCGCTGGTCGACGGCAAGAACACCAAGGCCCAGACCGGGGCCCAGCTCGCCGCCGACCAGGCCGAGTCCATCGAGAGGGAGATGAGCGGCATGAGCACCATGCTGCTCGTCTTCGCCGGCATCGCGCTCTTCGTCGGCATCTTCCTGATCTACAACACCTTCACCATGCTGGTCGCCCAGCGCACCAAGGAGCTGGCCCTGCTGCGCGCCGTCGGCGCCAAGCGTGGCCAGGTCGTCAACTCGGTCATGACCGAGGCCCTGGTCGTCGGCCTCATCTCCTCCACCGTCGGCCTGCTCACCGGTATCGGCCTGGCGGTCGGGATGCGGTCCCTGATGGACTCCCTCGGCGCCAAGATCCCGGCCGGCGACCTGGTCGTCGCCCCGTCGACGATCATCGCGGCCATCGTCATCGGCGTGTTCGTCACCATGGTCGCCGCCGTGTTCCCCGCCTGGCGCACCGGCCGGATCCCCCCGGTCGCGGCCATGGGCAGCGCCCACCTGCCGGCCACCATGAAGTCCCTGGTCGCGCGCAACATCATCGGCAGCATCCTCGGCCTGGCCGGCATCGCCACGGTCCTGGCCGGCGTCTCCGCGGGCGGCGAGAACGGCCGCTACAGCATCGGCGCCGGCGCGTTCTTCCTCCTCATCGACCTGATCGTGCTGCTCCCGCTGCTGTCGCGGCCGCTGATCGCCGGCGTCCGGCCGCTGCTGGAGAAGGTCTTCGGGGTGCCCGGCAAGCTGGCCGCGCAGAACGCCGTCCGCAACCCGCGCCGTACCGCCGTGACCGCCGCGTCCCTCGCCATCGGCCTCACCCTCGTCACCACCCTGTCGGTGCTCGGCATCACCATGGGCAAGGCCGTGGACCGGATGAGCACCGACAAGATCAAGGCCGACTACAAGGTCTCCATGGCCATGGGCGGCGGCAGCCTGGACAGGTCCGTCATCGAGGCCCTGGCCAAGGCCCCGGGCGTCAAGGCGGTCTCCCCGCAGACCGCCGGCTACCTGAAGATCGGCGACGAGTTCAGGTCGGCCTCCGGCGTGAACCCCGCCGCCATCGGCCAGATGCTGAACGTCGACGTGGTCAGCGGCTCGCTGAGCAGCCTCGGCAAGGGCGAGGTCGCGGTCGCGGAGAAGACCGCCGAGAAGAACAAGCTCGCGGTCGGCAGCTCCCTCCAGGTCCAGTACGACGACGGCAAGAAGGAAACGCTCAAGGTCGGCGCGGTCTACAAGGACCTCGAAGGACTGCTCTCGCCCTACGTCCTCGACGACAAGATCCTCGGCGCCCACTCGGAGGACCCGTACATCCCCGAGGTCTACGTCAACACCACGGGCGGCGAGTCGAAGGCCGGTGAGAAGGCCGTCCTCGACGCGCTGGGCAACAACCCGGCGATCTCCCTCGCCACCCAGCAGGACATGCGCAACGAGATGGGCGGCGTCGTCAGCCTGGCGCTGAACATCATGTACGGCCTGCTCGGCATGGCGCTGATCATCTCGGTGCTCGGTGTCGTCAACACCCTGGCGATGTCCGTCTTCGAGCGGACGCAGGAGATCGGCATGCTCCGGGCGATCGGTCTGGACCGGAGCCGGGTCAAGAACATGATCCGCCTGGAGGCCGTGGTCATCTCGCTCTTCGGCGCGGTCCTCGGCATCGTCGTCGGCGTCTTCCTCGCCTGGGCGGTCGGCTCCACGCTCAGTGAGTCGGTACCCGGCTACGAGCTGGTCCTCCCGTACGAGCGGATCGGGATCTTCCTCCTGCTCGCCGGCGTGGTCGGCGTCCTGGCGGCCATGTGGCCCGCCCGCAGCGCCGCCCGGCTGAACATGCTGACGGCCATCAAGACCGAGTAGGAGCGGCAGGCAGACCGACAGTCAGGCGGGCAGTGACACGGAAGGGCCCCAACACGCCCCGGGGCCCTTCCCGTTCCCGTCCCCCATGCGGGGCTACGCGCCCCAGGTGCGCAGCCGCAGCGGCAGCCCCAGCTCACCGGGCGGCGCGGGCCGCACCGCGAGGACCTGGTTGACGCCGAGCCGGTTGTGTTCGAAGCCGAGCGCGGAGGCCGCCATGTACAGCAGCCACACCCGGGCCCGCCCGGGCGAGGTGAGCCGCACCGCCTCGTCCCAGTGCTCCTCCAGCCGCGCCACCCACGCCCGCAGGGTGAGCCCGTAGTGCTCGCGCAGCGCCTCCACGTCGCGGACCTCGAAGCCGGCCCGCTCCAGCTCTCCGACCGTGGTGCCGAGCGGGGACAGCGCCCCGTCGGGGAAGACGTACGCGTCGATGAACTCGTCGATCCGGTACGCCGCTTCGTCGGGCTCGGGAGGCCGGGCGATCTGGTGGTTCAGCAGGCGCCCGCCGGGGCGCAGCAGGGCGTGCAGGGTGCGGGCGTATTCGCGGTAGCGGTCGGCGCCGACGTGTTCGGCCATGCCGATCGAGGAAATGGCGTCGTACGGGCCGTCCTTGACGTCCCGGTAGTCCTGGACCCGGATGTCGACCAGGTCGGCCAGGCCCTCCTCGGCGACCCTCTTACGGGCGTACACGGCCTGCTCCCGCGAGAGCGTGATGCCGGTGACCCGGGCGCCGTACTCGCGGGCCGCGTGCAGTGCCATGGAGCCCCAGCCGCAGCCGACGTCGAGGAGCCGGTCTCCGGGCTTCAGGGCCAGCTTGCGGGAGACCAGGTCGAGTTTGTCGCGCTGGGCGTCCTCCAGGCTTCCGCCGGGGCTCCAGTACGCGCAGGAGTACACCATCGAGGGGCCGAGCACCCGCTCGTAGAAATCGTTGCCGACGTCGTAGTGGTGGCTGATGGCCTGCCGGTCGGCCTGCCGCGTGTGGCGCGGCCCGCTGCGCCGGGGCACCTCCTCGCCGGGCGGCGCGGGCGGGGTCCACGGCCGGGACATCGCGAGGAGTTCCCGTACCGCTGCCCGCCGCGCGGGGTCGCGCAGCAGTCCGGCCAGCCCGCCGGGACCCACCCCCGCGGGGGCCGTCAGCGGCTCGTCGGCGGGCGGGCGCGGGAGCGGGGTGCGTTCCCAGAACAGCACCGCCACGCGGTCCAGCAGTTCGAACAGGTCCCCCTCGACGGTGATCTCGCCCGCGACCCAGGCGCGGGCCAGGCCCAGCTCGCCCGGCTTCCACAGCACCCGGCGCAGCGCGCGGCGGTGGCGGACGAGGAGGACGGGCCCTGTGGCCGGGCCGGCCTCGCTGCCGTCCCAGGCGCGGATGCGCACGGGCAGGGGGGCGCCCAGCAGGGTCTCGCAAAGAACGGCCAGCCGCGACGCGGCGTCGGTCATGGCGCACCTCCAGAAAGGCTCCGGCCCAAGCCTTTACCCCACCCGGGGCCCGGGTAAGCAGCAGGAAACGCCGAAGGGGCCGCCCGCACCACGGATGGCGGGAGACCCTTCGGGATCGTGCTGTGTTTACCGGCGGTCGGCCCGGGTCAGGAGGCCTTGGCCTTGGCGGCCGGAGCCGAGGCGGCGGACGGAGCCGGCGCCGGCTTGGCGGCCTCGTAGAACTCCTCGCGCGGGCTCTCCAGCGCGCCGAGGGAGACGACCTCGCGCTTGAGGAACATGCCGAGGGTCCAGTCGGCGAAGACGCGGATCTTGCGGTTCCAGGTCGGCATGGCCATGCCGTGGTAGCCGCGGTGCATGTACCAGGCGAGCCGGCCCTTGAGCTTGATCTTCACCTTGCCCATGACGATCATCGCGACGCCCTTGTGGAGGCCGAGGCCCGCCACCGCACCCTTGTTGGAGTGCGCGTACTCGTGCTGCGGGAAGCCCCGCATGCCCGAGATGACGTTGTCGCCGAGGACCTTGGCCTGGCGCAGCGCGTGCTGGGCGTTCGGCGGGCACCAGGCGTTCTCGACGCCGGCCTTGCGGGAGGCGACGTCCGGGACCTGGGCGTTGTCGCCGGCGGCCCAGATGTAGTCCGTGCCCTGGACCTGGAGGGTCGGGGCGCAGTCCACGTGGCCGCGCGGGCCGAGCGGCAGGCCGTAGCGGGCCAGCGCCGGGTTGGGCTTGACGCCCGCGGTCCACACGATCGTGTTGGAGTCGACCTCGAGGCCGTTCTTCAGCACCACGTGGCCGTCCACGCAGGAGTCCATGGAGGTGCTGAGGTAGATCTCGATGCCGCGCGACTCGAGGTGCTCCTTGCCCCAGGTGCCGAGCTTGGGCCCGACCTCGGGAAGGATCTTGTCGGCCGCGTCCACCAGGATGAAGCGCATGTCCTCGCGCTTGATGGTGGTGTAGTACTTCGCGGCGTCGCGGGCCATGTCCTCGACCTCGCCGATGGTCTCCGCACCGGCGAAGCCGCCGCCGACGAAGACGAAGGTGAGGGCCTTGCGGCGGACGTTCTCGTCCGTCGTGGACTCGGCCTTGTCGAGCTGCTCAAGGACGTGGTTGCGCAGGCCGATGCCCTCTTCGACGCCCTTCATGCCGATGCCCTGTTCGGCGAGGCCGGGGATCGGGAAGGTGCGGGAGACGGCGCCGAGCGCGATCACCAGGTAGTCGAAGGGCAGCTCGTACGCCTCGCCGACCAGCGGCGTGACGACGGCGACCTTGCGGTCCTGGTCGATGGTGGTGACCCGGCCGGTGAGAACCTCAGCCTTGGGCAGCACGCGTCGCAGCGGGACGACGACGTGCCGAGGCGAGATGCTGCCTGCGGCCACTTCAGGGAGGAAGGGCTGGTAGGTCATGTACGAGCGCGGGTCGACGACCGTGACGGTCGCCTCGCCGTAGCGCATCTTCTTCATGATGCGCTTGGCTGCGTACAGGCCTACGTACCCACCTCCTACAACGAGGATCCTGGGACGCTCCGTGGTGCTCATGGAACGAGTATCCAGCACCCAAAGGGGTGTCGCTCGTGAGCCCCTTCACAAGGTGTCCGGGAGCCTCTGCTACACTCCGCCGCCCACGTGACCGAGGTCATGGCGCGAGAGGGGAACCAGGGTGTATCGGGAGTCGTTGTTCACCCGTCCTGAACTGGCCTCTCAGGCCGAAAACGGAGTAGACCACCGGCTTCGTGGATACCTACCGCCAGGACCCGGCGGTCTCCACGGTTCGCACGAACGCGCGCAAAAAAGGGGCCCGATGCCCCCGGGAGCGCCCCGAAGGACCCTCGCCTTGGCACATCAGGCCCCTTTTCCTTGTGAAGAACTTCACGAAGTTCATCTGCCCGACGGGACCTAAGACCCCCGTAAGGCCCCCGGAAGGGCCCTCCGAGACTCCACGAGGCCCCCGCCAGGCGCCGGACCAGGCGATCCCGTTCCACCATCTCGGGGTAACCCGCCCCCCGTTGCCGCCGCAGCAGCACGTGTACACGTCGGCGCGCACACTATCGGCATGAGTGAGAACGTTGTGACCGTGCGTGAAGCCTGAGCCCACCTCGCGGACCACATCAACCGCGCCGAGCAGGGCGCTCCGGCCATCATCACGCGGAACGGCGCCCCGGTGGCCGCCCTGGTCCCCATCGCGGACTTCAACGCGCTCGAAGAGGCGGCCGACGAACTGCTCTCACGCGAGGCGGAGGCCGTGCTCGCCGAAGGCGGACCGACCGTGACCATGAGCGAGCTCCTCGCCGCACTGACCGACACGGAAGCGGCGCTCCAGTGAACTCACCGGAGCGCCGCCGTTCAGTGCAGCAGGTCAGGACCGCTGCTTGTCGGCCTCGACCGCCTCTGCGGTCCTGATCGCGATTCCGTCGAGGATGTCGTGCTCGGAGACGACGACCTCCGAGGCGCCGATGCGGTCCATGATGGCGAGGAGGACCAGGGCGCCGGCGCCGATGACGTCCACCCGGCCCGGGTGCATCACGGGGATCGCCGCGCGCTCGGCGTGGGTCGCCGTCAGCATCCGCTCGCTGATCTCGCGGACCTTCTCGTAGGGGATCCGGGAGTGGTGGATCAGCGACGATTCGTACTCCGGCAGCCCGAGGGCGATCGCGGCGACCGTCGTCACCGAGCCGGCCAGGCCCACCAGGGTGCGGGCCTCGCCCAGCGGGACCGTTTCGGCGGCCAGGTCCAGCGCCGCCTCGATGTCGGCCCGCATGGCGGCGATCTGCGCCTCGGTGGGCGGGTCGGTGACGACCCCGTCGACCAGCAGGTGGCGCTCGGTCATCCGTACGCAGCCCACGTCGACCGAGCGGGCCGCCCGGACGTGCTCCTCGCCGACCACGAACTCCGTCGAGCCGCCGCCGATGTCCACGACCAGGAAGGGCTTTTCGAGGTGGTCGGTGCCGGTCAGCTCCCTGGTGGCGCCGGTGAAGGAGAACTCCGCCTCCTGGTCCCCGGAGATCACCTCGGGCTCGACGCCCAGGATGTCCAGGACGCCCTGGACGAACTCGTCCCGGTTCTCGGCGTCGCGCGATGCCGAGGTGGCCACGAAGCGCACGCGCTCCGCACCCAGTTCCTTGATGACCGCGGCGTACGCGCGGCAGGCCGCGAAGGTGCGCTCCAGCGCCTCCGGGGCCAGCCGGCCGGTCTTGTCCACGCCCTGGCCGAGCCGCACGATGACCATGCGCCGGTCCAGCTCCACCAGCTCGCCGGTGGCGGGGTCGCAGTCCGCGACCAGGAGGCGGATGGAGTTCGTACCGCAGTCGATGCCCGCGACCCTGGTCACGCGTCCGTCTCCTTCTCCGTCTGGCCGGCGTTCTCCGACTTGTCGGCGTCCTCCGACTTGCCGGCGCACGGGGTGACGCAGGGGCCCTTGGCCCACCACTCCGGCAGCATCGCCAGGGCCTCGTCACCGAACGGGTTCACACCGGGACCGGCGGCCAGCGAGTGGCCGACCAGCACGTGCAGGCACTTCACCCGGTCCGGCATACCGCCGGCGCTCGGGAAGCCCTGGAGCACCTCGATGGCATCCCGGCGCCGGATGTAGTCCTCGTGCGCGGCCTGGTAGGCGGCGGCGAGTTCCGGGTCCTCGGCGAGCCGGGCCTGCATCTCCTTCATCACGCCGTTGGCCTCCAGCGTGCCGATCGCGGAGGCCGCGCGCGGGCACGTCAGGTAGTACAGCGTGGGGAAGGGCGTGCCGTCGGGGAGCCGCGGGGCGGTCTCCACCACGTCCGGCTGGCCGCAGGGGCAGCGGTGCGCGATGGCGCGCAGCCCGCGCGGGGGGCGGCCGAGCTGCTGCTCGAACGCCTCGATGTCCGCGTCGTTCGGCTCGGTCCGGTCGGTCTGGGGCGGGGGCGTCTGCATGCCTGGAGGAAGTCTCTTCGTTGTTCCGGTCGGATGGGTGCTGCGTACGTGCTCAGTCGCCGGGGCGGTCGGTCTTGTCGACGCCGTCCCAGACGTTCGAGTACCAGGGGCGGTCGGACGCGGCCTGTCCGGTGCGGTGCCGCTCCGCGGCCTCGGCCCCCGGGTCCTTCATGATGTAGCCGATCTCGCCCGGCCGCAGGAAGTGCAGGTGCTTGCGCGCCTGCTGCTCCGCGTAGGCCGGGTCCTGCCAGCGGGCCTTCTCGTCGCGGAGCTCTTCGAGGCGCTTGCGCGCGTCCTCGGCGGCCCGCTGCTGCTCCGTGATCTCCGAGCGCTGGGATACGTATTGGCGCATCGGATACGCGAGGGCGACGACCAGCGTACAGAGGACCAGCACCAGCAGTGCGGCCCGGCCGGTGAGCCGGCTGCGGCGGACCTGGCGGCGTGACTGCGAGCGGTAGACGTGGGCCGCGGTCCGCTCGCCCAGCTGCCGGAGCCTGGTCGCGGTGGAGAAGGTGGAGAACCGGTCCCGGTTCCCGGCCATTGATCCGCCTCCCCTATATGCGCCCTACGCAATACGTCCCCGCACACGGTACGGGACCGAGTGCGGGGACGTACGGAGGCTGGATCGTGATTAGCCCTTGAAGCGCGGGAAGGCGGAACGGCCCGCGTACACCGCGGCGTCGTCGAGGATCTCCTCGATGCGCAGCAGCTGGTTGTACTTGGCGACGCGGTCCGAGCGGGCCGGGGCGCCGGTCTTGATCTGGCCGCAGTTCACGGCGACGGCGAGGTCGGCGATGGTGACGTCCTCGGTCTCACCCGAACGGTGGGACATCATGCACTTGAAGCCGTTGCGCTGGGCCATCTCGACGGCGTCCAGGGTCTCGGTCAGCGAACCGATCTGGTTCACCTTCACGAGCAGGGCGTTCGCGGAGCCCTCCTCGATACCGCGGGCCAGGCGCTCCGGGTTGGTGACGAAGAGGTCGTCGCCGACGATCTGGACCTTGGTGCCCAGGCGGTCGGTGATGGTCTTCCAGCCGGCCCAGTCGTCCTCGAACAGCGGGTCCTCGATGGAGACCAGCGGGTACGCCTCGACGAGCTCGGCGTAGTAGTCGGTCATCTCGGCGGCCGAGCGGGACTGGCCCTCGAACTCGTACTTGCCGTCCTTGTAGAACTCGGACGCGGCGACGTCGAGCGCGAGCGCGATGTCCTTGCCCGGGGTGTAGCCGGCCTGCTTGATGGCCTCGAGGATGAGGTCGAGCGCGGCGCGGTTGGACTCCAGGTTCGGGGCGAAGCCGCCCTCGTCGCCCAGGCCGGTGGAGAGACCCTTGGTGTGCAGGACCTTCTTGAGGGTGTGGTAGACCTCGGCACCCCAGCGCAGCGCCTCGGAGAAGGACTCCGCGCCGATCGGGGCGATCATGAACTCCTGGATGTCCACGTTGGAGTCGGCGTGCGACCCACCGTTGAGGATGTTCATCATCGGAACGGGCAGCAGGTGCGCGTTCGGTCCGCCGAGGTAGCGGAAGAGCGGCAGGTCCGAGGCCTCGGACGCGGCGTGCGCGACGGCCAGGGAGACGCCGAGGATCGCGTTGGCGCCGAGCGAACCCTTGTTGTCGGTGGCGTCGAGGTCGAACATGGCCTGGTCGATCAGGCGCTGCTCGGTGGCGTCGTAGCCGACGAGCTCCGGGCCGATCTGCTCGATGACGGCCAGGACGGCCTTCTCGACGCCCTTGCCGAAGTAACGGTTGGGGTCACCGTCACGCAGCTCGATGGCCTCGAATGCACCGGTGGAGGCGCCGGACGGAACTGCAGCACGGCCGGTGCTGCCATCGTCGAGGCCCACCTCGACCTCGACCGTGGGGTTGCCTCGGGAGTCCAGGATTTCCCGGGCTACGACGACGTCGATGGACGGCACGAGCATCTCCTTCTGGGATGTGACGCTGGGTGTGCGGTGGCGTCAGGCCGTGGGACGGCCTTGCCGACTAGAGCCTAACCGGCTCCGGGCAATCGGCCGGCCGACCGCCCGGGTCCTGGGACGAAAAAGGGCCCGAATACCCCTCTTCCATGACATAGGACTCGCGGCGATCAGCTCCCGGCGGGCGAAACGCAGCCGCCCGGCGCGTGAAGAAGACGCGCCGGGCGGTGGGAAACGTGCGTGTCGCGCAGGCCCCCGCGGTTGTTACCGCGAGATTCAGCTGAGGTTCAGCTTCTGACCGGGGAAGATCAGGTCGGCGTCCGAGACGATGTCCTTGTTCAGCTCGAAGAGCTTCTCCCAGCCGCCCTTGACGCCGTTGGCCTCGGCGATGGAGCCCAGGGTGTCGCCCGACTTGACCTCGTAGGAGCCGTTGCCGGTCTTCGGGGCCTCGGTCTTCGGGGCGGTCTTGGCCGGGGCCGGGGCCTCGGAGCGCTCGGAGCGGGTG
The DNA here is from genome assembly GCF_018614095.1 of Streptomyces sp. ISL-87. Taxonomy (GTDB): domain Bacteria; phylum Actinomycetota; class Actinomycetes; order Streptomycetales; family Streptomycetaceae; genus Streptomyces. Next base: position 64,845 of record NZ_JAGGOY010000029.1, on the reverse strand, counting down.
ACCGGGGCCTCGGAGCGCTTCGTCTCCTTCTTCGGCTCGGCCTTCTTCTCCTGCTTCTTCTGCTCGGGCTTGGGCTTCGGCTTGGTGACCTCGGCGCCGCCGCCGCTGTACGAGGAGTTCGACAGGCCCACGCCACAGGACGGCCAGGCGCCCTTGCCCTGGCCCTTGAGGACCTTCTCGGCGATGGCTATCTGCTGGGACCTGGAGGCCTGGCTGGCCTGCGCCGCGTACGCCTTGCCGCCGTACGCGGCCCAGGTGGAGGACGAGAACTGCAGGCCGCCGTAGTAGCCGTTGCCCGTGTTGATGGACCAGTTGCCGCCGGACTCACAGGCAGCGACGCGGTCCCACTCGGAGGCGGTCGCAGCGGAAGCGGTGCCCGCGGCCATCAGGGGGGCCGCGACGGCCACACCCGCGACACCGGCGAGCGTGACGATGCGGGCAGTCCGCTCGATGGCCGTACCGCGGCGGTGCTTGCCCTTGCCGGAAAGCAGCATGGAGTTCTCCTCACCGACGCCTACGAGGTGAGCTGTCGGGTTCGGGCGAGTGAGTTGCCCGGCCGCGCGACCTAGCGCGCGGCTTAACCCCTAGCCGGTTCCGTGGCCATCTCTCAATGGCCGGTCCCGGCGCCTACCTTGGTTCCCCCGCTCCTGCCTTCGGCGCTTTACGCGACGACTGTTCTCTCCGTCCGCCGGCAGGATTCGGCGATGCGGTCGAAGAGGCCCGCGGTGGCGGGCGATTCAGAAGGTAGACAGGCCTCTCCCCGATGTTCAACAAGGAACATCGGGGAGAGAGAGCCCCTACTTGCGTACTTCGCACCGGTATTTGCGCAGGTGAGGGCGGGGTTTTCGGGTGCCTCCGGGCGAGACACGCCAGTTGACCGGAAGAGACACATGTCTCACTTACGGATATCCGACATTACTAACTTTCCGGATGCCCGAAGTGCCCTTATTGCTTGGTTAGATCCAGATTCTGGCCGGGCTTGATCAGGTTGGCGTCGCCGCCGATGACCTGCTCATTGGCCTCGTAGAGCTTGCTCCAGCCGCCCTTGACCCCCTTGGCATCCGCGATGGCGGCCAGGCTGTCGCCCTCCTTCACGATGTACGTCGGGTCCGACGCGGCGTCAGGTGTGACGGGCGCCTCGACGGCGGGCGTACCGCGGTGCTTGCCGCTGCCCTCGCTCGTACCGGCGGCCGGGGCCTGCGGGGTGGCGGACGGGTCGGCGGAGGCGTCGGGGGCGGACGGGATGCCCGGTGTGCCCGAAGTGCCCGGGGTCACGGGAGCCGTGGGGTCGCCCGGGGTCGTGGGGGACGCGGTCGGGCCGCCCGGAATCACCGGGGTCGTCGGGGACGCGGTCGGACCGCCCGGGGTCACCGGGGTCGTGGGGGACGTCGTCGGGTCGCCCGGGGTCGTCGGAGCCGTCGACGGGAGGTCCGGATCGGGCATGACGGGCAGTCCGAGCGGCGGGGCCATCGGGACGTCGGGCAGTCCGAAGGCGGGCGAACCGGACGGGCTCACGCTCTGCGTCGGGGCCCCGAAGTCCGTGGACGGCGCACCGGAGCCGGTGGACGGCACGGAGTCGTCGGGGCGGGACGGGCTCGGGGAGACCGCCTTGGCGTCGCTGGAGTGGCCGCGGCCCGGGTCCACCTCGGCCGAGGGGCCCTCCTTGGTCAGCCCGGCCGGGGACGCGCACAGCGGCCACGCCTCGGGGCCCTGGGAGGCCAGCACCCGCTCGGCGACGGCTATCTGCTGCGACCGGCTGGCGAGGTCCGCGCGCTCGGCGTAGGTCGTGCCGCCCGCGTTCTGCCACTCCTCCTGCGTGAACTGGAGTCCGCCGTAGGCGCCGCTGCCGAAGTTGGCGCTCCACGCACCGCCGCTCTCGCACTCGGCGACCTTGTCCCACGTGGAGGTGTCTGCGGCACTCGCGTTGGTCGCCGCGAGCAGCGGCAGGGCCAGAGCGGAGCCTGCGACTCCGGCAGTGACGACAATCGCGGGCACCTGACGGGGGCGTCTGTGGCGGCCGTTCGAACGCATGAGACTGCACCTTTCGCATAACGGCGGGGTAACGGCAGAACCTAGCGGCCTTCGAACGATTGTCACAAGTTCGGTCGGAAACTGACTCCAGGTCAGAGGGGCTTCAAACGTTTCGAGGTGTGAAGCGAACAGGAAGAGTGCGCAGGCCACGCATGATGAGCCCGCCGCGCCAGCGCAGCTCCTCGGCCGGAACGGCGAGTTCCAGATCTGGCAGACGCGTCAGCAAAGTCGCAAGCGCGGTCTGTCCTTCGAGCCGGGCGAGCGGAGCGCCCAGGCAGTAGTGGATTCCGTGCCCGTATCCGAGGTGCTGGTTGTCGGTGCGGGAGAGGTCGAGGGTGTCCGGTTCGGCGAACCGCTCGGGGTCGCGGTCGGCGGCCGCGAGGACCACGAGCACCGGATCGCCAGCCGCGACGTCCTGGCCGCCGAGGGTCAGCGGCTCGGTGGCGAACCGCCAGGTCGCGAGCTCCACGGGGCCGTCGTAGCGGAGCAGCTCCTCCACGCCCGTCTCCAGCAGCCCGCTCTCGCCGGCCGCGAGGGAGGCCTGGAGGCGCTCGCGCTGGTCCGGGTTCATGAAGAGGGAGTGGACGCCGTTGCCGATGAGGTTCACGGTCGTCTCGAAACCGGCGAAAAGCAGGATGAAAGCCATGGCGGTGGCCTCGGCCTCCGTCAGGTGGTCGCCGTGGTCGCTGGCGCGGATCAGGTCGGAAATCAGATCGTTGCCCAGATCGTCCCGTTTGCGGTGAATGAGTTCACCGAGATAGGTCCGCATCTGCTTCACCGAGCGGGCGACTCCGCCGCGCGGGCCCCCGCCGTGTCGGATCATCATTCCGGCCCAGTCGCGGAAGTCGTCCTGGTCCTCGCGCGGTACGCCGAGCATCTCGCAGATGGCGTAGATGGGGAGCGGGAAGGCGAACTCGTGGATGAGATCCGCCTCCCCCTTCGCGACGAACTGATCGATGAGGTGGTCGGTCAGCTCCTGCACCCGCGGGGTGAACTCGGCGACCCTGCGCGGAGTGAACGCCTTCGACACCAGCCGCCGCAGCCGGGTGTGGTCCGGCGGGTCGATGTTGAGCAGATGCGTCATCAGCTCCGCCTTGCGCTCCCCCGGAATCCCGGTCTTGCCCTTGGCGTGCGCCGGCTCCGCGTGGTGGGCCGGATTCTTGCTCAGGCGCTGGTCGGCGAGGGCCTGGCGGGCGTCGGCGTACCGGGTGACCAGCCAGGCCTCGACCCCGCTCGGGAGCTTGGTGCGGTGCACCGGGGAGTGCTCGCGCAGCCAGGCGTAGGCCGGGTAGGGGTCGGTCGCGAACTCCCAGTCGAACAGGGTCGGGCCCTGGGGGGCTTCGGCGGGGGCTTCGGCGGGGACGTCGGCGGGGACGTCGGCGGGGACGTCGGCTGCGGGGGTCTGCTCATGCACCCGCCGACCGTATCCCGGCCCCCACGCGCCATCCCATATGGGCGGTTCGTCGCGGCTGTCCGTAAATCCGCCCTGACTTGACGTCACCTTCCCCGACATTCCTACTTTCGGTTTTGTGGATGTGAGGATCTTGAAAAGCAGCTTCGCGGTGGTGGAGAGACGGGCCGAGCACGCGGTCAAGTTCTTCTACTCCCACCTCTTCTGGCACAACCCCGGGATCCGTGACCTCTTCCCGGCCTCCTTCGAGGACATGGAGCGGCAGCGGGACCGCCTCTTCGCCGCGCTCACCCACGTGATCGCCCACTTCGAACACGAGACGCTCCTCCCCTATCTCCGCGACCTCGGCCGCGACCACCGCAAGTTCCGGGCCGGCCCCGAGCACTACGCGGCCGTCGGCTCCAGCCTGCTCGCCGCCCTCGCCGAGACCTCCGGCGAGGCCTGGACCCCGGAGGTCGAGAAGGCCTGGTCCGAGGCCTACCAGGTGATCGCCGACGCGATGACGGCCGGCGCCGAGGAGAGCAAGGACCCGCCCTGGTGGGACGCGGAGGTGGTCCGCCACCTCCAGTACGGAGAGGACATCGGCGTGCTGACCCTGCGGCCGCACGCCCCGCTCCCCTACCTGCCTGGCCAGTACGTGAGCGTGAGCAGCGCCCGCGTCCCGACCACCTGGCGTACGTACTCCATCGCCAACGCGCCCCGCCCCGACCACACCGTGGACCTGCACGTCAGCCGGATCGAGCAGGGCCGGCTCAGCACCGCCCTGGTGCGCGAGGTCCGGCCCGGCGAGATGCTGCGGCTCGGCGCGGCCGGCGGTCAGCTGACCTTCCGGCGCACGGACCGCCCGGTCAGCCTCATCGCCGCCGGCACCGGCTGGGCGCCGATCCGGGCCATGCTGGAGGAGCTCTCCGACCACCCTCCCGATCAGGACGTACGGCTCTTCGTGGTCGCCCGGGACGCCGCGCACCTCTACGACCGGCCGCTCATCGACACCCTCGCGGCCGCCTTCGGCTGGCTCGGCGTCACCTACATCACGCCCGCCCCCGGGCAGCACCCCAACCAGGCCACCGACCGGCTGACGACCGCACTCGGCAACCGGGGCATGTGGCCCGACCAGGACGTCTACCTCAGCGGGCCGCCCCTGTTCATCGAGGAGACCGCGTACTTACTGGAGGAGCTGGGAGCGCGGCCCGGCCGTATCTTCTACGACTCGGTACCCGCCGGCGGCAAGGGCAGCGGGCCGGGCGGGCGCCCGCTGGGGTTCGGCGAGTGGTTCCTGCACCGCCCGTCCCCGCACTGGCACAACCCATCGGGCCGCGCACCGCGCGCCCACTGAACGATCCGCGCACCCGCACAGCCGCTGCTGAAGGCCAGGGAGACGGAGGCCTGCCTTCCGGATCAGGGCGGGCCCGCGGCGTCCGCGGACACCCCCTAGTCGCCGACGCCCTCGGCGGCCCGGATCGCGTCCCGGTAGACGCGGGCCGCCGCGCGCAGCGCGGTCTCGGGGTCGACCCCCTCCGCCTCGGCGCGCGCCGCCAGCTCCAGCAGTTCGTACCCGATGCCCTCGCCGCGGGGCAGCTCCACGGGCACCGCTCCCGTCCGGGCCCGGCCGACGAGCTTGGCCGCGAGTGCGAGGCCGGGCTGGCCGAGCGGGATCCCGTCGGTGACCGACTCGCGCTGCTTCTCGACCGCCTTCGTGCGCAGCCAGTGCGCCTTGACCTCTTCCGGCGTGCTCGCCTGCGCGTCGCCGAAGACGTGCGGGTGCCGGTGGATCAGCTTCTCCACCAGGGTCGCGGCCACGTCGTCGATGGAGAACGGCTCCTCGCCGTCCTCCTCGGCGATCCGGGCGTGGAAGACCACCTGGAGCAGGACGTCGCCGAGCTCCTCGCGCAGTTCTTCCCGGTCGCCGGCCTCGATGGCCTCGACCAGTTCGTATGCCTCCTCGACCCCGTACTTGACCAGGTCCCGGTGGGTCTGCCGGGAGGACCACGGGCACTCGCGCCGGATCCGGTCCATCACCAGGACCAGGTCGAGCAGGCGGGCGCCGGGCAGGTCGTAGGAGCCGGGCAGCAGTTCAAGATCGGGCATGCTGACGCGTCCGGAGCCTGCGAGGCGGGCCAGCCCGTCGGTGAGGCGCTGGTCGCCCTCGCCACTCGGGATTACCACGACGGTGCGCCCGCCGGTGCAGAACTCGACCAGCGTGTGGGCGTCGGGGACCTCGTGCGCCACCTCGACGCCCGCCTCGCGCAGGTACGGCAGCTGCGGGTGGTCCCGGTCGGCGCACCACACCCGGTCCGCGGCGTGCAGGGTCTGCCACGCCGGCCAGGACAGCAGGCCGGGGGCGACCCGGTGGCTGGCGGTGAGCAGGACGATGCGGCCGGTGGGCTCGGCGGGCGTGTGGTCGTTCACCCTCCGAACCTACCTCCGCGCGAACGGGTCAGGCTCCGGCGGGGGCCTGCTCGGGCCGGGTGCGCTGGGTGATCCACGCGGTCTCCCCGTCGCCGAGGGCGATCTGCTTGACGTCCCAGTCGCCGTAGCGCGGGTTCACCGTGATGTGCAGCGCGTCCGAGGCCTTGGCGAGCGGGGCCAGGACGGCCTCCTTGCCGAAGCGCTCCGAGAGCTTGCCGAACAGCAGCGTGAACCGGATGTCGTCGTCGATCTGGCCGGGGGCGAGCGGGATCTTCTGCGCCAGGGCCCGCTGCTCCAGCTTCCGGGCGCCGCCGTCCTGGCCTGCGTCCTCGCGGAAGTCCTCGACCTCCTTCGTGCTGACGGAGATCCCGGCGTCCTTGGCGGCCTTCTCCAGGACCCGCAGCTGGATCATCTTGTTGAGCTTCAGCCGCTCCAGGTTCGGGGTGCTCGCGACGAGCTGGGCGGCCTGTTCGGAACGGTTCTGCGCGGTGCGGACGTCGTTCACCTGGTCCTGGAGCGCCGAGGTGGTGATCCGTTCGCCGCCGACCACGGCCGCGGTGCCGGGGCGGGTCTCGCCCGAGCAGGCGGACAGCAGGGGGGCCGCCACGAGCAGGGCGGCGGAGACGGAGAGCGCTGTGCGACGGTGCAAAGGAGCCTCCAGGGCCGGGAGATTGTGCGTCGATGCACAAGGGCCGTGCGGTGATCGATGGTATGCAGTCAGCGTGATCCGAGCCACTGGTTCGACCAACGATTCCCCTGGTGTTGGGGTACGCGTCTGTTTATGTCGCAGCCACCCTGCGGCCACCCCTCGTCCGCCCTGCGCTGGGAGGGTCGGCCCACCATGTCGACACCGCACCCCTCCCCGCGGCGCCACAGCCTGCTCGGCTCGGCGCTCGCCGCCCTGATCACGGCCGCGGCCATGTGTGCCGGAGACGCCGTCGCGGGCGTCTACCCGTACGGGCCGCGCCATCGCAGCATCAACGACCTCGGCAATCAGTTCGTGCCCTTCCACGCGCACTTGTGGGACATGCTCCACGGGCGCGCGGAGGGCGGGCTGCTGTTCAACTGGCAGTCCGGCTACGGCACCAGCTTCCTGCCCGACTTCGGGACGTACCTGACCAGCCCGTTCGCGGTCCTGGTGGGATTGTTCCCGCGCCAGGACATCGACCTCGCGGTGTACGTCGTCACCGTGCTGAAGATGGCGGCCGCCGCGGCGGCGATGGCCTGGCTGCTGCGCACCCACCGGCGCGGACCGTGGTGGGCGGCGGGGCTGCTCGGGGCCTCGTACGCGCTGTGCGGCTGGTCGGTGATCGAGGCCTCGTACAACCCGATGTGGATGGACGGGCTGATCGCCTTCCCGCTGCTGTGTCTGACGGGTGAGTGGGCGCTGCGGGGCCGCCGGCTCGCGCTGGGGACGCTGGTCGTCGCCGTCTGCTGGATCGCGAACTTCTACACGGCGTACATGGCGACGCTGGGCGCGGCGTTGGTGCTGGTGGTGCGGGTGGTGCTGACGCGCGAGGGGGTACGGGACCGGCTGCGGGTGATCGGACGTGCGGCGGGGACCACGCTGCTGGGCATCGCCCTGGCGGCTCCCGTCCTCGCGCCGCTCTTCCTCAGCTCGGGGCAGGCGTACCCGGGGCTGGTGAGGGAGTTCCAGCCGGTGTCCTGGGCGGACACGTTCGCCCGGCTGCTGCCGGCGACGTACTCCTTCTCCTCGCCCGCGATCTTCGTGGGGACGGGGACGCTGCTGCTGGTGGCGGCGCTGCCCTTCCACCGGGCGGTGCCGCTGCGCACCCGGCTGTGGTGGGCGGGGCTGGCGGTCGCGGTGCTCCTCTCCTTCCAGTGGACTCCGACGCACCTGGCCTGGCATGTGTTCGCGACCCCGAACGGGAGCCCGTACCGGCAGACGTTCGTACTGGCCGGCATCGTGGTGATCGCCGCGTGGACCGGGCTGGCGGCGGGCCCGCCGGGGCTGCGGGCGCTGGCGGCGGGCGCGGGCGTGCTGGCCGCGGTGGTGGTGTGGGCCGGCGCGAGCGAGCTGGTCACGGCGTGGAGCTACGGGCTGTTCTGCGGCGGGCTGGCCGTCGCGGCGGGCGCCTGGTGGGCGCTGCGGCATTGCCGGCTGGTGCTCCCGGCGGCGGGCCTGCTGGCCCTGGTCCTGCTCGGGCAGGCGGCGGCCACGACGGCCTGGGGCATGCAGGGCAAGCTGGGCGGCCTGGACGACTACCCGTCCTGGGGCGCTGCCCACACCGCGCGCGCCGATGCCCTGGCCGGCGCCGAGGGCTGGCCCGCGTACCGGACGGACCCGAGCCGGCCGGCGCTGTCGGGCAACGACCCGATGCTGCTGGGCGGGGAGGGCGGCGCGTACTACAGCAGCCACACCCCGGACGTCTTCACGCGCACGATGGTGGCGCTCGGGGCGGGCTGGACCTCGCGCGGGCGCAACGTCCAGAGCATCGACAACCCGGTGACGGACGCCATCTTCTCGGTCGGCGCCCGCCTCCAGCCGGACGGCTCGATCGCCCGGGCGGAGGTCCCGCCGCTGATCACCACGCGCCCCGCGGGTCCGGAGCCGACGTACACGGACAACCCCTTCAAGAACCAGGAACTCCTGCTGGGCGCCAAGGTCTACGAGGACCCGGTCGCGCCGGGCATCTGCCGCGCGGGCACGGAGGCGTTCCTCTGGGCCCCGGAGTACAACGCGTACGCCCGCCTCACGGGCGGCCGCGGCTTCCGCCTGGACGGCAACTCCCCGCGCAACCGGGCGGCCGTCCAGCCGCTGGGCGTCTCCCGCGGGCCCGCCTCGGCCCTGCACTTCGACTCGGAGCCGCCGCCGCGGTGGATCCTGTCCTGCCTCGACCGCGCTGCGTTGACGGCGGCGACCGGGCAACTGCGCGCCACGGCGGGCACCTCGCTTAAGGTCGGCTCGTCGGGCATCAGTGCCACCGTCGCTCCGGGCACCAAGGGCACGGCGATCCTCTCCTCCCCCGCGATCGCCGGCTGGACCTGCAACGACCGCCCGGCCTCGGCGTACCTGGGCCTGGTCGCGATCCCGCTGGACGGCCGCACCACCACCATCACCTGCACTTTCCGCCCCCCGGGCCTCCTCCCGGGCGCCGCGGTCGCGGCGACGGCCCTGGTGGTCCTTCTGGCCCTCAGCTCCGGCCGAGCCGCCCGGCGACGACGGCGCCTATGAAGGTGCGCAGGGCGTGAGCACTTGCGGCGACGACGGTCTCGGGCACTTTGCTGTCGCGGAGGCGGACGGCGCCGTCGGGAGCGACGGCGACGCAGACGCAGTTGGCGGCCTCCGCGCTGTACGAGGACTTTCGCCAGTCGTGCGGCCCCAGCCCTCGCGGGCAGAACTGCCCAGTTGGCTACGCGAGTACCTCCGACTCCGTGGAGCCCGTGACGCTGAGGTTGAAAGGCGGGTGCGGTTCAGTTCTTGACTTTCGCCGGCGCCACGGACGCGATCCTCGCGAACAACAACGTCACGGGCACGGCGATCGTGAAGATCAGCGCCGGCGACGGGTACTGCAAGACGTCGGGCTGCGGGGACTGGGTCAAGGCGGGCTGACCGCTGACGGCGGTGAAGACCGGGCCGGTCTTCACGTTGGGGTACTACTTGACCGGGGCCAGGCAGAGGACGAACTTCTCCTGGTCCCACTGCTGCGCGAGGGCGGCCTCGCCGGTCTCGCCGCAGACATTGACGTCGAAGGTGTTCTCGACGACCTTGACGACCTTGAAGTTGGCGTCCTTGTCGCCGCACTCCTTGGTCGACACCTTGGGGTCATTCTCACTGCCGGTCACCTGGACACAGTCGCCGGCCTCGGCGTGCACGGGCGAGTTGAAGAAGTAGGAGATACCGAGCTTCACCACGACGGCGGCGACGATCAGCACGACCACCCTGAGGACCTTCATCCCCTTGCCGCCCTTCTTCGCAGGCGCGGCGGGCTCGGCGGGCGGCGGGACCTGCTGCGGGTCGGCAGGGTGCGGCGGAGGCGGGGTGGCCATGGGCTGTCCTCAAATACGGTTGGGTGATCGAACGCGCGTACGCTACACGCCCCGACACACCCAAACCGGACCAATGCCCTCCGCTTCCTGATGAGATGCGAAGTCGTGATCCGGCCGCCCCGACCCACCCCGCCGTTCCCCCCTCATTGGGGGCGACGGCGATGCAGACGCAGCTGGCGGCCTCGGCGCTGTACGAGGACTTTCGCCAGTCGAGGTCTGGCGGACCTCCGTGGGGAAGGGGCGCGCGGGGCCGTGCAGGCGTTCCACGTCGAAGAGGAGGCGGCCCAGAGTGTCGTGGGCCGCCGGGCGGTCGCCGAGGGAGAGCAGCAGGTGGGCCATGCGGCAGCGGACCACCAGGGGGAGGCCCGGGTCCGGGTTCGCGTAGTGGTTCTCGAAGAGCGGCAGCAGCGCGCGGTACTCGGCGAGGGCTGCCGCCGGTTCGCCGAGCTGCTCCAGGCACTGGGCCGCGTCGTAACCGATGCAGCACCCGGCCTCGCCCTCAGCTCCGGCCGAGCCGCCCGGCGACGACGGCACCTATGAAGGTGCGCAGGGCGTGAGCACTTGCGGCGACGACGGTCTCGGGCGCTTTGCTGTCGCCGAGGCGGACGGTGCCGTCGGGAGCGACGGCGACGCAGACGCAGTTGGAGCCGTCGCCGCTATAGGAGGACTTCCACCATTGACACGTGGGCATTTCGCGCCCCTTCTCAGATCTCTTGGACGAGCCGATGAATGAAGTCGCGTGACTCGGCCGGCTTGATGGCGGCTCCCTCCACGCGGTCGAGAACGGACCGGAACTTGACGAGCTGGGCCTCGGCATCGAGGAACTCGCACCCGAAGTGCGTATCGACCTGCACGGTGTCGAGCTGAGGCACCGGGCCGGACGCATAGTCAATGGACTGCCCCGTGCCAGGAAACGCGCTGCCGCCGAACGGGAGCACCCGGACGGTGATGTTGTCGCGCTCGCTCATCTCGATGATGTGCCGGAGCTGCGCGCGGGCGACCTCTCGGCCGCCGAAGCCCATGCGCAGGGCCGCTTCATGGATCAGCGCTGTGTACCGGACGGGCTGATCGCTGTAGAGAATCCCCTGCCGCTTGATGCGGTGGGACAGCCGGTGTTCCACCTCGTACGGCAGCAGAGGCGGAGCCACCTCCCTGAACAGTACCCGTGCATGGTCCGTCGTCTGCAGCAATGCAGGGATGTGGATGACGAGAGCGACCCGCAATTCGCGGGCGTGATGCTCAAGTTCGGCCAGGTCGACGAGGGCGGCCGGGAGATACTCACGGCACTCGTCCCACCAGCCACGGGTCCGTCCCCCGGTCATCGCGCAAAGCGCCTCGACCAGTGCTTCGTCTGCGCAGTCGTAGCTTCGGGCGAAGGCGCGTACGCGCTCGGCACTCACCGGATAGCGGCCGGACTCGATGCTGCTGATGCGCGCCTGGCTGATACCGAGGAGCGCTGCGGCACCGGTCGAGGTCAGGCCCGCGTGTTCCCTGAGTTTCCGCAGCTCGATGCCGAGCCGCTGCTGGCGGAGGGTTGGGGTCGTACTGGGGGGCACGGCTCTCCGTTCTGCACACACATCTGTACGGACAGGTCACCCACTAGCGGTCACTTTGGGTAGTTCCCTGTAAACCAGTAGCAAGTATCCGAGGCGGGATGACACACGAAGGGACCGGTCCCTTCGTGTGCGGGCTGTGCGGGCTGACCGTGCTCAAGGCCGTCACTGCCCGCCGCTCCCGCCGAGGCCCGACGGCCGTCGCGCCCGTGTCGGCGCAGGCGCCGGAGCCGGCCGACCCGCTGGTGGGTGAGCGCCAGAACGCCTGACGGCGGGTATCCCACTCGTCCGGGCGAACACGCCCTTCCCGCGGCGAGTCCCTGGAGGTCACCGTCAGCGGAACAGCCGTAGCCCAGCTTGTTCCCGTCACCGCGACGCAGTCCCTGCTCGACCCGCAGGCCTGCCCATCGCCTCGCCGGGGACGTGACCCGACCGGATTACCGGACCTGGCCCAACCAGTGGAGGGTGCGGCGGACCTCCGCCGGGAAGGGGTGGGTCGGGCCGTGGAGGCGTTCGGCGTCGAAGAGGAGCCGGGCCAGGGTGTCGTGGGCGGCCGGGCGGTCGCCGAGGGAGAGCAGCAGGTGCGCTATCCGGCGGCGGACCTCCAGGGGCAGGCCCGGGTCCGGGTTGGCGTAGTGGTTCTCGAACAGCGGGAGCAGCGAGCGGTACTCGGCGAGGGCGGCCGCAGGTTCGCCCAGCTGCTCCAGGCACTGGGCCGCGTCGTAGCGGAAGCGCAGCGACTGGGCGTCGCCGGCCGGGAACTCGTCGGCGAGGCGGCGCAGCTCGGGCAGAGCCCGGCGGTACTGGCCGTCGTCCATCAGCGTGGCGGCGTACTGCTTGCGCAGCGAGCGGACCACCGGGGAGTGCTCGCCGTGCTGCGCGGCCGCGGCCGGGAGGATGCCGCCGAGGATGTCCACGGCCTGGGTGAGGCGGCCCTGGTCCAGGAGCTGCTTCGCCTCCTCCACGGCCGCCGGGATGTCCGTCTTCGGCGGCGCCGGCGGGGCGGACGGCTGCGGTGGGATCACGGCCGCGCGGTCCGGCCAGGGGGCGTGCGGGCGCAGGAAGGGGCGGGTCGGGTCGAGCGGGCCGGAGGGGGTGCCCTGCTTGGGCAGCAGCGGGACGAGCGCCTCGTACAGCTCCTGGGCGGAGGCGGGCCGGTCCTGCGGGTCCTTCGCCAGGAGGTGGAGGAGGACCGCCTCCAGCTGGTGCGGGATCTCCGGGCGCAGGCGGCGCACCGGCTGCGGGGGCTCGTACAGGTGCCGGTGCAGCACCCCGAGAGCGGTGGACCCGGCGAACGGCACGTTGCCGCTGAGCAGTTCGTACAGCAGGACGCCGAGCGCGTAGAGGTCGGTGGCCGGGCCCACCGCGCCGCCCATGGCCTGCTCCGGCGCCATGTACGCGGGGCTGCCGATCGGTGAGCCGGTGCTGGTGAGGCGGGTGGTGTCGGTGTCCATCACCGAGGCGACACCGAGGTCCAGGACCAGGATGCTGCCGTCCGGGCGGACCATCACATTGCGCGGCTTCAGGTCGCGGTGCACGATCGGCACGGCGTGCACGGCCGCCAGCACCGCGCACAGCTGCGCGACCACCGCGACCGCCCACTGCCAGGGGTACGGGCTGTGCTCCGCGAGGTGGTCGGCGAGGTCGGAGCCCTCGACGTACCCCATGACGAGGAAGAGCTCGTCGCCGTCGCTGCCCGCGTCGTGCACGGTGACCAGCCCGGGGTGGTCCACCTGCGCCGTGACCCGGCATTCGCGCACGAAGCGGCGGCGCAGCTCCTCGGCGACGGTGCCGGGGCCGGCCACCTTGTCGGGGCGCAGCAGCTTGACGGCGACGCGGCGGTCCAGGCGCTGGTCGTACGCCGTCCAGACCTGGCCCATGCCGCCCTGGCCGAGGATGGTGGCGAGCTGGTAGCGCTCGCCGATGATGCGCTCGGTCACTGGCCCTTGTCCTGGTACGGGTTGCCCTGGTTGGGGTTGCCCTGGTTCGGGTTCTGCTGGGGGTGGGGCGTCTGGTTGCGCAGCAGTTCGCTCAGCTCGTCGAGTTCGGCGCGGACCTGCCCGATCCGCGGCTGCGGGACGGGCGTCGGCGGCGGGGTCGGCTCGGCGGCCGGGGCCGGGCCCGGGACGGGGGTCGGGGCGTGGGCCGACACCGCGGACGGGTTCTGCGGGACGGTCTGCGCCCCCACGGGCGGGTAGCCGTAGCCCGCGCTCTGCCGCGGCGGCGCGTACGGCGAGGCCGGCGTCGGCGCCTGCGCCTGCGCGGGGTACCAGTGCCCCTGCCCCTGCCCCTGCCCCGCGAGCGCGCCCGCCGCCTTGGCCTCGTAGTGCCGGATGTCGGCGACGAGGAAGTACACGCAGGTCGCGAGTCCGGTGGCGATCGTGCCGAAGGCACCGACGTTGCCCTGCCAGCCGCTGGTGTCGGGCGTCGGGTCGGCGCCGATCAGCGCGACCCAGCCGACGGCGAGCACGCAACTGGCGCCCAGCAGCACCCAGTCCCGGGTCTTACGGGTGACCAGCGCGAGCCGCAGCATCGTGCCCCAGGCCATGAAGCCGCAGCTCAGAAGGGGCAGCAGGGTGAACAGCACACGCAATGTCACCACGCCCGCGGTACTGGGCCGGGGACCGTGCTGCGGCGGGAGGCCGGGGCCGTGCATCGCTGCTCCTGACGGGCCGTGCGGAAAGGGATTTCGGGTCTGACCGCATAGAGCGTATACAGCCTTTCCGCCTGTCAGTGAGGGGATGCGCGCAACCGTTGCAGGGTCGGTCACCCAGGCGTGACCGAACCGTCCGACAGACCGTCGTACAGGCCTTGTACGAGTTGCTCCCCGAGCCGCCCCGCCAGCCGCAGCGCGTCCTCGAACTCGGCGAGCGCGCGGAAGCGGTCACCGTAGCGCTGCTGATCGGCCAGCGGCAGCCGCGGCAGCTGGAGCCGGCGCACATCCAGCCGGGTGGCGGTGGAGGCGTGGCTGCTGGCCCGGCGGTTGTTGGCGGTGCCGCGCAGGAATCCGGCGAGGAACCAGGGGTCGAGCGCGGCCGGGTCGGGGCGCAGCAGTTGCAGGTTGCGGCCGAGGACCGCGCCCGCGGCCGCCTCGCCGACGACGCGGGCGATCCCGGCGCCGCCGACGACGGGGACGATCACGTCGCCGGGTTCGGTGAGCACCGGCTCGTCGGCGGTGGGGGCCAGGGCGCCGGAGGGGCCGCTTCCGATGTACACGTCGTGCTCGGTGAGGACCGGGGCCTCGCCGGTGCCGCTGCCGGTGCCGGTGCGCAGCAGCAGTGCGCCGGCCCGGGCGAGTTCGCCGATGGTGGTCAGCGGCAGCCGGGCCGCGCCCTCGCCGGCCGGGGCGGCGGGCGGCGCGGGCGGGGTGAGCCGGGCCGCCTGGCCGAGGGTCTCCTCCAGCCGCTCCCGCACGGCGGCCAGTTCGGCCGGTCCGCCGCCCGCCGCCGGCGGCGGCAGGTGCCGGGCGGGGGTCAGGTCCACCTCGTCGTCCAGCAGCTCGATGACGGGCACGGTCCGGCTCACGCCCGGGACCTCCGCCACCGCGCCGGTCCGGTCGTACGCCGTCCAGGCCGCCAGCACCGCGCTGTGCACGGCCGGCCACGCGGCCCGGCCCTGCCCCTCGGCCGTGAGGCCGGCGGCGAGCCCCGCGGTGTCCACGAGGAGCAGCCCGGCCGGGGGCGCCGCGTGCGGGGCGGGCTTGCGCAGCACCCACAGGTGGAGCGGGATCCCGTACGGCGGCGCGGCCCCGGCGGGCAGGGCGACGACGGCCCGCAGCGCGCCCCGGCGCAGCAGGTCGGCGCGGATGCGGCGGCCGGAGCGGCGGGCGGCGACGGCGGGCGGCATCAGCAGCACGGCGGTGCCGCCCTCGCGCAGGTGGGCCAGGGCGTGCTGGACCCAGGCGAGTTCGGATTCGGTGCGGGCGGGGAGCCCGTACTCCCAGCGGGGGTCGTAGGCCAGCTCCTCGTGGCCCCAGTTGCGTTCGTTGAACGGCGGGTGGCACAGCACGGCGTCCACGGCGGGCTGCGCGAAGGCATCGGCGCGCAGGCTGTCGGCGGCGGCCGCCCGGACCTCGGCGGCGCTGTGCAGGGCGAGGCGGAGCCCGGCGAGGGCGGCGAGTTCGGGCGAGGCGTCCTGCGCGGACAGGGCGGTGGCGCCGGTGACGGCCCGCAGCAGGGTGCCGGTGCCGCAGGCCGGGTCGAGGACGGTGCGGGCGGTCGGCCCGGCGACGGCGGCCATCAGGGCGGCGCAGTCGTCCGGGGTCAGCGTGTACTGCCGGGGGTTGGCTTCGAGATGCCGGCCGAGCAGGAACTCGAAGGCGGTGCGGGCGCCGAGTTCGGCGGCCAGCTCGGCGGCGCCGCGCAGCAGCGGCATGGCGGCGGGCCGCAGCGAGGTGGTGCCGAGCGGGTGCCGGGGGCCGAGCCGCGCCGTGAGCACCTGGTCCAGGACGGGTGGCAGCAGGGCGGCCACCCGTTCGTCGGGGACGGCGGCCAGCTCCAGCCAGTCGGTGGGTCGCTCCCGTACGACGAGCAGCGCGGCCCCGACTTCGACGAGCGCGGCGACGGCCCCGGCGGGGTGGGCGGTGACCTGCTGCCAGACGCGTTCGCGCAGCGGGACCTCGGCGAGCTTGCCCTGGGCCCGCAGCCAGTCCTCGATCTCGGCCAGGGCGAAGGAGGGGCTGGTCTCGGTGCCGCCGACCGGCTTGGGGAAGTCGGCATGGCGCCGGCGCCAGTTGCTCACGGCGGCGCGGCCGACACCGGCCAGGCGGGCGATCTCGGCTGCGGTGACCTCGGGGGCGGTGACCTCGGGAGCGGGGGCCTCGGGGGCGGGGGCTGCGGCGTTCTCCTCCAACATGCGGCGAGCATACCCGTACACACGCCAGAGACCGCTTCACAGCGGGAACCGAACAACCTCCGTGAATCTTGTTGACTCGGTTCACAAGATTTGTTGTGATGAGCCTCGTCAACGGCGAGAGCCGCGACCGCGAGGAGCACCGAGGCGGGCACGCCCGGCACGGCGGGCAAGAAGCCGGACCACGGGCTGCACCGACTGGAAGAAGGACAACTGATGCGTACCACCGGAACCAGACCGACCGACGTCATATCGACCGGAACCAGACCGGCCGGAACCAGACCGGCCGCCGCCGCGGCCACCGCGGCCACCGCCGCCACCCTGTTCGCCCTGACCGCGCTCACCGGCTGCCTCCCCGGCGGCGACAGCGGCCCCTTCGCCGGCCTGTCCGCCTCCAAGGTCGCCGACAAGTCCGTGACCGCCCTGCGCACCGCCTCCTCCCTGACCGTCAAGGGCACGGTCCGCGACGAGGGCAAGCCGATGCGGCTGGACATGGCGGTGAGCAAGTCGGGCGACTGCAAGGGCAGCATCTCGATGGCGGACCAGGGCTCCTTCGAGCTGATCCGCAATGCCGACTACGTCTACATCAAGGCCGACGAGGCCTTCTACCGGACGCAGGTCAACGACCTGCCGAAGGATCAGGCCGACGCGGCGGTGGCCATGCTGGCCGGCCACTGGGTGAAGTCGAAGGCCGCCGGGGAGGACTCCAAGGAGCTGTCCGCCCTGTGCGACCTGGACGAGCTGACGAAGGAGTTCGACGACAGCTCGGGCGCCAAGAAGGGGAAGGTGGTGAAGGAGGGCGGCCAGGACGCGCTCACACTGACCACCAGCACCACCGACGGCACCGAAGAGCTCTACGTGGCCACCCACGGCACCCCTTACCTGCTCCGGGCCGTCGAAACCGGCAAGGAGCCCTCCGACATCTCCTTCTCCGGCTTCAACGAGCCGGTCAAGGCCGAGGCCCCGACGGGGGACGTGGTCGACGCCGACGGGTGACGGACGCCTCCGGTCCGCGCCGCGGAACCCGCGGGCGCTCGGCCGAACCCGGCGGCTAGGCTCGGCAGTCGACGGTATTTCAGGGGGGAATCACATGCGCAGCCGCACCATAGCCGCCACGGCCATCGGTACCACGGCCCTGCTCGGGCTGACCGCGTGCGCGGGCGGTGAGGACAAGGCCGCCGCCCTCGGCCGCACAGCCCGGGCCTCGGCCGCCGCCACGGCCCCGGCGCCCTCGGGCTCCGCCGCGGCCCCGGCCAAGGGAGCCGGGCTCACGGACCTGTCGGGGGCCGAGATCCTCACCCAGGCCTACGAGGCGACCCGCAAGGCCGAGTCCGCCCACGTCACCGCCACGGTGCCGTACGAGGGCGAGCCGATGAAGATCAACCTCTCCCTCGACAAGAAGGGCAACTGCAACGGCGCCATCCGCCTCCAGGGCATGGGCAAGCTGGACATCATCAAGTCCACCGAGCTCGTCCACTTCAAGGGCGACGAGGCGTACTGGCGGGGCGCGGCCAAGCTGAAGAGCACGCCGAAGAAGCAGACGGACCAGATGGTCGCGACGCTCGCCGACCGGTGGGTGAAGATACCCGCCTCCGACCCGCGGGCCGCTTCGATGACCGGCAGCTGCGATCTGGACAAGCTGATGGGCGGCTTCGACAGGAGCAGCCCGCTCGCCCGCAAGGGCGGGACGGCGACGGTCGAGGGCAAGCCGGCGATCGCGGTCACCTCTCCGACCAAGGACGGGACCCAGACCGACTACGTCGCCACCCAGGGCACCCCGTACATCGTGAAGTCCACCATCACCGGGGGGACCGACGGCGAGGCCGTGTTCTCGGAGTTCGGCACCCCGGTGGACGTGACCTCCCCGAAGGACTCCGACGTCCTCGACCTGGGGAAGCTGGGCGGAGCCCCCGGCGAGGCGGTCTGAGCTAAAGCGGCCGCGGCGGTGGACCGAAAGGTCCCCCGCCGCGGCCGTCTCCGTATGTACGGACGGTCTACGCCTCTACGCCTCTACGCCTCTACGCCTCTACGCCTCTACGCCTCTACGAGCCGAGGATCGTGGTGAGGAACTCCCCCGTCCAGGCCAGCAGTTCCCGCCCGACCAGCGGCTTCCCGCCGACCTTCGCGGTCTTCGGGCGCGGGATCAGCACTTGCGAGGTCGCGGGCTTGAGCACCGCCCCCGGGTAGAGCCGCTTGAGCCTCAGCTCCTGCGATTCGCGCAGCTCCACCGGCCCGAAGCGGACGTTGGGGCCCTGGAGGGTGATGTCGCCGACCCCGCATGCCCGCGCGAACATCCGCAGCCCGGCCACCATCAGCAGGTTCTCCACCGGCTCCGGCAGCTTGCCGTAGCGGTCGGTGAGCTCCTCGCGCACCGCCTTGACGTCCGCCTCCGAATTCGCCGAGGCGATGGACCGGTACGCCTGGAGGCGCAGCCGCTCGCCGGGCGCGTAGTCGTGCGGGACGTGCGCGTCGACCGGCAGCTCGATCTTGACGTCCAGCGGCGGCTCCTCCTCCACCCCTCCCTCGACCGCGGCCCGGTAGTCGGCCACCGCCTCACCGACCATGCGGATGTACAGGTCGAAGCCGACGCCCGCGATGTGGCCGGACTGCTCGCCGCCGAGCAGGTTGCCCGCGCCGCGGATCTCCAGGTCCTTCATCGCCACGTACATGCCGGCGCCCATCTCGGTGTGCTGGGCGATCGTCGCGAGCCGCTCGTGCGCGGTCTCGGTCAGCGGCTTCTCCGGCGGGTAGAGGAAGTACGCGTACCCGCGCTCGCGGCTGCGTCCCACGCGCCCGCGCAGCTGGTGCAGCTGGCTGAGGCCGAAGTTGTCGCCGCGCTCCACGATCAGGGTGTTGGCGTTGGAGATGTCGATGCCCGACTCGACGATCGTCGTGGAGACGAGGACGTCGAACTTCTTCTCCCAGAAGTCCACGACGACCTGTTCCAGGGCCTGTTCCGACATCTGCCCGTGTGCCGTCGCGATCCGCGCCTCGGGCACGATCTCACGCAGCTTGGCGGCCGCCCGGTCGATGGACTCGACCCGGTTGTGGATGTAGAAGCACTGGCCCTCGCGCAGCAGTTCACGGCGGATGGCCGCGCCGATCTGCTTCTCCTCGTACGGGCCGACGAAGGTGAGCACCGGGTGCCGCTCCTCCGGCGGGGTGGTGATCGTCGACATCTCGCGGATGCCGGTCACCGCCATCTCCAGGGTGCGCGGGATCGGCGTCGCGGACATGGTCAGCACGTCGACGTTGGCCCGGAGCTTCTTCAGCTGCTCCTTGTGCTCGACGCCGAACCGCTGCTCCTCGTCGACGATGACCAGGCCCAGGTCCTTGAACTTGGTCTCCTGCGAGAACAGCCGGTGCGTACCGATGACGATGTCGACGGAGCCCTCGCGCAGGCCTTCCAGGGTGGCCTTGGACTCGGTGTCGCCCTGGAAGCGGGACAGCGCCTTCACGTTGACCGGGAACTGGCTGTAGCGCTCGGAGAAGGTCCCGAAGTGCTGCTGCACCAGCAGTGTGGTGGGCACCAGGACGGCGACCTGCTTGCCGTCCTGGACCGCCTTGAAGGCCGCCCGGACCGCGATCTCGGTCTTTCCGTAGCCGACGTCGCCGCAGATCAGGCGGTCCATGGGGACGGACTTCTCCATGTCCTCCTTGACCTCGGCGATGGTGGTGAGCTGGTCGGGCGTCTCCGCGTACGGGAAGGCGTCCTCCAGCTCGCGCTGCCAGGGGGTGTCGGGGCCGAAGGTGTGGCCGGGGGCGGCCATCCGCGCGCTGTACAGCTTGATCAGGTCGGCGGCGATCTCCTTGACGGCCTTCTTGGCGCGCGCCTTGGTCTTGGTCCAGTCGGCGCCGCCGAGCCGGTGCAGGGTCGGGGCCTCGCCGCCGACGTACTTGGTGACCTGCTCCAGCTGGTCGGTGGGGATGTACAGCCGGTCGCCGGGCTGGCCGCGCTTGGCGGGGGCGTACTCGACGAGGAGGTACTCGCGGGTGGCGCCCTGCACCGTGCGCTGCACCATCTCGATGTAGCGGCCGACGCCGTGCTGCTCGTGGACGATGTAGTCGCCGACCTCCAGGGTGAGGGGGTCGATGGTCTTGCGGCGCCGGGCCGGCATCCGGCCGAGATCCTTGGTGGCGGTGCGCTGGCCGGTCAGGTCGGTCTCGGTGAGGACGGCGAGCTTGAGGGCCGGGTCGACGAAGCCGTTGTCGAGCGAGCCGCAGGCGACGTGGACGAGCGACGGCTCCAGGGCGCGCAGGTCGGACTCCAGCCGGGCCGCGATGCCCTCGCCGCCGAGCACCTCGACGGTACGGGCGGCCGGGCCGTGGCCCTCGGTGAGGTAGACGGTGTGCCAGCCGTCGGCGATCCAGCCCTTGGTGTCGGCGAGCGCGCGGGCGGTGTCGCCGCGGTAGGCGTCGGGGGCGTGCATGCCGAGCTTGAGGACCGCCGGCTCGCCGGCTGATGTCACCGTGCCGCCCGCCTCCTCGTCGGCGGCGAAGGGGGACACCGACCACCACATCATGTTCAGCTCGCGGGCCCGGTCGCGGACGTCCGCGATCCCCCGCAGGGAGGCCGCGCCGACGTCGATCGGGGCCTGTCCGCCGCCGGCGGTGGCCGCCCAGGAGGCCATCAGGAACTCCTGCGAGGTCGCCACCAGGTCGGCGGCGCGCGTCCGCACCCGCTCCGGATCGCACACCACGGCCATCGACCCGGCCGGCAGGACGTCGATCAGCAGCTCCATGTCGTCGACCAGGACCGGGGCCAGGGACTCCATGCCCTCTACGGCGATCCCCTCGGCGATCTTGTTCAGCAGCTCGCCGAGCTCGGGGTGCTCCTCGGCCAGCGCCGCGGCCCGCCCCCGCACCTCGTCCGTCAGCAGCAGCTCGCGGCAGGGCGGGGCCCACAGCCCGTGCTCGGCGACCTCCAGGGAACGCTGGTCGGCGACCTTGAAGTAGCGGATCTCCTCGACGTCGTCGCCCCAGAACTCCACGCGCAGCGGGTGTTCCTCGGTGGGCGGGAACACATCGAGGATGCCGCCGCGCACGGCGAACTCCCCGCGCTTCTCGACCAGCTCGACCCGCGCGTACGCGGCGGCGGCCAGTGCCTCGGTGACGCCCCCCAGATCGGCGCTCTCCCCCTGCCGCAGGCTCACCGGCACCAGGTCCCCCAGCCCCTTGACCTGCGGCTGGAGCACGGACCGGATCGGCGCGACCACGACGGACACGGGACCGGCGGCCGGGTCGTCCTTGCTCGGGTGCGCGAGCCGGCGCAGTACGGCGATCCGCCGGCCCACGGTGTCGCTGCGCGGCGAGAGCCGCTCGTGCGGCAGAGTCTCCCAGGACGGGTACTCCGCCACCTCGTCGGGCGGCAGCAGGCTGCGCAGCGCGGCGGCCAGGTCCTCGGCCTCGCGCCCGGTGGCGGTGACCGCGAGCACGGTCCGCTCGGTCCGCCGGGCCAGGGCGGCGATCGTGAAGGGCCGCGCGGCGGGCGGGCCGACGAGGTCCACGTGCATCCGGTTGCCGTCCCCGGCCGCGGTGACCGCCTCGGCGAGGGCGGGGTCCCGGGTGACGGCGTCAAGCAGTCCGTGCAGGCTCATGAAGGAGGCTTTCCATCCGGTGAGGTGGCAACGCGAAGGACCCGACACGCGCGCGGGCCGGGGGTTCCACCCTACGACGGGCCACTGTCACCCGCGCGAGGGATTGAGTCCCCGGAGGAGTGAAGGGCCACCGTGCGAACGCCGTCGGCCCCGGCCCGCCCGATCAGGGCGAGCCGGGGCCGGGGCGCTCCCCCGTACGACCTGCGCAGCTACTCGCTCGCGATCGCGTTCAGTACGTTCATCCGACCCGCCCGGAAAGCCGGGACCAGGGCGGCGAACAGGCCTACGAAGGCCGACGCGACGAACACGCCGAGGATCGTCGGCCACGGGATCTCCAGCACCTTCAGGCCCTGGAGGGAGAGCAGCCGCTGCGCGGTGGCGCCCCAGCCCATGCCCAGGCCGAGGCCGATGAGCGCCCCGAAGAGGGCGATGACCACCGACTCCAGGCGGATCATGCGGCGCAGCTGGCGGCGGGAGAGGCCGATGGCGCGCATCAGGCCGATCTCGCGGGTCCGCTCGACCACCGACAGGGCCAGGGTGTTCACGACACCCAGCACCGCCACGACGATCGCGAGGGCGAGCAGCCCGTAGACCATGTTCAGCAGGGTGCCGACCTGGTCCTTCAGGGCCTGCTTGTAGTCGGCCTGGTTGAGCACCTTGTACTGCGGGTACTCGGCCAGCGCCGCCTTGACCGCCTTGTACGCGGCGTCGTCCTGCCCGTCCTTCGCGGTGGCCAGCAGCATGAAGGGCCGCGGCATCCGGTCGGCCGGGACGTTGGCCTCGGCGACGGCGGTGCTGATGTACTTCATGCCCTTGTCGAGGTTGCCCTCGTCGCTGGTGATCGCCGCGACCTTGAGCTTGACGGTCTTGCCGCCCGTGAAGGCGACCGTCAGCTCGTCGCCGAGCTTGATGTGGTGCTCGGTGGCGTACAGCGAGCCGACCGACATCGCGTTCGCCCCGTACGCCGCCGGGTGCTCGCCGGCGATCATCTTGCGGCGGATGTCCTTGGCGTAGGTGGGGTCCTGCGCCCCGAGGCTGTCCTTGTCGGTGCTCCCGTCGGGGGCGGTGATCTTCGCCTCCACCTCCCGGTACGCCGTCACGTGGTCCAGGCCCTTGGTGGTGCGCAGCAGCTGCTCCGCCTGCGGCATGACCGGCTGCCCGTTCTGGGACTGGACGATGTAGTCCGCGCCGACCGACTTGTCGAGCTCGTCGGTCGCGGAGGCCACCATCGAGGAGCCGACCACAGACAGGCACGCGACCAGCGCCAGTCCGATCATCAGCGCGGCACCGGTGGCGCCGGTGCGGCGCGGGTTGCGCAGCGCGTTGCGCTCGGCGAGCCGGCCGACGGACCCGAAGGGCCGCAGCACCGGAGCGGACAGGGCCCGGACCACCAGGCCGGCGAGCAGCGGGCCGATCACGACGAAGCCGATCAGGGTGAGCAGCACGCCCAGCCCCAGCCACAGGGCTCCGGGCCCGGCCTGCTCGGCGCCCGCGGCCAGGAAGAGGGCCGCACCGCCGATGCCGGTGAGGACCAGGCCGATGGTGGCGCGGACCCGGCCGGCCCGCTTGTCGCCGGGGGTGCCGGCGTCGCGCAGGGCCGCCATCGGGGAGACCTTGCCGGCCCGGTAGGCCGGGATGACGGCGGCGACGATGGCGACGATCACGCCGATGACCAGGCCCACGACCGGGGTGGACACGGCGATGGTCAGGTCGTCGGTGGACAGGTGCATACCCATGGAGCCCATGAGCTTCATCAGGCCGATGGCCAGCCCCACGCCCGCGGCGACCCCGAGGACCGAGCCGACGACGCCCAGCAGGAACGCTTCGAGGACGACCCCGGACAGGATCTGGCCGCGATCGGAGCCGATGGCGCGCATCAGGCCGATCTCGCGGGTCCGCTGGGCGACCAGCATCGAGAACGTGTTGAAGATCAGGAAGATGCCGACCACCGCGGCGATCAGGGCGAAGCCGAGCATCACCCACTTCATGACCTTGAGGAACGAGCCGACGTCCTTGCGGTTGGCGTCCGCGGACTCCTTCGCGGTCTGGAGCTTGTACGTACCATCGCCGACCGCGGCGGCGACGTTCCGCTTGAGCTGGTCGTCGCTCACCCCGTCCTTGGCGGTGACGTTGACGTGCGTGAACGTGCCGGCGGCGCCGAGCAGCTTCTCCTGCGCGGTGGCGGTGTCGAAGTAGACGATCGCCGCTCCCGGGTTGGTCACGGTGAAGGTGGCGATACCGGTGATCCTGGCGCGGATGTCGCCGGTGACGGCGATGGTGCGCAGCTCGTCACCGAGCGCCAGGTGGTGCTTTTCCGCGGTGTCCGCATCGACCATCACCTCGGCCGGACCGCGCGGGGCGTGACCGGAGGTGATCTTCATCGACTTGAGCTCGTTGTCGTTCCAGTTGCCCGCGATGGTCGGGGCACCGGTGGTCGAGCCCATGTTCTCGTTCTTGGAGTTGACGACCGTGACGGACAGCGAGACGACGCCGCCCTCGGCGGACTTCACGCCCTCGGCCTTCTTGACCTGCTCGACGACGGAGCCGGGCAGCGTCTCGGGCTTGCCCCGGACCGGGGAGTCCTCCCCGGCCTCGGCCGCCTTCGGGCTGACCGTGACATCGGAGCCGGTGACGGCGAACAGCTTGTCGAACGTGGTGTTCATGGTGTCGGTGAACACCAGGGTGCCGCAGATGAAGGCCACGGACAGCAGGATCGCGACGGCGGACAGCGCCATGCGCCCCTTGTGCGCCACGAAGTTGCGGCGCGAGGTCTTCAGGACGGTATTGCTCATGACGTCCGCCCGCGCGCGTCGAAGTCCTTCATGCGGTCCAGGACGCCTTCAGCGGTCGGCCCGTGCATCTCGTCCACGATCCGGCCGTCGGCGAGGAAGATGACACGGTCCGCGTACGAGGCGGCGACCGGGTCGTGGGTGACCATGACGATGGTCTGGCCGAGCTCGTCCACCGAGCGCCGCAGGAAGCCGAGGACCTCGGCGCCGGCCCGGGAGTCCAGGTTTCCGGTCGGCTCGTCGCCGAAGATGATCTGCGGGCGGGCGGCGAGCGCGCGGGCCACGGCCACACGCTGCTGCTGGCCGCCGGAGAGCTCCGTCGGGCGGTGCTTGAGCCGGCCCGAGAGACCGACCGTCTCCACGACCCGGTTCAGCCACTCCGCGTCGGGTTTGCGGCCCGCTATGTCCATGGGGAGCGTGATGTTCTCCAGGGCGTTCAGCGTCGGCAGCAGGTTGAACGCCTGGAAGATGAAGCCGATCCGGTCGCGCCGCAGCCGGGTGAGCTTCTTGTCCTTCAGCCCGGTGATCTCGGTGTCGTCCAGGTGGATCTGGCCGCTGGTGACCGTGTCCAGCCCGGCGAGGCAGTGCATGAGCGTGGACTTGCCGGAGCCCGAGGGGCCCATGATCGCCGTGAACTGGCCGCGGTGGATGTCCACGTCCACCTCGTCGAGGGCGACCACCCGGGTCTCACCGGAGCCGTAGGCCTTGACGACCTTGCGGGCCCGGGCCGCGACGGCTTCATGCCCTCCAGTACCCCCGTGCCTGGTTTCGGTCATAGCCGTTGTCACGGTGCTTCCCCTCGTTCGTTGCGGTTCGTCGTTCGCTGCGGTTCGTCGTTCGCTGCGGTTCGCGTGAAGTCTGCGGTCGCGGGGGTGTCCGGCGCACTGGTGCGCGTCCCCCTGCGGGCCCTGGTGCTGGCCCCACCCCCGCGACCGGGTTCGTAGGAACCCGTTGTCCGTAGGAACCAGTTAAGGACGTCGCAAAGCCATCCTCCTCATCCGCCGGGACGAAAGGGCCCTGGACCCTTGTGAGGAGCAACCCCTAGGGGATCTCCACCCTTTGGGGGAGCAGCCCTGGGGGATACCGCCGGTACGCCCAGGGTGAGAAGGTGGTCCCCGCACTTGTGTGCACGGTGAAAGGACTTTCGGTGGGGACAGCGGAGAGCGGCGACGGCGTACCCGGGGAGACCGTTTCGGCCAACGGCCACCCGGCGCCCGCGGCGCACACGGCACCCTCGGCGCCCTCGGCGCCGGCCGGGCGGCCGCCCGCCGCCGTCGTCCTCTCCCTGATGCTCGGCATGAGTCTCGTCGCCCTCGACAGCAGCATCGTCGCCACCGCCGTCCCCCAGATCGTCGGCGACCTCGGCGGCTTCTCCGTCTTCTCCTGGCTCTTCTCCGGCTACCTGCTCGCCGTCACCGTCACCCTCCCCGTCTACGGGAAACTGTCGGACACCCTCGGCCGCAAACCCGTACTGCTCTTCGGCATCGGCCTGTTCCTCGTCGGCTCCCTGTTGTGCGCGCTCGCCTGGAACATGGCCGCCCTCATCGCCTTCCGCATCATCCAGGGGCTCGGCGGCGGCGCCCTCCAGGGCACCGTCCAGACCCTGGCCGCCGACCTGTACCCACTGAAGGAGCGGCCGAAGATCCAGGCCCGGATGTCCGCCGTATGGGCCACCTCGTCCGTGGCCGGCCCCGGCATCGGCGGACTCCTCGCCACCTACGCGGACTGGCGCTGGATCTTCCTGCTCAACCTGCCGCTGGCCGCCCTGGCCCTGCTGATGGTCGCCCGCCACCTGACCGAACCCGCCCGCTCCGCCGGCCGCCGCGGCCCCATCGACTGGGCCGGCGCCCTCGGCGTCTTCGCGTGCGGCGGGCTGCTCCTCTTCGCCCTCGTACAAGGCGGTGTCGCCTGGCCCTGGCTGTCCGCGCCCTCCCTCGGGCTGCTGGGCACCAGCGCGGTGCTGGCCGCCGTGGTGGTCCGCGTGGAACGCCGGGCCGAGGAACCGATCCTGCCCGGCTGGGTGTGGCGCCGGCGCACCATCGCCGCCGTCAACCTGGCCATGGGGTCGCTCGGCCTGGTGATGGTCGCCCCGATGGTGTTCATGCCGACCTACGCCCAGTCCGTGCTCGGCCTGGGCCCCACCGGCGCCGGGTTCGTGATGTCCGCCATGACCCTGAGCTGGCCCATCTCCGCCGCCTTCAGCCAACACGTCTACCGGCGCATCGGCTTCCGCAACACCGCGGCCGTCGGGGTCTCGCTGGCCGCCGCGATCCTGTTCGCCTTCACCCTGCTGCCCCGTCCCGCCGAGGCCTGGCAGCCCGCGCTGATCATGCTGCTGCTGGGCGCCGCCCTCGGGCTGTTCCAGCTGCCGCTGATGATCGGGGTCCAGTCCACCGTGGGCTGGGCGGAACGCGGAACCGCGACCGCCTCGGTGCTGTTCTCCCGGCAGGTCGGCCAGAGCATCGGGGCAGCCCTGCTGGGGGCCGTCGCCAACGCGACCATCGCCGCCAGGCTGGCGCACGCCCCGGTGCAGGGACTCCCGGGCGGGCTGGACGATGTGGCCAAGGCCGTGGACGAGCCGGGACTGCTGCCCCGGGCGGCCGCCGACTACCTGCGCGAGGCCGTGGCCACCGCTGTGGAGCACATCTTCCTCTGCGCGACGGCCGCCGCCGTACTGGCGCTGCTGGTGCTGCTGCTGGTCGCGCCCCGGCGGTTCCCCGTACTGCCGGAGGAATAACGCGCGGCGGCAGGGAACGGCGAGGGCAGCGAGGAACGGCGAGGGGCGGCGAGCCCGGGGTGTCGTGGTTGTCATGGCCCGGACGACGGGGTATGTCTGGGCCAGAGACCTTTACCCGGGGGGACGAATGGCTTCCGCACTCTTCGCACTGGCGTTACTGGCCGCCTTGGCCGCACCGATCGGCCTGCGCCTGTACCGCAACCCGGGCTTCATCACCGGCCGCGACGGCCGGCTGTCCACCTCCGTCACCCTGGCCCTCGCCTGGACGGTGATCCTGGTCTGGCTGCTGCTCGCGATCCTCGCCTACGGACTCACCGCGGGCGGCGGCGTCGGCTGGTTCCAGGGCGATCCCGGCCCGCTGTCCTCGCTGACGACGGTGTACCTGCCGCTGCTCGGGGGCCCGTACGTGGCCCTGATCGCCGCCAAGACGATCGTCGGCATGCGCGTCGAGAGCGGAACGATGGCCAAACCCGCCCCGAAGCCGACCGCGTCGGGCCGGCGGCCCCTGCGGGAGCTGATCGCCAACGACAGCGGACGCACGGACCTGATGGACCTCCAGTACGTCGCCCTCAGCGTGGTCACCATGCTGTACGTCGTGCTGTTCTTCCTGGCGGACGTGGGCGCGGGCCTGCCGAGGCTGCCCGACGAGATCTGGGCCCTGACGGGCGCCCCGGCCGGGGCGTACCTGGTGAACAAGATGGCCACCCGGGGCAACCCGGTGATCACACACGCCGCGGTCTCCGGCGGGATCCTGAGGGTGGAGGGCGCCGGCTTCGCCCCCGACCCCTCAGGTACCCCGGCCCGCCTGACGGTGGACGACACCGTCCTGCCGGCCGAACTGGACCCCCTGACCGGCTCCCTGACCGCCCCCCTGCCCGAACCGGCCACCACCCGCCCGTTCACGGTGGTGGTCACGGCCCGCGGCCTGCGCAGCGACCCGTACCGCTACGAGCCGACCCGCGCACCGGCAACCATCCCGGCGCAGCCCAAGCCGGAGCCGGAGCCGCAGCCCAAGCCGGAGCCGCAGCCGCCGGCTGCTAGCGGATGAGGAGCAGGGCAAAGGCCAGTACGGCGACCACGGCCGCCGCGATCCCCGCGATGCGCGACACCCGGCGGCGCGAGGGGAGTTCCACCACCTCCACCCCGCCGGCCGCCGCGGGAAAGGCGTAGAACACCTGGTCCGGCCGGCCCTCCAAGGCCACCCGGGCCAGCGGCAGATGACGGATGTCCACCCGCCGTGCAACCTCGCCCGCCCTAGAATAAAACCGCGCCTGACGGCCACTCAACCGACATCCGGCGTGTGCGCGTCGCCGGGGCGCAGCGACCCGGCCGGGTCAGCCCTCCGCAGGGGCCCGCCCCGTGAGGGCGGCGAGGCTGGAGCGGACATGGCTCATGTGGGCCCGCATCTCCTCCTGCGACTCCGCGTGCTCCCGCAGGATCCGCTCCGTCTCCCGGCCCACCCGCTCCTCCCGCACCCGCGCCTCCGCCAGCAGCTCCGCACCCCGCGCCTCCGCGTTCTCCTGCCCGTGCCGCGCCGACTCCTCCGACTCCGCGAAGCCCCGCCGCGCCTCCGCCAGCCGGGACTGCGCGACCAGCTCCAACTCCGCGTACCGCGCCTCCAGCTCCGCCTCCCGCTCCGCCAGCTCCCGCTCCGCCGCGTCCCGGCGCTCCACCTGCTCCTGCTCGCGTTCCGCCAGCAACGCCTCCGACCGCCGCCGCATCTCCGCCAGCGCCGCCTGCGCCTCCGCCCGCCACGCCCCCGCCGCGTCCCGCGCCTCCGCCCGCAGGGCGTCCGCCTCCCGCTGCGCCCGCAGCAGCAACTGCCGGGCCCGGACCTCCGTCTGCTCGCGCACCGCCTCCGCGTCGTGCCGCGCCAGCTCCGCCACCCGGTCGGCATGCGCCTCGGCCGCACCCTGGATCGCCAGTACGTCCGCCCGCGCGTCCATCCGTACCTGCTCCGCCTCCTCCTCGGCCAACAGCAGGATCCGACGGGCACGCTCGCTCAGCTCGTCGTACGTCTGCGGAGCGAGCGAGGACACCGCCACCCGCAGCCGCCCCGCCTCCGCCTCCATCCGCTTCGCCAGAACCGTCAGCCGCGCCACCCGCTCCCAGGCCTCGTCCCGACTGCCCGACAGCCGCGCGAGATACCGGTCGACCTCGTCCATGCGGTAACCGCGACCACGCACGGTCGCGAAACCACCCTGCGGTCCGCCCTGAGGTGACATGGGTGCACTCATCCTGGAAGCGCCTCTCTCGCGGGGATTCCTGTCAAGGATGCGTCATTTGCACGCAGAAGCCGGAATGGCCGGGCCGAGACCCCCAACGAGGGTCTCGGCCCGGCCATTCAAGTGATCACCGGATCCGCATCGGATCAGCCCGTATCAGCCCGTTTCAGGCCATTCCAGCCTGCGATCAGAGCAGGCCGTCCCACATCTGCTCCAGCAGCACCGACCACCAGCTCTCCGGCGAAGCCAGCGCCGCACTGTCCAGGCCCGCCAGATTCGTCTGGAAGTCGACCGTCCAGCGCCCCGCCTGCTCCGGCGTCAGATGCTGGCGCAGCCGCCACATCTGACCCAGCATCGCCAACGACCGCGCGAACTGGGGCAGGCTCGAATTCACGAACTGCGGCGGCACCGGAGCACCACCGGGCCCGGCCTCCACCGGGACCGCCACTATGTGCGCCGTCCCGTACTGCACACACAACGCCTTGCCGAAGTCACTGCCCACGACAAGGTACGAGCCCGCGTCGGACGCCGGCTGCACCTGCCGCTGCGCCGCCAGCTCGGCCAGCGTCGGCACCGGCTGACCCGGAACCGCCTGCGCCCAGAAGAACGGACCGAAGTCCGTCGGCAGACCCGCCCACACCAAGGTCTGCGCCACGATCTCCGGCACACCCTGACGGGACACCGCCCGCTGGTCGAAGCGGAACACGCCCTGAGGGCCGAACGCCCCAGCCAGCTCCGAGCCGATCGCCTCCAGCGGAATCGCCGGCTGAAGCGGAACCTGCGCCAGCGGCGCCCGTACCGGCGCGGGGCGCGCCGGACCGTCCGCCACCTGGTGCAGCTCGCCCTGATGCGTGATCAGGTGCCGCATGCCCTGCTGGCGGCCCGCGTGGTCCTTGCCGTACGGGGCCACGCTCGTGATCCGGACCTGCGGCCAGGTCTCCCGGATCATCCGCGCGCAGTAACCGCCCGGCAGCTCACACGACTCCAGCTCCGTGTGCAGCTCCAGCACCTGCTGCGGCGGCACGTTCATGGCGCGCAGCTCGTACAGGATCTGCCACTCGGGGTGCGGCGTACCGGGCGCCGAGCGGCGGATCAGCTGCTGCTCGGAGCCGTCGGGCGCCCGGTAGCGCAGCACCGCCTGGTAGCCGGGGCCGACCGTGGGCGCACCGGTGGGCGCGGGGCCGGGACCCTGAGCCACGGGACCGGGACCCTGCGGCGCGGGACCGGGCGGACCGGGCGGCTGCGGTACGCCGGGACCCGCCAGCATCGTCGCGGCGTGATGCGCCCCGCCACCGGGGGCGCCGGGGGTGCCGGGCGCACCCGGGGCACCGGGCGGGCCGGGGGGCTGGATGACGGCCGGACCCGCCAGCATCGTCGCCGCATGATCGAGCCCACCACCCAAAGACCCCGGCGAACCGGGAGGACCAGGAGGACCGGGAGGCGTCGGCGCACCGGGCGCACCCGGCGGGCCGGGGGGCTGGATGACAGCCGGACCCGCCAGCATCGTCGCCGCATGATCGAGCCCACCACCCAAAGACCCCGGCGAACCGGGAGGACCAGGAGGACCGGGAGGCGTCGGCGCACCAGGTACACCGGGAGGCCCGGGCGGATTCGGCGCACCGGGCGGACCGGGCGGCGCGGGCGGCTGGATGACGGCCGGACCCGCCAGCATCGTCGCCGCATGGTCGAGCCCGCCACCCAGCGGCGTCGGCGGACCGGGCGGCGCGGGCGGCTGCCCCGCACCCGGCGCACCCGGCGCACCGGGCACACCGGGCGGACCCGGCGGCGTCACAGCCGCCGCACCCGGCCGGTTGATCCGGGCCTTGCTCGTCGGCGCGTCCGCGATATCAGCCGCATCGGACCGGACAGCCGGAGCGATCGCGGTCGCGGGCAGCTGGCTGCCTCCCGGAATCAGCGTGGTCTTCGCCTCCGCGGCGACCCCGGACCTCGGCGCGTCCTCCAGGTCCGACCCGGACAGCGGCGGCGCGAACACGGTCGCCGGCAGCGGTACGGACGCGTCGTCCGCACCCGGGTTCACATCGGTACCGGCCCACGGCGTGGACCCGACCGGGACCCCGTCGTTCGCGGTGGGCTCGTACGGAACCGCACCCCCACGCCGCGGCGACGCGGAATCGGCCGCATCCACCGGAACCGGAGCCGGAGCCGGGGCGGGAGCCGGAGCAGACGCAGCAGCAACCGGAGCCGGAGCCTGAGCCTGAGCCGACGGAGTCGAAGAAGCAGAGGAAGCAGAGGAAGCAGACGGAGTCGAAAAAGCCGGCGGAATCCCCGCCCGGTCCGCCGCCTCCTGCAACCACTCCGGCGGACTCAGCATGAACGAAGTCTGCTCCGAGTCGATCCGCGGCATAGGCACCGAAGCCTCCGCCACCGGCGCGGCCGCCGCCCCGTACTCCTCCTCGTACCGCCGGATCACCTCACCCACCGGCAACCCCGGCCACAGCGTCACCTCCCCGCTGTCCCGCGCGATGACCAGCCGCTGCCGCCCACCACCGGACACCGGACCCGCCGCACGGTCCTCCGCCCACACCACGAACCCGAGCCCGAACTCCCGCACCCGCACCTCCCGGTGCTGATACGCGGGCACGTCCCCGTTGATCCACTCCTCGGCGCGCTCCTGCGCCTGCGCAAACGTCACCATCGCGCCGTCACCCCTCCACCGGCGCGGAACCCGCCGCCGGAACCGAACCTGCCACTGGAACCGAGCGTGCGAATCCGCCGTCCACCATCAGACCGGCCACCGTCTCCAGCTCAGGCGGGTTCCCCGCCAACCGCTCAAGAAAGGCATCGAAATCGGCACCGCACGGCAACAACAGCCGCTCCACACGCTCCTGCACCGACCAACCGTCCTGGTCGCGCGCATCGTCGTACGGGGAGAACCACACCGAGCCGATGCCCTCACCCTTCACCTTCACCGCGAGCAGCCCGCCCTGCACGAAGGCCACACACAGGTAGTCCTTCGTCAGGTGGTCCCGCAGACACTTGTTGACGTACACCAGGTCATTGACCGCCGCCTCCTCACGCACCGTGAAGAACGGCTGATCCACCAGCAGACCCAGATCCACGTCCAGCCCCGCACCCACCGGCGCACAACCACCCGCCGCCTTCAGGAACGAGCGGTACGCCTCCGGCAGCCGGTACCCGAGATCCTCCTCAAGGCCCTGCACCTGCTGCTCCGACACCGACACCACCGACTTCGGCAGCCCCAGATGCACCGGACGCACCTCCTGCAACGGCCGCGTACCACGCTTCACGTGGTCCACCGGCGCCGTCGCCAGCCCCGCGTGATGCCGCAACAACGCCTTCACCTCGACCGGCACCAGCTCCATACGGCGAGATCCAGCCACATGGTGCCAAGTCCAGCCGTGCGGCGTCGCCACCGGACCGACCGTGTCCCACAGCTCATGCCCGGCCGCCCGCATCGCCGCGTTCGCGGACACGCAGTCCGTCAACCGCAGCTCATCGACACCGAACCCCTCCGGCGGCTCGGCGATCTCCACCGCCGCACGCGCGTAAGGCGAGAAGTCGGGATGTCCGTTGCCGTCCATCCGCACACCGTGGGGATGCCGGGCAGCCCGGACCGGGTCCGGGAAATGCACGACCTGCCCCGAATAAGCGGCGTTGGGTGGCGCGGCCTGCTGCCCGAGCCGACCTGTCGTCATGGCGGTAGCCCCCTGCTGGATCTGGCTGGTTCACCACAGCCTATGTGCTCCGGCAAGAGCCTCACCCGCCCGCAAGCCCCGCACACGCACGAGGGCCAGGAACATCCGAATTGATACGAATATTCGACCCCGCTTCCACACGACAGAGGACATTTGACAGGCTGTCCCCGCAGCACGGGGGCGTGCGCGACAGCGGCCACCACCGCCGCCACGGGAGGGAACACACGACCATGCAGAACACGGCCACACGCAGCGAACCGACCGACAGCGGCCACACCGCCACCGCGGCCGGCGACCCCCGCCTGCGCTGGAGCACCACCGACGGGCACACCACCCCCGTCCTGCGCTTCCGCCGCGACGGCATCCTGCCCACCGTCGCCGCCGCCCTCTCCGTACGCGGCGAAACCCTCACCGGCACCGCCGGCAAGGCCGACCAGCCACCCGTGCTGCACCCCCTCGTCCAGGACTTCCTCGACACCCTCACCAGCGGCCAGCGGGAACGCTTCACCGGCCGATGCCCCGAAGCGATCCTGCTCTCCCGCCACCTCACCGCCACCGAAGCCGCCCGCAGCAAGCGCGCCTCCCGCAAACCGCTCACCGCAAGCGAAGCCCGCCGCTCACTCAAAAACGCCAAGATCACCGCCCGCCGCATCCGCGAAGACGGCGACCCGCTCCACGGCAGCTACGCACCCCCCTGCCGCTCCTGCGACGCCCTCCTCGCCCACTTCGGCGTCCGCGCCGTCGACCTCACCCCTGCGCCCGAGAAGGCCTGACCGCCACCACCATGACCGTCTCCTCCGCCTCCTACGACCGCTCCTCGGCCACCCGCTTCCCCGTCGCCGTGGACTCCGCCCTGCGCACCGCCGGCTGGGAACCCGGCCGCTGGGACATCAAGCAAGCCGAATACTGGGCCGACGCCCTACGCGACCACACCACCCCCGCCGGACACCGCCACACCGTCTTCCCCGCGGCCGTCGAAGCCTGGGCCGAATTCGGCGGCCTGCGCATCACCGCCCCCGGACCCGGCCGCCAGACCGCCCCCACCCCCCTCCACCTCGACCCCCTCACCGGCCTCCACATGGCCCGCACCTTCGCCGACCTCGGCCGCGCCCTCTCCACCCAGCTCTGCCCCCTCGGCATCGACGCCGACGGCGGCACCCACCTCGCCCTCGACCGCGAAGGCCGCGTCTACGGCATCGACCACACCGGCGACTGGTACCTCGGCGCCAGCCTCGACGAAGCCCTCACCCTCCTCCTGACCGGCCTCCAGCCAACCCGCCTCACCACCGGCTAACCCCAACCCGGAAGCCACCCCCGGCTTCCGGCCCACCCCCACCCGGAAGCCACCCCGGCTGCCGGACCACCCCCACCCGGCACCCGGCACCCGGCACCCCGCTTCCCGCTTCCCGCTTCCCGCTTCCGGCTTCCGGCTTCCGGCTTCCGGCTTCCGGCTTCCGGCTTCCGGCTTCCGGCTTCCGGCTTCCGGCTTCCGGCTTCCGGCTTCCGGCTTCCGGCTTCCGGCTTCCGGCTTCCGGCTTCCGGCTTCCGGCTTCCGGCTTCCGGCTTCCGGCACAGACCACCACCCAGGCGCGCCCGCCGCTGCCCACGCCGCAGGCGACCACTCGCGCCACGCAGGCCACGCAGGCCACAGGCTCCGCACAGGCCGCACTCGCCTGCTCGGCAGGCAACCCAGGCGCGCACAGGCCGCGCAGGCCGCGCAGACGGCAGACCGCGCAGGCCGCAGACCGCGCAGACGGCAGGCGCCGCACAGGCCGCGTAGACGACAGGCGCCGCGCAGGCCGCCCCCGCCTGCTCCTCCCCCTACTCCTCCCGCCAGCTCGGCAGCACCGCCGACACCCGGAACCCACCCGCATCCGTCGGCCCCGACACGAACACCCCACCCAGCCCGAGCACCCGCTCCCGCATCCCCACCAGCCCGTTCCCCCCACTGGGCAACCCAGGCACAGCAGCCTCCCCGTCACACGGCCCGTTCTCCACCTGCATCGCCACCTCCCCCTCCCGATGCGCCAGCCGTACGACGACCCGCGCACCCGGCGCATGCTTGTGGCAGTTGGTCAACGCCTCCTGCACCACCCGGTACGCCGCCTGCTCCACCTCCGCCGGATACGCCTCCCCCGCGCCACCCCGCACATCCAGCTCCACGACCATCCCCGCCGCCCGCGACTGCCCCACCAACGCCTCCAGCTCACCCAGCGAAGGCCCGTCCTCAAAACCCCCCGCCAAACCCACCGGCACGGGCACAGGCACAGGCACCACCGACGCCGCCGCCGGCTTCGGCGACTCCGCCCGCAGCACCCCCAACATCTCCCGCAACTCCGTCAGCGCCTGCCGCCCCATGTCCCCGACCAGCGCCGCATTCCTCGCCGCCTTCACCGGATCCTTCACCGCCACGGCCTGCAACGCCGCCGCATGCACCACCATCAACGACACCCGGTGCGCCACCACGTCATGCATCTCCCGCGCGATCCGCGTCCGCTCCTCCGTCCGCGCCCACTCGGCCCGCTCCTCCGCCCGGTCCGCCAGCAGCGACAACTCCCGCTCCAACGAATCCGCCCGCTCCTGAAGGCTCTCCATCAGACGGCGCCGCGCCCCGACGTACAGCCCGAGCAGCACCGGCGGCACGGTCAGCGCCACCGCCACGAACACGGACAGCAGGATCACGAGCGTCCGGTCGGCCTCCACGTCCCCACGGGTCCGCAGGTACATCACGACGAACGTGGCGGCCAGCGACATCGAGGCCAGCGTCGCGGTGATCCGCCGGGGCACCTCGAAGGACGCCAGCGTGTACAGGCCCACCACCGCGAGCAGGAACCCCATCTCCGCCGGCGTCACCGCGATCGCGACCAGCACCACCGCGATCGGCCAGCGCCGCCGCAGCACGAGGGTGGCTCCCACCAACACCCCGAACAGCACCCCCACGGCCACCGGCACGTGCGCCTCGCGAGCGAACGGGATCCCCTCCAGTCCGCACTCAACGGCGGACACCACCCCCAGCCCCACGTCCAAGGCGACCCCCCGCCGCCTCTCCCACCACCAGGGCCCGTCCCGCCCTGTCCCGCCTTGCTCTTCCCCCGTACTGGTCATGCCGTCCAGCGTACGCAGCGCCCCCAGCACACAGACGAACTGAATTCCTGCAAACCGGCGGTAATCGCACGTACGGCTGAATAGTCCGCTGGCCGGGACCTGAGTCCCACATTCCGGACGACATTGGCGACATGACCGAAATCCGACGTCGCCCGGGCGACGGCACCGGCGGCCTCCGCACGGGCGCCACCAGCTACGAGGCCCTGCGCGAGCAGGCCGTCACCCTCCGCCGCGAGGGCCTCAGCCGCCGCCAGATCCGCGACCGCCTGCACGTCCACAACAACAACATCCTGAACAGCCTGCTGGAGGGCGAGCCCGCACCGGAATGGACCAAGCGCCCCAACGCCAAGGACGACCTCCGCGCGAAGGCCCGCGAGCTCCGCCTCCAGGGCCTCACGTACGACGAGATCCAGGTCGAGCTGGGCTGCTCGAAGAGCTCGATCTCCCTCTGGGTCCGCGATCTCCCGAAACCGGAGCGGCACCGCTCCCCCGAGGAGGCCGCGGAGATCTCCCGGCGCGGCTGGGAGAAGACCTTGGAGAGGCGCGAGGTCGAACGGCAACAGACGAAGCGGGCGGCGGCCGCGGAGCTGGGTTCGATGTCGGAACGGGAGCTTTTCCTCGTCGGTATCGGGCTTTATTGGGCCGAAGGCCAGAAGAGCAAGCCGTACGCACGGCGCGAGCGGGTGATCTTCGTCAACAGCGACCCGGACATGATCCGGCTCTTCCAGGCGTGGCTCAACCTCCTCGGCGTCGCGCCCGAACGCGTGCAGTACCGCCTGATGATCCACGAGTCCGGAGACGTCGCCGGAGCCGAGCAGTACTGGGCTGACCTCGTACGAGTCGACCATTCGTACCTGCAACGGACGACGCTCAAGAAGCACAACCCGAAGACGGTCCGCAAGAACGTGGGCGCCGACTACCGGGGTTGCCTGGTGGTCGGTGTGCTCGACAGCGCCGACCTCTACCGCCGAATCGAAGGGTGGTGGTCGCAGATGGCAGTGGAGGCAAGCCGCATGAACGCGTAGGCTGGCCGCTGCAATCCCGGGTTGCTCTGTCGGCAGGGGCGACCACACTTTGAATGTGGGTACGACGCAGGTTCGACTCCTGCCCCGGGAGCTCTGAAGCTCGGGTCCTGACCACACGGTCGGGACCCGGCTTTATTTACGGCCCCCCACCCCCCGGTATCCTTCACGGGTCCACCACCCAAAGCCGAAGGGCACACCCGTGAGCGCCAACCGCCCGGCAGCCGTCGTCGTACTCGCAGCGGGTGAGGGCACCCGCATGAAGTCGACCACCCCCAAGGTCCTGCACGAGATCTGCGGGCGGTCGCTCGTGGGACACGTCGTCGCCGCCTCGCGCGAGCTGGACCCCGCGCACCTCGTGGTCGTCGTCGGCCACGCCCGCGAGCAGGTCACCGCGCACCTCGCCGCGATCGACGCGGGCGTCCGCACCGCCGTCCAGTACGAGCAGAACGGCACCGGCCACGCCGTCCGGATGGCTCTCGAAGAGCTCGGCGGCGAGATCACCGGCACCGTGGTCGTCGTCTGCGGCGACACCCCGCTGCTGACCGGCGAGACCCTGGCCCAGCTGACGGCCACGCACGAGGCCGACGGCAACGCCGTCACCGTGCTGACCGCCGAGGTCCCGGACTCCACCGGCTACGGCCGCATCGTCCGTGACGCCGCCACCGGCGCCGTCACGGCGATCGTCGAGCACAAGGACGCCACTGACGCGCAGCGCGCCATCCGTGAGATCAACTCCGGTGTCTTCGCCTTCGACGGTGCCCTGC
This sequence comes from Streptomyces sp. ISL-87, assembly GCF_018614095.1. Lineage (GTDB taxonomy): Bacteria > Actinomycetota > Actinomycetes > Streptomycetales > Streptomycetaceae > Streptomyces. Next base: position 26,660 of record NZ_JAGGOY010000029.1, on the reverse strand, counting down.
TCAGTGACGCGCTCGGCAAGGTCCGTACGGACAACAGCCAGGGTGAGGAGTACCTCACCGATGTGCTCGGGATCCTGCGCGAGGCGGGTCACCGCGTCGGTGCGGCCGTGGGTGCGGATCACCGGCAGATCCTGGGGATCAACAACCGGGTGCAGCTGGCGGAGGCGCGCGGTCTGCTGAACGCGCGGCTGCTGGAGCAGGCGATGCTGGCCGGCGTGACGGTGGTCGACCCGGCGAGCACGTTTGTCGACGTGACGGTGACGTTCGGGCAGGACGCGCTGGTCCACCCGGGTACGCAGCTGCTGGGCGCCACGCACATCGCGGAGGGCGCCGAGGTGGGTCCGAACACGCGGCTGAAGGACACCCAGGTGGGTCCGGGGGCCCGGGTGGACAACACGGTGGCGGACACGGCCGTGATCGGTGAGTCGGCGAGTGTGGGTCCGTTCGCGTACCTGCGTCCGGGTACGAACCTGGGCCTGAAGGCCAAGGCGGGCACGTACGTCGAGATGAAGAACGCGACGATCGGTGAGGGTACGAAGGTGCCGCACCTGTCGTACGTGGGCGATGCGACGATCGGTGAGTACACCAACATCGGTGCGGCGAGCGTCTTCGTGAACTACGACGGTGAGCACAAGCACCACACCACCGTCGGTTCACATTGCAAGACGGGTTCGGACAACATGTTTGTGGCGCCTGTCACCATCGGGGACGGTGCCTACACGGCGGCCGGCTCGGTGATCACGAAGGATGTGCCGGCGGGTGCGCTGGCTGTGGCGCGGGGCCAGCAGCGGAATATCGAGGGCTGGGTGGCTCGTAAGCGTCCGGGTAGTGCTGCTGCTGCGGCGGCGCAGTCGGCGGTCGGTGAGGACGCCGAGTCGCGCTGAGGCGCCGCTGAGGTGAACTGACCGGAAACGGGTACGTCGGGGACGGCGTACCGTGATAGTGCACGCAATTCGGCTGGCTCACCGTGTGCGGGACGGACGCACATGGGGGCGAGCAGCTTTCAACACGTCTGAGGAGACTGTGCTGTGACCGGGATCAAGACGACCGGCGAGAAGAAGCTGATGCTCTTCTCCGGCCGCGCCCACCCCGAGCTGGCCGAGGAGGTCGCGCATCAGTTGGGTGTCGGCCTCGTGCCGACCAAGGCTTTCGACTTTGCGAACGGTGAGATCTACGTTCGTTTCCAGGAGTCGGCTCGTGGCGCGGACTGCTTCCTGATCCAGAGCCACACGGCTCCGATCAACAAGTGGATCATGGAGCAGTTGATCATGATCGATGCGCTGAAGCGCGCGTCGGCACGCTCCATCACCGTGATCATTCCGTCCTACGGGTACGCCCGTCAGGACAAGAAGCACAAGGGCCGCGAGCCGATCTCGGCGCGGCTGGTCGCGGATCTGCTGAAGACGGCGGGTGCGGACCGCATCCTGACGGTCGACCTGCACACCGACCAGATCCAGGGCTTCTTCGACGGCCCGGTCGACCACCTTTCGGCTCTGCCGGTCCTCGCGGACTACGTGGGCGCCAAGGTGGACCGGTCCAAGCTGACGATCGTCTCCCCGGACGCCGGCCGTGTGCGTGTGGCCGACCGCTGGTGTGACCGTCTGGACGCGCCGCTGGCCATCGTGCACAAGCGCCGTGACAAGGACGTCGCCAACCAGGTGACCGTTCACGAGGTCGTCGGTGAGGTCAAGGGCCGCGTGTGTGTCCTGGTCGACGACATGATCGACACGGGTGGCACGATCTGCGCCGCGGCCGATGCGCTGTTCGCGCACGGCGCCGAGGACGTGATCGTGACGGCGACGCACGGCATCCTGTCGGGTCCTGCGGCCGACCGTCTGAAGAACTCGAAGGTGAGCGAGTTCATCTTCACGAACACGCTGCCGGATCCGTCGGATCTGGAGCTCGACAAGATCACGGTGCTGTCGATCGCTCCGATGGTGGCGCGTGCGGTGCGTGAGGTCTTCGAGGACGGCTCGGTCACGAGCCTGTTCGAAGAGCAGCAGTAAGAGCAGCAGTAAGAGCAGCGGTAAGCGCAGCGGTAAGCGCAGCAGTAACAAGCACCACAGAAGATCCTTTTGAAGTGCGGCCTTCCCGCCGGGTAGACTTTCGAAGTTGCTCGGCGAGGGAGGCCGCACTTTTGTGTGCGGGGCTCCGTTATCGACGCGCTCTTCGTAGCAGGCCGTTTCGGCCGGGTGACTGTCGTCCATTTCCGTCACCCCACGAGGAGTGAGCATGTCCGAGGTCAAGCTTTCCGCCGTTTCCCGCACCAACTTCGGCAAGGGCGCTGCCCGCCAGGCCCGTCGCGACGGCCAGGTTCCCGGTGTCATCTACGGTCACGGCACCGCCCCGAAGCACGTTGACGTCGAGGGCCACGGCCTGTTCATGGCGCTGAAGACCGCGAACGTCCTGATCTCCCTGGACATCGCGGGCGGCGGCACCGAGCTGGTCATCCCGAAGGCGATCCAGCGTCACCCGGTCAAGCGCACGCTGACCCACGTCGACTACCTGATCGTCAAGAAGGGCGAGAAGGTCACCGTCGAGGTCGCCGTCGTCACCGAGGGCGAGCTGGCCGCGGGTTCGAACATGCTGGAGACCCTCCTCAACACCATCACGGTCGAGGCCGAGGCCACGCACATCCCGACCGAGGTCACGGTCTCCATCGCGGGCCTCGAGGCCGGCGCCACCATCCACGCCAAGGACCTGGTCCTGCCGGCCGGCACCACGCTGGCCGTCGACGGTGACGTCGCCGTTCTGCAGGTCGTGGCCCCGCAGGCCGAGGAGCCGGCCGCCGAGGCTGCCGAGGGCACCGAGGCCTGAGCCTCGCCCTTCTCCCTCAGCACTTGCTGACCGACCGCCGTCCGGCTCCACTGGAGCGGGACGGCGGTCGTCTTCGTTAAGGAGCTCTTTTGATGTCGGACGACGCGGCGCCCTGGTTGATCGTCGGGCTTGGGAACCCGGGCCCGGACTATGCGGGCAACCGCCACAACATCGGGTTCATGGTGGCCGACCTGCTGGCGGACCGGATGCGTGGGAAGTTCAAGGCGCACAAGTCGCGGGCTCAGGTGGTCGAGGGCCGTATCGGTGCGCCGGGGCCGGCGAACCGGCGGGTGGTGCTGGCGAAGCCCATGTCGTACATGAATCTGTCCGGTGGGCCGGTGACGGCGCTGCGGGACTTCTACAAGGTGCCGCTGGACCGGATCGTGGCGGTCCATGACGAGCTGGACATCGACTATCCGACGCTGCGGTTGAAGCTGGGCGGTGGGGACAACGGGCACAACGGTCTGAAGTCGATGACGAAGTCGATGGGCTCTGACTATCACCGTGTGCGCTGCGGTATCGGTCGCCCGCCTGGGCGTATGCAGGTCGCGGATTTCGTGCTGAAGGATTTCTCGTCGACGGAGCGCAAGGAGCTGGACTGGTTCGTGGACCGGGCGGCGGATGCTGTGGAGTGCCTGATCCAGGAGGGTCTGGAGCGGGCGCAGTCGGCGTACAACTCCTGACCGCGGGCGACCTGTAGGGATATCGTTACTTCGGACAATCGGCACGTCCGATAGCAACTCCGTACGAATACCTGCGAGTGCCTCTTGACCTGGGCGGGTGCGGCTCAGCATGCTGAGCCGCCATCCCCCACGGCACAATCCCCTCTCTTTCATCAGAGGTACCACCATGCCCATTTCCAGGAACCGTTGGGCTGCCGCGACGCTCCCCGTCGCGGCCTCGCTGCTCCTCGCCGCCGGCGCCGCTCCCGCCTTCGCGGCCGACGACACCTTCACCCGCCAGGTCCACCAGACGCTTCCGCTCACCGCCACGTCGAACGGCGTGAAGAACGAGAAGGAGTGCGCGGACATACCCGCGAACCAGGACGGCTGGCACTTCGTGCTGCCCGGCAACTCCACCACGTTCGTGAAGCTCACGGTCACCTTCGAGCCCGGTGGGCAGAAGGTCGTGACCGTCTTCGGTCCGCCGTCGGACAAGCACGCCTACGTGGCGTCCGAGCCGGGTGCGAAGCTGACGGCGGCGTCCGCCGAGCTCAAGGGCGCCGACGTCCCGTGGTTCAACCTGTCGCACACCTGCCCGGCCACCACGAAGCCGAGCCCCTCGACGTCGACGTCGCCGAGCACCTCGCCGTCGACCTCGGTCTCGCCCAGCTCCAGCACGTCGGCCTCGCCGTCCGTGTCGAAGACCGCGAGCCCGTCGGTCTCGGCGAGCGTGTCGCCGTCGTCGGGCGCCCCGACCTCCCCGGCCCCGTCGGCTTCGGTGGCCGCCGTGGGCGGTTCCACCGGGGGTGACCTCGCGAAGACCGGTTCCGACGCTCCGATCGGGCTGCTCGCCACGATGGCGGGTGCGCTGATCGCCGCCGGTACCGTCCTGGTGGTCCGCCGCCGCAAGGCCTCGGCCCAGGGCTGAGCCCCGTAGCTCCGGGCGGTAACGCGAAGGGGGTCCTCCGCGCCACTGTGGCGCGGGGGACCCCCTTGTCGTGCGTACGGGCTCAGCCGGTGTTGCGCAGGCCGGCGGCGACGCCGTTGACGGTGAGCAGCAGGGCTCGGGCGAGGAGCGGGTCCTGGTCTTCGCCGCGGGCGGCGGCTGCGCGCTGGCGGGCGAGCAGGGAGACCTGGAGGTAGGAGATGGGGTCGAGGTAGGCGTCGCGGACGGCGAAGGTCTGCTGGAGGACGGGGTGGGAGTCGAGGAGCTTCTTGCCGCCGGTGATGCGCAGGACTTCGCGGACGGTGAGTTCGTGCTCGGCCTCGATGCGGGTGAAGACGTGCTTGAGGTGGTCGGGCACGAGGGTGTCGACGTAGTGGCGGGCGATCCGCAGGTCGGTCTTGGCCAGTGTCATTTCGACGTTGGACAGGAAGTTGCGGAAGAAGTGCCAGCGTTCGCCCATTTCGGTGAGGGCGTCTTCCTGGCCGGCTTCGCGCAGGGCCTTGAGGCCGGAGCCGACTCCGTACCAGCCGGGGACGATCTGGCGGGACTGGGTCCAGCCGAAGACCCAGGGGATGGCGCGCAGTCCGTCGAGGCCGGCGCCGGAGTCGGGGCGGCGGGAGGGCCGGGAGCCGAGGTGGAGGTCGGCGAGCTGGTCGACGGGGGTGGCGGCGAAGAAGTAGGCGGGCAGGTCGGGGTCTTCGACGAGGGCGCGGTAGGCGGCGTGTGCGGCGTCGGAGACGGTGTCCATGGCCGCGTCCCAGCGGGCGAGGTCGTCGTCGGACTGGCGGGGTGCGGTGTGCAGGGCGGAGGCCTGCAGGGTGGCCGCGACGGTCAGTTCGAGGTTTTCGCGGGCCAGGGACGGTACGAGGTACTTGTCGGAGATGACCTCGCCCTGTTCGGTGACCTTGATTTCGCCTTCGAGGGTGCCCCAGGGCTGGGCGAGGATGGCGTCGTGGGAGGGGCCGCCGCCGCGGCCGACGGTGCCGCCGCGGCCGTGGAAGAGGCGCAGGCGGACGCCGTAGCGGTGGGCGACGTCGCGCAGGCGGCGCTGGGCGCGGTGGATCTCCCACTGGCTGGTGGTGATGCCGCCGAACTTGGAGGAGTCGGAGTAGCCGAGCATGACCTCCTGGACGTCGCCGCGGAGGGAGACGAGGCGTCGGTAGGAGGGGTCGGCGAGCATCTGGTCGAGGATGACGTCGGCGGCCTTGAGCTCGTCGGTGGTCTCCAGGAGGGGGACGATGCCGATCTTGGCCCAGCCCGCGTGGAGGTCGATGAGTCCGGCTTCGCGGGCGAGGACGGCGGCGGCGAAGACGTCGTCGGCACCCTGGCACATCGAGATGATGTAGGACTCGATGACTTCGGGGCCGAACTTCTCGAAGGCGTCCTTGATGGCGCCGAATACGCCGAGGGTCTTCTGGCCGGCCGCGTCGAGGGGTGCGGGGGTGGGGGCGAGGGGGCGGCGGGAGCGGAGTTCCTTGGCGAGGAGCTTGCCGCGGTAGTCGCGCGGCATGTCGGCGTAGCGCCAGGATTCCTCGCCGAGGCGGTCGAAGAGCTGGCCGAGGGCGTGGTGGTGGGCGTCGGCGTGTTCGCGTACGTCCATGGTGGCGAGCTGGAGGCCGAAGGCGGCCAGCGTGCGGATGGTGCGGTCCATGCGGCCGTCGGCGAAGAGCGCGCCGCGGTGTTCGCGCAGGGAGGTCTGGATGAGGGTGAGGTCGGTGAGGAGCTCGGCGGTGCCGAGGTAGTCGCGGCCTTCCTCGTGGGGGGTGCCCTTGGCGAGGCGTTCGCGGGTGTTGACGAGCTTTTGCCGGATGCAGGTGGCCTTGAGGCGGTAAGGCTCTTCGGCGTTGAGCCGCTTGTAGCGGGGGCTGATCTCGGGGAGGCGTTCGAGGTCGGCCTGGAGGGAGGCGAGGAGTTCCTCGGTGGCTCCGGTGTAGCGGATGGAGTTGGAGAGGAGTCCGCGCAGGTAGTCGACGAGTTCGAGGGCGTCGGTGATGCCGTGTTCGTGCTGGAGGATCAGGACGTCGCGGGTGACGTCGGGGGTGACGTTGGGGTTGCCGTCGCGGTCGCCTCCGATCCAGGTGCCGAAGGTGAGGGGGCGGGTGCCTGGGGGCAGCTCGACGCCGACGCGCTGGAGTTCCGCGGCGAGGTCTTCGAGGACGTCGCCGACGGCGCCGGCGTGGAGTTCGTCGAGGTAGTAGATGGCGTTGCGGGCTTCGTCGGCGGGCTCGGGGCGCACGACGCGCAGTTCGTCGGTCTGCCAGACGAGGTCGATGTTCTCGGCGAGGCGCAGGTCGTGGCGGCGGCGGTCGCCGGCGCCGGTGACGGGCTCTTCCAGGAGGGCGGCGATGCGGCGCAGCTTGTTGAGGACGCTGCGGCGGGCTGCCTCGGTGGGGTGCGCCGTGAAGACGGGGCGGACGTTGAGGTTCTTGACCGTCTCGCGCAGGTGTTCGGGGTCGGCGTCCTTGAGCATGTCCGCGGTGCGGGCGAGGAGGCTGCCTTCGGCGGCGCGGTGGGCGCGCAGTTCCTTGCCGCGGTGTACCTGTTCGGTGACGTTGGCGAGGTGGAAGTAGGTGGAGAAGGCCCGTACGAGCTTGGCGGCGGTCTCCAGGTCGGTGTCGCCGAGCAGTGCGGCGGCGGCTTCGCCGTCGGTGCGGGTGAGGGCGCGCACTTGTTCGACGAGGTCGAGGAGGTCTTGGCCTTCCTGGCGGACGAGGGTCTCGCCGAGGAGGTCGCCGAGGCGGCGGATGTCCGCGCGCAGCTCCGCGTTGGCGGCGCCGGCGGTGGTTGCCGTGGCGGTGGTGGAGGGGGCCTGGTCAGCACTGCTCACAGGTGCGGCTCCTTGCAGTGTTCGAGCGCTACTGGGAGTGGGCGCCCGGGTGCGCGCGGCGGCGGCGTGGCGCCGCCACCTGATGCGCAGCTCGGGCTGCCCGTGCGGACCGCGCTGTCCGACGACACCAGGATAGGCGGCTCGTACTCGTGCCTCGGTAAACCCGCTCCTGGCGAGTGGGGGTGTGATCGGCGCGGCGGGTCGGTGGGCGGGTCGCGGGGGGGCGCTTTCAGTCGGCCGCGCTCCCCTTGCCGGGGGCTGGAGCTTTGCCATACTTACGTTGCCGTAGGTTACGGGCCCGTAGGTCTGTGATCAGGGCGCCTGCCGACTCCTCACCCCCCAGGGGAAGCCCCATGAACCTCAGTCCCGACCTGATCGAGGGCGCCTCGGCGCCATCGGATTCCTCAGGTTCCTCCGACCCGTCCGCGACGCGCGGCGGCGAGAACAAGCGGTCCATTGAGCAGATCGCACTTCTGTTGTTCATTACCGTGCCCTTTGTGGCGTTGCTGGCGGCGATTCCGCTGGCCTGGGGCTGGGGGGTGAGCTGGCTGGACGTAGGTCTGATGGTGTTCATGTATTTCCTGGCCTGCCACGGCATCACCATCGGCTTCCACCGCTATTTCACGCACGGTTCCTTCAAGGCGAACCGGACCCTGCGGATCGTGCTCGCGGTGATGGGGTCGATGGCGGTGGAGGGTCCGCTGGTGCGCTGGGTGGCGGACCACCGCAAGCATCACAAGTACTCCGACCACGAGGGCGACCCGCATTCGCCGTGGCGGTTCGGTGAGACGGTGCCGGCGCTGATGAAGGGCCTGTGGTGGGCGCACATCGGCTGGCTGTTCGACGAGGAGCAGACCAATCAGCAGAAGTACGCCCCGGACCTGATCAAGGATCCGGCGATCCGGCGGGTCTCGCGTGACTTCGTGTGGTGGACGATCGTGTCGCTGGCGATCCCGCCGCTGGTGGGCGGTCTGGTGACGATGTCCTGGTGGGGCGCGTTCACGGCGTTCTTCTGGGGCTCGCTGGTGCGTGTGGCGCTGCTGCACCATGTGACGTGGTCGATCAACTCGATCTGTCACGCGGTGGGCAACCGGCCGTTCAAGTCGCGGGACCGTTCGGGCAACGTGTGGTGGCTCGCGGTGCTGTCGTGCGGGGAGTCCTGGCACAACCTGCACCATGCGGACCCGACGTCGGCGCGGCACGGTGTGCTGCGCGGCCAGGTCGACTCCAGTGCGCGGCTGATCCGCTGGTTCGAACAGCTGGGGTGGGCGTCGGACGTGCGGTGGCCGTCCGCGGCCCGGATCGAAGCCCGGCGCAAGGAAAAGATGTCGAACGCGGCATGATGGGGGACGTGGCGATCGACGGCAGCAGTTCCAGCAGCGACAAGCCCCGGCGTGGCCGCCGGGTCCGGATGACGGGCGCCGAACGGCGTCAGCAACTGCTGGACATCGGCCGCGCCCTGTTCGCCGAGAAGGGCTTCGAGGGCACGTCGGTGGAGGAGATCGCGGCGAAGGCCGGGGTCTCCAAGCCGGTGGTGTACGAGCACTTCGGCGGCAAGGAGGGCCTGTACGCGGTCGTCGTGGACCGGGAGATGCGCCAGCTGCTGGACGGGGTCACGGGGGCGCTGACCGCGGGGCATCCCCGGGAGCTGCTGGAGCAGGCGGCGTTCGCGCTGCTGGACTACATCGAGAACTACACGGACGGGTTCCGGATCCTGGTCCGGGACTCGCCCGTGGCCCAGTCGACGGGTACGTTCGCCTCGCTGATCAGCGATATCGCGACGCAGGTCGAGGACATCCTGGGCATGGAGTTCAAGAACCGGGGCTTCGATCCGAAGCTGGCGCCGCTGTACGCGCAGGCGCTGGTCGGGATGGTGGCGCTGACCGGGCAGTGGTGGCTGGAGACGCGCCGTCCGAAGAAGGCGGAGGTCGCCGCGCACCTGGTGAACCTGGCGTGGCACGGGCTGGACGGCCTGGAGGCGAAGCCGCATCTGGTGGGCCGCCGCAAGAGCTGAAACCCGGTGGTGAACGCGCGGGTGCCCGGGCCGGGAGGCCCGGGCACCGGCATGTTCTGAACGTGATCAAAATTGGGTGGCTAATAACTACTGTCACTCGCCTCCCGGATGTACTCTTCGGTTACTTCCCGGGGGGGAACGGCAACCTCACTGTGCTGCGCTGTACTTTCGCGCGCCTTCGAGCGAATGCGTTCAACCCGGTTTCGCCTGATTTTTTCACCAGGGAGACCTCTTGTCTTTCATGCGCTCCAAGCGCTCCGGCCGCATCGCGGCCTGCACCGCCGTCGCGCTCGCCGCGGGCATGCTGCTGGCCGGTCCGGCGTCCGCCGACACCGCGCCGAAGGCTGCCGCCGAGCTTCAGCGGCCCACCGCGAACGAGCGGGCGGGCGGTGTGCTGCCGACGGGCGCGCCGACGTCCGGCGCCGCGAAGCAGCAGAAGCAGACCCTCCAGCGCAGCGCCGACGGCACCGCCGGGGTCGCGACCGCGGGCGCGATCGCCAAGCCCCGCTTCGATGTGAACGGCGACGGCTCCGACGACATCCTCTACCGCGGGTTCAGCGGCAGGTCGTACCTCAAGACCTCGGGCCCGAACGACACCCCCGACGCGGAGTACTGGGTCGAGAAGGCGCGCAGCGAAGAGGACTTCAAGGACGTCATCCCGGCGGGCGACCTCGACGGCAACGGCCAGCCGGAGCTGCTCCAGCTGTCGATCGACGGGACCCTGACGGTCGTCGAGGCCTCCGTCACGGGCACCAGCTACCCGAAGTGGTCCGACGACGGCTGGCGCATCTACAACAAGCTGATCGGCGCCGGTGACCTGACCGGCGACGGCAAGCCGGACCTGCTGGCCCGCACGTACGGCGGCGATCTGTACCTGTACCCGGGCAACGGGCAGACCTCGACCGTGCCGTTCGGCGCGCGGATCGCGGTCGGCGGCGGCTGGGACATGTTCGACAAGATCCTCGGCGGCACGGACTTCGACGCCGACGGCACCCCGGACCTGCTGGCGACCACGCCCGACGGCGACATGTTCTTCTACCACGGCAACGGCAACGGCACCTTCGCCGGCCGCGTGAAGAACGGCTACGGCTGGACGATGTACAACCAGCTCCTGCCGCTGACCGACAATGACGGCACGGTCTGGGTGCTGGCCCGCGAGCTGAGCGGCCAGACCTGGCTCTACCGGGGCAAGGGCAACGGCCAGCTGGGCGACCGCGTCAAGTGGGGCGCGAACTGGCAGTACACCTCGCTGTTCGCCGGCCAGGGCGGAATCCCCGCCCACGGCAAGTCCGAGGCCATGGCCCGCACCAGCGGCGGCACCCTCTACGGCTACTGGGGTCAGGCCAACGGCAACTTCCAGGACCGCGAGCAGATCGGCGAGTCGGGCGGCTTCCCGACGTCCTTCCCGCTGATCCTGACCTCCTCGCTGGACAGGACGTCGGCCGGGGACCTGCTGTACATCTACCAGGGCGGCCTGTACAAGGGCGACACCCTGATCGGCGGCGGCTGGGGCAGCTTCAGCGCCGTCCTCGGCGTCGGCGACCTGAACGGCGACGGCTACGGCGACCTGCTCGGCCGTGACGCCTCCAACGTCCTGTGGTTCTACCCGGGCCAGGGCGACGGCATCCACTTCTCCTCCCGCGTGCGGGTCGGCGGCGGCTGGGACATCTACAACAAGCTGATCGGCGCCGGCGACGTCACCGGCGACGGCCGCGCGGACCTCGTGGCCCGCGGCACCGACGGCACCCTGTGGGTCTACTCGGGCACCGGCTCCACCAGCCGGCCGCTGAACGACCGCGTCAAGATCGGCACGGGCGGCTGGAACGGCTTCAACAAGCTCGCCGCCGTCGGCGACATCACCGGTGACGGCCGCGCGGACATCGTCGGCGTCGACTCCTCCGGCACGGCGTACCGCTACTCGGCCACCGGCCGCCAGGGTACGAGCACCTTCAACGGCCGCGGCGTCATCGGTGGCGGCTGGAACACGTACAAGGAACTCTTCTAAGAGCTCCCCGCATACGCGACGGCGCCCCGCCACCGGAGATCCGGTGGCGGGGCGCCGTCGCGTATGCGGTATGTCGGTTCAGTTCATCAGGTCAAGTCCCACGGCTCCAGGAACTCCAGCCGGTTGCCCACCGGGTCCTCGGAGTAGAACCGGCGGTGTCCCGGCAGCTCCCCGTCCCACACCACCGTGGCGCCGCGCTGCTCCAGTTTGCGCGCGTACGCCTCGATGCCGGTGACCCGCAGCCCCGGGTGGGCCTTTCGGGCCGGCCTGAAGTCCTCCTCCACGCCCAGGTGCAGCTGCACCGGCCCGGCGGCGAACCAGCAGCCGCCGCGGGCCGCCAGGACGGGAGGTTTGGGGATCTCCGTCATGCCCAGGACGTCTCTGTAATACGCGCGCAGCCGGTCCTCCGCACCGGGAGGGGCGGCGAGTTGGACGTGGTCGACGGCGGTCAGCACCGGTCAGGCCTCCTTGCGTGCGACGGCGAAGATACGGCGGAACGGGAAGACCGTGCCGCGCGGCCCCGCCGGGTAGGCCGCGCGCAGCAGGTCGCGGTATTCGGCGAGGAAGGCGGCCGCGGCGCCCTTGTCGTCGCCGAGCGCGGTGAGCACCGGGCGCAGTGCGGTGCCCTTGACCCAGTCGAGGACCGGGTCGGGGCCGGCGAGCAGTTGGTGGTAGGTGCTTTCCCAGATGTCGGCGGCGCACCCCAGTTCGGTGAACCGGGCCAGGTATTCGGCGGGTTCGAGGTGGTGGATGTAGCGCGCGCCGTGGCCGGCCAGCCGGTCCCGCCAGCGCGGGGTGTCGCAGAGCTCGGCGAGCAGGGCGTGGCTGGGGGCGTTGAAGTTGCCGGGGATCTGGAAGGCGAAGGTCCCGCCGGGGCTCAGGCTGTTGATCCAGGCGGCGAAGGAGCCGGGGTGGCTGGGGACCCATTGGAGGGCGGCATTGGAGATGATCAGGTCGTACGGCTCCTCGGGGAGCCAGGTGCCGAGGTCCGCGTGGCGGAAATCGAGGCTGCCCCCGCCGGCGGTGGGGCCCGCGTACTCCTGCTCGGCGCGGTGGAGCATCTCCGGGGAGAGGTCGTAGCCGGTGATGCGGGCCTGGGGCCAGCGGTCGGCGAGGAGGACCGTGACGTTGCCGGGGCCGCAGCCGAGGTCTGCGATCCGCGGGGCCCGGGTGGGGAGCTCGGGTATGCGGGTCAGCAGGTCAAGAAAGGGGCGTGTGCGGTGTCCGGCGTGCCGGAGGTACTGCTGGGGGTCCCAGGTCGGTGCGGATGGGGCAGTGGCCACGGGGATCCTGGCCGATGCGATATCGGAATGCATGTTCGAGCCTCCCTGCTGGCGGAGCTGTCGGAAGCGGAAGCTGTTCCGGCCCCCTCCCTGCCCCATGCTGGCCCAAAATATATCTCGACGTCAAGATACTTATAATCGAGAAAGTTGATGTGAAGAGACTTCATATCGACAGACCCCTTACAATGATCGGCATGGAGGACGAGGTCGACCGACTGGTTGCGGCATGGCGGCGGGAGCGCCCTGACCTCGACGTGGAACCGCTAGAGGTGCTGAGCCGCGTCAGCAGGCTCGCGCGCCACCTCGACCGCGCCCGCAGGCTCGCCTTCTCCGAGCACGGCCTGGAGCCCTGGGAGTTCGACGTCCTGACCTCGCTGCGGCGGGCCGGCGCGCCGTACCAGCTTTCACCCGGCCAGCTCCTGACCCAGACACTGGTCACCTCCGGCACCATGACCAACCGCATCGACCGCCTCGCCAAGAAGGGCCTCGTCGAACGGCTGCCCGACCCCAGCGACCGGCGGGGGGTCCTGGTCCGCCTGACGCCCGAGGGCCGCGACCGCGCCGATCAGTCCCTCGCCGGACTGCTGGCCCAGGAGCGGGCGATCCTCGCCCAGCTCTCCCGGGGTCAGCGCGGTGACCTCGCGGGGCTGCTACGCCAGCTGACCGCTCCGTTCGACAACATCCCCGGCTAGCTCCGCCGGCCGTACGCCGGCCCGCCGGGCCAGTGCCACCGCGGCGAGCGTCGAGTGCACCCCGAGTTTGCCCAGCACGTTCTGCATGTGGGTGCGGACGGTGTGCGGGGACAGGAACAGCCGGGCCGCCACATCCTTGCGGCCGAGTCCCGCCACCATGCAACGCAGCACCTCGTGTTCGCGCGGGGTGAGCGACTCGACCAGCCGTTCGCTGTCGGTACGGTGTTTGCGCGCCGCCGTCAGCTCGCGCAGCACCCCGGTGAGCAGCGCGGGTGGCAGGTGGGTCTCCTCGCGCAGGACGCCCCGGATCACGGCGAGCAGCCGGGACAGCGAGGAGTCCTTGGCCACCCATCCGGAGGCCCCGGCCTGGAGCGCGACGGCGGCCCGGCGGGGATCGTCGCGCTCGGCGAGGACGACGGTGCGCACTGCCGGGTGGGTCACGCGCACCCCGGCGACGAGCGCGATCCCGTCCGAGCCGGGCGGTGGCCCGGATCCCGACTCCCGCTGGGCGGGTACGACCCCGGCGGCGGCGCCGAGGTCGGCGTCCACGAGCAGGACGTCGAAGCGGCGGCCTTCGGCCACCGCGCGGTCGAGACAGCGCAGGGCGGCGGGGCCGCTGCCGGCCGCGGACACGTCCACGTCCGGCTCGGCCGCGAGCGCGGCCGCGAGAGATTCGGCGAAGATGCGGTGATCGTCGACCACGAGAACCCGGATACGAGCCATAAAACCCCCAAGGGTCGGGGAACGGACGGCTGCGGGTACGGCGCCCGGACCGGGTGATCCGCAGCTGCCGCGGCCGCCGCCGAGACACCTCTGCACTACCCCGGACCGGACGTCGTACCCGACTTGTCTCGACCCCTGAATCAACACCGGCCCCCACCGGTGTCACGCATCAGCGTAGGGCCGGGGAAGTCCCGCGGTTGGCCGAATAGCAGAAGTTTTTCACGCGGTTTTCCGGCGCAGGCACCCAGAACCGGCTTTGTGATGGCTGGAATTCACCTCTCCCGAAGGTCCGGAACAGGGTTTTTCGTCCGGCGCGTGCCATGGGCAGTTGCACGGGTGCATTTCACCCGGCGTACGCACGCCGGGCGCCCGCGCAGAGCGCTCACCAGGGGCGCATCGCGAAATGCGCGCGCCCCCCACACCGGTCGGTGCGGGGGGCGCGTGCAGAGAAGTGCGGGTCAGAACGGACAGGACGGGTCAGTAAGCGTGCCTGCGCGCGAAGTTCCAGGCGTCCGTGACGATGCCGGTGAGGTCGGAGCGGGTCGGGGTCCAGCCGAGCCGCACGTGCGCCGTGTGGGCGGAGGCAACCAGCACGGCTGGGTCGCCGGGGCGGCGCGGGGCGACGATCTCCGGGATCTCCCGGCCGGTGACCTTGCGGACGGACTCGATGACCTCGCGGACCGAGAACCCGCTGCCGTTGCCGAGGTTGCACACCAGGTGCTCGCCGGCCGCCGCGACCCGCAGCGCGGACAGGTGGGCCTGCGCCAGGTCGGCGACGTGGATGTAGTCGCGCACACAGGTGCCGTCGGGAGTCGGATAGTCGTCGCCGAACACCGAGATGGACTCCCGCTGCCCCAGGGCGACCTGGAGGACCAGCGGGATGAGGTGGGTCTCCGGGTCGTGCCGCTCGCCGAACTCCTTGTACGCGCCCGCGACGTTGAAGTAGCGCAGCGAGACCGCGGCCAGGCCGTGCGCCGCGCACTCCCCCGCGATCATGTGGTCCACGGCGAGCTTGGACGCGCCGTAGGGGTTGGTGGGCGCGGTCACCGAGGTCTCGGTGAGCGGGCCTTCGTCCGGCTCACCGTACGTGGCGGCGGTGGAGGAGAACACCAGCTTGCGCACGCCCGCCTCGCGCATCGCGGTCAGCAGGGCGAGTGTGCCGCCGACGTTGTTGTCCCAGTACTTGCCGGGATTCGCGACGGACTCGCCGACTTGCGAGGAGGCCGCGAAGTGCAGCACCGCGTCGTAGGAGGGGTCCAGGAACCCGGCGGCGTCCTGGATGCGGGCGTCGATGAATCCGGCGCCCTGCGGGAGGCCCGCGCGGAAGCCGGTGGTGAGGTTGTCGACGATCACCACCTCGTGGCCGGCCTCCAGGAGGTGGGCGGCAACGACACTGCCCACATATCCGGCGCCGCCGGTGACCAGGTATTTGCTCACTCGCTACTGCCTCTCGCGGGGGAACGCACGCCAATGCGCGTGCTGGTGACTGGCATACCGGATTCGGCCCCGCCGGGGAAATCCCTCAGGCGGACGCAGAGGGCGTCGGCGGGAGCGACGTGGAGAGCGAAGTGGGGAGCGGCGGGGACAGCGTCGCCGCGAGCGGTCCCGCCCGGTCCAGCAGGCCGGTACGGGCGGCCAGCGCGGCCGCCTCCAGCCGCGAGCCCACGCCCAGCTTCATCAGCACCCGCTGGACGTGCGTGCGCGCGGTGCTCGGCGCGATGGCCATGCCCGCGGCGATGAGCCGGGTGTCCTCGCCCTCGGCGACCCGGACCAGCACCTCCACCTCGCGCGGGGTGAGCAGCCGCAGCAGTCGGCTTCCCTCGTCGTCGGGCTGCGCGGCGGGGTTGAGCAGCTCCGCGAAGGCCCCCTGCAACAGCTGCGGGGAGATGGCGACTTCCCCCGCCCGCGCCTTGGCCAGCGCCCGCTCCACGCCCTCGATGCGCTCGTCCTGGCGTACGTACCCCGACGCGCCGGCGGCGAAGGCGGCCGCGATCCCGCGCGGGCTGGGCACCGGGCCGAGGACGACGACGGCGATCTGCGGGCGCTCCCGCTTGATGCGGACGACTGGTTCGAAGACCCCGGGCTCGGCGGGGGTGGCGGTGCCCAGCAGGCACACCTCCGGGGCCCGGCTGATGACCAGTTCCGCGGCGCCCGCGGCCGGGGCGGCCGCGGCGAGCACCCGGTGCCCGCGCAGCTTCAGGGCCGAGGCGAGCGCCTCCGCCAACAGCCGGTGCTCGTCGACCACCACGACACGTACGCCCATTGAGGAACCCACCCCCCACCCTTCTGACCCGGAAGCTACACGCTTGTTCGACGTGGTGAGGCGGTTACCGCGCAGAAGCCCCCGGAAGGACGGACCTTCCGGGGGCTTCGGCGTTCTGCTGTTCGACGCGTCACGCGTCGTGCGCGTCGTACGGGTCGTACGGGTCAGCTGGCGGTGAAGGAGACGAAGAGGTAGTCCGGCTCACCGGCGGACGAGGACGGCTTGCGCACGTACGGGCGGGCGATGAAGAGCTTGCCGTTGTGGTACTGGTATTCGGCGGCGTCCGTCGAGTAGTGCGTCTCGGCGCGCTGGGACTCCTTGTTCGCCGGGTTCTCCATCAGGAGGGTTTCCTTCATCGTCTTGCCGTCGATGCTGACGATCTGGCCGCCCTTGTCGTACGGGGGCACCTTGTAGGCGATGATGTTCGACCCGTCCATCCGCAGCGGGAACATGGTGTACCGCTCACCGGCGTCCGCGCGGTCGCTGGTCTGCTTCCCGGTCTCCAGGTCGAAGGAGACGATCTCGTTGGTACGGCCGACGGCCGACTGGCCCTGGTGCTCGTACGAGGGCATGTAGATCTTGCCGTTGCCGACCACCATGTGGGTGCAGTCCTCGACCTCGGTCGAGCCGCACTGGGGGTTGTAGTTGCCCGAGGACAGCCCGATGCGCGCCTTGAGCTGGCCCGCGTCGTCGACGACGAAGAGGTCACTGACGCCGGTGGCGTTCTTGGCGGTGTTTCCGACGTTCGCCGCGACGATCAGCGGCTTGGTGGAGACGATCTGGGCCCACTCGATGCCCGGGGAGAGCTTGTACGTGGACTTCGGCGCGCCCGACGTCGGGTCGAGCGCCTGCGCGAGCATGGTCTGGTTCCCGCTGCGGCCGCACCTGCGGAGCACGGCGAGGGCCTCGCCGCCGCCGTAGCCGAGGTCGTAGCAGCCCTCACCGTCGACCTTGGGCGTCCAGAGCGGCTTGCCGTCGGTGAGGTTCCAGGCGGCGCCGCCGCTCAGGCCGCCGGCTGCGACGGTCTGGCCGCTGATGGTGACTTCCGCGAAGGTCACGGGCGCGTCGCCGCCGGTCGGGGACTTGGCGGTGGCGGACCACAGGAGCTTGCCGCTCTCCAGGTCGATGACGCCGACCTGCTTGCACGCGGGGTACTTCTTGGCGGCCGTCGGCAGGGCCTCGTCGAAGAGGATGGCCGTCTTCTTCTCGGAGACCCACCGGCTGGCGCCGCAGACGTTGGCGGGGAGCGGGATCTCCCACTTCTTGCCGCCGTCGACCAGGTTGTACCCGACGATCTTCGTCACGTCGGACTTCGCGTAGGTGGTGTCGGTGATCCAGGACCCGTGGACGTCGACCTGCTCCTCCGGAGCCGGGCTCGGGACATTGAGCAGGGTCTTCGACTTGGGGTTGGCGGGCACCTTCTCGGAGCCGCCGACGGAGGCCTGGCCCTTGTCGTCGGGCTTGCCGGTGGGGTCGGGGTCGGCGCTGTTGTGCGTGCCGCCGCCGGAGCCGTCGCCGGAGACGTACCAGACGCCGCCGCCCACGATGAGGACGATGGCGAGCAGCGCCGCGCCGACGATCATCAGCTGGGTGCGCTTGTCGCCGCCCCCGCGCGAGCCGCCCGCGCCGCCGGCCGATTCCGGGGTCGTGGAGACGTGCATGGGCGTGGTGGCCGGGCCGAACGGCTGCTGGGCACCGGGCTGCTGCGGATAGCCGTAGCCGGCCTGCGGGTAGCCGTAGGCGGGCTGTCCGCCGTCCACGGCGGTCGGTGCGGCGGCCGGCGGCTGCTGCGGGGGCGCCGGAGGTACGGGCGGCGCGGAGGGCGGCGCGGGCGGCGGCACGGGCGCGCCGAATCCACCGGGCGGGGGTTTCTGCGGGGCTCCGAAGCCGCCGGGCGGCGGATCCTGGGGGGCTCCGAAACCGCCGGCGGGCGGCTGGCTGGGGGGCGGCGGGGTACTCATCTGGTGCTACTGCCTCTCGGTGGGCGGCTGGGCGGACTCGTTCACTTGCCGAAGACCATGAGGAGCTTCTCGTCCTTGCCCTTGGCGCTCAGGCGGGAGGCGGAGATGAAGAACCGGCCGTCCACGTAGTCGATGTTCGGGGAGAAGAACGAGCTCTCGATCGGGGCGGCGGGGCCGGACGGGTGGCGCAGCAGCGCGGTGGGCTGGCCGCCGGCGGCCGGGATGGAGATGATCTCGCCGCCCTGCTCGTACTCGGCCTTGCGGTAGGCGATCACCTTGCCGTCCGCGGCCTTGAGTACTTCGAGGGTGCGCTTGTCCCCGGCCGGGGTGCGCCACTTGACCTTGCCGGTGCCCAGGTCGAAGGCGACGATCTCGTTGGCGGTGCCCGCCTCCGGGGAGGTGGCCAGGTAGAGGGTGTTGGAGTCGACGACGGAGGTGCCGCAGCCCTGGAGGGTGCGGTCGCGCTGGCCGCAGTTGACGGCGAAGCTGCCCTCGCCGGAGACGCCGGTGCGGCGCTTTCCGTCGGGTCCGAGGACCAGGATGGAGCGCTCCTTGCTCTTCTCGTTGCCGACGTCGAGGACGATCGGGTCGACGGAGTAGACGCTGTTGACCTCGAAGCCCTTGGGGAGCCGGTAGGACCAGGTCTTCTTGCCGGTGGCCGGGTCGGCGTCCTGGACCTCGACGGTCCGGTCCTCGTCGCGGCAGGTCGCGATGGCGATCAGCTTGTTGTTGCCGGCGGCGTAGGCGGAGGGCTGGCAGCCCTCGGGGCCGTTGCCGGAGAAGAGCCGGTCGCCGGTGCTGATCTTGTAGACGCTGCTCTTGATGAGGCGGTTGACGGCGACGACGTCACCGGTGATGGTCAGGCTGGCGTCGCTGATGATGTCGAACGCGCCCTCCTTGGCCACCTCCTTCGTCCAGCCTTCCTTGCCCGTCTTGAGGTCGATCATCTTCATCTGGTTGCAGGTGGCGATGTCCGAATCGCTTTCCCGGATGAGGATGATCGTCTTGCCGTCGGCGGTCGTCTGACCGGACACGGCGCAGACCTCGGTGGGGAAGTCGAGCTTCCACTTCTCCTTGCCGTCGGTCACGGAGTAGCCGACGAGGGACTTCCAGACGCTTTTTGCGACGGTGTCGCCGACCACCCACTGGCCCTTGGACCCGACGCCCGAGCCGGGTCCGTCGATCTTGCTGCTCTTAAACCAGAGGACCTTGTCCTCGCCCTGCTTGCGGCCCGCGTTGAGGTCGCCCTCCTCGCCGCTGCCGTTGCCGCTGCCGTCTCCGGTGTCGGCCGAAGCCGAGGCGGACGGCTTGGCGTCGACGGGCGCGGAGCTCTGCGCGACGGGCGGCTTGAGGTCGTCGCCGTCGCCCTTGAGGAAGGCGAAGTAGCCGCCGGTGCCGAGGAGGAGCACGCCGGCGACCGAGGCGGCGATCAGGACGGTCGTCCTGTTCTTCTTCGGCGGCGCGCCGGGAGCGCCCTGGGGCGGGCCCGGGGGCATGCCGGGCATGCCGGGCATGCCCTGCGGCGGGGGCGGGTACGCGTAACCCGGCTGCGGCTGCGGGGCCTGCTGGGGCTGCTGCGGCTGCGGGGCCTGCTGGGCGTACGGGTTGTCGGCCGCCTGCGGGTAGCCGTACCCGGGCTGCTGCGGCGGGCCGGGGAGGTGCCCGTAACCGGAAGGCGGAGGCGGCTGGTTCGGCGGCTGGGGCGGCTCGGTCATCAGCGCATACCTTCGAGGTTGGGTGGTGGTGGAGGATGACCTTTCTATCACTGACGGCTCTCATACATCGGGCCGGTCCGACCCCTGTTCCCAAGGGAGGACCGGCCCGTGACAACGCCGTTATCAGGTCAGTTGGCCCCTGTAGGCGGTGAAATCTAGGCCTCCTCGGCCAGCTCCAGCCAGCGCATCTCCAACTCGTCCCGGTCTGCGATGAGTTCGCGCAGCTCCGCGTCGAGCTTGGCGACCTTGTCGTAGTCGGTGGAGTTCTCCGCGATCTGGGCGTGCAGGTTGCTCTCGCGGTCCGACATCTTGTTGAGCTGCCGCTCGATCTTCTGGAGCTCCTTCTTCGCGGCGCGCGAGTCACCGGAGGCCGAGGACTTGGCGGCGGCGGCCGGGACGGGCGCCGGGGAGGCCGCCTCGATCATCCGCTGCCGGCGCTCCAGGTACTCGTCCAGACCCCGCGGCAGCATCCGCAGGCTCGCGTCGCCGAGCAGTGCCATCACCGTGTCGGTGGTGCGCTCGATGAAGAACCGGTCGTGGGAGATCACGATCATCGAGCCGGGCCAGCTGTCGAGGAGGTCCTCCAGCTGGGTCAGGGTCTCGATGTCCAGGTCGTTGGTGGGCTCGTCGAGGAAGAGGACGTTGGGCTCGTCCATCAGCAGGCGCAGGATCTGCAGCCGGCGCCGCTCACCGCCGGAGAGGTCGCCGACCGGCGTCCACTGCTTCTCCTTGGTGAAGCCGAACTGCTCGCACAGCTGACCGGCCGTCATCTCGCGGCCCTTGCCGAGGTCGACGCGGTCGCGGACCCGCTGGACGGCTTCCAGGACGCGCAGCGACGGGTCGAGCTCGCCGACCTCCTGGGAAAGGTAGGCGAGCCTGACGGTCTTGCCGACGGTGACCGAGCCGGCCGCGGGCTGGACCTCGCCCTGGGTGCGGGCGGCCTCGGCGAGGGCGCGCAGCAGGGAGGTCTTGCCGGCGCCGTTGACGCCGACGAGGCCGACGCGGTCGCCGGGGCCCAGGTGCCAGGTGAGGTGCTTGAGCAGCACCTTGGGGCCCGCCTGGACGGTCACGTCCTCCAGGTCGAACACCGTCTTGCCGAGGCGGGCGTTGGCGAACTTCATCAGCTCGGAGGTGTCGCGCGGCGGCGGCACGTCGGCGATGAGCTCGTTGGCGGCCTCGATGCGGTAGCGCGGCTTGGAGGTCCGGGCGGGGGCGCCGCGGCGCAGCCAGGCCAGCTCCTTGCGCATCAGGTTATGCCGCTTGGACTCCTCGGTGGCGGCGATCCGCTCGCGCTCGGCGCGGGCGAAGACGTAGTCGCTGTAGCCGCCCTCGTACTCGTGCACGTCACCGCGCTGGACGTCCCACATGCGGGTGCAGACCTGGTCGAGGAACCAGCGGTCGTGCGTGACGCAGACGAGGGCGGAGCGGCGCTCCTGGAGGTGCTTGGCCAGCCAGGAGATGCCCTCGACGTCGAGGTGGTTGGTGGGCTCGTCGAGGACGAGGAGGTCCTGGTCGGCGATGAGCAGCTTGGCGAGCGCGATCCGGCGCCGCTCGCCGCCGGAGAGCGGGCCGATGACGGTGTCGAGACCCTGCCCGAACCCGGGCAGGTCGAGGCCGCCGAAGAGCCCCGTCAGCACGTCCCGGACCTTGGCGTTGCCGGCCCACTCGTGGTCGGCCATGTCCCGGATGATCTCGTGCCGGATGGTGGCCGCGGGGTCGAGGGAATCGTGCTGGGTGAGTACACCCATGCGCAGTCCGCCTGACTGGGTGACCCGGCCGGTGTCGGGCTCCTCCAGCTTGGCGAGCATCCGGATGAGGGTGGTCTTGCCGTCGCCGTTGCGGCCTACGACACCGATCCGGTCCCCCTCGGACACGCCGAGGGAGATGCCGTCGAGCAGGGCACGGGTTCCGTACACCTTGCTGACTGCCTCGACATTGACCAGATTGACGGCCATCAGACGCGCTCCAGAGAAAGGGTGTGGATCAGCCCCTCAGCCTAACGCTCCGGGGCGAGGCGGACCGTTCCACGAGGAGCCAGCCGCCCAGCGCCATGCCGATCGCGGCGGGCGCGGTGACGGGCAGGGCGATCAGAGTGGCGCTGTGGCCGTCGAGGAGGCCGCCGAGGCCGGTCATGGACAGATCGAGGACGCCGAGGAGGCAGACGGTGATCCCGGCGGCGGCGCGGGGCCCGGACCCGGGTTCGGTGATGCTGCTGCCGCCCGGGGCTTCGAACCTCTTGAACGCGGCGACGAGTACGCCGGTCAGCGCGGCGGCGGCGACGATCCGGACCGGGGCCTGCGCCCACCAGGCGGCGGTGGCGGGCTCGGGGAGCCGGATCCCGAGGGCGAGCTGGGCGGCGTACACGGCGAGCATGGCGGTGAGGTGCCAGAGGAAGGCGGTCATCGCGATCCCGTTGGCGGCGACGACCCCGCGCCACACCCGCGGCCGGGCCAGCCAGGCGGTGGCGGGCCCGGCCAGCAGTTGTACGGCGCCCACCAGCCACATCCCGTGCGCGAGCAGGGCGAGGCTGGGCGGGGCCATGTTGGACACCTTCTCGCCGGGCATCCCGACCATGGACAGCGGATACGGGCCGAAGGCCACCAGCAGCACGGCCCCCGCGAGCCCGGCGGCGGCGAGGACGGCGGGCCGGGTGATGCGCCCGTCGGCGCGCAGGAAGCCGAGCTGGTGGACGGCCAGCCAGACGAAGGCGAAGTTCAGGAACTCCACGTACGGCACCCCGAGCGCGAACCGCAGCACGTCGACGAGGGCGGCGGCCGCGGCCAGCCCGGCGAAGGCACCCCACCCGTGCCGCTCGTGCAGCTTCAGCAGCGGCGGGGTGAAGGCGACCATGGCGAGGTAGATCCCGATGAACCACAGCGGCTGCGTGACCAGCCGCAGCGCGGCCCCGGTCAGCCGCCCGTGGCCGCCGCCGGCGAGCTGCACGGCGAGCGCCCCGGCGGTCCAGAGGAGCACGAAGGCGAGGGTGGGCCGCAGCAGCCGCTGAAGGCGGGCCCGCAGGAACGCGGCGTACACGGGCCGCCCGTCGGCCTTGCGGCTCAGGGACCGGTACGACAGGGCGTGCGAGAACCCGCCGACGAAGAAGAACACCGGCATGATCTGGAGCCCCCAGGTGAGCACCTGGAGCGGTGGCACGAGGGCGAGCAGATTCCCTATGCCGTCACTGCTGACGGCGGCCATCAGCCAGTGCCCGAACACCACGGTCCCGAGCGAGGCGACCCGCAGGAGGTCGATGTACCGGTCCCGTGACCCGGGGGTGGCCGCGGCCATTTCGCGTGCGCTGGCTGTCATGCGGCTACGGTCGCCCGGCGACGGGCCGCTCCGACAGGGCGCGGATACTCACTTCCGGCCTAGGTACCGGCCGGCCGCCGCATCGCCCGGCGGGGCGTGTCCCCTGCGGGGCACGGTGGGGGGCGCCGGCCTCCCGTGCGGGGGCACACCCCGAGTTCGACCAGCCCCTGCCGGGGTGAGCGCCTGCAACGCGGGGGGACCGTGCCCTGCGGGGCTGTCCCCTACCCGCCCTTCCACCGTTCCCTGGGGCTCCGCCCCAGACCCTCCCGCGCAGCTACCGCTGGGACCCCCACGCCTCAAGCGCCACTCACGCCGCCAGGCCACTCCAGCCTCGCCGGCGTTTGAGGCGCTGGGGGTCCCCCCGGACGGAGTCTGGGGGAGGGTCCGGGGGCTGGCCCCCGGCGGCGGTGCCGCACCCGGTCTGCTGCTCCAGCCTCGCCGGCGTTTGAGGCGCCGGGTGGAGCCAGGAGGCGGTGCCGCGGGGTCAGGACGGCAGGACAGTGGCGCCCGGCGCCGGGGACGCCGCCACGCGGGTGGCACGGCAGGTGCCCGAGGCGTCCAGCGCGGCGGCGACCTTCGCGGCGGCTTCCTCGTCGCGGACCAGGAACGCCGTCGTGGGGCCCGAGCCCGAGACCAGCGCGGCCAGCGCCCCGGCGTCCGTCCCCGCGGCCAGCGTCCCGGCCAGCTGCGGGCGCAGCGACAGGGCCGCCGGCTGGAGGTCGTTGGCCAAGGTCACGGCCAGCGCGTCCGGGTCGCCCGAGGCGAGGGCGGCGAGCAGCACCGGGGAGGCCTGCGGCGCCGGGATGTCCCAGCCCTCGGCCAGCCGGTCGAACTCGCGGAACACCGCCGGGGTCGACAGCCCCCCGTCGGCGACCGCGAACACCCAGTGGAACGCACCCGCCGGGACGGGGGTCAGGATCTCCCCGCGGCCGGTGCCCAGCGCCGCCCCGCCGAGCAGGCTGAACGGGACGTCGCTGCCCAGCTCCGCGCAGATGTCCAGGAGCTCCCGGACCGGGGTGTTCAGCCCCCACAGGGCGTCGCACGCCAGCAGGGCCGCCGCCCCGTCCGCGCTGCCGCCGGCCATACCGCCGGCGACCGGGATGTTCTTCGCGATGTGCAGGTGGACGTCCGGCGACAGCCCGTTCCGCGCCGCCAGGATCTCCGCCGCCCGCGCGGCCAGGTTCGTACGGTCCAGCGGGACCTGGCCGGCGTCCGGGCCGGCGCAGGTCACCGTCAGCTCCACGGCCGGGGTGGCGGTGACCTCGTCGTACAGGGACACGGCCAGGAAGACGTTGGCCAGGGCGTGGAACCCGTCCGGGCGGGCCGCGCCCACCGCCAGCTGGACATTGACCTTCGCGGGCACGCGGACCGTGACCGGTGTGGGAGGGGCGACGGAGTTGCTCACAGCGCGGGCCTCTCCGCCGCCGGCTTGTTCTCGGCGATCGCGGCGAACTCCTCCACCGTCAGCGACTCCCCGCGCGCCTGCGGCGAGACACCGGCGGCGACGAGCGCCGCCTCCGCGCGCGCCGGCGAGCCCGCCCACCCGGCCAGCGCCGCCCGCAGCGTCTTGCGGCGCTGCGCGAAGGCCGCGTCCACGACGGCGAACACCTCCGACTTGGAGGCGGTGGTCTTGATCGGCTCGGCCCGCCGCACCAGCGACACCAGACCCGAGTCGACATTCGGCGCGGGCCAGAACACGTTGCGGCCGATGGACCCGGCCCGCTTGACGTCCGCGTACCAGTTGGCCTTGACGGAGGGGACCCCGTACACCTTGTTGCCCGGCTTGGCGGCGAGCCGGTCGGCGACCTCCGCCTGCACCATGACCAGCGTCCGCTCGATGCTCGGGAACCGGTCGAGCATGGTCAGCAGCACCGGCACGGCCACGTTGTACGGCAGGTTCGCGACCAGCGCGGTCGGCGGCGGACCGGGCAACTCCGTCACCAGCATGGCGTCGGAGTGCACCAGCGCGAAGCGGTCCTTGCGCTCCGGCATCCGTGCCTCGATGGTGGCGGGCAGCGCGGCGGCCAGGATGTCGTCGATCTCGACGGCGGTGACCCGGTCCGCGGCCTCCAGCAGCGCGAGCGTCAGCGACCCCAGGCCCGGCCCGACCTCGACGACCACGTCGTCCGGCCGGACCTCGGCGGTGCGCACGATCCTGCGGACCGTATTGGCGTCGATGACGAAGTTCTGGCCCTTCTGCTTCGTCGGGCGTACCCCGAGCGCGGCGGCCAGTTCTCGGATGTCGGCCGCGCCGAGAAGGGCGTCACTGGTTTTATCGGGCTGCTGCTCTGCGGTGCTCACCGGTAAAGCGTCTCAGATCGGCCTGGGTTTCCTGAATGCGATCCCGGTGTCGTGGGATCGCCTGGGTGGCGTTCCGATGGATCGATCAACTGCGATACAGCCTGCGGCCGCAGTGCGGCCACGGAGCCGCGCCCCGTTGTACGTAGAGCTTCTTGGCCCGGTACGTCTGCTCCGCGCCCGACGCGTCCTGGGGGCGGCCGCTTCCGCCGAGGCCCTGCCAGGTGCGTACGTCGAACTGGTACAGCCCGCCGTACGTGCCCGAGGCGTCGGTGGCGGCGGGCCGTCCGCCGGACTCGCACCGGGCCAGCGCACCCCAGTCGAGGCCGTCCGCCCCGGCGACGGAGGTCGGCAGCGGCCTCGTGCCGACCTTGACCAGTTGGGTGACGGGCTCGCGGACGATCTCCTCGGTGATCCGGCGGGGCTTCTGCCGTACCCCGTTGACGGTGCGCAGGCTGTACGTGACCCTGCGCGCCCCGGGCCGGCCGGCCCGCTCGACCACCTCGGTGCCGGTGAACAGGGTGGAGTCCTTGACCTTCTCGGTCTTGTACGGGATGCGTTCCTCGCGGACTTCGCGGGTGCCGGTGATGCGGAGCACGGTGACGGTCTGGCCGTCGCGGGGGAAAGAGGCCGGGGGAACGGAGATGCTGTCCTGGTCGCGCAGGGTGATGCCGGCCTGATCGAGGGCCTCCTGGACGGTGGCGGCGTTGGTGCGGATGGTGCGTTCGCGGCCGTCGGCCATGAAGGTGATGCTGCGTTCGGTGCGGACGCTGAGGGTCATGCCGGCGCGGGGGACGGGGGCGGCGCGGGGGGCGG
>NZ_JAGGOY010000029.1:0-301 GCF_018614095.1 Streptomyces sp. ISL-87 | reverse complement strand
GAGCTGGAGGGGGCGGCCGTAGCGGACGATGATCTCGTCGCCGTCGCCGAGGGCCACTCCCCTGGCCGGGGCGACGAGATCGTGGGGGCCGACGCCGAGCCCCTCCGCGACGAGCAGTTCGTCGACCCCGTCGGCGAAGGTGTGGAGGGTCCTGGGCACGCCGTCGACGGTGAGCCGGACCTCCTTGTCGGCTGCGACGAAGGCGGTGGTGCCGCCTGCGAGGAAGGCGACGACCAGCGCCTGCGGCACGATCCGCCGCCAGCTGTCACGCCCTGCCCCTGCCCCCGCCCCCGCCCCCGCC
>NZ_JAGGOY010000002.1 GCF_018614095.1 Streptomyces sp. ISL-87 | reverse complement strand
ATCCTGGGAGAAATCAGGTGAACCGCTTCGAGCGGTCGTAGAGCACCTCCTGTCGCTCCAGCTTCTTCGCTACGGCCTTCGAGTGGTCGCCGGGGATGTGTGCGAGGCTGGCCCGGATGTATTCGGGCGTCGAGAGCAGACCGGTAATCATCGACAGCAGGAAGTACCGGAAGTCGGTGCTCGTTCTTTCAAGACCGGCGAGCTCGAACTGCTTCTTGTCCAGGCCCTTGCGGCGCATGGACCGGGCATCCTGCCAGTCGGTGTTCGCCATGCGTGCCAGGGCAGAGACTTCCGCGACGAGCTCGGCCGGTGCGTCGATCGCTCTCAGGATCTGCTCCACGTCCACCAGGGACGGCCGGACCTTACCGTTCTCGATCCGGCTGACCTTGGACTGGGACATGTTGCAGCGCGCCGCGACCCGGGCCCCGGAGAGTCCGGATCGCTTGCGCAGCTCGCGGAGTTTGTCGGCCAGTTCCCGGCTGGAGTGGCCCATCCGCTCAGGCTCGAACGTCACGCGTGCACGTACTCCAGAAACGGGACCGAGGCTTCCAGCGCGATCCGTTGGTACTCAATGAAGGGGGCGGGCTCACCCTCGTACAGCTCACGGGAGATCTGCTTCCCGTCCTCCGCGTAGTGCATCAGCACGACCGTGGAGCGGTCGAACATCCAGAAGTCCTGGACACCGGGCAGCGGGTTCGGCCGGTCGGTCACGTCGAGGATGCGGATGTCTTCCCCGACCGGGGCCTGATGTCGGTAGTAGCGCTCGAACTCGAACCGCAAGTAATCCGAGAGTGGCCGGGCCAGGATGTGCACGCGCCCGATGCCGCCACCAGACGAGACGTGCTTGCGGATAAGCGCCGTCCAGGAGTCCTCATACGGGCCGGGGAAGCGGACGCCGTTCTTGAAGGCCGCGAATTCCTCCGTTTCCTGCGGTACGAGGTACTGGGGCAGGGTCTCAAGCCGCCACGCCTCGGCCTTGAAGTCGCGGAACTTGGCCTGCCACTCGTCACCATCCAAGAGCACGTACAGCCTCCTTCAGAACGCTCTCGGGAATTTCCACGAGCCCTCGCCGGAGGGTGGAGTGAAGGCGTCGGACAGGTCGCCCTGCACGACGAAGGAGCCTGACGCGGTGCGGTACACGTTCGGGCAGTCGCCCTGTCCGCACTCGCCGTTTCCGTTGCCGGTGAGTCGGGTCAGTTCCTCACGAGCCATGTGAACTCCCTGGTTCGTGGCCCTGATCAGGGCCAGACAGGAAGACCGTACGGAGCAGCGGGTTCGGACGTCTATGCAGAGACGCGACTATGCGCGTTGTCGCATAAATCGGCGGGTTCGCGGGGTGCCCTTGCCTGGAGTGGACTCGAAGCAGTTGGCTTGGGGCTCATGAAGTACACGCAGCTCGGACGCACCGGACTCAAGGTCAGCCGACTCGTTCTCGGCACGATGAACTTCGGTCCGCAGACAGACGAACCCACCAGCCACGCGATCCTGGATGCCGCCCTCGACGCGGGTCTGAACTTCGTAGACACGGCCAATGTCTATGGGTGGGGCGACAACAAGGGTCGCACCGAGGAGATCATCGGCACCTGGTTCGCCCAGGGCGGCGGCCGCCGCGAGAAGACGGTCCTCGCCACCAAGGTCTACGGGAACATGGCCGCCGAGGGCGACTCGTGGCCCAACTACGACCGGCTGTCGGCGCTGAACATCCGGCGGGCCGTCGACGCTAGCCTCAAGCGGCTCCAGACCGACTACATCGACCTCTACCAGTTCCACCACGTCGACCGCCGGACCCCCTTCGAGGAGATCTGGCAGGCCGTCGACGTACTGATCCAGCAGGGGAAGATCCTCTATGCGGGTTCGTCGAACTTCCCCGGGTACAAGATTGCACAGGCCAACGAGACCGCCGCCCGGCGTGGCTCGGTCGGGCTGGTCAGCGAGCAGTGCCTGTACAACCTCGCCGAGCGGCGCGCCGAGATGGAGGTCATCCCGGCCGCCCAGGAGTACGAGCTCGGGGTCATCCCCTGGTCCCCGCTGCACGGCGGGCTGCTGGGCGGTGTCATCAAGAAGGAGGTCGAGGGCGGGCGCCGTGCCTCTGGGCGGTCGGCGGACGCGCTGGCCAACAGCTCCGTACGGGCGCAGGTGCAGGCGTACGAGGACCTGCTGGACAAGCACGGCCTGGAGCCCGGCGAAGCCGCCCTGGCCTGGCTGCTGACCCGTCCCGGGGTCACCGGGCCGATCGTCGGCCCGCGTACGGCCGAGCAACTGGAGAGCGCGCTGCGCGCCCTGGAGCTGGAGCTGAGCGAGGAGGTCCTCGTCGGCCTGGACGAGATCTTCCCCGGGCCGGGGCCGTCCCCCGAAGCCTTCGCATGGTGATCAGGTAGGCGTGCGCAGGGCCGTCGCCGCTTCGTCCGGGCGGCGGCCACCGCATCACCAAGCGGGCATCAAAGTGACTACCTGGCGGTGTCGAAGAAGTTGATGCCCGCGTCGAGCGCGGAGTCCATGATGGCGTGGCTTTCGGACTCCCCTGTCTGGGGGCCGAAGTTCATGGTGCCGAGTACAAGTCGGCTGACCTTGAGGCCGGTGCGTCCGAGCTGTGTGTACTTCATGGGGCACTAGCCAACTGCTTGGAGTGCGCTCTAGGCAAGTGCCCCTTGTGAAGCGGGTGTTACGGGGTGTGCTGCGGCCCCGGCTCGGGCCGGTAGGGGCCGCCGATGCCCCACGCCTGGTGCAGGACCGCCGCGAACTCCCCGGCCAGGCGGTGCTCGCCGGAGGCGTTGGGGTGGGTGCCGTCGTAGGTGTCGTGGTGGATGTCATACGAGGCCGGGCGCGCGGCCAGCAGGATCGGCGAGGCGTCCGTCGACAGGTCGGCGACCGCCTTCGCGAGGAGCTCGTTGAAGCGCGCCACCTCGGCCGCGAACGGCGCTTCGTCCTGGGCCCGGACGTTGGGGATGACAGGCAGCAGGATCATCCGGATGGCGGGGCGGGCACCGCGGGCCTCGGCGACGAAGCGGCGGACGTTGACGGCCGTCTGGGTGGCGTCGGTGTAGAAACCGAGGTCGATGAGCCCGAGGGAGACGAGCAGCACGTCGGCCTCGGCGGCGCGGGCGGCGGGGCCGATGAAGGGAGCCATGTGCTGCCAGCCCTCACCCCAGCCGGCGAGGTGGCGGCGGGCGGCGGCCGGGAAGCCGGGGTCGGCGTACTCGTGGCTGGTGGGCGCGTCGGCGAGGGTGTCGTAGAGCTCGGTGCGGGGGCCGACGATCTGGTACGGGCCGCCGAAGGTGGCGTTGAGGTGCTGCCACATCCGGTAGCGCCAGGTGTAGTCGCCGGCGCGTCCGATGGTCATGGAGTCGCCGACGAACATGAAACGCATCCGGACATCATCGCGGATCACGCGCCGGGGACCGCTGTGATGCCGGACACGCGGGGCGGGGCGGGAGGCTGGGCGGGGTGGGGCGGGCTGGCAGGCTGGGGGTATGCGCCTGCTGCCGTTGTCGTTGCCGTCGTCGTTGCCGTTGCCGTCGTCGTTCCCCTCGTTCCCCTCGTTCCCCTCATTCGCCTCGTTCGGCTCGTTCGGCTCGTTCGCCTCCGCCGCCGTTGTCCTTGCCGCCGTGCTGTCGGGTTCGGCCGGAGCGGCGGCAGCGGCGGCAGCGGCGGAGCCCCCTGACACCTCGTCGTTCACGATCACCGATCCGCGGATCACGGAGTCGAGCGGGCTGGCGGCCAGCCGGATCCACCCGGGCGTGTACTGGACGCACAACGACAGCGACGACGGCCCGTACGTCTACGCGGTGGACTCGGCGACCGGGAAAACGGTGGCCCGCGTGACGCTGAAGGGGATCGGGAAGCCACGGGACGTCGAGGCGATCTCGCTCGGGCCGGACGGGCAGTTGTACGTCGGGGACATCGGGGACAACCGGAACGGCACCTGGGACCACGTGTGGATCTACCGGTTCCCGGAGCCGAAGGAACTGGGCGACGTCACCGTCAAGGCGACCCAGTTCACGGTGCGGTACGCGGACGGCGCGCGGAACGCCGAGGCGCTGATGGTGCATCCGGTGACGGGGCGGGTGTACATCGCGAGCAAGAGCGAGGACAAGGGCGGCCTGTACGAAGGCCCCGCGGAGCTGTCGACGTCCGGGCCGAACGTGTTCCGGCGGGTGGCGGACCTGCCGTGGGTGACGGACGGGGCGTTCTCGCCGGACGGCAGACGGCTGACCCTGCGCGGGTATTTCTTCGCGAAGACGTACCCGTGGAAGGACGGCCGCCCGGGGGGTGAGGGCGAGCGGGTGGAAGCGCCGTGGCAGGGCCAGGCGGAGTCGGTGACCTATGCGGCGGACGGCTCGACGCTGATGTTCGGTGCGGAGGGGGCGTCCAGCCGGGTCGTGGCGGTTCCGGTGCCGGCTGCCTCCGGGGGTGCCCCGGGCTCTGCCTCGGGCGGCGGCCCGGCGAAGCCCGGGTCCCCACCGTCCGCGGGCGCCCCGGCGGGGCAGGGCGACAGCCCCTTCACGAAGGGCGCGTTGGTCCTGGCGGGGGCCGTGGCGGTGGTGCTCGCCGCGAAGCGGCTGTTCCGGCGGCGGAGTGGCGGGGGCGGCTGACGGGGCCCGGCCGCGGACCGGCCGGGGTGGTGGCGGGGACCCCGGCTGCGGGGACGCCGGCGGGAGCGGGACCCCGGCTGCCAGTGCGCCCCGGCCCGGGGCTCAGCTGAGTGCGCCCCGGGCCGGGGGCTGTCGGCTATTCCTCGCCGATCGGGATCTGGTGCGAGGACGACGGGGAGGTGCCGTTCACCGGGGTGGGGCCGGAGGACGGGGCTGAGGTGGGCTGGGGTTGGGGCTGGGACATTGAGGACAGGAGCTGGCGGGCCAGGCCGAGGCCCGTGCCGCCCATCGTCAGGGCCTTCGCGAACATCTCCGACATGCCCTCGGCGCCGTTCAGCAGCACCATGTGCTCCACGTTCCCGAACGCCCCCGCACCCGCCTGCACGATCGCCGGCCAGTTCTCGGCGAGCTGCTGCGCGACCACCGCCTCCTGGTTCTCCGCCAGCGCCGCGGCCCGCGCCTTGATCGCATCCGCCTCGGCCAGGCCCTTCGCCTTCGCCGACGCCGCCACCGCGAGGCCCTTGGCCTGCGTCGCCGCCGCCTCCGCCTCACCGGTCGCCCGGGTCGCCTTTGCGGCCGCGATACCGCGGGCCTCCGTGGCCTGCGCGTCGGCGGTCGCCGCCGTCGTGACGCGGGTCGCCTCGGCCGCCGCCGCGAGCTCCGTCTCCTTCGCCTTGGCCTGCGCTGCCGAGATCCGCGCGTCGCGCTCCGCCTCGGCCCGGGTGCGGGTCTCGTACGCCGCCGCGTCCGCGGGCTTTCGTACATCCGCCTGGAGCTGCTGCTCCCGCCGGTGCGCCTCCAGCTCCGCGACCCGCGTCTCCTGGACGACGACCTCCTGTCGCGCGGCCGCCTCGGACAGCGGGCCCGCCTGCTTGGCGGTCGCCGCCGCCTTGTCCCGCTCGGCCTGGTAGCCGGCCTGGAGGATCTCGCTGTCGCGGGTGGCCTCCGACATCCGGGCGAAGGCGGCCTGTTCGGCCTCCGTGGCCCGCAGGTTCGCCTCGGCCTGCGCAATGCGGGCGTCCCGCTGGACGGCGGCCGCGTGCGGCATCGCCAGGTTCTTGATGTAGCCGGTCGGGTCCTCGATCTCGTGAATCTGCAGCGAGTCGACGATCAGGCCGAGCTTCTCCATCTCGGTACCGCAGGCCGCGCGGGTCTGCCCGGTCAGCTTCTCCCGGTCGCGGATCATGTCCTCGACCGTCAACCCGCCCACGATGGACCGCAGATGACCTGCGAAGACGATGTGCACCCGCTCCGGCATCATCTTCTGCTGGTCCAGGAAACGGCGGGCGGCGTTGGCGATGGACACGAAGTCGTCGCCGATCTTGAAGATGACCACGCCCTTCACGCGGAGCGGGATGCCCTGGTGGGTGACGCAGTCCACGTTCAGCTGGGTCTCGTTGAGGTCCAGCGACAGCTTCCGTACCGCCTGCACGCCAGGGACCACGAGTGTTCCGCGCCCGGTGACGATCCGGAAGCCCATGCCTTCGCCGATGCCCTCGGTCTTGTGCGCGGAACCGGAAATGACAAGTGCCTCGTTGGGCTCGGCCACCCGCCACATGAGCTTGAACAGGCCGATCACACCAATGATGGCGGCGAGAACGATCCCCGCCACGACGCCGATAGCCATCGGCAATTCCCCCTTAGCACGGTGCCGTTCGACACCGACGGAAGCGAGTGTGCTCCTGCGGCCGGTCGCGGTGAAGACGCGGGGGATTCTTGTCGCCATCTTGATACGCACAGGTGGCGAGTGGGGTCAGATGTCGTAGAGCGCCATGACGTACACCGTGCGTGGTGGCTGGTACTCAACCACCGTCACCATCGTCCCGACGGGCAGCCGTTGCGTCGCTCCCGCCGCCGCTGTTCCGGGCACGGGGTGCGCGAGGAAGTGCTCCGCCCCGCCGCGGATCCGGACGATGACCTCGCCCACCAGTCCCGGGCCGACCGTGCCGGTCACGCGGCCGGTCATGCCGACCATGTCTTCGTCCCCCATGGGCCGAGCGTATGCCCCCGGGCGCCACGGTGGTACTGGGCGGCCGCGGCCCCCGTCGCCCCTCCCTCCGCCGGACCGGGCCGCCGGCCGCCCCCCGGTTCGCCGGCGGCACCGCCCGCTGCGCGGAGCGCATCGCGCCGCCTGCCTCTGCGGGGCTCCGGGTCACCCGACCGGGCGAAGGCCCGCTACGCGATACAGGTGCGGCTCACGTCGCCGGCAGGGCGGGGGCCCTGCGGCTGCCGTCGTCGGCGGGTCGGGGCGGCTGCGGCTGCCGTCGTCGGGGGGCGCTGCGCGGAGCTGTCCCCTACCCACCCTTCCCCCGTTCCCCGGGCTCCGCCCGGACCCGCGCCTCAAACGCCGGCGAGGCTGAAAGCCCCTGGGCTCCGCCCCAGACCCCGCGCCTCAAACGCCGGCGAGGCTGGAGTTGCCCTGCGGGCAACCCAGCCGCCGGCAAGATCCAGCCTCGCCGGCGTTTGAGGCGCGGGGGTCCGGGGGCTGGCCCCCGGTGGCGGTGCCGCGCCCGGCGGCAAGCGCGGCCCCGGTGGGGCACATCGGTGCTGCGGGTACACCGGAGCCTCGCCCCGCGGGCCCGGCGCCGCAGGCAAGACCCAGCCCCGTCGGCGTTTGAGGCGCAGGGGCCGGGCCGAGCTGCCGGCAGGCGGGGCGGTGGTTAGGAGTGGCCCAGGTCCGCCGGGGGGAGCTCCGACGGGGAGATCGGGACCGAGCCGGTGTCCGGGGACGGGCGGAGGAGGAATTCGTCCGAGGCCATCGAGTCCAGCACCGGCGGCGCCGGGCGGAGCGGCTTCGGCATGACCGCCGCTTCCGAGTGCCCGCCGCAGCCGTACGACAGGGAGACCAGGCGCCCGTCCGCCGGGCTGAATTCGTTCGCGCAGACACCGAACGCCTGGCCCAGCGAGCCCCCGATCGCGACCAGGAACCCGCAGGAGAGGCAAGACGCGGGGGCCGCCTGCGCCATCGGGGTCTTCGCGCCGAAGGACTCGTCCCAGCGGTCCGCCGCGCTGTGCAGGCCGTACCGCGACAGGACACGCGCCCGGCGCATGCCGAGTTCCTCCGCCACCGAGGTGATGGAGCCCCGCACCGGGACCACCGCGCGGTCCGTGACCTCGGCTTCCTCCGCCTCGACCAGTTCCGCCATCTCGGTGGACACCACCGAATTCGGCGGCGGCGCGTCCTCGCCCGACCAGCCCGGCTCCAGCCGCAGATCCTCGGCGTCGGTCGGCAGCAGGTCGCCCGGGCCCATGTCCCCCGGGCGCAGCCGCTCGCTCCACGGCACCCACTCGGGGGCCAGCAGCGCGTCGTCGCCGGGAAGCAGCACCGTTTCGTCGAGCGTGACGAGCTTCGCGCGGGAGGCCCGCGTCACGGTGACGGCCCAGCGCCAGCCCCGGTAGCCGGGGTCCTTGCACTCGAAGAAGTGCGTGACGACCCGGTCGCCCTCCGCGATCGCGGAGACGTGCTCGCCCACCACTCCGGGTGCGGCGGCTTCCTCGGCCGCCGCGCGGGCAAGGTCTACCGCCTCGGCGCACATGCGGTCGGGGGTACGGCTTCGCGTCGTCGCAGCACTCACAGGTCTCGTTCTCTCCTACGCCGTCTCACGAGTGCGCCGTCCGTACTGTCGTCCACAACGACCCGTCGGTCCTGTCCGTACGTGGCGCGGGCGGAGCGGACCAGAGGGCCGCGTCGACGTCCGCACCCGATCGGCCTCGGGCGCACCTACCTGCAATCCATTCTGCGGGATCGCGAAGAGGCGCGCGGCCAAGAGCAACCGCCGGTGGCGCGCTACGCACGCTACCTCCTCTGGAGGCTTCGGCCCACATGCAAGGTCCGATTCGCGGACAACCCCACGGCCCGACGGGCATCCGGAACGCGTCCGTAGGCGTGTGGAGGGGTCTTTTCTCGTCCGTACGCGTCCGTACTCGTCCGAACGCGCCCGAACGCGCCGGGACGGGTCCTGGCGCCCCGAGTGGGGCACTATGTCGAGTGTGGCACCCGTACGGTCGTCCGACGACGGCTCGGGACCGGCCAGGAAGGCCGGCCGGGCCATCGGGCGTGCCCTCCACTCCCCGTTCACGGGTACGGCACGCGGGATCCGCCGGGCCACTCACGCGCACGGGGCCGGTGAGTCGGGCCTCGGCAAGCTGATCGAACTGCACGCCATCAACGGCGCCGGCGATGTGATGATCACGGTCGCGCTGGCGTCGACGGTGTTCTTCTCGGTGCCTACGGACGAGGCGCGCGGCCGTGTGGCCCTGTACCTCGCCATCACCATGGCTCCCTTCACCCTGCTGGCCCCGGTGATCGGCCCGATGCTGGACCGGCTGCCGCACGGGCGGCGGGCCGCGATGGCGGGCGCGATGCTGGCGCGGGCGCTGCTGGCGGTGATGATGTCGGGGGCTGTTGCCACGGGCGGGCTGGAGCTGTACCCGGCGGCGCTGGGCGTCCTCGTGGCCTCCAAGGCCTACGGGGTGGTCCGCAGCGCGGTGGTCCCGCGTCTGCTCCCGCCGAAGTTCTCACTCGTCAAGGCGAACTCCCGGGTCACCCTGGCCGGCCTGCTCGCCACGGGGGCGGCGGCCCCGGTCGCGGCCGGTCTGCACGCCATCGGGGCGGAGTGGCCGCTGTACGGGGCCTGCGCGATCTTCGTGTGGGGGACCTTCGCGGCGTTCTCGCTGCCGCACAAGGTGGACGAGGCGAAGGGCGAGCGGCGGGCGCGGCTGTCCACTCACGAGGCGCATTCGCAGCGTCCGGGGCTGCGGACGGTGACGCCGTCGGTGCTGTGCGGTCTGCTGGCGAACGCGGCGATGCGCGGGCTGTCGGGGTTCCTGATCTTCTTCCTGGCGTTCCTGCTGCGGGAGCACCCGCTGTCGGGGCAGAGCGCGGCGGTGTCGCTGGGCATCGTGGGCGTCTCGGCCGGCGTCGGGAACGCGTGCGGGACGGCGGCGGGCGCGTGGCTGCGGGCGCGGGCGCCGGAGGTCATCATCGCGTCGGTGCTCTCGCTGACCCTCGGGGTCGCGGTCCTGGCGGCCGTGTTCTTCAGCGGGCTGTTCATGGCGGTGCTGGGCGCGACGGCGGGCTTCTGCCAGGCCCTGGCGAAGCTCTCGCTGGACGCGATGATCCAGCGGGACATTCCCGAGTCGGTGCGGACGTCGGCGTTCGCCCGTTCGGAGACGCTGCTGCAGGTGGCGTGGGTGCTGGGCGGGGCGATCGGCATCGTGCTGCCGCTGAACGGGGTGCTGGGGATGTCCGTCGCCGCGGCGATCGTCGCCCTGGGCACCACCATGGCCCTCCGCGGCGTCCTCTCCTCCCCCCGCCACCACCACCCACCCTCACCCCGCCCCCGCGTGGCCTGACTCCCTCCGCGCCACCGTTCCCCGGGCTTCGCCGGACCCCGGTCCTCAAACGCCTGACGGCTGAAGCCCCTGGAGTTGCTCTGCGGGCATCCCATCCCAGCCGGCGAAAATCCAGCCCCGCCGGCGTTTGAGGCGCGGGGGGTCCGGGGGCTGGCCCCCGGCAACGGTGCCGCGGCCGAACCGGGCCGGGCCCGGCAGGGGCCGGGACACCGCGGGCCGGGGCCCCGTCAGGCCCCTGCCAAGGACCGGCGCGCCGCAGGTCGGAGGACCCCGTGCGGCGGCGGAGCCTGGCGGCCCGATAGCCTTCGGCTCATGACCGCAACGCTTTCCTCGGGTAGGGGCCGCCGCAGCGTCGCGGCCCTCGGAGCCGTGTCCGCCGGCCTCCTCCTCCTCTCCGCCTGCGACAAGCCGACGCCGCTGGCGACCGTGACGGTCGGCACCTCGTCGGTGTCCGCCGAAGCCGCCTGCCACGACGGCAAGGAGCTCTCCATGGACAGGGTCCAGGAGTGCCTCACCGGCATGAAGGACGCCAAGACCATCGAGTACGGCCGGGGCGACACGCTCCGCCTCGGGGTCGACCCCGAGGTCGTCGAGGAAGGCAAGAAGTGGCAGGCGGTCCTGGACGGCCAGCCCATCACCGAGCCCTCCGCGAACACCTACCGCAGCTTCCCCGGCGCCGACCTGTTCGCCACCGGCGGCCAGGGCGAGGCCCCGGCCTCGAAGAAGCTGGCGTTCGTCCAGGTCGCCGAAGACGGCAAGCCCCTCGCCGTCTGGAACTTCACCGTCAAGCTCAAGTAACCGGGCAGCACCGGTGCGCGCGCTCATCGTGACCGCGGTGGCGGCGGAGGCAGACTCCGTCGCCGCTGGTCTCACCCCTCATCCGGACCCCGTGACACCGGAGCCGCGTACCCTGCCCGGCGGCTACCTCATCAGCCGCCGGGACCTGCCCGGCCTCGCCGCCGACGTGCTCATCGGCGGCGTCGGCCCGGCCGCCGCCGCTGCCGCCACGGCCACCGCGCTCGCGCTGGCCGACTACTCCGTCGTCATCTCCGCCGGCATCGGCGGCGGGTTCGCGCCCGCCGCCCCGCTCGGCTCGCTCGTGGTCGCCGACGCGATCGTCGCCGCCGATCTGGGGGCGCAGACTCCCGAGGGCTTCCTCTCCGTCGCGGAACTCGGCTTCGGCCGCGACGTGCACCTGCCCCCCGCCGAACTCGCCGCCCGCGCCGCCGAGGCGACCGGCGCGCTGCTGGCTCCCGTACTCACCGTCTCCACCGTCACCGGCACCGCCGCCCGCGCCGCCGAACTCGCCGCGCGGCACCCGCTCGCCGGAGCGGAGGCCATGGAGGGCTTCGGAGTCGCGGAGGCTGCCGCCGCGCACGGGCTTCCCGTACTGGAGATCCGCGCCGTGTCCAACGCCGTCGGCCCGCGCGACCGCGCCGCCTGGCGGATCGGTGATGCGCTCACCGCCCTGGCCGAGGGCTTCGGCAAGCTGGGGAACGTACTCGTCCACTGGGGAGGACAGCATGAGCATGAGCAGCACCGGTAGCGCTGGCAGCACCGGCAACACCGGCAGCACCACGACACGTGAACCGCTCCGCATCGCCTATTCGCCGTGTCCCAACGACACCTTCGTCTTCGACGCCTGGGCCCACGGCCGCGTCCCCGGCGCGCCCGCCCTCGACGTCACCTTCGCCGACATCGACCTCACCAACGGCATGGCCGAGCGCGGTGAGCTCGACGTCCTGAAGGTCTCGTACGCGGTGCTGCCCTGGGTGCTGGAGGAGTACGCGCTGCTCCCCTGCGGCGGGGCGCTGGGCCGCGGCTGCGGTCCCCTGGTCCTGACCCGGGAGCCCGGCCTCGACCTCACTGGCAAGACCGTCGCCGTGCCGAGCGAACGCTCCACCGCCTACCTGCTGTTCCGGCTGTGGGCGGCCGACGTGCTTCCGGACGGCGTCGGCAAGGTGGTGGTGCTGCCGTTCCACGAGATCATGCCGGCGGTGCGGGAGGGCCGGGTGGACGCCGGACTCGTCATCCACGAGGCCCGGTTCACCTATCAGGACTACGGGCTGCACTGCCTGGCCGACATGGGCGAGCACTGGGAGTCCACCACCGGCCTGCCGATCCCGCTCGGGGCGATCATCGCCAAACGCTCGCTGGGCGCCGACAGGCTGAAAGCGCTGGCCGAGTCGGCCCGTACCTCGGTCCGGATGGCCTGGGACGACCCCGAGGCGTCCCGGCCGTACGTCCTCGAACACGCCCAGGAGATGGACCCGGCCGTCGCCAACCAGCACATCGGGCTCTACGTCAACGAGTTCACGGCGGACCTCGGCGACGCCGGGTACGCGGCCGTGCGCGGGCTGCTGACCCGCGCGGCCGCCGAAGGACTGGTTCCCGCCATCCCGCCGGGCGCGCTGGCCTTCCCGTAGCCGCGAACGGCTGCGCTCCGCCGCTCTTTCGAGTGGCGGAGCGCAACCGCGCGTACGGCTCAGACGTCGAGCTGGTCGGCCACCGCGCGCAGCAGCCCGGCAATCTTGGTGCCGTGCAGCTTGTCGGGGTAGCGGCCCCGCTCCAGGATCGGTGTGATGTTCTCCAGCAGGGTCGTCAGGTCCTGCACGATCGAGGCGAGCTCGTCGGGCTTGCGGCGCTGCGCGGCCGCGACCGACGGCGCCGGGTCCAGCACTGTCACCGAAAGCGCCTGGTCACCGCGCTGGCCGGCGACTACGCCGAACTCGACGCGCTGGCCGGGCTTGAGGGCGTCCACCCCGGCAGGTAGCACCGACGAGTGGACGAAGACGTCGCCGCCGTCGTCGCGGGAGAGAAAGCCGAAGCCCTTCTCACTGTTGAACCACTTGACCTTGCCGGTAGGCACGTCCGTCCTCTGTCCTTGTTCTCGTCGGGTCCGGATGGCCGTGGAACGGCTCCGGATAGCAGTACAGCGGGTCACCGACCCGCCACCTCCAGGCTAATGGTCCAGGGACGGGTGACAAGACGTTCCCCGGTCCTTCACGGACGACCACTTCGGCCAGGGAACTACCCTGGTGGGGTGACTGTTACTCCTCACCCCGACGAAGCACGGCCCGGCGACGCATTGGTCCGGGCCGGCGGCATCGTGTTCATCGTCGGCGCCGTGGCCACGCTGGCGACGATGGCTCCGCTGTTCCTCGGCACCGACCCGTTCCCGTCGTACGCGTGGGCCGTGTGCATGCTCATGGGCGTCGGCTTCGCCCTCTCGGCGGCGGGCGTGCTGCGCTCGGCCGCGGCCCAGCGCAGGGCGGCGAAGGCCTCCCAGGCCGCGTAAGCCTCAGACCTCCCGGGCCGCCTGGACCTCCTGCGGCTCCTCGGCCGCCTGGGCGGCCTGGACCGCCTCGGCCGCCTGGACCGCCTCGGCCGCCTCCTGGGTACGGACGTACTCCGCGAGCCACGCCGGCAGCGCGGTGAGATCCGCCAGCACGACGTCCGCCCCCGCCGCGCGCAGCTCCGGCTCCGGGCACGGACCGGTCGGCACCGTCACCGAGAGCGCGCCGGCCGCGCGGGCCCCGCGTACGTCGCCCACGTGGTCGCCGACGTAGACCTGCGCCCCGTACTCGCGCAGCGCACCCGCCTTGGCCTCGGCCCAGAGCCAGCCCACGATGGCGTCCGGCTCGATGCCGAGGTGCTTGAGGTGGAGGCGGGCGTTGGGCTCGTGCTTGGCGGTCACCACGATCGCCCGGCCGCCGAGCGCCTGGACCGCCTCGATCGCCTCGCGGGCGCCGGGCATCGCCGGGGTCGGCGCGATGGCGTGCGTGGGGTACATCTCCCGGTAGCGGTCCGCCACCGCCGGGATCTGAGCCTCCGGGAACCAGAACGCGAGCTCTTCCTCCAGCGGCGGGCCGAGCCGCGTGATCGCCTCGTCGGCGTCGATGAACGTGCCGGTTTCGGCGGACAGGGCCTGGTAGGCGGCCTTGATGCCGGGGCGCGAGTCGATGAGGGTCATGTCCAGGTCGAAGCCGACCGTCAGGAGGGGGGCGGCGGCGGGCGCGGTGGATTTCTCGGGGCTCATACGAGCCATTGTGCAGAGCGGGGGCGGCGCACCGGGAACGCGGACTTGGCCCCGCCCTACCAGCCGGTGAACCTTTGCCGCATCCCGGCGAAATTCCAGCCCCGCCGGCGTTTGAAGCGCTGGGGGTCCCCCCGGACGGAGTCTGGGGGAGGGTCCGGGGGCCGGCCCCCGGCAGCGGTGCCGCAGCCGGGGGCGGCGCAGCCCGCCCGGCGGAGTCATCGGCGGCGGGCGCGCCACAGGAGGTACGCCGCCGAGGCGAGGGCGGCGCCGCGGGCCAGCCAGGGCCACAGACCGGGGAGGGTGTCGGAGAGCCCCTGGTCGTCCAGCGGGGTGCCCCAGCGGCCGCGCTGGCGGCCCCACAGCCACACCAGCGCCCCCGCGAGCACCGCCCCCGGCAGGCCGAACACGACCACCTTGCGCTCCCTCGGCCCGAGCACCCGCGAGGCGTAGGCGAGCAGCCAGCCCACCGCCAGCAGCAGCCAGTAGCCGCCGACCGCGCCCGCCACCAGCACGGCCGCCGCCAGGAGGAGGAAGGCGTGGGGTTTCGGGCGCGGGGCCGGGGCAGGGGCAGGGGCAGGGCCAGGGGCCGCTGCCTTCGACTTGGGCTCCGGGGCCCCGGCCGGGTCACCGCGGCGCCGGTCCCGGAGGAACCGTACGAGGGCTCGTGCGCGCGATTGCGGCGGGACGGGAGGGGGCTCCGGCTCGGACTCCTCGGGCTCCTCCGCCGGGGCCCTGAAGAGGTCCGGGATCTCGATGCCGCCCGCGAAGCCCTCGACTTGCGGGCCGGAGCCGTACGGGGCCGGGGAAACCCGCCACCAGTCGGGCTCGGCCCCGTCGGAGCTGCCGAGTTCGTCCAGGCCCGCCAGGTGCGGCGGCGTGTTCCGCGGCGGCGGCGACGGCTCGGCCTCCCGCGGCGCCGGCACCGGGTTGCGGCGCAGCCGGCCGGGGCCCCGCTGGGTGGGGACCGCCGGGCCGGCGCGCTCGGGGGGCGCCGCCGGGCCCGGGCGGCCCGACAGGGTGCCCAGGGTGTCCAGCACCTCCTCCGGCGTGCCGATCCGTTCCAGGATCCGCCGGACCGAGGCCGGAGTCTCCGGGTCGTACTTGGCGCGCCGACGGTCGATCTCGTCCCGCAGCCCCGCCACCAGCCGCATCCGGTCGCCGGAGGACAGCTGCCGCCGCTGAGCCAAGTCCCCGACCTGGCTCAGATATTCGTAGACCAGCTGGTCGCTCTCGATCCCCATGCCCCGGCTCCTCCCGTACCGCCTGCCGGAAAGGTAGCGCGTGCGCCCGTGGAGCGGTCGCGGGCGCAGCGGATACCGTTGGCCGGATGGGGACCGGCCGACTGACCGGCCGACGCGACCAGGAGGCGACTGTGCCCGAGCCAAGCACCGAGCCGAGCACCCGGCCGAGCACTCAGCCCAGCAGCCAGCCGAGTGGGGGAACCGCCCCGCGCTCCCTCGCCGAGGCACTGCGCGCCCGTGACGACGTGGCCCTCGCCGCGCTGCTGCACGCGCGCCCCGACCTGCTGAACCCGGTGCCCGGCGACGTCACCCAGCTGGCCACCCGCGCCGGGACCCGGGCCTCGGTGGTGCGGGCGCTGGACCGGCTCGACCGGTTCGCCCTCCAGACGGCCGAGGCCCTCGCGGTGGCCCCGGACCCGTGCCCGTACCCGGTGCTGGAGTCGCTGCTGGCCGGCGAGAACGGCACCACCGGCGAGGACAACGGGGCCCGCGCCGCGCTCCCCCGGGCCCTCGCGACCCTGCGCGACCAGGCCCTCGTATGGGGCGACGACGACCGGCTGCGCCTGGTCCGCACCGCCCGGGAGCTGCTCGCGCCCTCCCCCACCCGCCCCTCCCCCACCGGTCTCGGCCCGACCGTCGCCGAGGCCACCGCCGGGATGTCGCCGACCCGCGTCCAGGAGATCGTCGCCGCCGCCGGACTCCCCGCCACCCACGACCCGGTGTCCGCCGTGACCGCGCTGACCGGGCTCTTCACCGATCCCGAGCGGATGTCGGCCCTGCTGGACCAGGCCCCGGCGGAGGCCCACCAAGTGCTGGGGCGGCTCGTGTGGGGGCCGCCGTACGGGGAGGTGACCCCGGATCCGGCCCCGCCGGTGCGCTGGCTGCGCGACCGCGGCCTGCTGCTGCCCGCCACCGCGCGGACCGTCGTACTGCCCCGCGAGGTGGCCCTGTACCTGCGCGGCGGGCTCGCGCACCGCACGCCGGAGCCGGTCGCGCCGCCGGTGACCGTGCACCGCGAGCACCGTCCACAGCTTGTGGACGCGAACGCGGCCGGACAGGCGCTGGCCGCGCTGTCCACCGTCGAGGAGCTGGTGAAGTCCTGGGAGCACACGGGACCGCCCGTTCTGCGCGCGGGCGGGCTCGCCGTACGGGACCTCAAGCGCGCCGCGGCCACGCTGGACACCGCCGAGGGCCCGGCGGCGTTCTGGATCGAACTCGCCTACGCGGCCGGCCTGCTGGCGAGCGACGGGGAGGCCGACGAGCGCTACGCCCCCACCCCGGCCTTCGACGACTGGCTCGAACTCCCGCCCGCCGAGCGGTGGTCGGCGCTCGCGGCGGCCTGGCTGCCCGCCACCCGCACCGCCGGCCTGGTCGGCGAACAGGACTCCAAGGGCCGTACGTTGCCGGCGCTGGGCCCCGAGCTGGACCGCTCCGCCGCCGCCGAGGTGCGCCGGCGCGTCCTCGAACTCCTCGCCGCCCTCCCCGAAGGCGGCTCCCCCGACCCGGACAACCTCCTCGACCGGCTCGCCTGGGAGCGCCCGGTGCGCGGTACGAGCGACCTGCGCGCCCGCCTCGCGCACTGGACCCTGACCGAGGCGGAGGTCCTCGGCGTCACCGGCCGGGGCGCGCTCTCCGCGCACGGCCGGGCCCTGCTGGAGCACCGCGACCCGGCGCCGCTGCTGGCGCCGCTGCTCCCCGAGCCGGTGGACCACGTACTGCTCCAGGCCGACCTGACGGCGGTGGCGCCCGGGCCGCTGCGCCGGCCGCTCGGGGACGTGCTGGCGGTGCTGGCGGAGGTGGAGTCCAAGGGCGGGGCGACCGTCTACCGCTTCACGCCCGGCTCGGTCCGCCGGGCCCTGGACGCCGGCCACACCGCCGTCGACCTCCAGGCCTTCCTGACCGAGCACAGCCGCACCCCGGTGCCGCAGCCCCTCTCCTACCTCATCGACGACGTGGCCCGGCGGCACGGGCACTTGCGGGTCGGGGCGGCGTCCTCGTACGTGCGCTGCGACGACGACGGCATGCTGAACGAGATCCTGGCCGACAAGCGGTCCGCCGGGCTGGGCCTGCGGCGCCTCGCCCCGACCGTACTGGCCGCGCAGGCCGAACCCACCGCCCTGCTCGACGGGTTGCGGGCCATGGGGTACGCC
Organism: Streptomyces sp. ISL-87; assembly: GCF_018614095.1. GTDB lineage: Bacteria > Actinomycetota > Actinomycetes > Streptomycetales > Streptomycetaceae > Streptomyces. The sequence goes on along the minus strand of NZ_JAGGOY010000002.1, from coordinate 17,671 downwards.
CCGGCCGCGGAATCCCGTACCGGCGACGTCATGGTGACCCGGGCGGACGCCCACCGCACCCCGGCGCGCTCGGCGCCCGAGCCGGTACCGGACGGCCCGCCGGTGCCGGACGAGACCCTGCTCGGCGCGGCGGTACGGGCGATCCGGGCGGGCGACCGGGCGGCGACGGCGGTACGCAAGGAACCCGCCGCCCCGTCCACCGGCGTCCCGGGCGAACTCCCGCGCACCAGCGCGGCGGAGACCCTCGCGACGGTGCAGGCGGCCGCGCTGACCGGCTCCGCCGTGTGGATCGGGTACGTGAACGCGGACGGGGCGGCGAGCCAGCGGGTCATCGCCCCGGTACGCGTGGAGGGCGGCTTCGTCACCGGGTACGACCACACGGCGGACGAGGTACGGACGTACGCGCTGCACCGGATCACGGGCGTGGCGGAGCTGGCGGAGGACCACGTCTAAGACCGCCGCCTTCCGGATCGCATCGCGGCCGTCCGGGGAAAAGCGCTGGCCGGAGGCGGCGCCCGCCCGGCACCCTGGCACCATGTCCGACACCATGCCCAACGGCTTGCCCAACGGCTTGCCCAACGGCTTGCCCAACGGCTTGCCCGACAGCACGTCCAACACCCCCGAGCGCGCCATCCGCGCCGCCCACACCGACACCACCGTCACCGTCTACCAGGCGTACTCCCCCCGGCTCGGGGTCCCGGCGGCGCGTGACGGCCGTTTCCCGCCCGCCTGGAAGCGGGAGCGGATGACGTGGATCAAGCCGTCGTTCCTGTGGATGATGTACCGCTGCGGCTGGGCGTCCAAGGCCGACCAGGAGACGGTGCTGGCCATCGAGATCACCCGCGAGGGCTTCGACCACGCACTGCGCCACGCCTGCCTGTCCCACTTCGAGCGCGGTACGCACACCGACGCGGCCGCCTGGAAGCAGGCGCTGCGCGAGGCGCCCGCGCGTGTCCAGTGGGACCCGGAGCGCGACCTGCACCTGAACCCGCTGCCGTACCGCTCGCTCCAGCTGGGCCTGTCCGGGCCGGCCTCACGGGCCTACGCGGACGAGTGGACCGTCTCCATCCGGGACGTCACGCCGCTGGCCCGGGAAATCCACGGCCTGCTGCGCGCCGGTGCCCCGGACGCGGCGCGCGCCCTGCTCCCGCTGGAAACCCCGTACCCGTCAGGCCCGTTGCCTCACCTGGGCGCGTAGTCGATCCGCCCGGCCTCGAAGGACCACACCTCGCGCAGCCACCGCGAGACGGCCCCGTACACCACGGCATCGAGGTGCGCCCGGTCGGCCCGGACCCAGGAACTGACCTGGACGCGCTCCGGGGCGCCCTTCCCGGGGTAGATGTACACGCACCCGATGACCTCGCCCTCCCCCTCCAGGACGCTGTACGTGAACCCGCGCCGCTCGGCGAAGTCCTGTGCGTGCCGCACCAGATCGCCGCGGTTCTCCTCGACCGCCATCCCCCCGACCGGCGGCCAGTCCCGGCCCACGAACCCGGGCGTGGCCCGTACATGGGCGATGCTCCCGGTCCAGGCGGCGAGATCCCGCTCGTTGTGCTGTGGCCCGAGCGGCTCCAGCCGAAACCCCTCCCCGGCCAGCCCGAACGGCACATCGAACCCGTCGGGCACAAAAGACTGTTGATCACTCATACGCCGACCCTACGCGCCTCCCCGGCGAGCGGGGGGGCAGCTCCGGCGTCCGGCTTCGGGCTTGCCTACTCGCCACGAGTGACCTTGGCGTGATCCGTCGCCACTCGCCGGAAGAGGTCGTGCCCGGTGCGGCCCGTGTGGCCGAGCGCCCAGTCCTGCGCGTCTGCCTGGTCGTCGTGTGCGCCGGATTCGGCCCCGCAGCCGACGGCGACGCAGAACGCCTCGAACGATGCCCCACCCTCAGGGACGTGCCGGATCGTGTGGGGAACGTAGCGGTACACGGCACGCGTCATCGGCCGTCCCTCCCGTGGGGGTGCAGACGGAGCTCGACGTTGCAGTCCACGACTCCCGAGAAGTCCCGTACCCGGTAGCACTCCGCACGCTGTGACACCAGCGCAGCGCATACATCGCAGTCAGGGTCATCCGGCTCCGGATCGGGGACCGGAAAGGGTTCGCGCTGCTCAACCTGCTGCCAGAGTCCCCAGGCCATTCCGTACCCCTTCACGTCCGCTTGTGACGTGATCGTCCCGCCGGTCATCGGGACGGAGGAACCTCGTACCTTTGCCACTTCGGGACGTCCCACGGCATGTAGAACGTCCCTATGCAGAACGAGCGGTTAAGGGCCGTCATGGCATCCGTCGGGTGGACGCACGCAGCGCTGGCGAGTGCCACGGGTGTGGACCCGAAGAGCGTGGAACGCTGGGTCAACCTGGGGCGGACCCCACGGCGGGCAACGGCGCTGCGGGCCGCTGAGGCGTTGGGGGAGGACGTTCACGCCCTCTGGCCGGCACTCAGACAGGCGCGTGCCGCCCGAGCCGTCAGTCCGGAGCTCGTCGGGCTGTACGACCAGCGTGCGGACCTTCCCGTATCCGTGTTCGTGGATCTCCTTGCGGCAGCGCGGGAGCGGATTGACGTGCTGGTGTACGCCGCCGTGTTCCTTCATGAGGCGTACCCCCGGCTGAACGACCTCCTGCGGGAGCGGGCTGCCGACGGGTGCGCGGTGCGCATTGCAGTCGGTGACGCGGACAGCGAGAACGTCCAGCAGCGTGGCCGGGAAGAGCAGTTCGGTCACGGCATCGAATCCCGCTGCCGACTCGCACTCATGCACTATCGGCCGTTGGCCGATGTCCCGGGAATCGAACTACGGACGCACGGTACGACGCTCTACAACAGCCTGTACCGGGCGGATGACCAAGTGCTGGTCAATGCCCACGTCTGGGGCGTGAACGCGTACGGTGCGCCCGTGTGGCACCTTCGCCGCCAGGGCACCGGAGGCATGTTCGACACGTACGCGGACAGCTTCAACGCCGTATGGGAGACAGCCGCACCGGAGAAGGGATGACGGCATGGCCCGGACCGAGTACTACGACGATCCGCACGCGCCCAAGCCCAACAGCATGGTCGTAGCCGCCTCAGCAGTGGTCACCGACGACCACGGCCGCATCCTGCTGCAACGGCGACGGGACAACGACCTGTGGGCGCTGCCCGGCGGTGGCATGGACCTGGGCGACTCCCTACCCGGCACAGCCGTGCGTGAGGTCAGGGAAGAGACCGGCCTCGATGTGGAGATCACGGGGCTCGTCGGCACATACACCGACCCCCGGCACATCATCGAGTACAGCGACGGCGAGGTGCGGCGTCAGTTCAACGTCTGCTTCACCGCGCGCGTCATCGGCGGCGAGCTGGCCATCTCCCATGAGAGTACGGAACTGCGATTCGTGGAGCCGGTCGAACTCGACTCACTGCCCATGCACCACACCCAGAGGCTGCGCCTGAACCACTTCCTCCAACACCGGGCCACCCCGTACCTCGGGTAGGGAAAGCTGTCCGACAGAGAAGAGAATCCGGACAGGTACGGCATTGTGATCAGCTCGTCCGGGGAGGCCGCGATCCCCTTCGCCGCACCGCTGAAGGACTCACCTCCTCCCAAGAGGTAACCCCACCGGCCCCTTCATACGGCAGACTGGAGGTTTGGCCGTCCGCGTTTCGGGGCCCACCGGAAGGGACGTTTTTGACATCCTCCCCTCCCTGAAGGGAGGGGATTCCTAGCTCACTTCGCCTGGCACCTAGCAGGTGGCGGGGCTTACAAGATCAGCACTAGCCGGGTTGAGACCAGCCCGGACGAGCATTACGCGGGCGGAGTTCTTGTCCCTGGGGGACACGGTTCCGCAGGCGGTGCACGTATATGTTCTCTCGGAGAGGGGGAGGCGGTGCTTGGCTCTCGCTCCGCAGTGTGCGCAGTCCATGGTGGTGTGCGCGGGGTTGACCAGGTGCACGGGCCGGCCGTGCTTGCGGCCCATCTCGGTCAGAGCCGTCTTGGTGGCGCTGATCGCGGCGTCGGCGGCCTTCCTCGCCATCGTGGACTTCGCGAGGAACTTCGGACGGAAGTCTTCGACGGCCAGGGCGTCGTGGTCGCGGACCACGGTCTTGGCCCATTTGCGTCCGGTGTCCTGGCGTTGCCGGGCGATCTTCTTCGAGACCTTCGCCGCCGCGCGGCGGGCCTTCTTGTATCCGGCGGTGTCGGGCCGGTTCTTCGGGGTCCGGCGGCGGGTCATCATTTTCTGGTACCGGGCCAGGCGCTGCGCGGCCGTCTTCCCGTGCTCGGCGTGGGGGAGGTCGTGGGCGTCGCTGGTGGTGGTCGCGGTCTCCTTCACGCCCCAGTCGATCCCGATCACGTTGCCGGTCGCGGGAAGCGGCACGGTCTCGGTCTTGACGACGAAGCTGGCGTACCAGTGTCCGAGGCTGTCCCGGTACACCCGCACCGACGTGGGCGCGGACGGCAGCTCACGCGACCACACGACTGTCAGCACGATCCCACCGGCCAGGTGCAGACGCCCGTCCCGGATACGGAATCCGCGCTGCGTGTAGTTCAGCGACGGGGCGGCCTCGCGCTTCCGCTTGATGCGGGGCATCCCGGCCCGCTGCCGCATCGGCAGCTTCGCCTTGATGTCCTTGAGTGCCTTGGCCCGGGACTTCGCGAAGTCCCGGATGATCTGCTGCTGCGGAACCGAAGCGCCCTCACGCAGCCAGCTCATCGCGGCACGGGCCTCGGTCAGCATTTTGTCCAGCTGGGCCGGGCCGCACGTGATCTTCTCGTCGGCGGTCTTGTTCAGGCGGTGGACCTTGCGAGACATCGCCACGCACTCGTTCCACACCCAACGGCACCGCGCCCACTCCCCTTCCAGGGCTATGAGCGCGGTGGACGACACGCGCAGCCGGTAGGTGTACCGGGCATCCCCGGCCCCCTCGGCCATCGCTGCTGTCGTCATGACGATCAACCTACCCGGCACCACTGACAACGCCAGAAAGCACAGGTCAGAACAGATGCGCAGAGCACTCCGCCGCTACGCGGCTCCGCCCCAAGGACCCACTCCTCCCCGGCCTAAAGGCCGGGCCATCCTGGGAGAAATCCAGTGAACGGGCCTCTCATCGTCCAGAGCGACAAAACCCTCCTCCTTGAGGTCGACCACGAGCTCGCCGGAGCCGCGCGGCGCGCCATCGCCCCCTTCGCCGAGCTGGAGCGGGCTCCCGAGCACATCCACACCTACCGGATCACGCCGCTGGGCCTGTGGAACGCCCGGGCCGCCGGGCACGACGCCGAGCAGGTCGTGGACGCGCTCGTGGAGTACTCGCGCTACCCCGTCCCGCACGCCCTGCTCGTCGACGTCGCCGAGACCATGGCCCGCTACGGCCGCCTCACCCTCTCCAAGCACCCCGTGCACGGCCTGGTGCTCACCAGCACCGACCGGCCCGTGCTGGAGGAGATCCTGCGCTCCAAGCGGATCGCCCCGCTGGTCGGCGCCCGGCTCGACCCCGACACCGTGGCCGTGCACCCCTCCGAGCGCGGGCAGATCAAGCAGACCCTGCTCAAGCTGGGCTGGCCGGCCGAGGACCTCGCCGGGTACGTCGACGGCGAGGCGCACGCGATCGACCTGGTCGAGGACGGCTGGGCGCTGCGCCCGTACCAGCAGCAGGCCGTCGAGGGCTTCTGGCACGGCGGCTCCGGTGTGGTCGTGCTGCCGTGCGGCGCCGGCAAGACGCTCGTCGGCGCCGGGGCCATGGCGATGGCCAAGGCGACGACGCTGATCCTGGTCACGAACACCGTCTCGGCCCGGCAGTGGAAGCACGAGTTGGTCAAGCGGACCTCGCTGACGGAGGAGGAGATCGGCGAATACTCCGGCACCCGCAAGGAGATCCGGCCCGTCACGATCGCCACGTACCAGGTCCTGACGACGAAGCGGAAGGGCGTCTACCCGCACCTGGAGCTGTTCGACTCCCGGGACTGGGGCCTGATCCTCTACGACGAGGTGCACCTGCTGCCCGCGCCGGTCTTCAAGTTCACCGCCGACCTCCAGGCCCGCCGGCGCCTCGGCCTCACCGCCACCCTGGTCCGCGAGGACGGCCGCGAGTCCGACGTCTTCTCCCTCATCGGCCCGAAGCGGTTCGACGCGCCGTGGAAGGAGATCGAGGCGCAGGGGTACATCGCCCCGGCCGACTGCGTCGAGGTCCGGGTCAACCTCACCGAGTCGGAGCGGCTCGCGTACGCGACGGCCGAGACGGAGGAGAAGTACCGCTTCTGCGCGACGACGGCGACGAAGCGGAAGGTCACCGAGGCGCTCGTACGCAAGCACCAGGGCGAGCAGACCCTCGTCATCGGGCAGTACATCGACCAGCTCGACGAGCTCGGCGAGCACCTGGACGCGCCCGTCATCAAGGGCGAGACCTCCAACGCGCAGCGCGAGAAGCTCTTCAACGCGTTCCGCGAGGGCGAGATCAGCGTGCTGGTGGTGTCCAAGGTCGCGAACTTCTCCATCGACCTGCCGGAGGCCACGGTCGCCATCCAGGTGTCCGGCACGTTCGGCTCCCGCCAGGAAGAGGCTCAGCGCCTGGGCCGCGTCCTGCGCCCGAAGGCGGACGGCCACGAGGCGCGGTTCTACTCGGTCGTCGCGCGCGACACGATCGACCAGGACTTCGCCGCCCACCGCCAGCGCTTCCTGGCCGAACAGGGCTACGCCTACCGGATCATGGACGCGGACGAGCTCCTGGCGAGCGACTGACCGGCCCGGCCCGGCCCGGCCCGGCCCGGCCCGCGATCGCTACGCTGAGAGGGACGCACGTCCGGCGAGGAGAGACGCATGACGCACCAGGAGATCTACGCGGTCCTCTACACGGAGTCGGCCGGCCATGACCGCGATCGGCTGGACCCCGCACGCCGTGCCTCGTTCGACAAGGCCGTCGAAATCCTGGCGCGCGACCCCTACACCGAGCTGTCCCGGCCGATAGGGGCGGGCGAGCAGGACCGCGAGATCCGGCTCACCTCACAGATCGTGGCCGAGTACATGGTGTCGCGCGGTCGACTGCTGCTCGTGGTGCTGCGCATCTTCGACGACGCGGACATCCTCCTGCCCGAGGGGTGACCTGGGTACGGGGATGAGGCACGGCGCCGCCTTCCGCGGGCGGCGTCGGGCCGCCCGGGTCAGGAGGGTGAGCAGCGGGACGCACCAGACCCACAGGTGGGGCCAGTCCAGCAGCAGGGCGCGGCCGCTCGCGGGCAGGTGGCGGGCCCAGAAGTCGGCGGAGGCCTGCGGAAGGACCAGCAGGCCCAGCAGGGCGGTACCGGTGAAGGCGGCCAGGGCCGTCAGGCCGGCCCGGACACGGCCGGTGAGCAGCAGGTACGGGATCTGCCTGAAGTCGGACAGCCCCCGGGAGGCACCCGTACGGAGGTCCCGCCCGGAAGGGACTTTCGGCCCCCTAAATCCATTCGCGCAACACCTCCACCGTGACTAGAATCTCCGCTCTTGCCGCCTCCCGCTGCCCGTCGGGGAGAGCCGCCCCCCGGACGGAAACCGGCGGGCATCCACCCACGCAGAGCAGACCAGCAGCTGGAGGCAGTCCCGTGCCCGCGTACGCCCCCGACCCAGACACCGCCACCGCCACCGCCACCGCCACCGCGCCCACCGCGCCCACCGCCCAGGCCGCCGCCGACCCCCTCGCCCGCGAGCGTTCGCACCTCACCGCCTCCCGCGCCGCGCTCCGCGCCATGCGCGAGGACGTCGAGGCCCTCGACATCCGCGACGTCACCGCGAACTGGGTCAACGCGATCGTCCTCCAGGCCCAGATCGACGACCGCATCAAGGCACTCGCCGACCTCGCCCACACGCCCCTCTTCTTCGGCCGCCTCAACTACCTCCACGCCCCCGGCGCGGAGCTGGCCGAGGGCGCGGAGGGCGAGCAGTTCTACATCGGCCGGCGCCACGTCCACGACGCCGGCGGCGACCCGATGGTGATCGACTGGCGAGCCCCCGTCTCCCAGCCCTTCTACCGCGCCTCCAAGACCGACCCGCAGGACATCGCCCTGCGCCGCCGCTTCGGCTACACGGGCGGCGAGCTCACGGCGTACGAGGACGAGCACCTCTCCGACCCCGCCGAGGCGGCCGCCGTCAGCAAGCTGCTCCAGCAGGAGATCGAGCGCCCCCGCGTCGGCCCCATGCGCGACATCGTCGCGACGATCCAGCCCGAGCAGGACGAGATCGTCCGCTCCGGCCTGTCCGGCTCCGTCTGCGTACAGGGCGGACCCGGCACCGGAAAGACCGCCGTCGGCCTGCACCGCGTCGCGTACCTCCTCTACGCCCACCGCGACCGCCTCGCCCGCACCGGCACCCTGGTCATCGGCCCGAACCGGTCCTTCCTCCATTACATCGAGCAGGTCCTCCCGGCCCTGGGCGAGCTGGAGGTGAAGCAGGCCACCGTCGACGACCTGGTCGCCCGCGACGGCCTGGAGGTCCGCGGCACCGACCCCGCCGCGACCGCCGTGGTCAAGGGCGACGCCCGCATGGCGGAGGTGCTGCGCCGCGCGGTCCGCTCGCACGTCACCGCGCCCACGGAACCGCTGATGGTGGTCCGCGGGTCGCGCCGGTGGCGCGTACCGGCGTACGAGCTCGCGGAGATCGTGGAGGAGCTGCAGAACCGCGACATCCGCTACGGCGCCGCCCGCGACGCTCTGCCGCAGCGGATCGCGCACGCGGTGCTGGTACGGATGGAACAGGCGGGCGAGGCACCGGACGACCGCGTGCAGGACGCGGTGGCGCGCAACGCGGCGGTCAAGGCGGCGGTGAAGGCGGTGTGGCCGCTGGTCGAGCCGGCGAAGCTGCTCCTGCGGCTCCTCTCGGACCCGGAGTTCTTGGCGCTGCACGCGCAGGGCCTGCTGTCGGACGAGGAGCAGCGGCTGCTCCTGTGGCCGAAGCCGTTCCGGAGCGTGAAGTCGGCGAAGTGGTCGGCGGCGGACCTGGTCCTGATCGACGAGGCGGCGGACCTGGTGGAGCGCACCCACTCCCTCGGGCACGTCGTCCTCGACGAGGCGCAGGACCTCTCACCGATGCAGTACCGCGCGGTCGGCCGGCGCTGCACGACGGGTTCGGCGACGGTCCTCGGCGACCTCGCCCAGGGCACCACCCCGTGGGCGACCCGCAGTTGGGACGAGGCCCTGACGCACCTCGGCAAGCCGGAGGCGGTCCTGGAGGAGCTGACGGCGGGCTTCCGCGTGCCGCGCGAGGTGATCGCGTACGCCTCCCGCCTGCTGCCGTCGATCTCCCCGGGCCTGGCCCCGGTCTCCTCGGTCCGCGAGACGCCGGGCAGCCTGACCATCTCCCCGGCCCCGGCCGCCGACCTCGGGGCCCTCACCACCGCAGTGATCGAAGCCTGCCGTGCCTCCCTCACGCACGAAGGCTCGATCGGCCTGATCGCGGCGGACGCGCGCATCCCGGAGCTGGCGGATGCCCTGCTGGCCGCGGACCTCCCGTACCTGTCGCCGGGCGAGGAGACGACGGCGCAGGCCCGACTGACGCTGGTGCCGGCGTCGCTGGCGAAGGGCCTGGAGTACGACTACGTGGTACTGGACGAGCCCGCGGCCATCGTCGCGGGCGAGCCGGACGAGCGCACAGGCCTGCGCCGCCTGTACGTCTGCCTCACCCGAGCCGTCTCAGGCCTGACCGCCCTACACGCGGCCCCCCTCCCGACGGCCCTGACCTGAGGCGGCCCCGGCCCGCCGACGCTTGGCATTCCAGCCCCGCCGACGCTTGCTAGTCCAGCCTCGCCGGCGTTTGAGGCGCGGGGGTCCGGGGGCTGGCCCCCGGCAACGGCGCCGCACCCGCCCCGCCCCGGGGGCCCGACCCAGCCCCGCCCACACTTGCGGCCCGAGGCCGGGGCATTTCAGCCTCGCCGGCGTTTGAGGGCGCGGGGGTCCGGGGGCTGGCCCCCGGCAACGGCGCCGCACCCGGCCCGCCCCGGGGGCCCGACCCAGCCCCGCCGGCGATAGAGGCGCGGGGGGAATCCCGGGGCGGAGCCCAAGAGGCCCAGGGGGGTCAGGACAAGGCGGCCCGCCATTCGGCGACGGCCGACGCCGAGACGGGCCGCCCCCACCCGGAGGGACGGGCCGCACCCCCGATGTGGAACGCGTCGACGCCCGCCGCACGCAACACCGGCAGGTGGGACAGCACCAGCCCGCCCCCCACCAGGATCTGCGCCTCGTACCCCGGCTCCCCCCGCCGCGCCGCCTCAGCCACCAGCACCGGCAGACCCGCGTCGACCCCGTCCGCCGACCCCGCCGTCAGATACGTGTCCAGCCCCGGCAGGTCCGCGAGCGCCTTCCGCAGCTGGTCCCGGTCCGCCGCCCGGTCGATCGCCCGGTGGAAGGTCCAGCGGCAGCCGCCGAGCTCCGCGACGACCGCCTCCACCGCCGCCAGGTCCGGCGTGCCGTCCGCGTTCAGGAAACCGAGGACGAACTCCTGCGCCCCCTCCGCGCGCAGCGCCCGCGCCTCCCCGGCCAGCAGCTCGACATCCTCCGCCGATCCCGCCGCGAACCCGTCCGTCCTGCGGAGCATCACGCGCAGGGGGATGTCGACCGCCGCCCTGATCGCCGCGAAGGTCTCGCGCGGCGGAGTGAGCCCGTCGGCGGCCATGTCGGTGACCAGTTCAAGGCGGTCCGCCCCACCCGCCTGGGCCGCGACCGCGTCCTCGGCATTGAGGGCGATCACCTCCAGGACTGCACGGTTGCTCATTCGGCCCCACTCCTCCGGAAAGCTGCTGGTATGGAAAATAGGTCTAGTCCAATATCCAGAGTACGGCCCTCCGCCCCCGCACCACCAGCACAATCACGCCACCGCCCCGCCGCCCCGGCGCCGTGGAGAAGACGAGGCGCCCCCGCCACAATGGCCGCATGACCTCCGACGCGCCCCTCGACGACACGGCGCCCCGCCACGACACGGCGCCCCGCCACGACACCGCGCGGCTCCGCGCCCGCTGGCACGCGACGGCCATCGCCGCCGGCGCCGGCGCCGGGCGGGATCCCGGCCCCTACGCCGACCGGCTCCTCACCGCCTGGGCGGAGCCGCAGCGGCGGTACCACACCACCGCGCACCTGGCCGACGTACTCGCACGGATAGACGTACTGGCCGACCACGCCGACGACCCCGCCGCCGTCGAGCTGGCCGCCTGGTTCCACGACGCCGTCTACCGGCCCGACCGCTCCGAGAACGAGGAGCGCAGCGCCGCCCTCGCCGAGCGCGCCCTCCCCGAACTCGGCGTCGACGCGTCCCGCACCGCCGAGGTCGCCCGGCTGGTCCGGCTCACCGTCACCCACGACCCCGCCCCCGGCGACACCAACGGCGAGGTGCTCTGCGACGCGGACCTGGCCGTGCTGGCAGGAGAGCCGGACGCGTACGCGGCGTACGTCGCCGCGGTCCGGGCCGAGTACGGATTCGTCCCCGACGACGCCTTCCGCGCCGGCCGGGCCGCCGTACTGCGCCAGCTGCTGGACCTGCCGAGGCTCTTCCGCACCCCGTACGGGACGGCGCACTGGGAAGCCCCGGCGCGCGCCAACCTCACCGCCGAGCTCGCCGGACTCACCGCTCCCGGCGGCCACGCTTCAGACAGCTGACACACCCCTGACACACCCCCCGGGGAATGTGATCGCGTTCGCCACGGTTGCCGAGAGTCATGCCCGTATCTGCCGAACGCTCCCGCATGCCCGTCGCCGTCTACGTCCTCGGACTGTCCGTCTTCGCGCTCGGTACCAGCGAATTCATGCTCTCCGGGCTCCTGCCGCCCATCGCCGAGGACATGGACGTCACCATCCCGCAGGCGGGCCTGCTCATATCCGCGTTCGCGATCGGGATGGTCATCGGCGCGCCGCTACTGGCCGTGGCCACCCTGCGCCTGCCGCGCCGCACCACCCTCGTCTCCCTGATCAGCCTCTTCGGCCTCGGGCAGGTCGCGGGCGCGCTGGCACCCTCCTACGAGCTCCTCTTCGCCTCCCGCGTGGTGTCGGCGCTCGCCTGCGCCGGCTTCTGGGCGGTCGGCGCGGCGGTCGCCATCGCGATGGTCCCGGTGGACGCGCGGGCCCGCGCGATGGCCGTCATGATCGGCGGCCTGTCCATCGCCAACGTCCTCGGCGTCCCCGCCGGCGCCTTCCTCGGCGAGCACCTGGGCTGGCGCTCCGCGTTCTGGTCGGTCGGCGCGGCCTCCGCGGTCGCCCTCGCCGGCATCCTCGCCCTGATCCCGAAGATCCCGCTCCCCGCCGAGAAGCCGTCGCTCGGGCGGGAGCTGCGGATCTACCGGGACCGGCAGGTGTGGCTGTCGATCGGCGTCACCGCGCTCGGCGCGGGCGGCGTGTTCTGCGCCTTCAGCTACCTGTCGCCGCTGCTCACGGACGTGGCCGGGCTGGACTCCGGGTGGGTGCCGTGGATCCTGGGGCTGTTCGGGGTGGGCGCGCTGGTCGGCACCACCATCGGCGGCCGGGTCGCGGACGCGCACCTCTTCGGGGTGATGCTGTGGGGCATCACCGCCTCGACGGTGTTCCTGACGGCGCTGGCCCTGCTGGCGTCGGTGCAGGTGGCGGCGGTCGGGCTGTCGTTCCTGATCGGCGTCTCGGCGTTCTTCACCGCGCCGGCCCTGAACGCTCGGATGTTCAACGTGGCGGGCGCGGCGCCGACCCTGGCCGGGGCCACGACGACTGCCGCGTTCAACCTGGGCAACACGGGCGGGCCGTGGCTCGGTGGCACCGTGATCGACGCCGGGTACGGGTTCTCCGCCACCGCGTGGGCGGGCGCGGCCATGACGCTGACCGCGATCGCCCTCGGCGTCGTAGCCCTGCGCCTGGACCGCCGTACGCCGCCGCGGGCCGGCCGGGTGGTCGCGTCGAGCGCGTCCGTCGCCGCCGCCGCCGTAGAACCGGCCGCCACCACGAGCTGACCCGCCTGCCGCCCGCCCCGGCAGCCCCCGGGGCTGCCCGCGCCCCTGCCCTTCTACAGGGCGGGATCCACCCGGGCCGGGTGCCCGCGCGCCTGCCCCCTACCGGGCGGGACCCACCCGGGGCGGGTCCCCGCGGGGCTGTCCGGCGGGGCCCACCCGGGGCAGGTCCCTGCGGGGCTGTCCCCTACCCGCCCTTCCACCGTTCCCCGGGCTCCGCCCGGACCCGTACGGCGACTCCCCAACTGCCGCCGGAATATCCGCCGCCCTTCCACCGTCCCCCGGGCTCCGCCCGGACCCGTACGGCGACTCCCCGGCTGCCGCCGGAATATCCAGCCTCGCCGGCGTTTGAGGCGCGGGGGTTCGGGGGCAGCGCCCCCGACAGCGGCGCCGCACCCATGCAGGGGGCCCGGCCCCCCGCGGGCCGTGTTCCGGGCGCGGAGTGCCCCGCGGGGCCGTGTTCCGGGCGCGGAGTGCCCCGCGGGGCCGTGTTCCGGGCGCGGAGTGCCCCGCGGAGCGGTCAGGCCGGGCGGCTCTTGGGGCGGCGGAGGCCCGCGGCCGTCAGGCGGCGGACCAGTTCCTTGCTGCCGATCTCCACCGCGCCCGCGGACACCGCATCCGCGTACCGATGCGAAGGCACGTCGTAGTGGTCCCGTTCGAACGCCCGCGGCGGACAGCCGATGCCCGCCGCGAAGGCGTGCAGCTCCTCGTACGAGACGTCGCTGACCAGGTGCGACCACATGCGGCCGTGCCCCGGCCACGTCGGCGGGTCGATGTAGAGCGTCACCGCCGGCTCACCGGCCCCGCCGGCCCCGCCGGCTCACCGGCCACCGCCGCCGGGCCCGAAGACAGGGCCGAGGCCGCCCACCGCCGCCACCTTCACCCCGGCCTTCCCGCACACCCAGTGCGGATCAGGCCCCAGCTCCGGCTCCACATCCAGCGCGTGCGGGTCACCGTGCGAGCAGACCGGGCACAGCGGCCAGCGCCCGTACTTCTCCAGCAGCGCGTCCTGTACGTCCTGGGCGACTAGTCCGGCAAGGTAGTCGACCCCCTCCGGCCACTGCTCCACCCACCACCGGCGGTGCGTGACCGAGTCCTCGACGAGGGAGACGACATCGGCCTCGGCGACCTCGCCCGCGACGAGATCGGCGAGTACAAGGGCACGCGCGGCGTGCAGCGCCTGTTCCAGGGAGGTCGCATGGTCCATGCGCCCATTTTGACTCCTCCTCTCCCGAAAAGGGAGGGGCGATCCGGCTCCCGGCTCAAACGAGCCCCGCACTCGGCGCCGAGGTGTGCGGGTACGTAACGGCGCGTGCCCCCGTGGACGACACGCGGAGAGCGAAGGTGTGCCCGGCAGGCCCGGCACCCTCCATCTCCTGAAATATCGTCATGGGGCAGACCCCGTACCCCCGTACCCCCCCTCCCTGAGCGCGACACCTCCCCACCCGCCGCGAACCCCGCCAGGAGCCCCGCCCATGACCGCGTACGCCGCGCTCCGCGCCCAGCTGGACACACTGACCACCGAGGCCTTCCGCCCCGAACTGGCCGACATCGACCGGCTGTCCACCCTCGACATCGCCCGCACCATGAACGCCGAGGACGCCACCGTCCCGGCCGCCGTCGCCGGGCAGCTGCCGCGGATCGCCGCCGCCATCGACGGCATCGCCGTACGCATGGCACGCGGCGGGCGGCTGCTTTACGCCGGCGCCGGCACCGCCGGGCGGATGGGCGTGCTCGACGCCAGCGAGTGCCCGCCCACCTTCAACACCGACCCCGCCCAGGTCATCGGCCTGATCGCGGGAGGCCCCGCCGCCATGGTCAAGGCCGTCGAGGGCGCCGAGGACTCGAAGGAGCTCGCCGCCGCCGACCTGGCAGCACTGGAACTGACACCCGACGACACCGTCATCGGCATCTCCGCCTCCGGCCGCACCCCGTACGCGATCGGCGCCGTCGAGTTCGCCCGTACCCGCGGCGCGCTCACCGTCGGCCTGTCCTGCAACGCCGGCTCCGCGCTCGCCGCCGCCGCCGAGCACGGCATCGAGGTGGTCGTCGGCCCCGAGCTGCTCACCGGGTCCACCCGCCTGAAGGCCGGTACCGCGCAGAAGCTCGTACTCAACCTGATCTCGACCATCACCATGATCCGGCTCGGCAAGACCTACGGAAACCTCATGGTCGACGTACGCGCCTCGAACGAGAAGCTCCGCGCCCGCTCCCGCCGCATCGTCGCGCTGGCCACCGGCGCGCCCGACGAGGAGATCGAGGCCGCGCTCACCGCCACCGGGGGCGAGGTGAAGAACGCCGTCCTCGTCATCCTCGGCGGCGTCGACGGGCCCACCGCGGCCGGACTCCTCACCGCCTCACAGGGCCACCTGCGCGACGCCCTCGACGCCCTCGACGCACGGACCACCACCCGCTGACCGCTGACCGCTGCCCCGCTCCCCCGACGCAAGGCGACCACACCATGTCCACTGACAAGAACCGCGCCACAGCCGCCGCGATCCTTCCTCTGGTCGGCGGCCCGGACAACATCACATCCATCGCCCACTGCATGACCCGCCTGCGCCTCGGCCTGCGCGACCGCTCGCTGGTCCAGGACGAGGCCCTCAAGGCGCTGCCCGCCGTCATGGGGGTCGTCGACGACGAGACGTACCAGATCGTGCTCGGCCCCGGCACCGTCGCCCGCGTTACGCCCGAGTTCGAGGCGCTGGCCGCGGAGGGCCGGGCCACCATCGCCACCGCCACCGCCGCCACCGCCACCGCCACCGCGACACCCCACCCCGTCACCGCGGACGGCCTCGCAGCGCAGGGCGCGGCGATGAAGGAGGCGCAGAGGGCCAGGAACTCCACCCCCTTCAAGCTGTTCCTGCGCCGCGTCGCGAACATCTTCGTCCCGCTCATCCCGGCGCTCATCGGCTGCGGCATCATCGCGGGACTGAACGGCGTCCTGACGAACACGGGCTGGCTGCCCGGCGTCGCACCCGCCCTCGCCGCCGTCGCCTCCGGGTTCATGTCACTGATCGCAGTGTTCGTCGGCTACAACACGGCCAAGGAGTTCGGCGGCACGGCCATCCTCGGCGGGGCGGTCGCCGCGGTCATCGTGTTCCCGGGCGTGGCGAAGATCGAGGCGTTCGGCCAGCACCTCTCCCCCGGCCAGGGCGGCGTCCTGGGCGCGCTGGCGGCCGCCCTGCTCACCGTCCACGTCGAGCGGTGGTGCAGGGCGTGGGTCCCCGAGGCCGTGGACGTCCTGGTGACCCCCACCCTCACCGTGCTGATCTCCGGCCTGGTCACGATCTTCGGCCTGATGTTCGTCGCCGGCGAGGTCTCCTCCGCCATCGGCACCTTCGCCAACTGGCTCCTCTCCACCGGCGGCGCCTTCGCCGGCCTGGTCCTGGGCGGCCTCTTCCTCCCGCTCGTCATGCTGGGCCTGCATCAAGCCCTGATCCCGATCCACACCACCCTGATCGAGCACTCCGGCTACACCGTCCTGCTGCCCATCCTCGCCATGGCGGGCGCGGGCCAGGTCGGCGCGGCCATCGCGGTCTACTGCCGCCTCCCGCACAACCGCTCGCTCCGTACGACCATCAAGTCCGCGCTCCTGGCCGGCTTCCTGGGCATCGGCGAACCGCTGATCTACGGCGTCTCGCTCCCGCTGGGCCGCCCTTTCATCACCGCCTGCGCGGGCGGCGCGGCCGGCGGGGCCTTCGTCGGCCTCTTCAACCAGCTGGGCGTCGTCTTCGGCTCCACCGCCATCGGCCCCTCGGGCTGGGCCCTGTTCCCGCTGCTGGACGGCAAGTCGGGGACGGGCCTCACCCTCGCGATCTACGCGGGCGGCCTGGCGGTGGGCTACCTGGCGGGCTTCCTCGCCACATACTTCTTCGGCTTCACACGGCAGATGCTGACCGACCTGAACACGGACCCGGCCGCGGACCCGGCGGCCACGGCGCGCACCGGCTCCGACCCGGACTCCACGAAGGAACCGGTAGCGGCTTGACGTGCTCCCCGCTCTAAAGGGCGGGGATTCGTGCCACGGTCGTCTGACCGTCTCGGTGGCTTCCTGCTTCACCGCGCTGTGCCGGGACTTTCGTCCTGGTCTTACCGGCGCTCCACGAGGCGTTTAGCCTGTCCGCCCGTCCGGCGGCCAGGGTGTTCTTAGCGGCGTTGTGGTCGCGGTCGTGGACGGTCCCGCACTCCATGCAGGTCCATTCCCGGACGTGCAGCGGCTTGGGGCCGTCCTTGACGCCGCAGGTCGAGCAGACCTGAGAGGTCGGCTCGAAGCGTCCGATCTTGCCGAAGTATCGGCCGTGCTTGACGGCCTTGTACTCCAGCATGTTGACGAACGCCGACCATCCGGCGTCGTGCACGGACTTGGCGAGCCGAGTTCGTCCGAGACCGGATACCGCGAGGTTTTCCACGTACACCGCTTGGCTGTCGCGGATGATCTTCGTGGATTCCTTGTGGTGCCAGTCCCGACGCCGGTCGGTCACCTTGGCGTGCTGCCGGGCTACCTTGACACGGGCCTTGTCCCGATTGTTGCTGCCCTTGGCCTTGCGGGACAGGTCCCGCTGCAACCTCCTAATGCTGTTGTCAAGCGGCGGCAATGACAGGGAGTTCGCGTTGGAAGCACTTTCCGTCACGGATGAGGGCCCACAGGACGTTGACGCGTCGGCGGGCCAGGGCAAGGACGGCCTGGGTGTGGCGCTTGCCCTCGGCGCGCTTGCGTTCGTAGAAGCGACGGGACTCGTCGCAGTTGCGGATGCTGATGAGCGCGGAGGTGTAGAAG
>NZ_JAGGOY010000028.1 GCF_018614095.1 Streptomyces sp. ISL-87 | reverse complement strand
AGGGACTTAACGCCCTCTGAGTACCTCGCATCCGCGATATGAGTACGCGGACGGCTGCGACGGACCGGGGAGCTGACGTTTGATCGGGGCATGAACACAACAGAGCCCCGGTCAATGCCAGCAACCGAGGAGATGCGCGCCGCGGACCGCACCGGCTTCGGCGGCCGCAGCAGCC
The DNA here is from genome assembly GCF_018614095.1 of Streptomyces sp. ISL-87. GTDB lineage: Bacteria > Actinomycetota > Actinomycetes > Streptomycetales > Streptomycetaceae > Streptomyces. Next base: position 141,373 of record NZ_JAGGOY010000028.1, on the reverse strand, counting down.
GCTTCTGGTCCTTCCTGGCCGCCGCCCTCTTCGTGCCTGCCGCGCTGGCAGCCAGCGTGCTCACCCTCTCCTCCGAGCGCGCGGGGCGCTGCGTGACGTACGGGGAGCAGTGCGGCTCACCACTGCCCGGGGAGCTGTTCGTGTGGGGCGTCGGAGTGGGCGCTATGGCGTGTGTCATCGCGCTGGTCACGCCCGCGGCACGGATCCGTCGGGTGGCGTTGATCGCACAACTCCTCGCGGAGTGCTTGGCGCTGATGGTGATCCTCAGCTACGCGTGACACGCGGGCTCGCGGGCCGCGCACCCACGAGCCGTCGACGGTTAGCCCTTCAGCTAACTCGCCAACTGAGGGCGCTCCTTCTTAGGGCCGCCTGTACTCCCGGCTCGGCTGGAGCTGACCGCAGGCCGTCCCAGCCCGCGCGGCCATGGTGGCCCGTCTGGAGGCGGTAGGCGCCTCCGGAGGGCGTGTGCGTCAGCCTCGGTGTAGAGACCCGCGAAGAGTGCGCCGCCGGGATCGAGTGCCGAGGAGGCCGCGAGAGTGCCAAGGTCAGAGGGGTGAAGCCAGTGTCTTCGATCAGGGAAGCGACCACGGTCTTCGCGGCGCGGTCGTCTCCCGCGTAAGCCATGGCGGTGGGAAGCGGCTTGGCGTGGGCCCGGGTCTCAGGCGGGCGACAGACGTGCGAGCACGCTCTCGTCCACGGTGGAGATCATGCTGCGGACAGGGGCGAGCTCCTGGAGGTTCGCCGCGTCGGCCGCGGCGGTGCGCCCCTCGGGTGAGGCGTACGCGGTGTGCAGTTCGTCCAGCGTGTCCCATTCCACTTCGGCGACCAGGTAGTACGGGAAGCCGCCGCGGACGGCGACCATGCCGCGGCCGATCGTGTAGCGGCGCAGCCGCGGGAGGCGGCGTGCGAGCGGGATGCGGCGTGCGAGCGGGATGCGGGTGTGGTGGTAGTGCCGGTTGGCGGCATCTCCGGCACCAGTGGCGCCGCGGGATCGTCGCTCGGCACCCCCGACCCGGACGGCAGTGGACGCCGCCCACGCCCCTCCAGCGCGGTCAGGCACACATTCGTTGCGATCCGGTACAGCCAGGTCCGCAGCGACGCACGCGCCGGGTCGTACCGGTCCTGGGCCTTCCAGGCACGCAGCAGCGTCTCTGCACCAGATCCTTGGCCTCGTGGAACGAACCCAACGTCCGGTAGCAGAGCGCCATCAACTCACCCCGGTACGGCTCGAAGTCCACAGGCGCATCATGCCGCAGGCCCGTCTTACGGTGCCCCGGCCGAGTCGGGCTTCAGCATGATCGGCTGCCAGCGCCGCCGAGGTGGTCTCCCAACCCCAAGGCCGGCAACGACTGCCCAAGGCGTCCATGTTCGGAACGCGGAAGGAGACGACTTGCTCCGAGTCCAGGTGCTGGTCTAGACGCTGGCTCACCTGCCGTTGCCACACCCCCAGACGGGGGGCCCGCAACGCGCGCCGCACCCGCGCAGCGCTTCCGGTGGTCGGCCCACCGCCGTCCAGGGACCGGATCGGCCGGCATCAGCGGCTCGATCCGGTCCCACATCGCATCAGCGCTCACCAACCGGACAGGCATATCCATCCGGTGACCCACCAGAGGCATTGACCGCCCATCATCCGGCCGCCTGGTGTCCGCGTCGGGGGCGCTGTTCACACCTCGTATTCGATGCCGTACGGCGCGCCGATCGGGTTGAGCAGGGCGGGGTTGAACGTGCCATCGGGATTGTCGGCGGCGCCAGGGCCGGCTTCGAGCAGGTCCTCCAGGTAGCACTCCCAGCCGCCGGGCGAGGAGATTTGCAGCACTCGGGGCGTGGTGCCGGCGGCCCGGCTCAACGCGTGCGGAACGCCCTTCGGCAGAAGGACGAAGGACCCGGCGGGGACGGTGAAGTCCTCCCCGTCGAAGTGCACGCCGAGTACACCTTCCAGGACGTAGACCATCTCGTCCGCGACGTGGTGGGTATGCCGGGGGACGTCCTTGACCAACGTCACCTCCAGTAGGGAGAGGCGGCCTTCGGTTTCCTCGGTGCGCGCCTTGATCTGGACGGGCGCCGGCAGGGCGACCCGGCCCGTTCGGCGTTCGCCCGGCAGAAGCTTGATGAATCGCTCGCTCGACATGAAGGAGTCCTGCTCTTGTGGAATCGGTCGACGCAGGAGACGTGCTTGCCGGTGGCAGCAGCGCGGGGAAGGGGTGGGGGTTGCGGGCCGTCAGTGGTCGGGGCCGGCCGCGCGGAAGAGTTCCGCCAGGCGCCCGAGCGCGACCACCACGTGATCACGGTCCTCACCGGGACCGGCCAGCAGCTCCGCCTCTCGCCCAAGAAGACGCGGAAAGAGCGCATCGATCGTCTGGCGCCCCTGGTCGGTGATGACGACCTCCACTGCGCGGCGGTCGGCCGCACTGGGGCGCCGGACCCAGCGTGAGGGCCGGCCCTCAGTGACAGCGGGGTCAGGTCAGTCCCACTGCTCGTCCGCGAGAGAGGTGACAGGGGCGGGCTTGCCGATGACGGCCAGGGCGATGAAGAAGTTGATCTGGCCGATCGCGATGGTGAGGGTGGCCAGCGCCTTCTCGTCGTAGTGCTTGGCCACCTCTGCGTACAGGTCGTCCGTGACCCGCTCCCGGCCGTGCGGCGCCGGCTGGAGGGTGGCCTCCACCAGCGCGAGGGCGGCGCGTTCGGCGTCGGTGAAGTAGGGGGCGTCCTGCCAGGAAGAGACGGCCGTGATGCGCTCCTCGGACTCCCCCGCCTTGCGCAGGAAGGCGGTGTTCAGGATCGTCAGGTAGGTGTTGCCGACGATCTGTCCGGCGCGCAGGTGCACCAGGCTCATCGTGGTGCGCGGTACCGAGCGGTTGCCGGTGGCCCTGAAGAGAGCGGCGCTGATGTCGCTCAGCTCCGGCACGAACTCGGCCGGGTTCGGCATCCTGGAGATCGGGGTGTTCGTCATGACTGCACTCCTTTACGTCGGCCTGTTCGGCGCTTTCAGAGCACTGACGGGCCGGCTCACCAAGATGTGACAGGAGTCCGCGAAAATTTTTTGCGGCGGCGGTGGCCTCCTGTGATCGGGGGTCAGAGCGGCGTGAAGTCGCGTGCGGCGACGAAGGCGGGGCGGCGGCCGGGAGCGGCGAAGGGCTCGCCGGGGGTGTAGTCGACGCTGTTGAAGACGACGAACAGGTTGCTGCGGGGGTAGGGGGTGATGTTGTCGGCGGAGCCGTGCATGCGGTTGCAGTCGAACCAGGTCGCTGAGCGGGCGCCGGGGTGGCGCCGGGGTGGCGCCGACGCAGCCGACGAAGGTGCGGTGCGAACCGGGCGTGATCACGGGGCCGCCGTTGGTGTCTGGTTGTCGGTCAGGGCGATCGACACCGACAGGGCTCGCATCCGGGGGCAGGCCGTCCTCGGAGTGCCACGTCTCGAAGTCGGAGTGCCAGTAGAACCCGCTGCCGCGGAATGGCGGCTTGAGGTTGATGCGGCTCTGGTGGACGTACACCTGGGAGCCGAGGATCTGCCGGACACGGCCGGCGATGCGCTCGACAGCCACCAGGGCGGCGAAGACATCGCTGATCTTGTGGATCTCGTCATTGTCCACCCGGCGCCAGCCCGCCCGCCGGTCCCCACGCCGCGGCGTCGGCGGACCGAGGTCTTCCGCGGGGCGGACCGTACTCGACGTCCGGCCAGTCGGCCAATTAGGCACGGCAGCGCAGCATCTCCAGCGGCGGGTTCGCGAGGAGGTCCGCCCAGAAGTCCTCGCCGAACTCACGGATGCCGGCTTCGGACACCTGCAGCGGAACCCACTTCACCTCGCTGAACCCGGACGCCCGCAGACAGTCCTCGTAGACCTCGCGGCGCGGGGCCGTGGTGACAATGCTGATCGGCTGCGGGTCGAGGAGAGCCGTGACCCGCGCCCGCGGACCCGTCTCGATTTCCTCGCCGGTCGGCTCGCAGCGGAACCCGTACTTGTCCAGGGACGGAGAGTCGAACCGGTCGTCGGGCTTCTGGGCGAGCACGAAGAACTCTCCACCCGGCACCAGGTTCCGGTGAATGTTGCGGCACATCCGCTCCATCGCCGCGATGTCCTCGGCGTAGTTGAGGCACTGCACTCCCACCGCGATGTCGAAGCGCTCGTCGAGAGGCCGCAGCTCGGCCACGTCACCGACCTCGTAGCTCACACCCAGCGGGTCACGCTGCTCGATCTCCCGCGCGGCGGCGATCATCTCGACGGAGATGTCGACACCGAAGACATCCGTGGCGCCGCGCCGCTTGAACTCCCTGCTGTAGAACCCGGTGCCGCACGCCAGGTCGAGAACCGACTTGCCGCTCACGTCCCCGACCATGCCCAGGAAGCTCGGCACCTCCCGGACAAACGCTCACCGCCTTCCTCGCGAATACGCACCAGGCCACCTCTTCCTTCGCGGCCGGCCTGAGCCCGTTCGGGCGGGCCCCGGCGGCTCGATCAGGTCAGTGCTGTGAGCACGCGGTCCAGAGCTGCGACGCCGTGATCCAGCTCTTCCACCGACACGGTCAGGGCCGGGCGGAATTGCACACTGCTGGGTCCGCACGCCGGGACGATCACCTGCTCGTGCTCCCGCAACCGCGCGACGACGGTGTCCCGCATCTGCGACGTCGGCAGCGTGAATGCGCACAGCAAGCCGCGTCCACGCACGTCGGTGACGACGTCGTGGCGTTCGGCGACGGCGGCAAGCTCGGTTTGCAGGTGTTTGCCCAGCTCGGCCGCGCGGTTGATGAGGTCCTCGGATTCGATGACTTCGAGGATGCGTCGGGCGCGCACCATGTCGGTCAGGTTTCCGCCCCAGGTCGAGCACAGCCGCGACGAGACGTTGAAGACGTTGTCGGGGACTTCGTCGACGCGTCCGCCGGCCATGATGCCGCACACCTGCACCTTCTTGCCGAAGGCGACGACGTCGGGCTGCACACCCAGCTGCTGGTAGGCCCAGGCGGTGCCGGTCATGGCGACGCCGGTCTGTACTTCGTCCATGACGAACAGCGCGTCGAATTCACGGCACAGCGCCTGTACTGCCTGAAGGAATTCCGGCCGGAAGTGGTTGTCGCCGCCTGCGCCCTGGATCGGCTCGGCGACGAAGCACGCGATGTCGTGGGGGTTCGTCTCGAACGCGCGGCGAGCAGCTGCCAGCGCCACCTGCTCGGCGGCGACGACATCGGCGTTGCCGTTGATGGACGGGCACGGAATACGCGGCCAGTCGAACTTCGGGAACCGCGCGACGTTGTTCCGGTCGCACGTGTTGGTGAGGCTCAGGGTGTAACCGGAGCGGCCGTGGAACGCGTTCTCCAGATGCAGCACCTTCGTACCGAGCGACGGGTCGATGCCGTGCGCCTCGTTCCAGCGGCTCTTCCAGTCGAAGGACACCTTGAGCGCGTTCTCCACGGCCAGCGTGCCGCCGTCGACGAAGAACAGATGCGGCAACGCCGGGTCGCCCAGCACGCGGACGAAGGTGTCGACGAAGCGCGCCATTGGAATGGAGTAGAGGTCGGAGTTGCTGGGCTTGTTCACGGCCGCGCGACCCAGTTCGGCGACGAACGCGTCGTCGTCGGCCAGTGCCGGATGATTCATGCCCAGCGCCGACGAGGCGAAGAAGCTGAAGAAGTCGAGGTAGGCAGTACCGGTGCGGCCGTCCACCAACTGCGAACCGCGGGAGGCCTCCAGGTTGAGCACCAGTTCGTAGCCGTCGGCGAGCATGTGCCGGGCAATGGTTTCGTGGACCTGAGCGGCAGAGATGTCATCGGATGCGCCTGAGGCTATCGTCATGGTCAAACCCTACAAGAACGAGCTTGCGCTGACGGGGAGTTGGGGCGCACGCCCCGGCTCGGCGGCTCGCCGCTGCTATGAAGTGCCGGATGATTCCGGGCCCTTGCTCGACGCGGCCGCCGCACGGATGAAACCGGCGAGGCGGTCCAGACCCTCGTCGATGGTCGGCGGATCCATCTGACTGAACGCCAGGCGCAGGTGGTTGGCCCCGCCGCCGTCGGTGTAGAAGTTCGACATCGGGGTCCACAGGACGCCGTGCTCCCGTGCCGACCACTCCAGCAGCGCCTCATCGGCGCGGAAGGGGACGCCCAGCGACAGGAAGAAACCGCCGGTGGGCGAGTTCCACGAAACGCCGGGCGTGCCGGACAAGCGGCGGCCGAGGCCGTCGAGCATGAGCGCGAGATTGCGCTGGTAGATCGCGATCTGGCGTTCATTCGCCGCGAAGAGGCTGATGCCGTGCGCGATCAGGGCGCCGCCGACCACGGCCTGGGTGATGGGCGAGGTGTTGACGGTCAACATGCTCTTGATCACGCCGAGTTGTTCGGCGAGGAGCGTCGCGCGAGCGGGACCGGCCCCGGCTGCCCGCTCGCCCACGAGCTGGTCTGCGACGACGTAGCCGACCCTGGCCCCCGGCCACACCGTCTTGGCGAACGAGCCGACGCGAATCACTCGACGCTGTTCGTCCAGCGACTTCAGCGTGGGCAGCCGACGCCCGCCGCCGGCGAAGACGCCGTACGCGTTGTCCTCCAGCACGAACAGGTCCGCGGTACGGACGATCTCGAGCAGCCGGCGGCGGGTCGACAGATCCAGGCTGATTCCGGTCGGGTTCGAGACGTCCGGCACGATGTAGAGCAGGCGCGGACGCAGACCGCGGCGGCGCGTCGCGTCGATCGTGCTCTGCAGATCGGCGAGGTCGATCCCGCCGTCGCCGCTGCGAACCGGTACGACCGGACAGTCGACCAGTCGGGCGGCACCGGCCAGGCCGGCGTAGGTCGGCGCCACGGCGAGCACCGCGTCGCGCTGCGTGCCCCGCAGCGCACGCAGCACCAGGAAGATGCCCTCCTGTGCCCCGACGGTGATGACGATGGACTCGGCCGGGACTCGGACGCCCTCGTCGATCTCCAGCTGCCGGGCGACGAGGTCGTGAATGATCCCGTTGGTGCGGCCGTACTGGAGCAGGGTGCGCCGCACCTCTGCTTCGGACATCTCCCGCTGCTCGCGCAGGTGGTTGGTGAAGATCTCGATGTAGCGGGCGATGTCGGCGGTGTCGAAGTAGTCCTCGGCCGGGCGGCCGGCAGCGAAGGAGATGCTGTCCGGGAAGCGGCTCGCCACCTCGTTGAGGAACACCAGCGATGACATCATCGGGTCCATCAACGATTCGTGCAGTGAGGCCAATTCGATGTCTAGTTGCACATCGCGTTGCACGTCGAGCCCTGGGTCGGCCGTCTCCGATTCGGGACTGCCCACCGCGTCTCCACGCCCTCTGACCCTGCTTTCACCCGGCACCGGCACAGACTAACCCCGATCCTTCAGCCGTGCAGGAAGGATGCGGATCCAACTAGACGACTGCTGCGCGGAGTTGGCTTCCAGCATCCAGCTCCCGCCCGCGTCCCGGCAGCGCTCGGCAGGCTGTACCGGCCGACGGTCTTCACTGCCCTCACCCGGTCTTTGCCGAAGTCGTGAAACATGGCGACGATCAAATATTTCCAGCCAATCATTCGAAGTCGGCAAGGTTCTTCAACTGGGCCTCGTCTCAAGGGAAATAACTGAATTCCCAAGGCCAATGGGTTACCGTCGGAACGTGGTCCTTGGGGCGCCGCTGCGCGGCCGGGTCAGAGGTCCTGCGGCAGCTCGCGCCATTGCCGGTCGGGAACGCACCCCCACACGACGCGAAACACGAGGAGCTTGATGACCACTGGACGCGACCGGGGCAGCTTCGATCTCGACTACATCGAGATGTACGTCGAGGACCTCGGCGCAACGCTCGGCACCTGGTGCGACCAGTACGGCTTCAGGCGTGTCGCCGTCGGTGGGTCACCGGAGACGGGGTTTCGATCAGTCGTCCTGCGCCATGGCGGGATGAGTCTGGTCCTGACCGAGGCAACCTCCCTCGACCATCCGGCCGCCGACTACGTGAAATCGCACGGCGACGGAGTCGTCGACATCGCCATGCGCGCCCCCGACGTCCGGCAGGCCTACGAGACCGTCGTCGCGGCGGGCGGAACCGGCCTCGTCGAACCCTGGGACCCTGAAGAGGCCGAGGTCGCGCTCGTGTCGAAGGTCGCGGGCTTCGGCGACGTCGTACACACACTGCTGCAGCGCGAAGAGCCGAGCAACGGCATCCCGGTCGGTTATCGGGAGACCGAGGGTGCGTCGGCACAGGACACGAGCAGCTACGAGGTCGTCGCGCCAGACCACTTCGCTGTGATCGTTTCCTTGGGACAACTCGACTCGACGGTCGAGTTCTACGAGCGGGCGTTCGGGTTCGACGAGATATTCGCCGAGCGCATCGTCATCGGTGCGCAGGCCATGCTGTCGAAGGTCGTCCAGAGCGCCTCGCGCACGGTGACGTTCACGATCCTCGCGCCCGACCCGAGTGCCGCGACCGGGCAGATCAGCGACTTCCTGTCCGGACACGGCGGTCCTGGCGTGCAACACGTGGCCCTGGCCGTCGACGACATCGTCCGCGCAGTCACCACGCTGGCCGAACGCGACGTCAAGTTCCTCTCCACGCCCGACGCGTACTACGCGCGGTTACCCGATCGCGTGCCCTCGCCCCGGCACGCCGTCCAACGCCTGCACGAGCTGAACATCCTCGTCGACGAAGACCACGGCGGGCAGCTGTTCCAGATCTTCACCCGCTCGACCCATCCGCGGCGCACGCTGTTCTTCGAGGTCATCGAGCGGCGCGGTGCCAGAACTTTCGGCAGCTCGAACATCAAGGCGTTGTACGAGGCGGTCGAGGGCGAACGTGTCGCCTCGTCCTGAGAGTCCACAGCTCGACTCGGGCACCGCGCAGCGCCTGGCCGGCGCGTTGCACATGGCCGATGTCGTCGAGCTGGCCCACCGTCAGTTACCGTCAGACGTCTGGGACTTCGTCGTCGGCGGAGCAGGGCAGGAGCTGACGCTCGCGGCCAATCGCGCGGCACTGGACGCCGTCCGGGTCGTTCCGCGGGCACTGCGTGACGTATCCGCCTGCGCCATCTCGACGACCCTGTTCGGGCGAACGACATCGGCGCCGATCGCCATAGCACCGGTCGCCTACCACCAGCTGGTGCACCCCCACGGCGAGCTGGCCACGGCGCGCGCTGCACGTGCATGCGGGGTGCCTCTGGCCATCAGTACGCTCAGCAGCCACTCGATCGAGGCCATCGCCGCACAAGGGGCACCCGTCTGGTTCCAGCTCTACTGGTTGCGCGACGAGCGGACCCGCGACGAACTGGTGAGCCGTGCCGAGGCGGCGAAATGCGACGCCCTCGTCGTCACCGTCGACGTCCCGTGGATGGGACGTCGGCTGCGCGACATCCGGAACAATTTCGCGGTCGGCCCGGACGTCGTCGCGGCGAACCTGCCCGACACCGTGCGGCCGCCCTTGGGCTCCACCGTGGCAGCGCACACCGCCGACCTGTTGAGCCCCTCGCTGACCTGGGCGGACATCGAGGCTCTGCGTGCCCGTACGAGCTTGCCGCTGGTACTCAAGGGGATCCTCTCCCCCGAAGACGCGCGGCGCGCGGTCGACTGCGGTGTCGACGGCATCGTGGTGTCGAACCACGGCGGGCGACAGTTGGACGGCGCTGTCGGCAGCATCGAGTGCCTGGCCGCGGTACGGGCGGCGGTGGGGCAGCGGTGCACGGTCCTGCTCGACGGCGGTGTGCGGTCCGGCGTCGACGTCCTCAAGGCGCTCGCGCTGGGTGCCGATGCGGTGCTCGTCGGCCGTCCGGTGATCTGGGGGCTGGCCGCGGGCGGCGAGGCGGGGGTCCATCACACGCTGGAGCTACTGAAGCGCGAGTTACGCGACGCTCTCGGGCTGGCGGGATGCGTGCGGGTCGCCCAAGCGCGCGACTTGCAGACGATGCCGCCGACAATCCGGGCGACACTTTCCGAGGTAGGTGGATGTGGCGGGTAAGCAGGTCCTGCTGGTGGTCTACGACGACGGCAGCGCAGGCCCGGAGCGGATCGCGGAAGCAGCCCGCGCGCACGCTTGCACGCTGCTGTTCGCGGTCGCCGACACGCCCCACGCGCGCGAGATGACGCCGGCACTGGAGGCCTTCGGCGTCGTCGTCGACCTGGACGACGTCGACGAACTGCGCCAATACGAGCCGGCCGGGATCGTCACCTTCAGCGAGTACCAGCTCGGCCGCACCGCCGAGCTCGCTGTCACGCTCAAGCTGACCCACCACGACATATCGGCGGTGCCTGCGATCACCCGCAAGGACCTGCAGCGCGAGGCGTTGCGCGCGGCCGGCGTGGAGGCCGTGCGCGCACGAACCGTACGCTCGCCCGGCGACGTGGACGCCGCGCTCGCGGCTGTGGGGCTGCCTGCGATCGTCAAGCCGGTGGTCAGCGCGGCGAGCCGCAACACGCTGGCACTGGAGGATCCCGCCGAGGCCCGCGAGGTCGTCACCGGTCTGCTCGCACTCGAGCCCGAGTTGCTCCTCGAGGAGCAGTTGATCGGACGACCTACCCCGCACCCGTGGGGCGACTACGTCGCCGTCGACTGCGTCGTGGAAGGCGAGGACGTCGTCCCCGTCTTCGTCACGAGCAAGTTCGCCCTCGCCCCGCCGTTCCGCGAACGCGGCGGGTACGGCGCGCGGTCGATCCTGCCCGCGGACGAGATCGAGATGTTGATCGAGCTGTCAGGTCGCGCGGTGCGCGCCGTCGGGATCCGCGGCGGCATGGCACAGGTCGAGATCAAGCTGACCGCCGACGGACCGCGGGTGATCGAGGTGAACGGACGGCTCGGTGGCTGGACCGACGACCTCGCCCGCCGCTCGGCGACGAGCGATCCCGTCGGCCTCGCCGTCGCGGCCGCGCTCGGCCGTCCCCTGTCCCGCCCCGACGTGCTGGGCGGCGACGCGATCACCTTCCGCTACCTGATCACGCCACCGATGCAAGCCGGCCGGGTCGCCGCGATCGGTGACATCACGCCGCTGCGGACGCTGCCGGGAGTCGGGCGGGTGACAGTGCTGACCGAGGTGGGTGCTGACGTCGACTGGCGGCTGGGCACCCAGTCCGCGGTCGCCACGATATCCGGCCAGGTCGACACGCACGAGCAACTCGTCGAGCTGATCGACCGGATCGAGTCGGCGCGCTGGATCGAGTATGTCTGAGCTGCTCTCGACTGCCGGCAGACTCGCGACGGTCGTCCCGGCCGGGGTATCGACGGCCGAGGCGTTCGGCGACCTGGAGCCCCTCTACGAGTTCCCGGCCGAGACCGGTCTCATCGTCGGGGTCGTGGACAGCCGGCGCCGCGAGTTCCTCACCGCCCGGCGCTGCGCACACGAGGCGTTGGCCAGACTCGGCCGAACGGCCGTTCCGGTCGGTCGCGACAGTGACCGCGCGCCGGTGTGGCCGCACGGCGTCGTCGGCAGCATCACCCACTGCGACGGGTACCGTGCCGCTGCGGTGGCCGAGGACCGCGATGTCGTCGCACTCGGTATCGATGCCGAGCCGAACCGCGATCTGGCACCGGGTGTCGCCGAACTGGTACTGCGCCCCACCGAGGCGCTCCACCTCGATTCCCTCCAGCGCGACGGACCCGCCTTGGCCTGGCCCACGCTCGCGTTCTGCGCCAAGGAGGCGATCTACAAGGCCTGGTACCCGACGGCGCGCCGCCGACTCGACTTCCAGGACGTCGAAGTGCGTTTCGAGCCTACGCGGCGCAGCTTCGTCGGACGCTTCCTTGCCGCGGACCGGACCCGTCGGGAGCTGTCCGGGCGCTACATCTTCGACGACGATCTCGTGATCGCCGCGGTCGTCGTAGGGTCCGCGACGGGGCGCGCGGACCAGTACCTGACGTAGAAAAGGTGATGCATGAACCCGTTCGACGATCCGGACGCCGCGTGCCTGGTGCTGGTCAACGACGACGAGCAGCAAAGCCTCTGGCCGGCCGACGTGCCGATCCCGCCGGGCTGGCGCCCGGTCTTCGACGGCCTGATGTCCGCCTGCTTGGACTTCGTCGAGCGTGAGTGGACCGACGACCGGCCGCGTCGCCTCGGTTCGGTACCGGACTCCGAGGCCGCGAAATCACCCTGTCTGCCCGACCTGTTCGAGGCACAGGCGGCGCGGACACCCCAGGCCGTCGCGGTGCGGCACGAACGCGCGCACGGTCTGGCCGAGTTGACCTACGCCGAGCTGGCGGCCCGCGTCGACCGGTTGGCCTGGGAGCTGCGCCGCCGCGGTATCGGGCCCGAGTCGATCGTCGCCGTCGCGTTGCCGAGCGGCACCGCCTTCGTCGTCGCCGTGCTGGCCGTGACCAAGGCCGGCGGCGCCTACCTGCCGCTCGATCTGGACTACCCGGCGCTGCGCCTGGAGTTCATGCTCGCCGACGCGGCCCCGGCCATGACGATCGTGCCACCCGGCGATGCCGGCGCGGCTATCGCAGGACCCACGCTGGTACTCGATGACACGGGCACTGCGACCGCCACGGGCGAACCACTGACGCAGCGGTCCTTCACGGACTCCGACCGCACCGTCCCACTCCACCCTGACCATCCCGCGTACCTCATCTACACCTCCGGCTCGACCGGCAGGCCGAAGGCGGTCACGGTCACCCACCGCGGACTGCCCGACTTGTGCCGTCAGTTCACCATGGCCGCCGACCCGCGACCTGGCAGCCGCGTGCTGCAGCAGTCCTCCCCTAGCTTCGACGCTTCGGTGCTGGAGCTTCTGCTGGCGCTCGCGCACGGCGCGACCCTGGTGATTCCGCGCAGCCGACACGACGACCTTGCCGACGTGTTCGTGCGCCTGGCCGTGACGCACTCGTTCGTCACCCCGGCCGCACTGGCCGCGATCACGCCGCCCGAGGGCGAGGTCCCCATCCCGGGCGGCGTGTTGGAGGTGCTGATCGCCGGTGGTGAGGTGCTGTCGCCGGCACTGGTCCGGCGATGGGCACCGGGCCGAAAGTTCTACAACATCTACGGACCGACCGAAACCACCGTCTGCGTGACGATGAGTGAGCCGCTGCTCCCCGCTGACGAGCCGACGCCGATCGGGTCGACGATCCTCGGAACACGCGTCCACGTCCTGGACGAGCGGTTGCAACCGGTGCCGGACGGCGAGATCGGCGAGCTCTACGCCGCCGGTCCCGGCGTGGCACGTGGCTACCACGGCCGACCCGGCCTGACGGCGTCGCGCTTCGTCGCCTGCCCGTTCCCCGATCCGGCTGATCCATCCGGACACGTGCGCACCGGGACGCGCATGTACCGCAGCGGCGACCTTGTCCGCCGACGCGCCGACGGCGGTGTGGACTACGTCGGTCGTGCCGATCAGCAGATCAAGATCCGCGGATTCCGGACCGAACTCGGCGAGATCGAGGCCGTCGTCGCAGCGCATCCGGCCGTCGTACAGTGCGCTGTGCTGGCCCGGCCCGTCAGGGACGAGGAGGAGGACACGAGCAGTGCGCAACTGCGGCTGGTTGCCTTCATCGTGGCCCAGCCCGGCCCGAAGACCGACCAGGCGGAATTGCGCGCGCACGTCGAGCGCCAGCTGCCGGCCCACATGGTGCCGAACGCGTGGGTGTTCCTCGACCGCCTGCCGATGACGTCGAACGGCAAGCTCGACCGGACGGCGCTGGCCGCGCAGCCGATCCCCGAGCACCGTCCGGCGCCGAGCGCCCAGCCGCGAACCGAGACCGAGCGGATGCTGGCAGAGCTGTTCTCGCAGACGCTGCACCACGAGCGGGTCGGTGTCGACGACAACTTCTTCGACCTCGGTGGGAACTCACTGCTGGCCGCCCGCATGACCAACCGCATCCGCGCGGCAGCCGACGCCGAGATCGGCGTCCAGGCGATATTCGGCTCCCCCACCGTCGCCGGCCTGGCCCGGCTCATCGACGCCGGGCCCAGCTCTACGCTGCCGCCGCTGGTCCCGATGCCGCGGCCCCGGCGCGTTCCGCTGTCCTCCGCCCAGGCCCGGCTGTGGTTCCTGCACCGACTCGACGGCCCGAACGCCGCGTACAACATCCCGCTGGTCTGGCAGTTGACCGGACCGGTGGACACGTCCGCGCTGGCCGATGCGCTGGCGGACGTGCTGGCGCGGCACGAGAGCCTGCGCACCGTGTTCGGCGAGTACGACGGCATACCGTTCCAGCGGGTGCTCGATCCGGACGACCTCGCGCCCTGCCTGACGGTCGAGCAGGTGGCCGAGTCCGACCTGGCGACAGCCGTCGACGACGCCTGCAGGTTCTGTTTCGACCTGACCGTCGCCGTGCCCGTCCGGAGCTGGCTGTTCCGCACCGAGTCGACCGCACCGACAGCCACGCTGGTGCTGCTCGTACACCACATCGCGGCGGACGAGTGGTCGATGCGTCCGCTGCTGCGTGACCTGAGCGAGGCCTACGCCGCCCGCCGCGCGGGCGCCGTGCCGGCGTGGTCGGAGCTTCCGGTGCAGTACGGGGACTACAGCCTGTGGCAGCGCAGGCTGCTCGCCGGGCGAGACGGGACCCGGCATCCGCTGATGCAGGCCGATCTTGATTTCTGGACCGCGGCGCTGGCCGATGCGCCCGCCGACGCGGTCGTCCCGGCCGACCATCCCCGTTCGGCGGACGAGGACCGGCACATCGGCGCCAGGGTCACCTTCGCGGTCGGCGCGGACGTGCGTCGCAACCTGTTCGAACTCGCGCGAACGTGCGGTGCCACCGGTTTCGCACCCCTGCACGCGGCCGTGTCCGTCCTGCTGCGTGACTTCGGGGCCGGGACCGACGTGCCGATCGGTGTCCCGATCGCCGGCCGCGATGCGGCCGAGCTCGAAGACGTCGTCGGGTTCTTCGTCAACACCGTGATCCTGCGGGCCGACGTGTCGGGCGACCCCACCTTCCGGCAGCTGGTCACACAGCTCGCCCGCCGTGACGTCGATGCGTTCGCTCACGGGCGGATCCCGTTCGACCACGTCGTCGACTCGCTCAACCTGCGGCGTGACCTCGGCCGAAGCGCCGGGTTCCAGGTAATGATCGGTTTCAACCAGGGTCCGCCGGACCGGCTCACGCTCGCCGGCACGGACTGCGTCGTCGTGCCGGTCGACACCGGCACGACGAAGTTCGACCTCACCATCACGTTCGCCGACACGTCGGCCGAGCACGGGCCGACAGGCCTGTCCGGCGTCATCGAGTACGACCGCCACCTGTTCGAGGCCTCGACCGTCGAGGCGCTCGCCGCGCACCTCGTGGTACTGCTCGGCGAGGGCGCCGCGCAGCCGGACGTACCGATGGGCAGTGCGCAGCACACGCGTGCACGCAGTCCTCGGGGAGAGACCGAGGCACTGCTCGCCGAGCTGTTCGCCGACAGTCTGCGCCGTCCCGACGTCGAGATCGGCATCGACGACGACTTCTTCGACCTCGGCGGCGACCGGCTGGCCGTCGCCCGGCTCGCCAACCGCATCCGTACGATGATGGACGTCGAGTTCGGCGTCGACGACCTCAGGCGGATGCCCACCATCGCGACGATCGCCGCCTGGTTGGACCACATGGACGAAACGACGCAGACGCACCCAGGCGCGTCGGCCGACCTTCCCTGAAGACCGAAGAACTAGGGGAAGCACGTCATGACAAGCGTGAACATCGGAATCCTGGCACATGTCGATGCCGGTAAGACCAGCCTGACCGAGCGGTTGCTGTACACCGCCGGCGTCATCGACCGGATCGGCAGCGTCGATCGTGGCGACACCCAGACCGACGCGCACGAACTCGAGCGCCGGCGCGGCATCACCATCCGGTCGGCAGTGGTGTCTTTCACCGTCGGCGAGGTGAAGGTCAATCTGATCGACACACCCGGTCACCCCGACTTCATCTCCGAGGTGGAGCGGGCCCTTGGCGTGCTCGACGGAGTGGTGCTCGTCATATCGGCGGTCGAGGGCGTACAGGCTCAGAGCCGCCTGCTCATGCGCACCCTGGTCAAGATGCGCATGCCGGTGATCCTGTTCGTGAACAAGATCGACCGCATGGGGGCCCGCTACGAGGACCTGCTGGAGTCGATCCGATCCGAGCTGGCACCCTCCCTCGTCCCCATGACCAGGGTGGAGGAGATCGGTACGCGGCAGGCGCACGCCGTGGCCCGCCGCGTCTCGGAGGAGGACTTCGCCTCCGAGTTGACCGAGGTGCTCGCCGAGCACGACGACGGCTTCCTGGCCCGCTACCTCGCCGACGAGCCGGTGCTGGTCGCGCAGGACTACGCCACCGAGCTGGCCCGGCAGACCCGCGAGGCACTCCTGTGCCCGGTGTTCTTCGGTTCGGCCGTGGCAGGCACCGGCATCACCGGGCTGATCGACGGGATCACCAGCCTGCTTCCGGTTGCTCCCGGCCGGTCCGACGCCGGGTTGCGCGGGACGGTGTTCAAGATCGAACGCGGATGGGCCGGGGAGAAGGTCGCCTATGTGCGCCTGCACTCGGGTGTGCTCAGGGCTCGCACCAACATCGGCCTCTACCGGCAGGATCGGCACGGCACCATCACCGAGCTGGCCGGTCGGCCGACCGTGGTCGAGGTGTTCCACCGGGGCTCCGAGGTGATCGAGGCGCACGCGTCCGCGGGTGACATCGCCAAGGTCAGGGGGCTCAAGGGCATTCGGATCGGGGATCAGCTCGGAACCGGCGACGGGCTGCGGGGGCGGCATCTGTTCGCGCCGCCGAGCCTGGAGACCGTGATCAGGGCGACCAGGCCGGGGGCAATGCCCGACCTCTACGAGGCCCTGCTGCAGCTGGCCGACCAGGACCCGTTCATCAACGTCCGCAAGAACGATGACGAGCAGGAAGTCTCGGTCTCGCTGTACGGCGAGGTGCAGAAGGAGGTCATCAAGGCCACGCTCGCCGAGGACTACAAGCTGGACGTGGAGTTCGAGGGCACACGGACCATCTGCGTGGAGAGGCCCATCGGGGTCGGCGAGTCGGTGGAGGAGATCGACCTCAGGAACAGGACCTTCTTCTGGGCCACGGTCGGGCTGCGGGTGGAGCCCGGCGAGCCGGACTCGGGTGTCGTCTTCCGGCGGTCGGTCGAGCTGGGCTCACTGCCGCACGCCTTCCACAAGGCGATCGAGGAGGCGGTGCGCTCGACCCTGCAGCAGGGGTTGTACGGGTGGGAGGTGCTCGACATCCTGGTGACACTGACCCGCACCGGGTACGCCAGCCCGGTCAGTGCGGCGGGTGACTTCCGCAAGGTGACCCCGCTGGTGCTGATGGATGCGCTCAAACAGGCGGGTACCCAAGTGTTCGAGCCGGTGAACAGATTCGAACTGGAGGTGCCGGCCGAGAACATCAGCACCGCGCTGCTGAATCTGGTGGAGTGCGGCGCCACGCCGGAGACGACGAAGGCATACGGCAGCACTTGCCTGGTCGACGGCACCATCCCGGCCCGCACCGTCCAGGAGTTCGAGCAGAGGCTGCCCGGGCTGAGTCAGGGCGAGGGCATCCTGTCGACCCGGTTGGACAGCTTCCAGCCGGCCCCCGGCCCTGCCCCGGCCCGCCGCCGCACGGACACCAACCCGATGGACCGCAAGGAGTACTTGCTGCGGGTCTTCGGCCGGATCTGAGCCCGATCGGCCCCGATCACCGTGGTGATCGGAGCCCACGTGTCCGCCTTGAAGATCCCGGATCCTACGACCGTGCGTCGACCGCGGTGTTCAGGAACCGGGTCAGCTCGTTGCAGAACCAGACCGGATCGTCCACCCATGGCATGTGCGCGGTGTCGGGCTGTACGACCAGGTGCGCGTCGGGGAACAGCTTCATCGCTCTGCCCGCTTGCTCGACGGTCGGTGCGAGGTCCATCTCGCCGACGAAGATCAATACCGGGGCGGCCATCTCGTGCAGGGCGCGGCGCGTCTCCTCCGGGGTGAACATGCCGTCGACGATGAACCCGGCTTCCACCCTGCTGGCGCGGTCCGAGTTCAGCGCGGCGTGCTCCCGCGCCGCCTCGTCCCAGCGGGCGTAGAAGAACGGGACGTAACTCGCCCGGAGTTCCAGGCTCTCGTCGCCGTCCAGCGCGAGCATCACCGCGTCCGCGGCCGCTTCGTACCACGGTTCGTTCTCGCGCAGCTTCATGGACTCACGCATCTCGTCCGGCGACGGTTCGACGCCGATGGCCGTCATCACGGGCGTCACCAGGACGAGGCTGGTCAGGCGCTCGGGGTAGCGAGCCGCGTACATCAGTCCCAGGTCGCCCGCCTGGGAGTGTGCGATCAGGTCCATACGTTCGAGCATGAGGTGGTGACGAAGCGCCTCGACGTCCTCCACCATCCGGTCGCAGCGGTAGGTGGCCGGGTCGTCCGGCACCTCGGACACTCCGGAACCACGCAGCTGCAGGAACACCAGCGACCGGGACGTCCGCGCCGGCAGTCCACCGAGATCGCCCAGGTAGTCGGGGGTGAGTCCGGGGCCGGTGGGCAGTACGATCAGCGGCCGCCCAGACCCGATGACGTGGTAGGCGAGCCGCAACCCGTCGTAGGTGTGGAAGAACTCGGTGCGGTAGGTCACGAGGGATCGTCCTCTCCGAATACGAGTCGCTGGATCACGAGGTCTTGACCACCTGCGGACTCGACGCGTTCTCGGCATGGCGAAGCGGTGACACCCACGCCAGCGCGGGCGCCACCACGAGCCCGGCACAGCCGCATGCGATCGCGCCGTAGAGGCCGAGCGCCGAGCTCGTCAGACCGCCCAGGAGAGCGCCGACCGGCAGGAGGGCCACGCTGACCCACCGGTGCGCGGCGGTGATGCGGGTACGCATGTTGTCCGGCGATTCGATCTGCCGGAGCGTGCGCGAGGTGACCGAATAGCAGACCGTGAAGAAGATGGCCACCGACTGTGCCGCGCAGGCGATCACCTTGCCGGCCGAGCCCGGCTCGAGCAGGAGTACGACCGCCTCGGTCGGTGCGCCGGCGCTCACCGCCAGCAGCAGCAGCCGGGAGGTGCCCAGCAGGTCGTGCAGCCGCTTCGCGCACAGCGACCCGATGACGCCGCCCAGTGCGGCGATCCCCAGCACCAACCCGATCGCCTCGCTGTCCCAGTGCAGCGAACGCAGAAGGTACACGGTCAGGATCGCCTGGATCCAGGCGAGGAAGAAGTTGTCGACGGCGTTGATGGCCATCAGCGTGCGCAGGACCGCGTTGCCCTTGATGAAGTGCAGCCCGGCCAGGATCGAGCGGTACAGGTTGCGCTCCGGCCCGGATCGTTCCGG
The DNA here is from genome assembly GCF_018614095.1 of Streptomyces sp. ISL-87. GTDB lineage: Bacteria > Actinomycetota > Actinomycetes > Streptomycetales > Streptomycetaceae > Streptomyces. Next base: position 122,212 of record NZ_JAGGOY010000028.1, on the reverse strand, counting down.
CGGCGGTTCCTGCGGGCGGATGACAGCCAGGGTCGCAGCGCTGAAGAAGCTGCCGATGGCTGCGATGCCGAGTGTGGCAGGACCGCCCAGCCGTGCGACGAGGAAGCCCGCTGCCGCCGGACCGGCACTCGTGGCCGTCGACTCCGCCAGCGTGAGCTTGGCGTTCGCCTCGATCAGCTGGTCCTTGCGCACGAGGTAGGGCGTCAACGCCTGGTTCGCCACCTGCGAGACGATGCCGAAGGTGCTCGCGAGGAAGCCGACGGCGCACAGCGCCGGAATGCTCAGCAGGTCGGCCCACCACAGCACCGGCACGACGACGAGCGCCGCCGACTCGGCGAGGTCGGCCCACATCATCACCAGCCGCTTCGGCAGATCTTCGATGATCGCGCCGATCGGAAGCATGAACAGCATGCCCGGTAGCAGCGAGGCGGCCGACACGGCCGACGCCTCCAGACCACTGGCGTGCAAGGCGATCGCTGCGATCAGCGGCATCACCACCGGGATCATGGCCGAACCGGTCAGGGAGACGGCCTGGCCCGACCAAAACTTCACGAAGGTTCGGTCGCGCAGCAGTGAACCCTTCGGCATCATGTCCGTTCCTCCGGGAATGCCGACCGGTGCAGTGCCGAGAGCCGGCACCGCCCCCGTTCGGATTTGGTCAGTGCGCGGCCTCGGTGGGCCGTCGGCCGTGTCATGAGTGCCCACCGCTTTCGACGGCGACTGCGCCGATCGCCTGCGACAGGCCGCGCAGGTCGATGTGGCTCGGGGCCTTGATCTGCTTGCGATGTTCGAGCAACAGGGTGCCGTCGTCATCGGCGACTTGTTCGAACCCGGCGAAGCGCAGCGCGACATTCATCGCCCGGTTGCGGTCGTTGGGCCGGAACCGGGCCCGCAGCACGCAGCCCTGCTCCCGCGCGACTTCGGCCAGGCCGGCCAGCAACGCCGAGCTCACGCCGCGGGTCAGGACGCGACAGGACAGCAGGAACAGTTCGAGCGTCCAGTCGCCGTCGTCGCCCACGGCGAGGAGGGCGAGCCCGATGGTTCCGTACACCCCGTAACGATCCTCGAGGCCGACGACCAGCACCCGATGGGTCGGCGCCGATGCGAGCGCGCGCAACTCCGCGCGGCCGTAGGCGATTCCGGTGGTGTTGAGCTGGTGCGTACGGATGGTCAGTTCCTCGACGCGGGCGAGGTCGTCCGGCTCGGCGGCCGCGACCGTGCACACCATCCCGAGGCCGTCGAGGAACTGCTGCGGCGGCCCGTCGAAGTCGCGCTCGGCCGCGTCACGCGTGTGCATGCTGCGGTACATCGCCCGCCGCGACCCGCTCTCCGAACTGACCGGCGGACTGAACTCGGGTAACCCGGCCAGCTGCGGAATCATGTCGGCCGGAAGGCAGCGGACCGCGGGCAGCGAGTGCGCGACCTCCTGAAGGTTGAACGGCTGATCGTCGACGAAGGCGAGCGAGTCGACGCCGATGTTCAGCGCGTCCGCCACAGCCTGCACCGACAGCGATTTCGCCCCCCAGCCGATCTGCGGGACGAGGAAGTACTCGGCCACGCCGAGGCGTTCGAGAGCGGCCATCGCCGCATCGGCGTCGTTGGCCGACGCGATCGAGTGCAGGATGCCGCGCTCGTCGAGCGTACGGAGGACCTCCACGGTCGCCTCGTCGAGAACGACGTCGTCGCCCTCGACGAGCGTCCCGCGCCACAGTGTGTCGTCGAGATCCCACACAACGCACTTCACGAACGGTGCCGGGTCCTGGGCCGTCATATCTCCACCAACATCGAACTCCATGCCGCAGCAGGGCTGTTGTTCATGACAAGGATCAGGTCTCCCTCGGCGAACTCGCCGGAGTCTACCCCCGCGGCCAGATTCGCGATGATGTCGACCGACCCGAGGTGGCCGAGGGTGCGCAGGTTGTCGTAGCAGGCACGGGCGATCTCTACGTCGAAGATCTCCTCGTAGAACCGGAACGCCCCCATGGAGACGTTCTGCATCACCACGTGGTCGACATCGGCGAAGGTACGGCCCTGCCGGGTGAGTACGAGCTCATTGAGCTTGCGCAGCCGCGCGCGGCTCTGCAACGCGAGTTCGAAGGAGTACCGGGTCAGGTCGGTGCACTGCTCGCGCCACTGCTCCGACGGAACGTCGCGGTAGTCGACCCGGAACAGGTCCCAGTAGCTGCCGTCGGTCTCGATGGCGACATCGAGGATCCGCAGGCGTGGCTGGCGCCGTACCAGTACGGCCAGGCCGGCATCTCCGTTGACGGTGACGGGATGGCGCAGCCGCGACGTGCCGGGCGGAACACAACCGTGCGCGATCAGCACGCTCGACCAGTCCGGCGTCGCGGACAACAGCGCCGAGGCGGTGAGCAGGGCGGCCGAGATCGACACGCACCCCAGGTCGGAGACCGAGAACGACAGCCCGACGTCCAGCTCGGCCTCGCGGGCGATCCGCGTCGATTCCGGACTCATCAGATAGTCCGGCGCGCGCGATCCCACCACGAGCAGCGCCCCGATGCCGGCAGCGTCGACGTCGTCCCGTGCGAGCAGACGCCGCACCGACTCCACGGCGAGGTCGGTCGCCGACCGCCCGTCAGCGGCCGCGACCGTGTCGATGCCGAAGGCCGCGACGGCCTGCCGCTGCGCCCCGGAAAGGGTCTCCAGCTCCGCCAGCTCCGGTACCGCGATGCGCTTCTGCGGAAGCCACACGTCGATGGCGCCGAGCCCGATCACGACGCGACCACGCGGTCGTGGCGGCGCTCGTCGCGGACCGCGAGCTCCCACAGCTGCAATTGCGCGAGCTGATCGGTGCCCTCGATGAGCTGCTGGACCTTCGCGTCCCGGTACATGCGTTCGACCAGTGTGCCGGACTCGCAGGCGCGCGAGCCGAGCACCTGCACGGCCGCAGCGGCGTTGTCGAACGCGGTTCGGGCGGATGTGTACTTGGCCAGCACCGTATCGAGCGTCGCGTCCGCATCGCGCCGCTCACGCGCCTCGGCGGCAGCCCGGCAGGCAAGCCGGGCCGATCGCGCGCGCACGAGCATGTCGCTCAACAGCGCCCGGATCAGCTGGTGATCGGTCAGCACGGCGCCGAACTGGCGTCGTCGGCTCGCGTGGCGCGTCGCCTCGCGCAGGACGCCCTCGGCGAGGCCGGCACTGCCCCAGGCCACGCTGTGCCGGCCGCGGTCGAGCGCCGTGCCGGCCACGAACGTGAATCCCGCTCCGACCGCGCCCACGATGTTCTCCGGTCCGACGACGCAGGACTCGAAGGTCATGTTCGCCGTCATGGCCGCCCGCATCCCGAGCGAACGTGCGCCGATGGGCTCGACGCTCATCCCGGCCGCGCCACGCTCGACCAGCACTGCGGTCGGCCCGCCCGCGGCGCGAGCCACGACGAGACAGACGTCGGCGATCGCCCCGAAACTCACCCACCTCTTCGTCCCGTCCAGGAGCCAACCGTCACCCGCCTCGGTCAGGGGCGCGGCCACGGCGGCGGCATCGCTGCCGGCATCCGGCTCGGTGAGGGCGAAAGCCGCGATCGCCTCGCCTCGGGCCAGCCTTGGCAGCCACTTCTCCTGCTGCGCGCGGCTGCCGCTGCGCAGCAACGCGCCGGCCACCATGTCCTGGACGGTGAGGAGTGCCCGGGTCGAGGTGCACCAGGCGCCGACGGCCGCGCACAGCTCACCGAAGTGGGTGTCCGTGAAGCCGAGCCCGCCGTGATCCTTCGGTATCGCCGCCCCGAGCAGCCCGCTGGCGGCGAGTTCGTCGATCACGGCCCGGTCGAGGGTCGCGCTGCGGTCGGACTCGGCCGCCCGGGGCGCGACGACCCGGGACGCGAACCGGACGAGGTCCGCCTCCTGCTGGTAGGCGTTCGTCATTCGTCGCCCACCGCCGCCGAACGCCTCATCACCAGCTGTGACATCGCCTGTGCCGAGCGGAAGTTGTCGCGGGTGAGGTCCTCGCCCTCCAGTGTGAGGCCGTACCTGCTCTCGATGTAGACGATCAGTTCGAGAGCGAACATCGAGTTCGCCATGCCGAGGGCGAAGATGTCGTCGTCGACCTGCACCGGCTGGCGCAGTGTGTCGTGCAGGAAGTCGCACAGCTCTTGGCTGACGCCGTCGGGGCTGAGGTTAATGCTCACGATCGTGCTCCCGCTCGTCCACTCGCGTATTGATAGAAACCGTCACCGACCCGGCGTCCGACCCGACCTGCCTCGACGAGCCGGGTGAGGCCGCAGCTCGGCTCGTAGCGTTCGACGTCGACGAACTTCTGCAGCATCCGCAGGGATCGCACGACGGTGTCGATGCCGATCAGGTCGGCGGACTCCAGCGGGCCCATCGGGTGGCCGAAGCACTCGCGGAACACGCGGTCGACCCCCGCGACGTCCGAGACCCCCTTCTCGACCAGCTCGGCGGCGGAGTTGATCACCGTCATGAAGATGGCGTTCGAGACGAAACCCGGTGAGTCGGCGACCGGAACCCAGTCCTTGCCGATCGAGCGCAGGAAATCCAGCACGGCCTCGGCGCTTGCGTCCGACGTCTGCTCACCGCGGATCACCTCGACCAGCGGCTTGGCCGGCACCGGGTTCATGAAGTGCACGCCGACGAAGCGCTCAGGGGAACTGGTGCGTCCGGCGAGCCAGGTGATCGGGATGACCGAGGTGTTCACGATGACCGGGACTCCGGGACACAGGTCGTCGAGGCGGCGGTGCACCGCCGTCTTGGTATCGGGGTCCTCGGTGACGTTCTCCACGACGAGTTCGCAGCCGGCCAGCTGCGCGTCGTCGGTACCGAAGCCGATCCGCTCCAGCCAGTTGTCGTGCTCGGCCTGCGGGCTGCGCAGCCGGTCCACCAGTCCCGCACGGCGCAGGGCGTCACGGGCGGCCTGCAGCCGCTCGTCGGACACGTCGACGAGAGCCACGGTGTATCCGGCGCGTGCGCAGTCCTCAGCCACGCCGGTGCCCATCACCCCGGCGCCGATCACCCCTACCCGCGGCCCCTGTCCGGGTCGGGTCGCTGCGGTCACCGTCGCCCCCTCTGTTCGGCCAGCCTGTCACGCACGCTGCGGGGAGTGATGTCCGTCCACACCGCCTCGATGTAGGCGAGGCACTCCGACTCGGTGTCCGGTCCCGAGACCGCCGACCACCCGGCCGGAAGGTCACGCCCGACCGGCCACAGGGAGTGCTGTTCCTCGGCGTTGACGACCACGTGGAACATCCGCTCCGTCATCCCTGACTCCCTGCCTGTGCGGTCGCCTCGTCGCGCAGACCGGCCACTCGAGCGGCGAAGTCGCGGGCCGTGCGGGTCTCGTACAGGTCGATGAGCTTCATCCGGACGCCGAAGCGACGGCGCATGGTGGTCAGCATCTGGAGGGCCATCGCAGAGGTCCCACCCAGATCGAAGTAGTCGGCCTCGGCGGCGACGTCGGCCACTCCGAGGATCTCGCCCCATACGGCGCGCACCGCGCGTTCGTACTCGTCGGCCTTGAGAGGTCCTTCCTCGGCCGCGACGGGGTCGATCTCGCCGGTGTCGAGGGCGCACTGCTCGACCTCGAGCGCACAGGACGCCGCAGCGACGTCGCACGTCTCACCTGCGTCCGGCGACGTCTCGGTGGCGGCGGCCGGCTCGCGGATCCACACACGAGTCGGTTCGAACGGATAGGTGGGCAGCGCGACCCGTCGGCGGTGGTGCCCGGCGTACGACTCGTCCCACACGATGTCCACACCGGCCTCGTAGAGAGCGGCGACAGTGTCGAGCACGTTCGCTCCGGCCCACGCAACCGTGACGGACCCGGCCGGCTCGTCGAAGATCGGCTTTGCCGGGCCGGGCCCGGCAAGAACGAGCTGCTCGAACCGCAACCACGCCGGGACAGCCGGTTCGGCCGAGTCCGGCACATCGCCGTCCGCGAGTCGGCGCAGCGCGTCGGCCGGCTCGATATCGCCGTTGACCGCGAGCGCGACGAGCGCGCCACGACCGGTCCCGATGGCGTGTGCGAACGGGACTCCGAGGGAGGCGGTCAGCCGCGCGGCTGCGTACTGCCGCCCGAACCACTCGAGGTCGGCGGCGTCCAGGTCTGTCGGCGCCTTCTCGTTGCACTCGGCGACGGCGTGCGCGAACGCGGGCCAGCTCGCCGCCGCCTGCGCGGTGCCGGCGTCGATGGTGTCGGCGTCCGGGCAGGTCCACACCACGCGGCGAACCGGCGCAGGAGGCTCGTTCGTCCGGTCCGCCAGCCGGCCGGCCGCCGCGCGCAGCCCTGCGATCAGCTCGGCCCGGCTGTCGACGGCCAGCCCCACCCGACACGCCAGGTGGTCGCGGCCGCGGTTGAGTACGTGCAGTACGTCGTCCAGGTCGCCGGGGGTCCCGCGTTGCGGCTGGCCGAGGTGTTCCGCGAGGGCCTCGCAGTACCGGGCGAGGGCCGGCCACGAACGGGCCGACAGCGTCGCCACCCCGCGGCCGGCCGACGACGCCGGGTCGGCGGGCGGCTGTGGCGCCCCGGTGAGCACGACGTGTGCGTTCGTGCCCGACATGCTGAACGAGCTGACCCCCGCGTAGCGCGACTGCGTCGCCGGCCAGGGTGTCGAGCTCGTGGCCACCTTCACCGGCGCGGTCGCGAAGTCGATCACCGGACTCGGGGACTCGAAGTGCAGCGAGGGGTAGATCGTCTCGTGCCGCAACTGCGCGACGACCTTCGCGAGCCCGGCCAGCCCGGCCGCGCGGTCAAGGTGTCCGATGTTGGTCTTGATCGAACCCACGGGCACCGGCTGGGCGTCGAGCGGGCCCAGCGCACGGCGCAACCCGTCGATTTCGATCATGTCACCGAGGCGGGTGCCGGAACCGTGCGCCTCCATGTAACCGGCCTGAGCCGGCTTCAGCCCGGCCCGCTCCCAGGCGGAGGTGATGAGCTCGGACTGGGCTGCCGCGCTCGGCGCGCTCAGCCCGTTCGACCGGTCGCCGTTGTGGTTGACGGCGCTGCCGACGATCAGCGCCCGGATGTCGTCGCCGTCGCGCTGCGCCGCCGAGAGGAGCTTGAGCACGAAGACGGCCCCGCCTTCGCCGTCACCGGCGCCATCGGCACCGGCGTCGAAGGCGCGGCTGCGCCCGCCCGTGGCCACGACCTCGGCGTAGCGGTCGCGATCGCCCGCCGGCGGGAAGGTGCTGTGCACACTCACGGCGCCGACCAGTGCCTGTTCGCAATCCCCGTCGCGCAGCAGCTTCGCGGCGTGGTCGACGGCGACCAGCCCGGCCGAGCAACCCGTGTCCAGCACGATGGCCGGCCCGCACAGACCGAGCAGGTATGCGATCCGGCCGCACAGTGACGGCGTGCCCGTGCCGAGCAGTGTCAGCAGCTCGTCGTCGCCCTCCGGAATCAGATCCGGGTAGTCGGACGGACCGCCGGCGAGCACGACGGCGGTCTTGGTGCCGCGGAAGCTGCCGAGCGCGTAGCCGGCGTCCTCGATGGCAGCGCAGGCGAGCTGCAGCGCGATGCGCTGCTCCGGTGCCATGAGCTGGGCCTCGCGAAGCGAGATCCGGAAGAATTCGTGGTCGAAGTGCTCGATCCCGGCCAGCGGCGCGAGCGGCTGTCGTTCGGCACCCGGTTCCTCACCGCTGAGCGCGAGCCGGTCGGCCGGCACGGGGCGGACGCTGTCGCGACCGGCACCGAGATTGGCCGCCAGCTCGTCCAGCGAATCGGCGTCGGGCAGTCGTAACGCCGCTCCTACGATGGCAATGGGTTCCCTCGGGGTCACTGGGACCGCCTCCCTGCTTCTCGTCGTTCGTCCAGGACCTTGCCGAGACGGGCAATTGTCGTGTACTCGAACAGGTCGCCGATCTTGAGCCCACACTCCGGGTACCGTGCGGCAATCGCTTCCGCGAGCTGGATGAGCAGCAGCGAATTGCCGCCGGAGTCGAAGAACGTCCGCGACCGATCGAGCTCCTCGACGCCGAGCAGGCGGTGCCACAGCGAGGCGACCTCGCGTTCGGTGTCCGAGCGCGGCGCCTCGGCGGAGGCGGCGGCGGGGACGACCGCGGGCAGGGCGGCGAGATCGAGCTTGGCATGCCGCGTGAGCGGCAGGGCGGGAAGCGGGACGAAGGCGGCCGGGATCATGTACTGCGGCAGGATCTGGCGCAGATGTGCCCGCAACTGCTCGGTGGTCGCAGCACCGGCCGGCTCTGCGACCACGTAGGCGACGAGGTCCGGTCCGCCCGGCAGATCCGCACGCACGACCACGACGGCGTCGGCGACCTGCGGATGTGAGCGCAGGGCTGTGGCCACTTCTCCGGTCTCGATCCGGTGCCCTCGGACCTTCACCTGGTGGTCTACCCGGCCGAGGAACTCGATCCGCCCGTCCGGCAGGCGTCGTACGAGGTCGCCGGTGCGGTACAGCCGCGCACCGGGCGAGCCGGAGAACGGGTCGGGCACGAAGCGTTTCGCGGTGAGTGCCGGCTGCCCCGCGTAGCCGCGCGCCAGGCCGGCGCCCCCGAGTAGCAACTCGCCCGGCGCGCACGGCGGTACCAGATTGCCGCCCTCGTCGACGACGTAGGCGGTGGTGTTGCCGATCGGGCGGCCGATGGGCAGCCGCCCGTGCGGGGCGGAGACCTCGCGAATCTCCTCGTAGGTGGCGAACAGCGTGCTCTCGGTCGGCCCGTACATGTGGAGCAGGGTCGCGTTGCCGCCCTGCAGCGCACGGGCCCGGGCCGCTGTCTGCGGCGACAGGACGTCACCGCCGACGAACACGGTGTCGAGCCGGCTCAGCAGTTCCGGCGCGTTCTCTACGACGAGCCCCAGCTGCGGCGAGATCAGCTGGACCATGGTGACCGGATAGGCGTGCAGTCCGGCGCGCAGCTGGTCGAGCAGGCCCAGGCGGCCGTTGTCCTCCGGCACGACGGCGATCGCGCCGCCGTTGAGCAGCGGACCCCACAGCTCGACGAGTGACGCGTCGAAGGTCAGCGGCGACAGCTCCAGGCACACGTCCGCCGGTCCGAACTCGTGGTAGAGCGAACCACGGACCAGACGCGCCAGCGAGTGCTGGGCGACCGCAACGGCGTTCGGCCGACCCGTCGAGCCGGACGTGTAGATGATGTGCGCGAGGCTGGCGCCGCCGGCCAGCGGTTCGGGGTCGGCCACGTCGTGCCCGGCCCGCTCGGTCAGGTCCGCCCACGGGACCGCCCGGTCGCACCACTCGAACGCCGCGGCGCTCGTGTCGTCGGTGAGCACCAGTTCGACACCGCTGTCGGCGACCAGCACGCGCAGCCGCTCGGCCGGGTCGCCCGCCGGCATCGGCACGTAGCAACCGCCGGCCTTGAGGATCGCCAGCACCGCGACGATGCGGTCGAGCGAGCGTTGCATGCACAAGCCGACCGGGGTCTCGAGCTCGATGCCGTGGGCACGCAGAGTTCGGCTCAGCCGGTTGACCTGTGCGTTGAGCTCGCCGTACGTCATGACGCCGTCCGGGTGGTACACCGCGGGCGCCTCGGGCGTACGTGCGACCTGCTGCTCGAACAACGCCTGCACGGACGAGTACGGGTAGTCGCTGCTCGTCTCATCGGCGGCGAGGGTGGCCCGGGCGGGGTCGACGAGCTCGACGTCGAGCGCCGGGCGGTCCGGCTGCTCGACGAGTCCGGTCAGCGCGGTGGTCAAGGAAGCCGTTAGCTCGGCGGCGGTCTGCGCGTCGAACAGTTCGCTGTCGGCCAGCACCGTCACGCTCAGGCTGTCGGCACCGTTCTCCTCGAACAGGATGTCGAGATCCACCGAGGTGCCCAGGTGTACGTCGACCGGTGTCGCCCGCAATCCGGCGAACTCGGCCGGGCGGTCCGCCCGCTCCAAGCTCACCGCGACCTGTGCCAACGGGTTCCGGTTCATCTCGCGCTGCGGATTCAGCGCCTGTACGACCTCGTCGAAGGGCAGGTCCGCATGTTCGAGCGCGTCGAGGAACTCGTCACACACCCGGTCGAGCAGCTCGCGGAAGGTGGGCTGCCCGTCCAGACCGGTGCGGACGACGACACCGTTGACGAAGAAGCCGACCACCGACTGCGCCGCCGGCAGCGGGCGCTGAGCGACCTGCGCCAGCAAGGGCACGTCGTCCTGGCGCGCCCAGCGGCCCACCACGACCGACGTGGCGGCGAGCAACGCCATGTAGGTGGTGACGTGGTGCTCCTGGCACAGAGCGTGCAGGGCGCGCACCGTCGCCGCGGGCACCGTCGCGGTGTGCCGCGTGCCGGTGAAGGCCGAAGTCGCCGGCCGCGGCCGGTCGCTGACCAGGTTCAGCCCCGGCAGCCCCGCGAGCCGCTGCCGCCAGAAGCCGACGAGCCGGGAGCGGCGTGCCGCGTCGAGCCGGCCGTGCTCCCACATCGCGATGTCGGCCGCCTGCACGGGAAGCGGATCGAGACTCACCGGCTCGCCGGTCAACGCCGCGCGGTAGAACGCCGCGAGCTCGTCGATCACGATCGGCCCCGACCAGCCGTCGATGACACTGTGGTGGACGATCAGCGCGAGCACGTTGATGCCGGATGCGCGCAGCACCGCCGCACGCACGAGCGGACCGTCCCCGAGATCGAACTGCCTGCGGCACACCGCATCGGCGGCGTCCAGCACCGACTGCAGCACTTCTCCGGACTCGTCCGGTTTCACGTCCACGACCTCGACCGCGCACCGCGTTCGCGCCGACCCGGGGCGTCGGACCCGCTGCACCAGTCCGCCGGCCGAGACGAACACCGTCCGCAGCGACTCGTGCCGCTCGATCAACGCGTCCACGGCCTGTTGGAGCGCCGGCACATCGAGGTCGTCGTCGAATCGCAGCACGATGGAGAAGTTGTAGACCGCCATCTGCGGGAAGAACCGCTGCAGCGCCCACAGCCGTGCCTGAGCCGGCGAGGCAGGGAAGTCGTCGTACTCTGCGCCGACGCGCGGCAGGGCATTCGGCGCCAATGATTCGGTCATTTGCGCCCGTGCCCACCGTCGAGTGCCTGGGCCAGGGACGACACCGTGGTGTGCCGGAAGAACTGGCGCAACGGTATCTCGTACCCGGCGCGCTGCTTGACCCGCGCCGAGACCTGCAGCATCGCCAGCGAGTTCCCGCCGAGGGCGAAGAAGTCGTCATCGGGCCCGACCTCCGGCACGCCGAGCACCGCCGCCCAGACCTCGCGCAGTAAGCGCTCGAAAGCCGATCCGGCCGACGCGGGGCGAGCGGACGACGGTTGGGCCATCGGCAGCGGCAGCGCAGCGCGGTCGAGCTTTCCGTTGGCTGTGAGCGGCAGCGCGGGCAGCACGACGATGCTCGACGGGACGGCAGCCGCGGACAGCTCGGCGGTCAGCTCGACCCGCAGCTTCTCGGGGTCCGGTGGTGCAGCCGGATCAGCCGGTGTGACGTAGCCGACCAGCCGGGACGGCTCGCGCGTGTCCCTACCCGGGACGACGAGCACTGCGGCAGCGGCGACGCCGGTTTGGCGGCGCAGTGCCGCAGCGGTCTCACCCGGCTCGACGCGGGTGCCACGGATCTTGACCTGTTCGTCCGCGCGGCCGGTGAAGACAAGGTTGCCGTCCGGGCGCCATGCGCCGATGTCGCCGCTGCGGTACATGCGGACGCCCGGCGAATCCACGAAGGGATCGGGAACGAAGCTCGCGGCGGTCATGCCCGGCTGCCCGGCATAGCCGCGGGCCACACCGATCCCGCCGAGGCAGATCTCGCCGGGCACGCGAAGCGGAACGGGATGCAGCTCCTCGTCCACCACGTACGCACGCAGATGCGCGAGCAATCGACCGAGCAGCGCCACCTCCCCTGCCCATTGCGCGGGCTCATAGGTCCACCCGCTGGTCGTGATCGTGACCTCGGTCGGCCCGTAACCGACCACCAGACGCAGATCGGGTACGAGTTGTCGCCAGCGCGCGAGCTCGGCCGTGGCGACGGCCTCGCCGCCGAGGATCAGCAGCCGCAGCTTGTCCGGTGCGAGCGAGACTTCGCGCGAGAGCGACAGTGCGAGCTCGTAGCCGTACTGAGGGGTGAGTTCCAGAACTGTGACGCCCTCGGTCTGCAGGATGCCGAGCAGCTCGACGGGGTCCCACAGGTCGGGTCCGCGCAGCAGGAGGGTTGCCCCGGTCGTCAGCGGCAGCAACATCTGTTCCAGCGCGGCGTCGAAGTTGACCGAGGAGAACTGGGCGACGACGTCGTCGGAGCCGATCGCGTAGGACTGCGCGACACTGCGCGTGTTGGTCGCCAGCGAGCGGTGATCGATCGCGACGCCTTTGGGCACCCCCGTCGACCCCGACGTGTAAGTCACGTACGCCAGATCGGCCGCGTCCGGCATCGGGGCGACGGCCGAGGTATACGCGAGCGTCGCCCAATCGCCTTCGCTGATATCCAGGTTGACCGTCCGCATGCCGCGTCTCGGGGGCACCAGCGCGGCGCCGCGAGCGGCGAGCAGGTCCTCGGTGAGCAGGACGCGGGCGCCTGAATCGCGCAGAGCGAATGCGGTCCGGCGATCGGGGAGTACCGGGTCCAGCGGCAGGAAGGCCCCGCCCGCACGCAACACGGCCAGCAGTCCGACGACGAGCCGGGGGCTGCGTTCGAGAAAGACGCCGACGACGGTCTCAGGACCGACCCCGGCTGCGACCAGCCGGCGCGCGAGCGCCTCCACCTGCGCGGCGAGATCGGCATACCCGACGCGTTCGTCGCCACACACGATCGCAGTGTGTGCCTGCCGACGCGCTGCCTCGGACAGGAACGTCGCCACCACGGTCGTCTCGCACGGCGGGATGGGCGGCGGATTAGTGCCCTCGACGAGTTCCTGACTCGCCGACGGGTCGAGCAGACCGATGGTGTGGAGGCGCGCGGCCGAATCCAGTGCGAACGCGCGCAGCACCGTACAGAAGGCCGTGGCCAGGTCTGCCGCGGCCGCGCCGTCGAGTCGGCTGAGGTCGTACTCGACGTGGACGACCGGCGACGCGGCGTCGTCGAAGGTGAGCACGACCGGGAACCCGATGCGCCGCGAGGTGCTGTGCAGTACGACCTCGATGCCGGCGACGGCCGTGCGTGCGGCAGTTCCGCTGTCGCACACCACAACCGTGTCGAACAGCGGGACGCCGGGGCGTCCGACGAGTGCCTGCACCGTGGAAAGCGGTGTCATGCCGTGCTCGTCGATCGTGCGAAGGTGCTCCGCGGCGCGGGTCACCAAGCCGATGACCGTGTCGTCCGGCTCGACCTGAAGGAGCGCTGGAAGCGTGGCCAGTGCCATGCCCGCCGCGACGCCTTCGGCGGCGCCGTTCGGGCGGGTGGATCCGAACAGGACGGTCCGGCTGCGGGTGTAGCGGCTCAGCACGAAGGCCCACACCGCGTGGACGACGGCGTGGCTGCCGTGTACTCGGCCCAAGGTCTCCAATGCGGCGATCTCGGCCGCGCCCAGCGCGACGGCGTGCTCGGCGATACCGGCACTCTCCGCTGTTTCCGCGGAACGAGCCCCGTGCGGTTCGGTGATGGTCGGAAACGGGTTCGTCTCGTCCGATTGCGCCAACTGCTCTCGCCAGAACCCGTCGTCGGCGAGTTGTCCGCCCACGCGCTGCCGGGGTTGTGCTGGGACCGCCTCCGATGCCGCGGCAGGCGGTTCGGCGAGGGTCCGGGCCGCGTATCCGGCGAGCAGCCGCGCCACCAGCAGGCCGCGGCTGCGGCCGTCGAGATGGGCCTGTGACGAGGTCCAGACCAGCAGGTGGCTCTCGGAGCCGAGGCGGGCGGCGAACAGGCGCGCCCCGGGAGCGGTGTCGAGACCGGCGCCGGCCTCCCGGTGGTGCTGGAGAGTGCGTTCCAGCTCTGCCTCGACCTCGATTGCCTGCGGCCAGTCGTACCACTCCAGCCGGGCGATCACCTCGGCCCGGATCGTCCGGTAGGGCTTGCCGGACTCGTCCCAGCCGAACTCGCTGCGGAGGACCTCGTGCTCGTCGACCAATGCCTGCCAGGCAGCGCCGAGCGCATCACGGTCGAGCGCGCCGGTGACCCGGAACACGTGTTGGACGACGCCCAGGCCCGCATCCGGGTCGCGGGCCGTGTCGAACAGGACGCCGTGCTGTACAGGGGTCAGGGAGAGCCGTGGTTCCGCGACACCTGCCGGCGCGACATCGATCAGCGCGCTCGCCTCGTGGTGGGGTCCGGCGGCCGAGGGCACTTCGCCGGAAGGAGACGTTGGCCTCACGACGCGAAGTCACTTGTGGTCGGTACGTTGCGCTGCGCCAACATGCCGTGCAGACACCCGAAGAGTTCCGTCGGATGCGCGATGTACACGTCCGGTTGGGCCCCGCGCAGTTCGGCCTTGGTTCCCATCCCCCAACCGCACGCCACGGTGCGGGCACCGGCGGCGAAACCGGCGGCGATGTCGACCCACGAGTCTCCCACGACGACGGTCTGGCCGGGGGCCACGCCTTGACGCTCACACAGTGCCAGGACGCCGTCGGGCGCCGGCTTGCCCGGCATGTCGTCGTCGCCGGCTACGAGACCTGAGAACAGGTCGCCTATCGCGAGGTGGGCCAGGATCTCCTCGGTACGGCGCCGGTCCTTGCCCGTGATCACGGCCGAGTCGACACCAATGGCCCGTAACCGGTGGCATGCCTCGATCGCCTCGGGAATGGTGACGACGTCAGCCACGCGCGCCGAGGACAGTTGGCGGAAGACCTCGTACATCTCGCCGGGTAGTCCGAGCTCGTTGAGGATGTCCGGGAACGGTTGCCCCAGCCGCTTGAGGAATTCCCCGACCGGCGCCTCGCCCGGTCCGACGGTTTGCGCGTACGCAAGACGGAATGAACTCGTCATGACGCGCCGCGAATCGATCAGAGTGCCGTCCAGATCGAATATCACTAACTTACGCAACGATGTCGTCTCCGTTGTCACATTCCGCATTCGGCTACAGGATCCCCGCTACTCGGACCGAGGCGAGCAGGTCCGCCTTGTCGTGGGGTCCCAGCTGTGCGAGCGGTGGCCGGACGGTCGCATGCGCGATGACGCCTTGCGCCACCAGCACCTCCTTGATCCGGGCGATGAACTGGACTTTCGGGTTCGCGGTGGCGGCAACGCCGTGCAGCAGATTGCTCGCGAACACCTCGGACGCCTTTTCCCAGTCGCCGGAGTTTGCCGCCGTGTGAATCGTGATCACTTCTCGGGGCAGGAAGTTGCCGGTGGCGATGGCACTGCCGGCGGCACCGAGACGGAGCGCGGGAACGAGCGTCGCGTCGTCACCGGCGAACACCGTGACCTGCGGCGCGAGGCGGCGCAGCGCCGCGATCCGCTGCGGCGCCGGGAGCGCCATCTTCACGTACCTGACGTTGTCCAGTTCCTGCGCGAGGGTGGCGATGGTTGCCGCGTCGACCTCGATGCCGTCGGCCCCGTCGTAGATCATCACGTGGATGTCGACGGCTTCCGCGATGGCGGCGAAGTGCGCCAGTTGGGCTTCCGCGGACTTCGCGAAGTAGAACGGCGGCAACACCATCACGCAGTCGGCGCCGGCGGACTGCGCATGCCGGGCGAGCTTCACCGCCTCGGCGGTGCTGTCGGATCCGACACCGATCGTGACCGCCACCCGCCCGCGCACCAGTTCGACGACGTCGTCTATCGCGTCGGCGCGCTCGGCCGCCGACATCGTGAAGAATTCGCCGGTCGTCCCCAACGCGATGACACCGTCGGCGCCTGCGTCGAGGACGTGCTCGATCAGCGACGCGAGCGACTCGCGATCCCGCTCGCGGTTGGGCAGGAACGGGGTCACTAGCAGTACGTGCGTTCCGCCGGTTCGAAGTTCAGCCATGTTTCCTCCAGCGTGCGATGCGGCTCGGTGAGTCCTGTCCCAGGGGCATGCGCGCCGGGGACGGAGTCCCGTCGCACGCGTGGGCTATGCCACTACGCATACCTCGTCATATCGATGATGTATCCGGCAGCCGACGAGCGGAGCGTGCGGGACTTCCTCAGATCACGCGTGACCAGCGCCTTGCGGTACCAGCGGTCGAATCCGTCGTACTTGGGCTGGAACGGCTGCCGGCCGTGTACGCAGCGGAAGTTGTCGATCAGGCAGACGTCTCCCTGATCGAGGTCGATCGCCTGCTGGACCCGGCGGAACTCGCCGAGCAGGTTCGTCATGGCGAGGTTCGCCTCGTCGTCGCCGTCGACGGTCTTCATGTACTCGCGGCAGTCGACACGTACGTAGGGCGAGTCGGCATCCCCGTTCAACAGGGACACTAGCCGCGGACCGGTCTGACCGAGGCTGGAGGCGTTCCTGACGTTCTCCGAGTCGGGCGAGAGGACGAACCGCTCCTGGCGCAGGACCTTCTCGTCCGCCGCGCCGAGCCGAATGTCGTCCATCAGCGAGACCGTCGTGGGGATGCGCTCCTGGTTGCGGAAGCACATGAGGCCCAGGAAGTCGCACCGGAAGTCGTTGAAGCCGTCCTCGCAGTGGACGTCGAACTCGACTCTGCTCCCGTGACCGGTCTGGCTGCTCTCGTCGCCCGCGATCGGCACGACGTCGTTGAGCAGGCGTGCGTCCTGCAGCGACTTCCAGCAGAACAGGTCACCGAGGCGCGAAGTGAGCAGGGTCAGGTACGCATCTTCCCTCGGTGTCGCCCGAGAGCGTTCACGCCAGTGGGGCGGTGTCGTACCGATCGCCTCGTCACTGACCGTGAACCCGGACACGACGACAGCCGCCGTCAGGCTCTCGCGACGGAATCCCTCAAGGAAGCCCACCAGTCGCTCGGGCAGCTGCACCGAGAGCTCCGCGGCCCGTCGCACGAATTCGATGCCGTTCGCCTCGTCGTATTCGGCACACAGACGTCCTACCAGCTCTTCGAGCTGATCGATCTCCGTAGCGTTCAAGTCAAAACGATCAAGGGTGGATAAGCCCATATCTGTCCCAGCCCCCCGCAGTTGAAGCATGCCATCCAACTGTCCCGCAGCAAAGGCACTGTACCCAACACAGTTGAAGCTCGCCCGTAAATTTCGATCTTTCAGCGAGTGATCACCGGATATGCTCCGGCGGTTCACCCTTTTTTCGCCCCCGCCGGGTGGGATGGGCCGTCGCATGTCGTTGCGGGAACGCCGGGTTCCCCGAATCGCATGGCGTCGGGTGCGGCGAGGACGTCTTGGTCGGGCGGGTCAGCCGTTGTAAGCCACGCTGAGCCCCGGCCCGGAGCGAACCGTCAGTTTCGCGTGGTCGGTGTCGGGGAGCCAGTCGCGCTGCGGTGTGTAGTCCAGCCAGCGCCGGGTGCGGCCGGCTTCGGTGAAGCCGCGCAGCAAGGTGTCGAGCAGCGGGTGACGGTAGGACTCGCGCCAGGCCAGCGACCACGCGTACAGCGGGGTCGGCTCGACGAGCGGGATGGAGCGCAGACCGGCGTGGTCGGGCAGCGGCGCGTCGGCGGGAAAGAGGGTGAAGCACGCGGCGTCGGTACGGATGTGCTCGGCGAGGTGGTCCAGGCCCAGGTTGGGGCCGTCCTGTCGCCGAGTGATCCGGAATTCGTCGGCGAAGCGGCGGAGGAAGTCCAGGCGGGTCAGTTCGGCCGGGCACCACAGGGTGCTGTCGCGCAGGTCGGCCGGGCGCAGTGCGTCGGCGTCGGCAAGCGGGTGAGACGGGCCGACCACCGCGTCGACGGGTTCCAGCCGCACGAGCCGCTGGGTGAGTTCCGTTTCGCGGCCGCCCGGCAGCGGATGCACCCGGCCGAAGCCCAGGTCGGTGTCGCCGCGCAGCAGTGCTTGCGCGACTGAGGGCCAGTCGCGTCCGGGGCCGGGCTCCAGCCGCACCGGGCCGAGCGCCTGCACCGCCTGGGCGACGGTGCGCAACGGCGCGTACAGGTGTCCCCACGTGTCGATGCGTACGACCGGCCCGGCGCCGGTGACCGACGCGATCGCGCGCTCGCCCGCCGCAAGCGCCTCGCGCGCGGCCGGCAGGAACCGCTCGCCCGCTTCGGTCAGCCGGGTGCCGCCCTCACGCTCGAACAGGCGGACGGCCAGCAGCTCCTCCAGCCGCGCGATGCGCTTGGACAACGCCTGCTGGCTGGTGTTCAGCTCTTCGGCGGCCCGCCCGAAGTGCAGCGTCCCGGCGGTCGTGGCGAACGCGCGGACCAGGGCGAGGTCGAGATCCATGCCGCTGACCCTATGCGACAACCGCCCGTTGTCGGCCGGGCGGATTCGTTGTTGGCCGAGCCACCACCCCGCCCGGTCGGATGGTCCCAGACGCCACACCAGCGCGTGACCCCAGAAGCCCGCCGAGGAGATGACAACGATGAAAGCCCTCATACCGACCGGGGATCCCGCCGAGCCGGTGGTGTTCGCCGACGTCCCCGAGCCGACACCGCGCCCGAACGAGGCGCTGGTGAAGGTCGAGGCGTTCTCGGTCAACCGGGGTGAGACGTTCAAGCTGGAAAAGCCCGTCCCCGGCGAGCGCCCCGGCAAGGACATCGCGGGGCTGGTGGTGCAGCCGGCCGCCGACGGCAGCGGACCGGCCGGGATCACGCGGGTCGTCGGCCACCCCATGGCGGGCGGCTGGGCGGAGTACGTGGCGGTGCCGACCGACGCGCTCGCGGTGCTGCCGGACGCCGTCTGCGCGCTCGCAGGCGCGGCGCTGCCGCTGGCCGGGCTCACCGCGTTGCGGCTGCTGCGGGCCGCGGGGCCGGTGCTGGGACGGCGCGTCCTGCTGACCGGTGCGTCCGGAGGCGTGGGCCACTACGTCACCGAGCTCGCGGCCGCAGCTGGGGGCGTGGTCACCGCCGTGACCCGAAACACCGAACGCGGCACCCGGCTTGCCGAACTCGGCGCTGCCGACATCGTCCACGACGTCGCCGACGCCCGTGGCCCCTACGACGTCGTGCTGGAGTCGACCGGCGGCCCGGCCCTCCCCCTCGCTCTGGCGCGGCTCGCCAAGCGCGGCACGCTCATCTGGTTCGGGCAGGCCAGCCGTACCCCCGCGACGCTCGACTTCTTCGACTTCTTCACCGGGCCCGAGTCGGCCGTCATCCGCCACTTCCACTACCTCGACGCCGACACCAGCCTCGACGAGGACCTGGCGGCGCTCGTCCGGCTGACCGCGGAAGGCCGCCTGCACCCCGAGATCGGCCGTGTCGCGGGCTGGGCCGACACCGCGACCACCCTCACTGACCTGCGCGACCGCCGCATCCGCGGCAAAGCCGTCCTCACTCTGTCCTGAATCACATCCGAACGACCGGAAACAACAACCGCCGAAGGAGCACCACCATTAACAGCACCGGCCCCAGGGCCGTCGTCATCCGCTACGTCGAGGCCGTCCGCGACGGCGACGCCGACGTCATCCACGACAGCTTCGCCGAGGACGCGACCTGGCACTACCCGGGCGACCTGCCCATCTCCAAGGTGTGGCACGGCCGCGACGCGATCATCAACGACTTCCTCGGCGGCATGGGGCCGATCCTCGTCCCCGGCACCTTGGAGGTCGAACTGGTCAGCACGATCGCCGAAGGCGACCGCGTGGTCGCCGAATGGACCTCCAGGGCCAAGACCGTCCACGGCGGCACCTACGACAACCGCTGCATCGGCATCTACACCGTCCGCGATGGAAAGATCACCTCCGTCATCGAATACGCCGACACCCAGCACGTGGCCGCGGCCCTCTTCTCGGACTTCGACACCCGCCAGCCCGCCGGCGCCGAGTGAGCCAGGCCCCGCCGAACGGACACACGGGCCACAGGGCGGTTCCTGGGATGACGTGACCTGCGGCCGGCTCTTCCGCACCGGCGGGCCACGTCCCGACCGACTCGCACGTACAGCGCATGTGACAGCAATGTACGGAACATGTCACAGGGCTCGTATCGCCAGGTGCCGTTGCTTCCCCCAGAGCCCCATCGGTGGGATGTTTACGGGCCGGAGCGGCCCGCAGCAGGCCGCAGGGAGAAATCGGGGTGGACACCTTGACACGCCAACAACACCGCACCGGCGAAGGCAGAACCGCCGGAAAACCTCGGAGAATCGGCAGGACCGGCGCAAACGGCACAACGCGGCGCCGCTGGGCGGCGGTGACCGCCACGGCGATCGCCATGGCCGCACCACTGACCCTCGGCGCCGCAGGAGACGCGGGGGCGGCGGGGGACCACCCGATCGTCTTCGCCCGCCACACCGCGGCAGCGCCCACGGAGGACCTCTACGCGATCTCCCCCAGTGGCGGCACGCCCGTCAAACTCACCCACACCTCCACCGTCAGCGACGTGATGCCCAGCTGGTCCCCGGACGGCAAGCGGGTGGCCTTCGTCCGCTACGGATCCGGTGGCGCCATCGACGGCATCTGGACGATGAAGACCACAGGCGGCGACCTGAAGGCCGTCCCCGGCACCAAGGGCTCCTCCGACCCGGCGTGGTCCCCGGACGGCAAGCGGATCGCCTACGCCAAGCCGGTCGGCGCCCAGCACGAGATCTATGTGGCCGACATCGACGGCACTCCCGCCACCCGACTCACCCACACCGCGGCGGACGACCTCCATCCGACGTGGTCCCCAGACGGCAAGTACCTGGCGTTCAACCGCGCGGACGCGGGCGGCCACAGCAGGGTGATGCGGATCCGGCTGTCCACCCTGGCCCAGACGGCGGTCACCGGGCCCGGCTCCCACGACTGGACGCCCGACTGGTCGCACAGCGACCGGATCGCCTTCAGCCGCGTGGACTCCTCCGGCTTCGCCCACCTCTACGTCGTCCGCCCCGACGGCACCGGACTTCACCGCATCACCGCGACCCGCTTCAACGACAAGAACCCCTCCTGGTCCCCGGACGGCAGCCGCCTGGTCTTCACCAGAGGCGGCGGCGACGACGCCGACCCCGAACACCTCTACCTGGTACGGGCCGACGGCACCGCACTGACCCAGCTCACCAAGACCGACTCCCACGACCTGGAGGCTGACTGGCGGCCGTAAGGCGCAGCCAGCGGCCGGTAGCGCCGGCATCACCACGGTGGCACCGGCCGCAACCCCTTCCTCGACGGCAGCGGTCAGCTGTCGTGGATCATCGAGTCGATCTTCATCGGCATGCTGGACACCTCGTCAGGGTTAAGGCGTGCGTTCAACACCGTCATGCTCATCGCAATCATCGCTTCGAGCCCGGCGTGGCCGGCGCCGTCCGGCGCCAGCCACGCCGGGCCTACGAACGGTCAGCCATCGCCACGGCTTGCCCGGCTGCGCTCGCGCAGCGAGATGCAGTTGCCGTCCGGATCCACCGCCTCGATGCCAATTCCGAACCCGTAGTCCTCCGGCTCCAGCTTGTCGAAAGTCACACCGCGGTCGCGGAACACCTTGAAGTCCTCCCGCAGGTCGTCCGACTCAAGGATGACCGGACCGGGCGTGGCACCCAGCAGCACCTCGGCCGGCTGCCCCGCAGCCGCGGCGTGCGTCCACAGGAGGATCTCGACCGGACTGCCGGGGACGCCCACGGTGAGGAAGCGTCCGCCGGGATTCGGGAAGTCGATGCGCTTCTCCAGGCCGAGCTGCTCCGTGTAGAACCTGAGCGCGCGGTCCTGGTCGGTCACATAGAGCGTCACATACATGACGTTGGTCAGCATCGTGTTGTCCTTCCATCTGTCGGTCTTCGTCACTTCACTGACGGACCCCGACGGGAGAATGTGACGGATGGACGGAGAATCTTGCCGACCGACGGCTTTGAGGATTACCGGGCCCCCGCTGTAGGCGGTCGCGCACCGGCTGCTGGGGTCGCAGGCCGGGGCCGATGATGCCATCCAGCAAGCCACCTGCCGGGCGGAGCTCGACCCAGCGTGCTTCCGGCCTCTCCGCTGTTCCGGCCCCCTCGCCTGACCGCGAGAAATAGGCTTCGCTGTCTTCTCCTGGCCCAGGGCATGATTTCCACCGTGCATGAGAACGAGGACCACGGTGGGAGAACGCGGTACACGCTGACCGATACGGAGCACGGCCACGGCTGGGGCGCCTGCGCCGAGGTCGAGGGGCTGTTCGGGGAACCCTCGCGGGAGACATACGAACTGTTCGGCTGGGTTCCGGAAGGAGCCGAGGTGCACGGCTGGGTCGGCAGCAGGGTGTGGTTGGTGCCGGAGGACGGGATGCTCGATCCCTGGCTTCTGGAAGATGCCGTGAGCCTCGGACAGCACCCCGGGACGGACAGCCTCGTCCTCACTGGATTGGATGACTACGAGGGCCCGCCCACGGCCCACCGAGGCCGTGTCCGACTGCACGACGAACAGCGGTGGCTGGGCACCTGCAAGGAATTCGCCCGTGTTCTGCCGCCCAAGCGAGTGGACCCCCCACTCGTCATGCGAGGGCTCGCCCCGGGTGAAGAGCTGCGGCGGGCACTGATGACGGGCACCCGGCGGTCGCTGGATCTCGGGGAAGCCGTCCTGGAGATACGGGATGACCGGGGCGAGTCGTTTTCCGAGCTGCTGCTGTGGGTCACCGTCAGTGCCTGGCGTCCGTCCGCATACGGCGCGGAGCTGATCGACCTCGAACTGGAAGGCAAACTCTCCCCTCCCGTTCCGGAGCATGCCCGGGCGCTTTGGGAGCGTTGGCTCGCCGGACCGCCGCAGACGCCCGGCGCCTGGGCCCACCTCGACACCCGGCAGCGCTGGGCCTGGCTGGACCACGTCCGGGAGAGGGCCTGCCTGCGCGCGCACCATGACCGGCCGTCCAGCCACACGTACGAACTCGACGGCCGACACATCACGGATCTCCCAGGCCTCTACCTGGCACTCGGCGAGGCGGTCAACGGGCCGGGCGGCTACTTCGGCGCCAACCTGAATGCCCTCGCCGACTGCCTGGGCGGCACCTTCGGCTACGCCGCCCCCGCAACCCTCCTCTGGCGGGATGCCGCCACCGCGCGCGAGCAACTGTCCCGGGTCCTGACGCCGGGCGGACAGCCGTACGACCTGTTCACCGAGGTGGTCGATGTCTTGGCCAGCGGCAGGTTGCAGGTCACCCTGGCGTGACCGGGCGAGCTGCCCCTTCACTGCCCCTTTCCAGTGCGGACGGTCGCTGACCCAGGCTCTGTTGGGCGACGGTGAGGGGGTTGGTTGTCCAGTGGTTGGTTCGCAGAACCCGGTCCGCGAACGTCACATCGCGTTCGGCAATGAACCGAAAGTGGAGCGAGCGGCAGATGCCGTTCGAGGCGCCGTTGCTCGTCGCTGGAAATGCGTGCACGAGGCCCCAGCGGTCCTCGTCTCGGGCCTGTTCAAGCAGAGTGCGGACGGCCAGTTTGCCAAGTCCGCGTCCCTGGAATTCGGGCAGGACCATCCATCCGATCTCTGAAATGGGCCCGTCCTCGGTTTCGTGGGACCAGATGGTCACGGTTCCTGCCACCACTTCAGGTGTGGTTGCGTCTGGAATGATCATCTTGATCCAGTCGAGATCTGCTGTCGCCTTGTGGACGTCTCGCTGGACTTTGCCCTCCATGCCTTCGCGTGGCAGCGGTCCGCCGAGGTCAGCCATCATTGCGGGATCACACCGCATCCTGAGATACGCATCGATGTCGTCGGGTCTGACGTGCCCATCCGCTTGTGGAACACTCAGTCGTAGCTCAGTCGAGGACTTCGGTGACGGCGTACTGGGCGGCTTTCTCGTCGACGAGGGACTTGCCGGCGGCGAACGTGGCGACGAGGGATTGCAGGCAGAGGTTGTTGACCGCGGGGGGGGAAGCCGCGGGATGTGGTGTGGATGAGGGTGACGGCGTCGTCGGTGAACAGTTGGTCGCTGCGGCCGGCGAGCCCGAGGTGGTGCTTGATGTAGCTGGCGGTCTCGGTCGCGGTCACGCCGGGCATCGTGTAGCGAAGCGCGGTCCGTTGTTCGAGGGTCCGGTGCCCAGCCCCGCTGGGCACCGATGATCCGGCGGATCTGAGCCGCCGACCGCTACGGGGTCTCCTTCTTCAAGGCCAAGCCGCCAGGTCCGTGAACTCTTGTGGGGTTCGCGGACGGGACTGCCGCGGAGAGGGACCACGGCCTCGAAGCCGGCCCGCCTCCACTCATAGATCCACCGGTCCAGAGTCCACCGGGTGATCCGCACCGACCGCCCGTCCGGATCGACATGCGGCATCGCCGCCAACTGCCGGACCGTCGCACCGCGCTGGCGGCGCGAGAGCGTCGGATCGGCGGCTTCCCTGATCAGTATGTAGCGGAACAGGCCGATCGCCTGAGCCGGCTCCAGCTTACGCAGCTTGCGCGAGCGGGGGCTTTGCGGGGTGCGGTTGGTGGTTTCCGACAGCCATTCGGGGCTGGTCGAGGCCATCCGCAAGGTCATGTTCGGTGCCGGCTGGCAGCGCTGCCGGGTTCATTTCGTGCGCAACGTCTTCTCGGTGATCGAAAAGGGCACCGGGGAGATGGTCGCCGCGACCATCCGTACCATCTTCGCCCAGCCCACCGCTGAGGCAGTCCGGGCCCAGCTGGATGCTGTCGCCGACATGCTCGGCAGACAGTTCCCCAAGGTCAAAACCATGCTGCTGGAGGCGAAAGAGGACCTCACCGCCTTCGCCGACTTCCCCCAGCAGCACTGGAAAAGGATCCAGTCCACCAACCCGCTGGAACGGATCAACCGCGAGATCAAACGCCGCACCGACGTCGTCCAGGTCTTCCCCAACCCCGAGGCCGTCCTACGACTGGCCACCGCAGTGCTGGCCGAAATGCACGATGAATGGATCGCCTTCCCGCGCCGCTACCTCTCCGAAGAGAGCATGGCCACCGTCTACGCCACCGTCGACACCGAGGCCCTCCCCGGCACTACCGAGGGCTGATCCCCTCCATCACGGCAGGGGGACACGATCGACTAAAACCGCTCATGTGCGATGCCGGACCATGTGCAGGTCACCCGGCCGCGCGGCAGCCGGGTCAACTCGCCGGGCTGGTCAGGACGCAGTTCGGATAATCGTTGTCCGGATCGCCGATGGCGGCCCAGAGCTTCAGGACCTTGCCTTGCCTCAAGGCGGCGTAGGCGTCGGGCCGCCGCTCATGCATTTCGGGGTGATCGGCGTCGAAGGAGACACCGACGAAGCTTTGCTTCTTGTTGGAGCCTTGCTTCCAGGTGCCTGTTCCGGACAGGGCCAAATCGTCGTACCAGCCGACGGCGATGCAGACTTTATCGGCGATGAACGTCCCGTCCTGCTTCAGCGTGAGGGTGCCGCCTTCGGCATCGGTCCACGTGGTCGCAAGTTCGGCAGGCTTCAGAACGACCGGTTCGCCCTCGGGCGGCGGCATGACGGTGAACCTGCCGCAGGCCGTCAGGGCGAGGGCCATGGCGAGCAAGATCAGCGCAGTACGACAGGAACGCAACACACTCCACCCCTAGCGGGTTCCGCAGGCCGCGTGCGCGACCGGTGCTCAAGAACGCATGACGCACCCTGGCACAGAGTTTGAACACGTTCAAGTCGTAGTTGTCGGCGGCCACACTTCACGATCACCTTCTTCGCGAACCGCTTCTTGGCCCGGCGCACGCGACGGTCCATGCCGTCACCACTTGACGCGACGGGCACCGCGACAGGTTGCTGACCACCCAGGGCAGAGAACAGCTGCCCGCCGCTACACCACACCAGGGGACATGACCCAGGAAGGCATACTGCGCAGCCACATGGTGATGCGCGACGGCTGGATCCGGGACTCCGTCCTCTTTAGCATCACCGCCCCCGAATGGCCCGACATCAAGGACAGACTCGGCGCCCGACTGACCGCCTCTCGCCAGCAAACCTGATCACAGCCAGCAGCGGCCGACCTCGACGCTCACCAAACCGACATCATGTGACTTTGCCGAGGCCCTGTGCGGACGGCCTCGGCCTTTTCGCCGCGCAGCTCGACCCGACCCAAGTGACCGCGCTCCTCGACGAGCCCCCCATCTGGGGGTCGAGCCCGTACTCCGGGAACTGCACATCCCCTCCCCCACCTACTACTGGTGGCGTCACGCCGAGACACGTCCGTGCGAACGACGCCGCCAGGACGCCGAGCCGGGCCGCGAATGATCCGACAGGTCCACGAGGACTCCGGCGGGATCTACGGCTCACCCGGCGAGCGCGCCGTCCTCAGACGCAGAAGGCGTCCACGTCGGCCGCAAACGCATCGCGCAGCTCATGAGGGAGGCCGGGCCTCGCCGGCATCAGCCGGTACCACAGGCGGCGACACGGGCCGGACTCCGAGACCACACGAGGGACGTACTCCCCCCTGTGGGCAAGTACCTCGTTCCCTGGGAAAAAGTACGGGCCCTGGGGGGCCTACCTGCTGTACATGGATGAACAGGCAGTCACCTGATACCGGGTTATCGTCAGCAAGCACCCGTTTCGCTTCGGGCCCGAGACCCAGCGAACAACGAGATGAGGAGTGGAAAGTCGATGACTTTGAAGGAAGGCCAGCGGGTGAAGCTGGCGGCGGACACCAGACTGACCGATTCGGTTGAGATGTCGGGGCTCGTCGCCGGGTTCCTGTCCCTGGCTGCGGGCACTGAGGGGACCGTCGAGCGGGTGGTCGAGCACCACCATGAGAGCGACGACGTCCGCGAGTACGAGCGGCTCAAGTCTCTGCTCGATGCCTTCGGCCGCGAGATGCCCACAGAAAGCAGGAAGCAGCTGGAAGAGAAAGTCGGCTCCCTGGAGCCCCAGTGGATCGCCTTCCAGAAGCAGGGGCCACGCGTGACGGTGCGCGTCCGCTTCGACAACGGGTTCATCCTCGACGAAGCACACGAAGACGTCTTCACCTCGGCCTGAGCCGCCTCTAAGCGAAGCCGCTGTCGTCAGCATCCGACCGCTCTCCTCCGCGACCTCAGCCGTCGTCCGCCACGAGGGCGTGGACCGTGGGCCATTCCGGCATCCAGTCCAAAGCCTTCACCGACCCCCCGGACTCTGCGCGGCCATCGTCGACCGCCTCGCCTTCGGCGGCAGCATCATCGAAACCGGCACCGACTCCTGCCGTCGCCACAACCGAGCCCGAGCCGAACAACAGGCAGCGGCCGGCTGACTCGGCCCGGCGGCTCACAGCGCGATCGGCCGGTACTTCAGCGCCGCCTCGACGACCTCCTCCGCAGACACATCCTGGAGAGCGTCCGATGGATGAAAGATCAGGTCACCGATTCGGGGATGGGCCACATTCGCTTCGAGCAGCCGCAGGTAGTAGGCGCACTCGGGGGCGGCCACAAGCACCCTGCGGACGATCTCGACGAGCTCTGCCCTGCTGACGTCCGCAACCCGGGGGCAAGCCGGCCGGGCCGCCTCTCTGGCGGACTCCTCCACATCCCTGCTTCCCCAGTACTCGGCGAAGTCCAGGGCAACGTATTCAATGACCAGTCGCATCGTTGAAGGACCGGATCGCCTCGTCAGCCTCCTCGGGACGGTCGGTTACCAGATCAGCGATCCGGTCGATCTCGCAACTCAGCTCTTCCAGCCGCTGCCGGCTCACAGGCGGGGGCAACAGCTCCGGTCTCAAGTCCACAGCCCGAATTATGTCCGCTGACGCCGACGCAGAGACCTGCACGTGCTGCCAGGCCTCATCAACATTTCTGAGCACCTCGCTCAAGAAGCGATGCCAGAAATCACCGATATCCGCTCTCCGGCCTCGCATACGAAGCCAAGGCGGGAAGGCGGAAAGGCGGGAAACCAGGATGCGGCTCGGCGCCAGCAGACCAGGCTGCAATCCTTGCGGTTCGGGCTCCCCTTGAAGGAGACAACGGGCAGGATCCGGCGCTTGCGCCGTTCTTCGCGGTTCAGGTTCCTGGTGGCGGCCTATCCGGCTGCGCGGAGGCGGGTGGCCGCCGCCTCGGCCTCCCGTACGACTCGGTTCGTGTCGATGTCGACCAGCCGGCCGCCGAACTTCAGCGCCCGTCCGTCCACGAACACGGAGTCGATGTTCTCGGGCCGCCCGTTGAAGACGATCTGGCCGACCCAGTCGAAGCGCGGCGCAAAGTTCAGGGCGGCCGGGTCGATGACGACGAGGTCGGCCCGCTTGCCGGGGGTCAGGGAGCCCACCCGGTCGGCGATTCCGAGGGCCTCGGCGCCGCCCAGCGTGGCCATCCGCAGGACGTCGTGCACCTGCGGGAAGACCCCGGCGTCCGTCGTGCGGGCGCGTTGCAGGCCGATGGCCGTCTTCATCAGCGCGTGGAAGTCCGAGGTGTCGTTGGTGCCGCCGTCCAGCCCGAGCCCGACCTTGACGCCCCGTCGTCTGAACTCGGGCAGCCGCATGACGCCGGAGGCCAGCCGCATGTTGCTCAGCGGGCAGTGGGCCGCACGCGCGTCGTGGTCGGCGACGGCGGCGATCTCGTCGTCGGTCAGGTGGATCGCGTGGTTGATCAGGAGCCGCGGCCCCAGCGCGCCTATGTCAGTAAGGACCCCGATGGGATCGTCGGCGCGCTGCTCGGGGCGTTCCAGGACATGGGAGTTGAGCATGACTCCCAGGTCCTGGGCGGCCTCCCAGTGTGCGCGGTTGAGGTCCTGGAGTGCCCGCGCCGCGTGCGTGGCGATCTGGAAGGAGCCGAGCGGGACCGGGTCGACGAGGTCCTTCTTCACCTTCGTGACCAGCGCCGCGTCGGGCTTGGGCGGGAACATCGCGTAGGTGAACCGCACCCCGGTGCCGGCCAGGGCCCGTACGTAGCTCTCGATGAGGTCGTACGCGAAGATGTCCACCCAGTCCACGAGCGTGGTCACGCCCGACTGGACGGCGTCGAGGGCTGCGAGGCGTACGAAGCTGTGGAGCGCCGCGGGTGTCAGCCGGCCGCGCTGCGGGTCGGCGCATCGCTGGAACCAGCCGAACAGGTTGCCGTCGGTACAGCCTCCGCGGATCACCGCCTGCCAGAGGTGGTTGTGGGTGTCGACGAAGCCCGGCATGACCAGCTTGCCCGAGGCGTCCACCACCCAGGCGCCAGGCGGCGTCTGGAGGGCCGTGCCGACGGCGGCGATGGTTCCGTTCCGCATCAGGACGTCGGCGTTCTCCACCGAGCCGAGGGGGCCGCTGCCTAAGGCGGGGTCCATGGTGAGCACGAGGGCGGCCCCCCGGAGCAGGACCGTACGGCCGACCGGGACGGGCTGGTCGGCGGGGCGGTTACGGGATACCGAGCCGGCGGTGACGCCGAGGAGGAGCGGGGCGGCAGCGGCCAGACCGAGGCCGGCGAGGAGATCGCGGCGGCTGGGGGCCAGCTGCGGGGTGGGGGTTGACTGCATGGCGTGTACCTCCCGAGAGCTCAGAACGGAAGGCCCGCCCGGACGACGCGGTGACGGAGCGTCGAGCAGAGGCGGGAGATTACACGCAGCATTCCCAGCGAACGGCCTTTCGATAGGCGTTTGCGGAAAACTTTTTCCACTCCGGCCATGTGCCGGTCATGTCGGCGCCGGGGGTGCGGCCCTGTGGCGGGCTGAACACCAAGGTCCGCCCGGCTGGGGGGGGCCGGCCCTTGGCCAAATCGTTCTCGAGGACGCCACAATCCGCCAACGCGCCAACGAAACCTGCCCCCGCGCCTTCTCCGCCAGCACCACCGCGCCGAGTACGGCAGAGCCGCACCAGCCCCAACCGACTCCGCGCCCCGCCTGAGCCCTCCACGGATTCGCACGCCAGGACCGTCCACGCAAACGCGTGCGAGGGATCAGTAGAACCGGCTGTTACAGGCCCCTGAACCCCGGGCCTCCCAGCGCGCCCTGAACGCCGAGTGGGTGGAGATCAAGAACCCCGGCCGTCGCAGCGTGGACCTGAGCGGCTTCACCCTCACCGACCAGCAGGGCAACCGCTACCGCTTCCACGGCTTCCGCCTTGAAGGCCGATCCAGCGTCAAGGTCCACACCGGCCGTGGCCGCGACACCCCACCGCGACCTCTACCAGGACCGCAACCACCAGATCTGGGACGAGCGCGACACCGCCACCCTGCGCGACAACCGCGGCAACGTCATCGACACCGAATCCTGGGGCCACCGAGGACACCGCCACGGCGGCTGACCCAGGTCGGCAGCCACACCGACGGGGACTGTGAGCTGCCACCACCCCACGTGGCGTGCCGCGGCAACCAGCCACGGCACGCCACACCCTGAACAGCCATCTCAAGAATCGAGAAGTCCGGCCCGTCGCCAGAATCCAAGTTCCAGGAGGCATGGCCTGGCTGACGATGACGCGGCACGTCACCTAGCGGGTCCCTGCTAAGCGGGGAGGCGGAAGCCGTTGAAGAGGTCGTCCATGCCACGCAGGGCAAGGCGTGCAGGGGTGGCACGGACCGCGAGGTCGCGGGCAGCCACCGCGAGCGGGTTGCGGAGAGCGCCCAGGCGGCCGACCCGGCGGGCGCGGACGCGTACGGCGTCGGTGCGGTCGCGGCGGGCGGCGGTGTACGCGGCGAGGGCGGCCGGGACGGAGTCCGTGCTGTCTGCGCTGTCTCCGGCGGGAAGCAGGTGGGCGAGGACCACCGCGTCCTCGATGGCCTGGCAGCCGCCCTGGCCGAGGTTGGGGGTCATGGCGTGGGCGGCGTCGCCGAGCCAGGCGATCCGGCCGTGGTGCAGGCTGGGGAGCGGGGCGGCCAGGTCGTAGAGGTCGTTCTGGAGGACGTCGGTGGGGTCGAGGCGGCGGACGCGGTCCAGCAGGGCCGGAATCGGGTCGTGCCACGAGCCGAAGCGATGCCGGAGTTCGGCGCGGGGGTCGGCCGACCGGGTGCCGGCCGGGACGACTGCGGTGGCGTAGAGGTAGAACCGGCCGTCGGAGAGCGGGGTCACGCCGAACCGCTCGCCTCGCCCCCAAGTCTCACTCATGGCCGGTATCCGGAGGTCCGGGGCGTCCACGATGGTCCGCCAGGCGGTCTCGCCGATGTAGTGCAGGCCGGGGTGGGCGGGGAAGTACGCGCGGCGCAGCGGGCTGTGGATGCCGTCGGCGGCGACGACCAGATCGGCGGGAAAGTCCTGGCCGACCGCCGTACGGATGGTCGGGCGGCCCGCGGCGTCGTCTACGGCGGTCACAGCGGTGCCGTAGCGAAGGGCCTCCGGCGGCAGGACAGCGGCCAGGGCGGCGGTGAAGGCCGGTCGCGGGACGGCTATCGGGGGCATGCCGTAGCGGGCCGCCATGTCCGCGGTGCCGGCCCGGGTGAGCCACTGGCCGTCGGAGCGGCGCAGGCCCATCGTTGTGGGTACGGCGCTGCCGGCGGCCCGGGCGGCGTCAACTCCGATGGTGTCGAGTGCGCGCAGGGCGTTGGGGGCGAGGCCGATGCCGGCGCCGGTGGCGGGGGGTTCGGGGGCGCGTTCGCAGACGGTGACGTGCCAGCCGCGGCGGTGCAGTGCGATGGCGGCCGTGAGGCCGCCGATTCCGGCCCCGGCCACCACCGCGTGACGTTTCGGCATGGAACACCTCTCGGTTCGGTTCGGGCACCCTCTACAGCTGTAGAGCCCTCACTCTACAACTGGAGGGTGAGGGCATGTCCAGCCCCGACCGCCGCACCCTCATCGCGAACGCCGCCTGGTGTCTGCCCATCGGCTTGTCTCCTTCGCTGCCTACAGGTGACGTCCTTGGCATCAGAGCTCACGAAGTGAAACACCGCGATCCGGCTTGGTCGGCATGCACACGCCCTCGTCGGACCCTCGCGCTGTGTCAGCCGGCTTCGGGCCACCTAATGCGTCACCCGGGCCAACCAGGAGTGCCCGGTGTCAGCGCAGGGCGGGCTCGCCTGCCCGGACGGCGCTCATCACGCGCTCGACGGTCTCCTGCTGTTCTCCGACCGGGGCCGCGTAGCCGATGGCGCCGCGCGCGGCGCTCTCGCCGAGCACCCGGGTCATCACCCATGCGGCGAGATACTGCGAAGCCAGACAGCCACCGGCCGACGCGATGTTGCCCTCGGCGTGGAACGGCGAGTCCAGCACGGTGACGCCGAGGTCTTCGACGAACGGCCGGCTCGTCATGTCCGCGCAGACCGGCATGCCGCCCAGCAGCCCGAGCCGCGCGAGCACCAGTGCGCCGGAGCACTGCGAACCGATCAGCTGACGCGCCGGATCCAGGGGCAGCATGGCGAGCAGCCGGTCATCGGCGATCACGTCACGGGTCTTCACCCCGCTCCCGATCAGGACGACGTCGGCCTCGGGAATGAAGTCCATCGGGCGCTGCCCTCTCACGTCGACGCCATTCATCGATGTGACCACGGGCGTCGGCGTGGTGATGAAGGCCTCCAGGCCGTCCTTGCGGCAGCGGTTGATCAGTGCAGAGGCGATGAAGCTGTCGAGTTCATTGAATCCGTCGAAGGTGACCACGGCTACCTGCATCGGAACTCCTCGGTTGCGGCGTCGGACGTTGAGTCTTTCACCGCCGCGCGCGGCGGCCCACGGGCCAATCGGCGCCAGGTGGCCTGCTGTTCCGCGGGCCCCGGAACACCTCGGCCGCCGTCCTCGCGGACAAGACGTCCACCTCACCGCCGATTTCATCCGGGCGGGCAGAACCCGGGGTCTCCTGCGGGCCGCTGGCCGGGCTCAGCGCCGTCGGCGTTCGTCCCGCTGCCGGGCCAGCTCCTCCACCGCACTCGGGAGCGTCGTCTCGAAGTCGATCAGCTTCGCCCACGTCGGCACGACGGCGATCCGGACCATGCCGTCGTACAGCGACCGCACATCGGCCTCCCACGCGACCCGTTGCTCGGGCGTCATCCTGTAAGTGCCGGACGCCTCAAGGTACTCGTCCGGGATGCCCTCGACGACGTCCAGCTCGGCCCGTCCGCGGATGAGCAGGATCTGCGGCGGGTGGACCTCGGTGTCGATGGTCAGGGCGACCGCCGGGTTGTGCCGCAGAGCCGCGACCTTCGGGGCGTTCTTCGCGGTGCACATGACGACCGCCGACCCGTTCCACGTGCACGCGATCGGGATGGCGCGCGGGGTGCCGTCCTGGGCGATGTAGGCCAGCCGGGCCAGGTCACGGGCCAGGAGCTTCTGGCTGATCGGACGGTTCAGGACCTCGGTGATCTCGCTCGGCTGCACGCGCATACCCAACCATCCCCCTCGGACCGGTTCAACGCGCCACGGCCGCACCCCCGGGCGACCCCGGCAGCTTGTCACTCCGATGCGCGGCGCCCCACCCCTCAGACGGCGACAGGAACCCCGGCCGCCCGGGCCGATTCCTCGAGCGGTTCGGGCCGCGCCAGCCGCTCGAGCCGTTCCAGCCGCTCCCGCGTCTCCCCGTCCAGCGGTACGTACGACACGAGCCTCGGCCCGTTCCCCGGTCCGAGCCACAGGTTGGTGTGCTCCAGGTGCAGCAGGCCCACGTGTGCGTTGCGGATGTGCCTCGCCTTCGTACCCTGCCCCACCACCTCGTGCCGGGCCCACACCTCCCGGAACTCCGCCGACGCCCCCTCCATCCGCGCCAGGAGCGTCGTCCACGCGGGCTCCGCCAGGTGCTCGGCCATCGCCGCCCGGAACTTCGCCGCCATCAGCCGGTGCGTACCCGGCAGGTCCACCACCGCCGCCCGCCACTCGGAATCCGTGAAGGCGAGCCACATGCAGTTGCGGTCCTCCGGCCGCACGCTGTCCAGATCCCCGAGCAGCTGCCCGTACGTGGCGTTGTGCGCGAGGATGTCGTACCGGCTGTTCTGGACGCACGCCGGGATGGGGCCCAGCTGGTCGAGCATGGCCCGCACGGCCGGCGTCACGCTGGGGCAGACCGCGGGCGGCGCCGGATCCAGGCTCCCGGCCAGCGCGAACAAGTGCACGCGTTCGCTCACGTCGAGCAGCAACGCCCGCGCGACCGCGTCCAGTACCTGCGCCGACACCTGGATGTCGCGCGCCTGCTCCAGCCACGTGTACCAGGTCACGCCCACCGACGACAGCTGCGCGACCTCCTCGCGGCGCAGCCCCGGGGTCCGCCGGCGCGGCCCGCGCACCAGTCCGACCTGCTCGGGGGCGATCCGCTCGCGGCGGCTGCGCAGGAACTCGGCCAGCTCGTGCCGGCGGACGTCGTTTCCAGGGTCCACGGTGGTCATACTGCCAGCCTGCCGCACCACCCATCCTGTTGCCAGGTACTCCTGGTACCCGGATAAGGACACTCTGGTACCCGTCTGGCAGCTGCGGCACCGTCAAGGGGTGACCGAGATCCCCGTACGCAATACGCCCGTACGCAGCACTCCCGCACGCAACACGCCTGTACGGGGTACTCCCGTACGCAACATGCCCGTACGAACCGCCGCCGCACCCCCCGCCACCGCGGCCGGCCCCGCCGCCCCCCACCTGGGCGGCCCGGGCCTGTTCACCGTGCTCCTGGGAGCGGCCCTGCCCCTGATCGACTTCTTCATCGTCAACGTCGCGCTGCCGTCCATCGAGCACGACCTCTCCGCCGGCCCCGCCCTGCTCGAACTCGTCGTCGGCGGGTATGGCGTCGCCTACGCCGTCCTGCTGGTCCTCGGCGGGCGCATCGGCGACAGCCTCGGCCGCCGCCGGCTCTTCCTCGCCGGCATGGCGGCCTTCGGCGTCACCTCGCTCGCCTGCGGCCTCGCCCCGAACGCCTGGAGCCTCGTCGCCGCCCGCGTCGCCCAGGGCGCGGCCTCCGCGCTCATGGTGCCGCAGGTGCTCGCCACCATCCAGGCCACCACCGAGGGCCCGCGCCGGGCCCGCGCCATGAGCCTGTACGGGGCCACCGCCGGGCTGTCCATGGTCGCCGGGCAGATCCTCGGCGGCGTCCTGGTCGCGGCGGACCTCGCCGGAACCGGCTGGCGCGCGGTGTTCCTGGTCAACGTGCCCGTGGTGCTGCTGGGGCTGGTCCTGGCCGTGCGCACCGTCCCGGACACCCGCGCCGGCCGGCCCGCATCCGTGGACGTGCCGGGCACCGTGCTGCTCGCCCTGTCGCTGGTCTCGCTGCTGCTGCCGCTGACCGAGGGGCGGGCCGCCGGCTGGCCACTGTGGACCTGGCTCTCGCTCGGCGTGTTCCCCGTCGCCGCCGCGGCGTTCTACCTCACCGAGCGCCGGGCCGACCGTCGCGGCCGCACCCCGCTGGTGCCGCCGAGCCTGCTGAGGCTGGAGTCGCTGCGGCGCGGCCTGGTCCTCCTGCTGCCGTTCTCGGTCGGGTTCAGCGGCTTCATGTTCGTCCTCGCCGTGGCCTTCCAGCAGGGCCTGGGCATGGGCCCGGTGACGGCAGGTCTGGCGCTGGTACCGATGGCCCTGGCCTTCTTCGCAGCCTCCCTGGCCGGCCCGCGCCTGGTCACCCGCTTCGGCAGCCGGGTCGTCACCGCCGGCGGCGTCCTCCAGGCGGCCGGCATCGCCCTCCTGCTGGCCACGCTCCGGTCCGGCTGGCCGGACCTCGGCCTGGCCGCGCTTGCTCCGGGCGTGGCCCTGGCGGGCCTCGGCCAGGGCCTCCAACTGCCGGTGCTGATGCGCCTGATGCTCTCGGACGTCCCCGCCGACCGCGCGGGGGTGGGCAGCGGCGTCATGATCACCGCCCAGCAGTCCTCCCTGGCGCTCGGCGTCGCCACGCTCGGCAGCCTCTTCCTCGCCCTGGCCCCGACGGCAGGCCTGCGCGAGGCGGTGTCCACCACCCTGCTGGTGCAGCTCGCCCTGATCGCCCTGACCACCCTCCTCAGCCTGCGCCTGCCCCGCATGCGCTGAGCCGTATGAGTGCGAAGCACCGGGCGCCCGCGCGCGGGCCCCGTGACGCAGCCCTTCCCGGCACTGCCGCAAGCTGCACTGCGACACCGGCCACGGGATCAGCGACGTGCGCGCCGACTTCTGGCGCAGGCTGTTCGACGACCTCTGAGTCAGCCGGCGGCGAGGAGCGTCAGCGTATCGATCACGCGGTTCGAGAAGCCCCACTCGTTGTCGTACCAGGCGACCACCTTGACGTGGCGGCCGTCGACGCGGGTGAGCTCCGAGTCGAAGATCGACGAGGCGGGGTTGCCCGTGATGTCGGAGGACACGAGCGGGTCGTCGGAGTACTCGAGGACGCCGGCCAGCGGTCCCTGCGCCGCGGCGCGATAGGCCTCCAGGACCTCCTCGCGCGTCACGTCGCGGGCGACGGTGGTGTTGAGTTCGACGATCGAGCCCACCGGGACCGGAACGCGGATCGAGTCGCCCGACAGCTTGCCTTCGAGATTCGGCAGCACGAGACCGATCGCCTTGGCGGCGCCCGTCGTGGTCGGCACGATGTTGACGGCAGCCGCGCGGGCGCGCCGGGCGTCACGGTGCGGGCCGTCCTGCAGGTTCTGCTCCTGCGTGTAGGCGTGCACCGTGGTCATGAAGCCGTGCTCGATGCCGGCGAGGTCGTCCAGTACGGCCGCCAGCGGGGCGAGCGCGTTGGTCGTGCACGAGGCGTTCGAGACGATCGTGTGCAGGGCCGGGTCGTAGGCGTCGGTGTTGACCCCGTACGCGAGCGTGACGTCGGCGCCATCCGACGGCGCGCTGACGAGTACCTTCCGCGCGCCCGCCTTGAGGTGGCCGCGGGCTGCCTCGGCCGAGGTGAAGCGGCCGGTCGCCTCGAGCACGATGTCGACGCCGAGCTCGCCCCACGGCAGCTGCTGCGGTTCCCGCTCGGCGAGCACCGCGATGCGGCGGCCGTCGACGACGAGGACGTTCCCGTCGACGGTCACCGGGCGGCCGAGACGGCCGGCCGTGGTGTCGTAGGCGAGCAGCCGCGCGAGGGTGGCGGGCTCGGTGAGGTCGTTGACGGCGACGACTTCGAGGTCGCTGTCGCGTTCGAGGAGCGCGCGGAGCACGTTGCGTCCGATGCGGCCGAATCCGTTGATGGCGATGCGAGTCATGAGCGATGTCCCTTTCGTTCGTCATCAGGTTCGCGCCCGGCGCACGCCCGCGACAGCGGCGAGATCGCCATGGTTCGCAAGGATCTCGCCACTCAGTGGCGGGCGATGGCGGGCGATGGCGGGCGATGGCGGGCGATGGAAGGTTATGGCGGGCTATTCGCCCCGGGTAAAGGTGCGCCTGTACTCGGTCGGGGTGGTGCCGAGGATGCGGTGGAAGTGCAGCCGCAGGTTCGCCCCGGTGCCGAGACCGACATCGTCGGCGATCTGTTCGACACTCCGCTCCGAACGCTCCAGCAACTCGCGGGCCACGTCGATCCGGGCGCGCATGACCCACTGCATCGGTGTGTACCCGGTGTCCTCGGCGAAGCGTCGCGAGAACGTGCGGGGCGAGACCCCCGCGTGCTGGGCGAGCGCGTCGAGCGTGAGGGGCTCGCCCAGCCGGTGCAGCGCCCACTCGCGGGTGGCGGCGAACCGCTCGCCGAGCGGCTCGGGCACGCTGCGCGGCACGTACTGCGCCTGGCCGCCGCTGCGGTACGGGGCTGCGACCAGGCGCCGGGCCGCGTGGTTCGAGGCGGCCACGCCGAGGTCGCCGCGCAGGATGTGCAGGCACAGGTCGATGCCCGAGGCG
This sequence comes from Streptomyces sp. ISL-87, assembly GCF_018614095.1. Classification (GTDB taxonomy): domain Bacteria; phylum Actinomycetota; class Actinomycetes; order Streptomycetales; family Streptomycetaceae; genus Streptomyces. The sequence continues at coordinate 84,959 of NZ_JAGGOY010000028.1, read as the reverse complement.
GCGCCTGCCGACGTCAGCACGCTGCCCTCGTCGACGAACAGGACGTTCTCGTCGAGCCGGACGAGCGGATGCCTCGCCATGAACGCCCGTGCGTAGTGCCAGTGGGTCGTGGCGCGCTTGCCGTCGAGCAGGCCCGTGGCGGCGAGTGCGAACGCGCCCGTGGAGATGGCGGCGAGCCGCGCGCCCCGCTCGTGGGCGGCGATGAGCGCCTCGATGACGGCCCGCGGCGGGTCGTCGCGGTCCGGGAAGCGGTAGCCGGGGACGAAGACGATGTCGGCCCACGCGAGCGCCTCGAGCCCGTGGGTCACGTGGTACGACAGGCCGTCGCCGCCGGTCACGAGGCCGGGCGCCGCGCCGCACACCCGCACCTCGTACGGCATGCTCGCGCGGGTCGTGAACACCTGCGCGGGGATGCCGACGTCGAGGGGCTTCGCGCCCTCGAGGACGAGGACGGCGACGCGATGGAGGCGGGAGGGCGGCACGGGGACCAGGGTATGCGGGGCCGGGACCGGGGCCGGCGAGGCGCCCGCCCGTCGGCTTCATGCGCCGGGCAGACTCCGGCGTTGCCCGGACTGCTTCGCCACACAGCCGTCGGGTCTGTCCGGGCGCTCGTGAGCGGTCAGGCCGAGGCGGCATCTTCTCGGAGTTCCACGATCACGAGGGTGCCCCGGCTTCCGGGGCGAACCGCATGGGTTGTCCCTGCCGGAACCATGTAGAGCTCGCCCGTCCCTACCGAGACGGGTCGGCCGCTGACGTCGAGTTGGAGCTGCCCCTCAAGGACGAGAAGGGCCTCGGGGGCCTCGTGCCTCTCCGCCCCGACAGGCATTTCGTCCATCCTCAGCACCTTCACACAAGCGGTACCCACCTCCCCCAGCACGAGGGAGCGCCACCCTTCCGGGAGGTCTGCTGCGGTGTTCATCAGGTTGATCAGGCTCACGACGCACTTCCCCTACCGGCCGGCGCAAGATCCACCAGCCGCCTTCGACAAGATCATTGGATGCCGCGAACCTACGTGGCCTGCGCTGGTGATGGGTCGACCGATTGGCAAAGGATGACGACGCCGCGGCCCGCGCGCGGCCTGGCGGCGGGTCAGTAGTACTGGACCAGGCAGAATTCGTGCCCTTCGGGATCGGCCATCACGACGACCACGCCCTCGTCGTAGTCGTGCCGTTCGCCGGTGAACCGGCCGCCGAGGGCGATGACCTGGGCGATGCCCTGGTCGATTTCGTCGACTGCGACGTCGAGGTGCAGGCGTTCAAGACCTATGCCGCCGCCCTGCCCGAGGTAAGCACGGTCTACGTCGTCACCGGCGGCGACGACGACGTGATCGTGCACGTCTCCGTGCCCAGCGTGGACTACCTCCATGGCTTCCTCATGGACAAGTTCACCGAGCGCCGCGAAGTCGTCGGATTCCGTACCTCTGTGATCTACCAGCACACCCACAACCAGGTGCTCGCGCCCCTTACACCTTGACCCGCCGGGAACATCGGCGCGATGCCCGGCCGGCCAGGCCCGTGGGTAGGCACCCCAACGGCGCGAACCCCGGCGTGGTCAGCCGCTTCCCGGTCATGCCGACCGGCCGCTCCCCTATGGCTGCGATGCACCGCTTCGCAGAGCCCTCTCGGGCGGGTCGCGGAATCGGCTGAGATCGCCTTCGTCGTCCTCTACCTCGCGTCCCCGACGGCCACTTGGTCCGCGGGCATGGTCCTGGGCGTCGACGGAGCGCCTGCCTGCGCACCTGGGCCGAGGGCTGCTGGGCCGCCCGCGGTGATCGATATGATCACGCCATCTCGTCAGTCGAACTGGCACGCGATTTTTTGGGGTTCTTTCGATGAAACGCTCTCTGGCATGGGCCGTCATGGGCATCTCGCTCGTGACGCTCGTGCTCTCCTCGCTGGCCATCTCCCGGGCCAGTGCCGCCGAATGGCAGGGCTGTGACACCGGCCGTTTCTGCGTCTACACCGACGCCGACGGCCAGGGCACGACGCTGTCCTTCGGCCCGGATGCTCCGGTCCAGCTCTACTCCGCCGAGTGGGACGACAAGGTCACCTCGGTGCACAACAACTCCCCGTACTGGTCCTGCGTCTACCGGGACGGCTACTACGGCGGCACTGTGCAGGCGCTGCGCCCTGGCTACCGCGGCAATCTGGCCGACACCAGCACGAACCTGAACGACCAGGTCACCTCCCACAAGATGGCCAAGTCCAAGGCGGGCTGCTTCACCGGCTTCGAGCGGTGCGGCAACGGCTACCTCTGCCTGTTCACCGAGCCCGGCGGTCGCGGCGCGATGACCGCGACGCAGAACGACATCGCCGTGTACAACGAGGCGTGGAACGAGCGGGTGGTCTCGGTCGCCAACTACACCGACAAGCACGCCTGCTTCTACCGCGACGCCAATTTCACGGGCTCGTGGAGCGACGGCGGCAAGACCTACGGCAAGTACGTGGTGCTCAGGTCGGACAGCACGGTCATCCCGCAGCCGTTCGCGGCCGGTTTCACCTCCCACAAGCTGGTCACCGGGACGAGCCAGTGCTGACCACCGAGGAATCGACCGTGAATAGCAGCATGCAGCGCACCGTCAAGAGAAGCGCCGTGGCGCTCGTCATGGCCGCCTCGGTCATGGCCACCCCCTACTCCGTCCCGGGCGTGGCCGCCGCGGAGACGGGCCTGACCCTGGCCCTGTTGGAGTCCGGCTCCACGAAGACGGTCGACACCAGTGTCCCGGGCGTCACCCGCACCACGTACTCGGGCGGCACCGGACCGTGGAACGTCAACGTAGTGGTGATCGACCCGGACAAGGCACCCCTGACCCTCAAGGGCACCTTCGGCAGCGGACTGTCCACCTCCCAGACCACCTCCTCGATGTTGCAGGCCGTGTCCGTCAACGCGGTGCGCCAGCCCCGGGCCGGCGTCAACGGCTCCTTCTTCGACGGAAACGTCAAGAACCCCTCGGACAACACCTACGACGGTGACGTGAGCGGCATCCTGGTGCGCGGCGGCAAGCTGGTCAGCGAGGCGGTCAAGGGCAAGGGCAGCAAGCCGGTCGGCTCCGCGCTGGTGCTCCAGCACGGCCGCGCCTACATCACCGAGCTGAGCACCGCTCTGACGGTCAAGCCGAAGAACTCGACCGTCGCCGCACGTCAGTTGGACGGCATCAACCGGCTGCCCGGGCGCATCGCCCACTGCGAGGGCCGGGATTCGGGCGAGACCATCGACGGCAACGGCGTCTGCTGGGACACCTCCGAGATCGTCTCCTTCACGCCGGAGTACGGCGCGTCCACGCCGACCACCTCGTTCGTCACCACCTCCAACGACCCCGACGCCCCGAGCGGGGAGGGAGTGATCAGCACGGACGAGGGCATCGAGGTCGTGCTCGACACACACGACAAGGTCACCGCCTGCTACGACTCGGCCCCCGTCGCCGCCTCCACCTGCCGGAGCGGCAACCGGGGCGGGCGCACCGTGCCGTCTGGCGGCCGGATCCTCCAGGGCATCGGCGAGGGCGCGAGCTGGCTGCGCGCCAACGCGTCGGCCGGCACCGAGCTGGAGCTCCCCGAGACCGTGACCGACACCCGGTTCGGTGACACGGTGGCTCTCGACCCCTCGATGTACGTCACGGCGGGCGGGGACCTGCTGATGCGGGACGGCGTGATCGCCTACACGCAGCCGACGAACGCCGACGGCTCCCCGTACGTCCCCGACGCGGCGCCCCGTACGGCGGTCGGCACCGACGGGTACGGCCGCACCCTCCTGGTGACGGTCGACGGCAGGCACACCGAAGTCAGCAAGGGCGCCACCCGGCTGGAGCTGGCCACGCTCCTGAAGGACCTCGGAGCGGTGGACGCCCTCAACATGGACGGCGGCGGTTCCACCACGCTGGTGTGGCAGAACGCCGTCGTCAACCACCCTTCGGACGGCACCGAACAGGAACGCCCGGTCGGTGACTCGGTGTACGCGGGCGCCGGCGGCTACCCGCTGCCGTAGTCCGCACCGAGGCGTACATGGGCCGCGGGCTGCCGGTGCCGGTCACCGGCAGCCCGGGGTTTCCGGCTGTCAGGCAGTGTCCGAGGTTGGCCACCACCGCCGCGGCCGTCCCCGCGGCCGTCTCGGTCGGCAGACACAGCGCGTCTGAACGGCCAGTGCTGGGGGTGCGGTTGTCATCAGCCGCACTGCCAGGTGAACATGGCTCGGTCGAAGCGCCGCTCTGCCAGGTCCTGCGGCCGTATCAGCCAGTACAGGGCACCGCAGTCTCCCCACATCATGTCCGCAGCGTTCTCGCTGTCGATCTGGGCCAGCAGTACCCAGCCGCCCACCTCGTCGGAAAGACGGGGGTCCTCCCAAGACACCTCACGGTCCAAGACCGCAACGGCGACCTCGATCTCCACCGGGTTCTGCACCGGCTGGGCATGCCCGCCTATCTGGTGGCCCACCTCACCACCGAACTCCCACAGGGCATCAAGGAAGTCCTGAGAACAGACCGGGTGGTCGTACCGCTGTCCCAGCGGGGCATCCGGCGCGAAGGCGTCGCGGATCCGCGGATGCCACGCCTCCGCCGCCGTCATCTCCACCCGCGCGGTCAGCGGCACCGACGGGTACGCCTCAAGGCCCTCAGGCACGTCCCGGGCGGACACCTCCAGCCCGGGCTGTACGTAGAGCACCCGGGCACCGGCCCAACTCTCATGGTCCTCGGGCAGCACGAGAGCGTCGCCGTCGTCCACTTGGCCGTCGAAGTAGAAGAACAACAACGTGCCCGCATCCGGCAGGGCGATGTCCAGGGCGCCGACGGGCAGTGCCGCGCAATCGAACGACGCGATGAACGACAGCGGACCATGCCCCTCCCACACCGGCCATTCCGTATCGACCGGCAACATCGGCAGGCCACCGAGCCGGCCAACCACGTAGTCCGAGTCGCCCGCCACGGCAAGGCGCGCCCCCGGGCGCAAGAGAGCGAGCCACTGCTCGCCCATGTCGGGCGACAGGTGTTCGAGGGCGAGGGAACGCAGAGCGTCGATGGAGCCGTTCGTCATGAGTCCGATCATGCACGGCCCCACTGACAATCCGGCCAACGGTCCCACTGACAGTCCGGCCACGGGCCTTCGCAGGTGGGAATCAATCCCGTCCGTCTGCGTTTCCGGTCGACAGCAATCAGTCAGCGACGGACAGCCTGTGCCACCAGTGACCGCATCCGCCGGAGGGCTGCCTCCCGATGGACAGGCGGCGCTCTGCTGCGGTGATCAGGATTCCGAGCAGCACCGCCAAGTCGGTTGCGCCCTCGGTGTCATCGGCCCAGCGGGTGGCCTGCAGCGGTTGCACCAGCGAGGGCGTCCTTCTGGTGGTCGGGCCCGGGGGTCATCGGTTTCCGCCCACGGTCCGGGCGAACCGCGAGCTCACCACGTCGACCACGGCGACGTCCGGTTCGATCCAGCTGCCGAACCGGCCGCCGACCGCGCTCTCCACGATCTCCCGGGCTCGTTCCTCCTCGATGCCGTTGTAGGCGAGGAACCATTCGAGGACATGCTTGCAGTGGCTGTACCAGCCGCTCTCGGCCTGGGTGCGGTCAGCCACCACGGTGACCAGTCGCGTGCACGCCCGTTCCCAGCGCCAGGGATCCACCGAGGACACGGCCGAGTGCGACGGCGGTGCCAGGGTGGAGAAGCACTCCGCCAGATCCTCAAAGCCGGGTCGAAGGTGCGTGCTGTCGCCGCCGGCGACGTGGCCGAAGCACAACTTGCCGCGGGGCAGGCCAGGGCCGGCCCGGATCCGGAGGGGGGCGATCGGTGTGCTGTCGCTGCTGCATGGCGGGCACGGCGCCACCGCGGTCACTCCAGCCTCGGTGCACTCGGCTCGGCCAGGCGTCGCCAGCAGGTCAGGCCCGAGCCGGGGCCGAGTTCCTGCGGCGCATGGGAGATCCTCCTGGGCCGGCGGTACCGCCGTACGCCGCGTGCCGCGGCTTCGCGAGGAGGGTGTCCGTCCAAGCGGACGATGGACACAAGGGAGAGTACCCATCCCTTGCCACTCTCAACTTATAGCGCACCGGGGGGCTTGCGGCAAGGCCCCGGGCATGCCGCAAAATCGCAGGCCTAGGCCCAGAACCTGCAGAAATGGGAGATTCACCAAGTGCGTTTGTTGTGGTCGGTCTATGGGTGGTGCGGTGACATCACGCCGGTGGTGGAACCTCCCCTGCGGTTGTGGGCACCGGGCGCCGAGGTGCGGGTGTGTACGCCGACGGTGTGTACGCCGCCGGACTGCGCCGGAGCCATGCCAGAAGGGAGCCGATGACATGAACCTCCTGACCACTGAGGCGTTCGACCTTCCAGACCGCCTCTCCTCCAAGGCCGACCCGACGCTGATCGCGGGCGACGAGCAGCACTTCGCGGCCATCGCGGAGAGCCTTGAGCAGTCGATCGCCGAACTGTCCGACCGGCTCGACAACTTGCGCAAGGCGCCCGGCGGCAAAGGCCGGGAGGCCATGGACCGGGACGTGGAGATCCACCGGCTGACCGCTCGCCTGCGCGCCCTGAGTCGCTTCGGTTTGGACCTGTGCCTGGGACGCATCGTCAGCGCGGACAACCCCGAGCCCGTGTACATCGGACGACTTGGCCTCACCGACGGCGCGGGCCGTCGGCTGCTGATCGACTGGCGCTCCCCCGCGGCCGAGCCGTTCTTCGCCGCAACCCACGCCAACCCGATGGGTCTGGCAAGCCGCCGCAGATATCGTTGGACGCGTGGCCGGATCAGCGACTACTGGGACGAGGTATTCACCGCGGACGGGTTTGAAGGGCACGCCGCGCTCGACGACCAGTCCGCTTTCATCGCCAGTCTGGGCAGCAACCGGTCGTCCCGGATGCGAGACGTACTCGGCACCATCCAGGCCGACCAGGACGCCATCATCCGCGCGGGGTCCCGCGGCGCTCTCGTCGTCGACGGCGGTCCGGGTACGGGAAAGACCGTCGTCGCTCTGCACCGCTCCGCCCACCTCCTCTACTCCGATCCTCGCCTGGGTCACCGTCGGGGCGGCGTGCTGTTCGTGGGTCCGCACCGGCCCTACCTGGCCTACGTCGCCGACGTCCTCCCCAGCCTCGGAGAGGAGGGGGTGCAGACCTGCATCCTGCGGGACCTCGTTGCCGAGGGAGCCACAGCGGCGATCGAGACCGACCGGGGCGTGGCCCTGCTGAAGTCGTCGGCGGACATGGTGAAGGCGGTCGAGACGGCCGTCAGGTTCTACGAGGAGCCACCCACCGAAGGAATGACGGTATCGACCCACTGGGACGACATCTGGCTGAGCGCCGACGATTGGGCCGAGGCGTTCGAAGCGGCAGAACCAGGTACTCCGCACAACGAAGCGCGCGAACAGATCTGGGAGGAGCTGGTCACGATCCTGCTGGACAAGAACGGCGGGGACGACGTCCCGCCTGAGCTGTTCCGACGATCGCTGCGGCAGAACACGGATCTGCTCACGACCCTCAACCGCGCGTGGCCGATGCTCGAAGCCGCCGACCTCGTCGGAGACCTGTGGTCGGTACCCGCCTACCTACGGATGTGCGCTCCCTGGCTCAGCCGCGATGACGTCTCGAAGCTGCAGCGGAAGGACGCTCAGGCCTGGACGGTGTCCGACCTGCCGCTCCTGGACGCAGCACGGCAGCGGCTCGGCGACCCGGAGGCCGCACGACGAAAGCGTCGGCACAACGCCGCTGTCGCCGCCGAACGCGCGCGCATGGCCGACGTCATCGACGACCTGCTCAAGGCCGATGACGATGGCGAGGGTGCGGTGACGATGCTGCGCGGGCAGGACCTGCAGGACAGCCTGATCGACGGGACCGCTTTGCCCAGCGCCGACCCGGACCGGCTCGCCGGCCCGTTCGCCCACATCGTCGTGGACGAGGCTCAGGAACTCACCGACGCGGAGTGGCAGATGCTGCTGCTCCGGTGTCCGTCCCGGAGCTTCACCATCGTCGGGGATCGCGCCCAGGCGAGGGACGGGTTCGCGGAGTCCTGGCAGGAACGGCTCGAGCGGATCGGGCTCGACCGGATCAACCTGGCCTCCCTGAGCATCAACTACCGGACCCCGGAAGAGGTCATGGCGGAAGCCGAGCCGGTCATCCGGGCCGTGCTCCCGGACGCCAACGTGCCGACTTCCATCCGCAGCAGCGGCGTCCCCGTCGTACACGGATCCGCGTCGGATCTGAGCTCGGTCCTCGACACCTGGCTCGCCTCACATGACGACGGGATCGCCTGCGTCATCAGCACTGGTGACACCGGAGTTGGCGGATTCCGGGCGACGTCCCGCGTCCGGTCGCTGACCCCGGAGCTGTCGAAGGGGCTCGAGTTCGACCTGGTCGTCCTCATCGACCCCGAGGAGTTCGGCAAGGGCGTCGAAGGAGCGGTCGACCGCTATGTCGCGATGACCCGTGCGACCCAGCAGCTCGTCATCCTCACGAGCTCCTGACGTCGGCCGGAGGAACGCCCAGCTGGGCTTCGGCAGCCTGCCGATGCGTGCCTCGCGGGACGTCGCCCGGGTGGACGGGGAGGCGGCGGCCCGCGCGCAGGGCCGCCGCGTACTCGTCTCCCGCGGCTGGGCCGGCCTGGCCCTGATCGACAGCCACGACGACGACCACCCGGGCCGGCGCGTCAGCGGACGACGGCCTTCCCGCCCCGGCCCGGCGGCGGAAAGATCTGGCGGCCGACCGCGAGCGTGAGCTCGGCCGACGCAGCCGGGGCGCCTGGCGCGCATGCAGGTGGGGCCTGTAACCGTCCCGGCAACCGGTGGTGTACTAAGGCCTTCGTGAACGAACAGATTCAGGCCTCGACCATCCGCGTGTTCATAGCGCTTGCCCCGCCCGACGACGCGAAGGAAGAGCTGGCGCCGGCGCTGCGGCCCGCCTATGACGCGTACCCGCGCATGCGGTGGAACCGCATCGAGGACTGGCACATCACCCTGGCGTTCCTCGGCGAGCTCCCCGTGGCAACCGTTCCACTCCTTCGGCCGCCGCTCGCGGATCTCGTGGCAACACGCCGGCCCCTCCAGCTGGCACTGCGCGGCGGCGGGCACTTCGACGAGCGGGTGCTGTGGACCGGGATCGAGGGGGACCTCGAAGGGCTGCACCTGCTCACCGCCGAGGTCCGCCGCGTGGTCAAGGAATGCGGTGTCCCCTTTGAGGAGCGGCCGCTGCGCCCCCATCTGACGCTGGCCCGATCCCGCCGCGACGATCCCTCCAGCGTGGTGAAAGCGGCCACCGAACTCGCTGCGTTCAGCGGTCGCCGATGGCACGCCGAACGCCTGCACTTGGTCGGCAGCAACGTCGGCCGTGGCCCGGGACCGATCCACTACCGCGACATCGAAGCGTGGAACTTCAGCGGCGGGCACTGACAGCTCCCCTGCGCGCCGAGCCCGTGGCGACCGTACCGCGCCATCTGCGCGGCCCCGCCCGGCGCGGCGCTGGAGGGGAAGCTGAAGGGGAAGCTGAAGGGGAAGCTGAAGGGGAAACGGACCGCGGTCCCCGTCGCCCCGTGAAGGGGATACGGGGACCGCGGTCCGTTCAGCATCCGGGCGTGGCGGCCGTCTCAGGCCGTGGCGGGCGCTGCGGCCTCCGGAGACGCGGGGGGCTCAGGGGTCTCGGCGGGGGCCGCGGTCCCGGTCTCGGTATCGGGCCGTGGGATGCGGTGCAGCCCCCGGCGGTCGTAGAGGCGGGTGACGGCGAAGCCGAAGACCAGCGCGGCGACGAGGGCGACACCCATCGAGGCCCACGCCCGGGTCAGGCCCGCGTCGGCCTGGGCTCCGTAGTAGAGCAGGGAGCGCAGGCCCTCGGTGATCTGCCGAAGCGGCTCGAACTCGGCCAGGGCGCGGAAGAACCCGGGCAGCGCCTGAACGGGCACGGTGGCGCCGGAGGAGGGGACGGCCATCGCGACGAAGACGATGGTGGCCAGCAGCATGCCGGGGGTGCCGAATGCGGCGAACAGGGCCAGGCTCCCGATGCCGACGACCGCGATGGTGGCGACCGAGTAGAGCCACAGCAGGCCGAGGTGAGAGGCATCCATGTCGAGGATGCCGACCGTGGCGACCTCGACCAGGGTACCCATGACCAGTGACAGGCCGAGCATGAGCGCCATGCCGATGGCCAGGGTGCGTACGCGGCTGGTGTGCTGGACGGGTTCGCGCTTGCGGAAGGGGCCGAAGTCGGTGTGCAGGTAGCCGAGCGCGGTATCGACCTGGGAGTTGACCACGTTGGCGCCGAGCATGCCGCAGACGACCAGGACCAGCGCGTAGTAGAAGGCGCTCAGACCCATGGCGCTGCGGGATCCGACGGGGTGGCCGTCGGCGACGTTCACGGTCACCGGGTCGGCCAGCTTGAGCTGGGCGGCCGGCGGGAGCGGGGTCTTCTGGGCGTCGGCCCGCTTCAGGAGTTCCTGGCCGAGCTGGGCGGATGCGGCGTGGGCGGCCTTCTGGGCGGCCTGGGAGGACATGGAGGAGCCGATGCTGCCGGCGGCCTGGTTGGTCAGCACGGTCAGGGTCGGCGGGGCGGCCTTGCCCTGGGGTGCGGGCTGCGGGGCGGCGAGCCCGTTCACCGTGGTGGTGAAGTCCTTGGGGATGACGAGGGCGCCGAAGACCTTGCCCCGGCCCAGCCGCTTGTCGGCCTCCTCGCGGCTGACGATCTGCCAGTCGATGCTCTTGGCGCCCTTGGCGGCCTTCTGGATGCCCGAGACGACCTGCTCGCCCAGGTTGACGCGGCGGCCGTTGACGTCGGCGCCGCTGTCGGTGTTGACCAGGGCCACGGGCAGGTCGCGCAGGTTGCCCCTGGGGTTGACGTTGCCACCGACGTAGAGCAGGGCGAACAGCATCGAGACCACTGCGGCGATGAGTCCGGTTCCGATCCACAGCTGGGGTCGGCGGAGCACGGAGGGGGGCGTGGGGTGAGGCATCGATTCTCCGGTGCGGCGGCTGCGTTCCTTGACTGGATACTGAAGGTATCCAGCTACTACTGGATAGTGGCAGTATCTTGTTGTGGTGTCCAATCGCCGATGACGGATACCTGACCGCATGACCAGCAGGGAAGCCGTATGAAGATCTCGGAGCTCAGCCGGCGGACCGGCGTGCCGGTCGCCAGCATCAAGTACTTCCGGCGGCAGGGTCTGTTGCCCGCAGGGCGGGCGACCGCCGCGACCCTGGCCGAGTACGGGGAGGAGCACGCGGAGCGGCTGCGGCTGATCAAGGCGCTGACCACGCTCGGCGGCCTGTCCATCGCCGCCACCCGTGACGTGCTCGGGGCCGTCGACCAGGCCGACAGCTCCGAGGGCGCCCTCGGAGCTGTCAGCTACGCCCTTCCGGTGCCGGTGGCGGCCCAGCGCGCCGCGGGCCCCGAGGAGGAGGCCGAGGCCGACGCGGCCGACGCGGCTGCTGGGGCCGAGGTGGCGGAGTTGCTCGCGGCCCTGGACTGGCAGGCGCCCGGCACCTCACCGCATGTAAAGGGGCTGACGGCGGCCCTGAAGGAACTACGGCGGCTGGACGCGGAGTACGCCCCGGGCGAGCTCGCCGCCTACGCGAGGCTGGCCGAGTCGGTGGCCCGGCTGGACCTGGAGCGCGCGGCCGGCCTCGACGACCCGGTGGCCCTGGCCGAGCGGGCGGTCATCGTCTTCGCGATCTGCGCGCCGGTGTTCGAGCTGCTGCGGCGTCTCGCCCAGGAGGATCAGGTCCGGCGCCGCATCACGGGCGACGGCGCTGAGCCCGCAGCGCCACGGTAGCGCGCGTACAGCGGGCCGCCGGGGTAGTCGCCCGCGGTGAGGACCTCCTCGCGGGTGCTGACCAGGAAGTTTGGGCGGTACCGGGCGAGTGCGACAGTCGACATGGTCTTACCTACGCCGGGCGGGCCGCCGAACAGCACGAGGGGTCGGCGAAGCCTCCGCGGGGTATCCGGGGGTACGGTCCAACAGGATCTGGTCGGTCGCGAAGCGCTCCGCCAGACCATTGACGACAGGAGAAGGAATGAAGACAGGCAGAATAGTGGGAGCCGTCTCGGCTCTCGTGCTGGCGGGTCTGCTCATGGGCCCCCAGACGACTGCGCAGGCAACAACCGTCAGCACCCATGCAGTCGGCGCGGCGGCTCAGGCCGGATCTCTCAGCGTGGCGGCGCCGGTCACGGACACTCGCCCGCTCGCGGCCGCGAACGCCGTCTCTGATTCGAAGAAGAAGGGCGAGAAGAAGAAGAAAAAGGGTGGCTTCTTCAAGAAGTTTGGCTTCGCCGCTGTCATCGTCTTCCTCCTGATCGTTCTCCTGGTCGTCGTCGCGATCACCTTCGCGATCCGCCGCTCTTCGCGGCGCGGCGAGCAGGCGTAGCCACCAGTACGGGCAGGCCTCGCTGGAAGGTCTGGACGGAGCTCCGTGCGCACAGTTGGGGGTAGGGATGAGTAGCCCTTGTACGCCCCTACCCCTGCTGGCACGTATGCGGTCCGCATGCAGGTCCCGGACACGGGCCGCACCCGGATCTCCTGCCGGTCCGGCAGCCACGACGCGGTAGCGGGGCTGCCGGTCCCACCACACCTACGTGGTACGTCAGTTGCCGGCAGCGCTGGAGGGCCCGCGGCTGAATCGCACCCGCGTGGCGCGCTCTCGCGAGGCACGGTCGAGCAGGACCACGGAGCTCAGACCCATGCTCGTGGGCAGACCGTCCTGTTCGAGACCGGACAGCATTCTCGCCAAGCCCCGTTGATGGGTGGAGAACACGCGGCGCGAGGTCAGCCGCCTGCGGGCGTGTTGGCCGGACAGTGCCTCTCGGGGGCCAACGTCGATTACCACCATGTGCAGGGGCCGCGCGGCACGACGGGCGTTGTGGGCGAGCCACCGGCGCATCCAGGCCCTGCTGCCGCAGTCATGGATGAGCAGCGGACGCGTGCGCCGCATTTCCGCTCGCATCCAGCGCATGTGCCTCAGCCGTGCCCACGGCCGGTACACGGCGTAGGGAAGCCAGGAAGGCATCAGCGCCTCACAGGCGGTGCGGGTGGTACGCGGGTCGACTATGGCGGCGGCCGGGGACCACCTGTGCAACAGGGTGCTTTTCCCGCTGCCCGGAAGCCCGGCGACGATGACGACAGCATCGTGCGGGTAGGACAGGCTTATGTCCGACTCGGCATGACCGCGAAGGTCGACGATCCCCCACGGGCTCTCGGACGGCTTCGTCCGGTTCACGGCCGCCCGAGCGTCGGCGTGCCGCTCCCTTGCGTGCCCGGTGCCGATGGGCATGCTCATAGGTGGCCGGTGCCGAGACATGTGAGGTCGAGGAACACGACTGACACCCTTCTAGAACCTCAACAATCCGGGGACGCTCAACGCACCCCTGGGGGCCCGAAGGGATTGCCCGTCGTGACCGTGAACGCCGAGCTCGAAGCCTACGCCCCCATCCGGCCCTCGGTCGCCGGGGTGAGGCGTCAGCTGTGCCGTCGGTCGAGCACCATGACCCGTCCGGCGTGAGCGTTACCGTTCATGGCATCGATCCCGCTGCAGGGCCCCATCATCGGCAGCGCCTGATCCGGCCCTGGACCCGGCCTCGCAGCGGCGCCAGCTCGAAGCGGATGATGCCTTACGGCCGGTGCGGAGCCGGGGCGTTGATCAGCGCGAGGGCGAGCACCGCGGCGGTGGCGAGGATGCCGGCGCCCCAGGCGGCGGCGACGGAATAGCCGTGGACCAGGGCCGCCGCCGACGGCGGGCTGCCGTGCGGTAGCCCGCCGAGGTAGGCGGCCGTCGCGCTGGCCGCGATGGTGTTGAGCAGTGCCGTGCCGATCGAGCCACCCGCCTGCTGCGCGGCGTTGACCACGGCCGAGGCGATCCCGGCGTCGCGCGGGTCGACGCCGAAGGTGGCGGTGCTGATGGCCGGTACGAAGGTGCAGCCCATGCCGACGCCGAGCAGGATCTCGGCGGGCAGGACGTGGGCCGCGTAGCCGCTGCCGACGTCGAGCCGGGTGAGCAGCGCCATGGCCGCGGCCGCCGTGAGCAGTCCGGGCACGACCAGCACACGGGGCGGCACCCGGGGAAGCAGTCGGCCGGCGATCCCGCCGGCGCCCACCTGCACGGCCGCCATCAGCGGCAGGAAGGCCAATCCCGTCTTGACCGGCGAGTAGTGCTGGACGACCTGGAAGTAGTACGTCAGGAAGAGGAACAGCCCGAGCATCCCGGCCAGCGCCAGCGCCATGGACAGATACGAACCGCCGCGGTTGCGGTCCCGCACGATCCGCAGCGGCAGCAGGGGATGCTCCACCCGGGATTGCAGCAGCACGAACAGGGCGAGCAGCACTGCGGCCGCCACCAGTAGCCCGATCACCAGCCCGGAACTCCAGCCCTGGCCGATCGCCTCGGTGCACGCGAATACGAGCGCCACCAGCCCGCCGGCCGCCAGTAGCGCGCCCGGCACGTCGAAGTGCTGTCTGGCCGCCGGCCGGATGCCGGGCAGTACCAGCCATCCGCCGCAGGCCGCGACGGCCGAGACCGGCACGTTGACGTACAGGCACCAGCGCCAGCTCAGGTATTGCGCGAGCACCCCGCCGAGCAGCAGTCCCACGGCCGCACCGCTTCCGGCGATCGCGCCGAAGACCGCGAAGGCCTTGGCGCGTTCGCGGGTTTCGGTGAACGTCACGGTCAGCAGGGACAGAACGGTGGGGGCCAGCACGGCGGCGAAGAGCCCTTGCAGTGCGCGGGCGCCGGTGAGCATCCCGAAGTTGACCGCTGCGCCGGCCGCGGCGGAGGCGGCGGCGAAGCCGATCAGGCCGACCATAAACGTGCGCTTGCGGCCAACGTAGTCCGCGATGCGGCCGCCCAGCAGGACCAGGCCGGCGAAGGCGAGTGTGTAGGCGGTGATCACCCACTGCCGGTTGGCGTCGGAGAAGCCCAGCTCGGACTGGGCGGAGGGCAGTGCGATGTTCACGATCGTGGCGTCCAGCGCCACCATCAGCTGCGCCAGAGAGATGAACACCAGCGCCACCCAGCGCCGTGGGAAGGGATTCGAGCCGTCGGCCGTGACCCTGCCGGGTTCGACCCCGTCTGGTTCGGTGGTGCCACTCATCGGACAGGACTTTCGAGTAGTGAGCTCGATCCCCATGAACGTTACCGCCAAGGCCGTCAGCCGCGCCTTCGACGACGCGCCGGCTCGCCGCAGGCGGCTCCCGGCCCTGTGGCTTGACGAGAACCTCGGCGGATACGTGCGGACCATGCCGTTCTGCGGGCCCCGACTCCGGTCCCCGTGGGCGAATCGGCCCGCGCCTGGATCTCCGTGTCGTCCTGCCACTCGCCCGGCTAGCCCAGCGCCAAGGTCCGTGACCTGGCCGGAATCCCTTCGTTGGGCGGTCGTCTGCGACGCGCTCTGCCGACCGCACTGCTCCTCGCCGTCGACCGACGCGTACGGCGTGACGGTGCCGGTCCTGTCCGGATGTCGGGGACCAAGTGGAGCGGCCGATGATTCAGCCCGCCGGTCCCCTCGGAGCGGGCTCCGCCCGCTCCGGGTGCGGGTAGGACAGCTGTACGCGCAGCGGACGGGCCGCCCAGCCCGGCAGGTACCAGTTCCACGAGCCGAACAGCGAGACGAGGGATGGAACGAGCAGCATCCGCACGATGGTCGCGTCCAGGAGGATGCCGATGCCGAGGCCGGTCGCCAGGGTCTTGAGGTCGGTGCCGGGGCCGGAGGCGAGCGCGGCGAAGGCGAGGAAGAGGATCAGGGCGGCGCTGGTGACGAGCCGGCCGGTGCGGCCGAATGCGTTCCGCCGAGGGCAGGTCCGCGTCGACGATCCGGTCCAGGATCTGCTTGCCCTCGTCCGACTCCGTAGCAATGCCCTCGAGCACCGCCCGGCGGCGTGCTCCGCGACCTGCGCCGGGTCGGGGCGGGGCCGTGGGGCTCCTGCCCTGCCTGCGCACCGGCCACGGCCATCTCGTGTACCCGATTCCGGAATCCCTCGTCCCCGACCAACTCGGCCAGCTCAACCCAAGCGTCCACCTGCTCGGGAGTGGGGTCGGCGGGCAGTTCCGCCGGCATGGTGCGCATGGTCTGCGCGATGTGTCCGCCGGGCGCGTCGGGGTCAACGCCGTCAAAGGTCTCGTGGACGAAGTCGTCGGTGATCCGCTGCCGCTCGTCGGCGGACATCCGGGCCAGCTCGTGCATGAGTCCCATCTCCTCGGTCGTACTGCCATGTCGAGCGACCCGCTGCAGCACAGCGCGCCGCACCTGCAGCATGCGGATCTCCGCGTTCAGCGCCCGCAGCTGCGTCCTGGCCACGTCGTGCACCGTCACCTGCCTGGCCAGCACCCGGCGCACCGTGTCCAGGTCGAATCCCAGCTCACGCAGGCTGCGGACCAGGTCGAGGCGGGCGACGGCCTCGGCGTCGTAGAGCCGATAGCCACCCGCCGAGCGGCCGGCCGGCGCGACGACGCCGCTGTCGGACCAGAAGCGGATCGTGCGCACCGAAAGTCCGGTGCGGCGGGCGAGCCGGCCGATGGTCAACAACTCGGTGTGGGCGCTCACGAGGTCAATCCTCAACCCTCCAGCCGGTGGAGACTCAAGCCCCTTTGCCGGCCCCGGAGGAGCGGGTTGCCGGTGTGGGGGTTTTGCATGCACGTCGGGGGGTTCGCGTGAGGACGTTCGGTACATCTCAACGGCCTGTTGACCGAGCATCAGTGAACGTTTCAGCATGCACGGGTCAATCCGTTCGACCTACGGAGGACTCACCCGCATGGGTAAAGGATCGTTAGGCAAGATACGCGCGGCAGTCGCTGCGATCGGCGCAGCCCTGCTGATACCGCTGGCAGTGGCCACGCCTGCCGGTGCCGCGCCCGGACCGAACGACTCCGGATCGGGTCAGCTCGCGATCGAGCTCGGCACGCCGGAGAAGGCAACCACCCTCACGACCCCCGACGGCGACATGGGCGCCCAGGCACTCGACTGTGCCGAAGGGTTCATCCGGCTCAGCCGTACCGAGTCGTGCTCGAACCTGAAGATCCCGGTGATCTACACGATCAACGGAGCACCCGCTGGGAAGGCGACCCTGCATTCCAAGGTCACCTCCACCCTGAACCCCCGCAACCGGTACGAGTCGAAGTACAAGGTGGAGCTGCGGCTGACCGACCCGTCCTCGTGGGCGGGTTGGCTGACCAACGCCCGGGTCGGGTTAGACTGCAACCACTGCGACGTGAACGAGTCGGGTGAACAGTTCCTGTTCCCGAACCAGACGCGGACGTACGAGTTCACCGTGTCGTCGCCGGGCAAGGCTCTGGTCAACGACAGCGTCCGCCCGTACGCCACCCTGGACGCGCCCCGTCACGACGAGGGCAGCGCCGTCATCGGAGAGACGTTCCGGCCGCGCTGCGACAGCACCCCGCGCATCACTCCCGTCCAGTACGGCGGCTGCGTGTACCCCGAGATCGCGGCGGTGTGGGAGCTGGACACCGCCAACCCGCGGGTCGACGCGGTGGCCTGGCACGTCGACTGGGCGCAGCGCAACCTTCAGCAGCCGTGGGGGAAACCGGGTACCCGGTACCCGCTGCACCGCACGTTCGACGACACGATCACCGACGCGAACCGTGACGTGGCCTGCGGCCGCAATGTGCCCCGGCCTCCGCCGGGCAGCGGGCTGGCCTGTGACGAGTACCCGTTCGCCCAGTCGCTGGAAGGGGCCAGCCGGAATCCGGACTACTCCTGCCACTTCCTCGACGGGCGCGACAACTCCCGTGAGGGCAGCCTGCGCAAGGCGTCGCTGAACGGTCAGCGGGTCCTGGAGGGCGACGCGTTCTACGTCCGTGTCCTCAAGTCCGCGGGTGCGGTGGCGCCGCCTCAGGCGATGGGGCCGGTCGGCTGCGGCAGCGACTGACCCACCGTTGCGCCGGCATTTCGGCTGAACCGGCACCCAAAGAGCAGGGGCCGCACCCACCATGGGTGCGGCCCCGTTCCGATTCGAAACCGAGGGGAAGACCCCACATGCCCGCCCTGCAGCACGCCACCACCAGCACCGTCCACGTCGACGCCGGCACGATCGACCTCACGGGGGAGGATCTCGTAGCCGAGTTCGAGCCCGAGTGGTCGCTGAACGGCCTCGTCGAGGCCGACCCGGACGACGGTAGCGCCCGGATCCTGTGCGGGCAGGAGACCGGCCAGATCGCTGTCACCGCCCAGCTCTGGGACGAGGCCCCGCCTCTGGACGCCGAGAGGTGGCAGGACGTCGCCGAGGTGCCCGTCTCATGGTCCTCCGCGTTCATCGACTTCGCCACGACCGGCACCGAAGTGGACCCGTCGGCCCGGCTGGACCTTCCCGGCCCCGGCGACTACCGCATCCGCGTCCACGGCAGGAACCGCGACGGCGGCGATCCGCGCGGCGCGAGCGATCCCGTCGAGGAGTACTTGATCCAGGTGTGGCGCGCCCCGGCCGGAGGTCCGGAGGTGTGGAAGGCATCCAGCCAGACCGCCGCACTGTGGCGTGCGCCGTGATGACCGGGGCGGGTCGCCGTGGCCGAGTGACTCCTGGTTATCCGAACTGGCCGGGCTGGTAGTCGCCGGCCGGCTGCTGGACGATTACGTTCACTCGGTTGTAGGCGTTGATGAGTGCGATCAGGGACACCAGCGCGGCGAGCTGGTCCTCGTCATAGTGCTTTGCGGCGTTCTCCCAGGCCTCGGCCGTGACTCCACCGGCCGCATCCGCGATGCGGGTGCCCTGCTCCGTCAGCTCCAGGGCGGCGCGCTCGGCATCGGTGAAGACGTTGGCTTCCCGCCAGGCCGCGAGCAGGTTGAGCCGCACCGAGGTCTCCCCGGCGTGCGCGGCGTCCTTGCTGTGCATGTCCGTGCAGAAACCGCAGCCGTTGATCTGGCTGGCGCGGAGCTTCACCAGCTCCTGCGTCGCGGCCGGCAGCGTCGAGTCCGCCAGGACCTTGCCCGCCGAGTTGATGTACCGCAGGAACTGGCCTGCGACCGGGTTACCGAAGAGGTTCAAGCGAGCATCCATGGTGATCTCCCCTGCCATTGCTAGTGGTTACACACCTTTGACGGAATGGCCGGGCAAGATGTGACAGGAATGAATGTGACGTGCGTCTCCCCCGGCCCTCACCCGGCCGCAGGCCGCAGCGTCGCTGATGCCGATCCCCGCACGGCGCCGCCGGATTCGACCTCGCCCAGCTCGAACAACAGGTGCGGGGACAGCGAGTCCAGGAACCCGGGCGCGTCGAAGATCTCCCCCGCTGTGGCCGCCCCGACCCTCTTGACCTGTCCGGCAAGGACGCGGCTGACCGCTTCGACGGCGAGGGGTGCGCTGATCGCGTAGATGTCCCGGCCGCGGGCCACGGCACGGCGGTGCGTGTCGCCCGAGCGTACGACGACATCGACGAGGAAGGTCTGGTCGGAGCGCCCGCGCTCGTCGACCGGCACCGGCGGCGCGGCATCCGGAGCCAACACGTCCTTGATCGCCTCAACCGTCATGCGCGTGTGGAGCGTTGAGGTCTTCAGGTGACGCGGGATGGTCACACTGTCCGCCGTGGTGAACTCCTCCAGTACGGCCTGCTCGCCCACCGGTGCCGGGAAGGACCATCGGCCGGTGGGGGCCTGGTCGGTGCGCAGCTCCAGGCGGCCGTCCGTGAAGACGAGGCGCTGGTTGTCGCGCCGCCGCCGTGAGACCTGGGTCGCCTTCCGGGTCCCGGCAGTGGGATGCCAGCTGCTCAGGGCAAAGGCGAGCGACACCTCGTCGGCCTGCGCCCATGCGCCCATCGCCGCGGTGGCCAGCAGGTCGCCCAGGCCGCCGTAGAACGCCATCGCGGGGACGACGACGATCCCGGCGTCGCGGGCCCGCTCGTCGAAGTGCGCGAACGTGTCGGCGACCGCTTCCACCTCCGCCGCGATGTCGACGTAGGGAATCCGTGCCCGCAGCGCAGCCTCGATCACCGGCGCGGTCGTCGCGGCGAAGGGTCCGGCGCAGTTGATCAGGGCTGCTGCGCCGGACAGCGCACGATCGAGCGAGGCCGCATCGTCCACCGACGCCGGCCGCACCTCCAGGCCGGGGAACGATTCCCCGAGCGCACGGAGCTTGTCGGTGTCACGCCCGGAGAGGATCGGGGTGAACCCCCGCTCCAGCAGTTCTGCCACCACGAAGCGCGCGGTGTGCCCGTAGGCACCGAAGACCGCCACCGTCTGAGTCGATCCCATCAGATCCCCCTGTGTTGTGCGAATGATCCACTGAGGCCATCGTGCTCGCACCGGCCTTCGGCAGCGAGTGGCAGCACTGCCATCGCCCGTACACTTTCGGACATGAGAACTGTCGCGCTGGCCGTCACAACCGGCGTCCCGCACTTCGAACTCGCCGCCGCCTGCGACGTGTTCGGCGTCGACCGCTCCGACCTGGTCGATCCCTGGTACGACTTCACCGTCTGCGGCCCGGCCACCGTGGCGGTCGGGGGCCGGTTCAGCCTCGAACCCGACCACGGACTCGACCACCTCGCACGCGCCGATACGGTGATCGTCCCGGCGTGCGCCGACCCCGACGAGGAACCGCCCGCCGAGCTGGTCGACGCCGTACGCGCCGCGCACGAAGCCGGCGCACGTGTGGCGTCCCTGTGCACGGGCGCGTTCGTGCTGGCCGCCGCCGGCCTCCTGGACGGGCAGCGCGCCACCACCCACTGGATACATGCCGCGGCGCTGGCCGCGAAGTACCCTCGCGTGCAGGTGGACCCGGACGTCCTCTACGTCGACAACGGCCGCGTGCTCACCTCCGCCGGCAAGGCCGCCGCCATGGACCTGTGCCTGCACCTGATCCGCCTCGACCACGGCTCGGCCATCGCCAACCAGGTCGCCCGCCGCCTGGTCGTCCCGCCCCACCGGGCCGGTGGCCAGGCCCAGTTCGTCGCCACCCCGCTGCCCGAACCCCGCGACCACTCCCTCGCCGCCCTGCTGTCCTGGGTGATGCAGCGCCTCGACCAGCCGCTCACCGTGGAGCAGCTGGCCCGCCAGGCGAACATGAGCTCACGTAATTTGGCCCGCCACTTCACCGCCATCACCGGAACCACTCCCCTGCGCTGGCTGCTGACCCAGCGCATCCACCGGGCCCAGGAACTCCTCGAAACCACGGGCGACACCGTCGATGCGATCGCCGCGGCCACCGGCATGGGCACCGCCACGACCTTGCGCCGGCACTTCAGCCGCAGCGTGGGCGTGCCTCCGGATGCTTACCGGCGCACGTTCCGCAGCGCTCGCCCTGATCGCGTCGGCTGATGTGTGTGTCGTGCGGGAGGCGGGGGTTGAGACCGGTGGGCTCGCCTTGTCCCGGCTGTCGAGCCAGCGGAACAGGAGTTCCGCGAGCGGTTCGGGAACTGGGGACGGCGGCTCGCCGAGCCGGAGAAGGGTCTGCTGTTGGGCGCGCGTGATGTCGTCCAGCGTGAGGCGGACGACACGGCTGAGCGGCTGGGCGTAAAGCAGGACGATGGTCCCCGCGACCCGGGCTCGTAGGGGCAGGCTCGGGTCCGTGAGAAGGCGGCCGATCAGCTCCAGGCGCTCGCTTTGCGGCATCGCTGTGGCCCGGCTGATCTGCACTGGAGGCAGTCGGAAGGGCCGGGTGAGCTTGCTGGCCGAACACCACAACAGGAAGCTCCGGATGGTGTTGCAAAGTCCGACGCCGCTGGTCAGCCGCATCGGCGAGGCTCGGTCGCTGGCGTCGGTCGCGGACGATGAGATCGGTGAGGCTCTTGAACTGCTGTGGGGCACCGCGGCGGTGAACACGTGGAACTCCCGTATAACTCGCGGTGGGGGAGAGCGGGAGTGTGCCGATGGCCACGTGTGCCCCCGGGTTACCGTCCGTCGATCCGGCCACGATGATCGAATGCGCGGAGCCGTTCAGCGCGGAATCACCCAGCCCGGCGTCCAGGTCCCGGCGGCGTCGTGGCCGGCCGCTGTGGCGGCGAGGTGGGCGCGCAGGGTGGCCAGCGCTGGGTGGGGGTTGTCGCGGTGCCAGAGGAGCGAGTGCGGGTAGACGGGGGTCGGGTCGGTCACCGGGATGCGGCGCAGGCCGTGGCCGGCGGGCCAGATGAGGCGGGTGTGCTCGCCCATGAAGGTGGCCAGGGCCGGGGTGTCGGCGACGGTGTCGAGGAGGGCGTCGGAGCCGAAGTTGGGGCCGGTCGACTCGATGGTGAGGCCGAACTCGGCGACGAGGTCGTCGTAGTAGGCGGCCCACTCGGTGCCGGGGACGATGCCGGGAATCCAGATCCGGTGCCCGGCGAGCTGGGCGAGGGTCACCGACCGGGCGCCCGCCAGCGCGTGGGCGGGGCCGGTGAGGAGCTGGAGCGGCTCGTCGAGCACCCGGACGGACTCCACGTCCTCAGGAAGGGGACGGCCGGGCGCGGCGACGGCGCGGAAGGAGGCGTCGATCGTGCCGGAGCGGATGGTGGTGACGGTCGGCTCGATGTCGAACAGCATCAGCACGTCGAGCTCGATCTCGGGGTGGGCGCGGTGGAATCCGCGCATCAGGCCCGACGCCGCGCCGCGCGAGTTGATCACGTCGACGCGCAGCGGACGGCGGCCGGTGCGAACGGACGCGACCGCACGCTCGGCGGCGCGCAGCAGCTCCCGCGCGTGAGGCAGGAACGCCTGCCCGTCGATGGTGAGCTCGGCGCCGCGCGGCGTGCGGGTGAACAGCCGCACGCCGAGGTCGCGCTCCAGCGTCGCGACGCGCTTGGAGACAGCCTGCTGGGTGACCGCCAAGTCGGCGGCGGCTTTCTGGAACTGGCCCGCTTCCACGACGGCGACGAAGGTACGTACGGCTTCGAGATCCACCCCGCCCACCTTAGTGAACAACGGATGGTTGTGAATTGCTGGCTGGGCAGTTGTTTGACCTGTTGCTGTGCAGCTCGCTTAGCTCTCACCGGTCAACGTCAGTTTGTTCGGGTGGGACATCAAGGGGCGCGCTGAACATGGTGAGCAGGAGACGGTTGGGCCGGCAGTTCGGCTGGCTGTGGGCGGCATATGCGGTGAGCGCCTACGGGTCCGGGCTGGGGTTCGGGGCATTCCCGCTGATCGCCGTGCTGGCGTTGCATGCCAGCCCCGCTGAGGTGTCCGCGCTGTCCGCGGTGGGGCCTGCGGTGGGCGCGCTGATCGCGGTGCCACTCGCGCCGTGGGTGGAGTTTCGGCGCAAGCGCCCAGTCATGATCGCGATGGACCTGACCCGGTTTGCGGTCATGGCGACGATCCCGGTCGCCTACGCCTTCGGTTGGCTCAGTTTCGTCCAGCTGCTCGTGACCTCGGCCGTGGTCGCCGCAGCCAAGATCGCCTTCAACGCGGCCAGCGGCGCCTACCTCAAGGCCCTCGTCCGGCCGGATGACCTGCTCGTGGCCAACGCACGGTTCGAGTCCACGAACTGGAGCTCCATCGCGGTCGGCCCACCGCTGGGCGGGGCGGCGATCGGCCTGTTCGGGCCGGTCACCACCGTGGTGGCCGACGCGCTCAGCTACCTGTTCTCTGCGCTGGGCATCACCGCGATTCACGGCCGAGAAGAAGCGCCGCAAACAACCAACAAAGGCCCAGTCCGGGCAGGCGCATTGATTGACGGCTGGCGACACATCATGGGCCATCCCGGTTTGCGGGCGCTCTACCTCAACAACATGCTCGTCGCCGGTCTGATCATGGCCACCGAACCGCTGCTGGCCGTGCTCCTCCTTCGCCAGCTCGGGTTCCCACCCTGGCAGTACGGCCTCGCCTTCGCCGCCCCCTGTGCCGGCGGACTCATCGGCTCCCGGCTAGCCCGCCGTGTCGTGGCCCGCTACGGCCAGCACAGGGTCTTCCGGACCGTCGGCACCCTGCGCGCCATCTGGCTGATCGGCCTGGCCTTCGTCCGCCCCGGCGTCGTCGGCCTCGTCACCGTGATAGCTGTCGAGCTGGCAATCATCACCAACATGAGCCTGTACACCCCGGTGCTCGCCACCTACCGGCTCGAACACACCCCCAAGCACCTCGTCGCCCGCACCCTGTCGGCCTGGTCAATCGGCCAGCAGGCGTCCATCGCCATCTTCACCGCGCTCGGCGGGCTGCTCGCCGACGCCACCAGCCCACGCACCGCTCTCACGGTCGCGGGACTGCTCATCCTGACCACCCCGCTCCTGCTTCCCCGACACGACCAGACGTCGCAGCACGAGCCGGAACCGGCCCGTAGCCACTCATGACACACCGCACTCGCCGCTGAAGCCCGCAGCTGGTCCGCCGATGCACGTCCGCGTCGACCATGCGCACACCACAAGCAAGGAGAACACTCGCGTGAGTACTGCCCCCGCACTTGACCCCGCGCACACCGCTCTTCTCGTCATGGACTGCCAACCCGCGATCCTGGCCCTTTTGCCCGAAGGCGGGGACTCCAAAGCCCTGCTCGGTCGCGTGGAAGGGGCCATCGCCGACATTCGCGCAAACGGCGGCACCATCGCCTACGTACGCGTCGGCTTCACCGAGGCCGACTGGGACGCGATCCCGGCCATCAACAAGTCTTTCGCCCCGCTGGCCCAACACCGCGTCATGCACCACGAAGACCCTGCCACCGCCATCCACGAGCGCCTGGCTCCCCAGGACGGCGACATTGTCGTGCGCAAGATCCGCCACGGCGGTATGTCCACCACCGACCTCGACCAGCAGCTGCGTGAGCGCGGCATCACCACTCTGGTCGTCTCCGGCATCAGTACCAGCGGCGTCGTCCTGTCTACCGTTATGGACGCGGCCGACCGCGACTACCAGCTATACGTCCTGTCCGACGGCGTCGCCGACCCGGACACCGAAGTCCACAACGTCCTGCTCCATCGAGTTTTCCCCTCACGGGCCCACATCGTCGACACCGCCGAGCTGCACGCCCTGCTCCGGGCTGACTGACTCGAACCACGAGCCGATGCCATCCATGGCCGTCGCAGCCACCGGTGTGGCGGCCGCGCGCACCCCAGCGTCGGCCCAGCAGCAGCCCGGAGCTCTCACCCGCCGCCACGCTCGGCGCGCCGGTGACCAGTGCAAGCGTCACCGCGGGGATAGCCCCGGGCGGTGACGGCCGCCCGCACCGGGGTCACACGTCTTCGGCCGACTCCGGGTCGCGCAGCGGACGCAGGCCGCCGGGCAGGTCGGGGAGCTGGAAGGAGTACCGGCCGAGCATGTTGATGTGGTGCCGCACGAACGGCGAGAGGCGGGCCACGTCCTCGTCACGGACGGTGCCCGCCACCACCTTCCCGCCCAGCCCCGCCGCCTGGTCATTGATCATGTTGAGCCAGGTGGCCCCGCCCCGGCGCCCGGAGTACTTCGGGTTCGGCCGGGCGTACACGCTGGGGACGGGGACGACGAACCGCAGGCCGTCCACGGGGGCGACCAGGCCGCCGCCCCATGCCTGCGTGAGCGGGATGGATCCGTTACGGCGCGACCGGGAGCTGGCGCTTGTGCTCGGTGAGGCGGTAGCGGCGGACGATCGTGTCGAAGGCGCGCTCGTCGACGGGCTTGCCCTCCAGGAAATCGTCGATGTCGTCGTACGTGACACCGAGGGCGTCCTCATCGGCCTTGCCCGGGTCCAGGGTCTCCAGGTCCGCCGTGGGGGTCTTCCAGACCAGCTCCGTCGGGGCGCCCAGGAGGTCGGCCACGGCGCGTACCCGGCGCTTGGTCAGGCCGGTCAGGGGGACCAGGTCGGCCGCGCCGTCGCCGAACTTGGTGAAGAAGCCGGAGACCGCCTCCGCCGCGTGGTCGGTGCCGACGACCAGACCGTCGTGGGCACCGGCCACCGCGTACTGGGCAATCATGCGCTGGCGGGCCTTGATGTTGCCCTGCACGAAGTCCTGGTGGTGGGCGTCCCGGAAGACGGTACCGCCGGCGAGGGCGGCCTCCAGCGCGGCGTCGCTGGCGGGCTTGACGTCCACCGTCAGCACCCGGTCCGCGTTGATGAAGCCGAGGGCGAGCTGGGCGTCCTTCTCATCGGCCTGGACGCCGTAGGGCAGCCGCATCGCGTAGAAGGTCGCCTCGTGACCGCCCTCGCGGGCCCGCTCCACGGCGAGCTGGCAGAGCCGTCCGGCCGTGGTGGAGTCCACCCCGCCGCTGATCCCGAGCACCAGGGAGCGCAGGCCGGTGGAGGTGAGCCGTTCCGCCAGGAAGGCCACCCGGCGCTCGATCTCCCGCTGTGCGTCGAAAGTCTCCGACACCTGGAGTTCCCGGGCGATCTCCTGCTGCAGAACGGTGGACGCCGGCCGGCTCACGGCTGCTCCTCGTGGTCGATGGTGGCTCATGGTGTGCGGTCCCCGACCCTAGTCGAAGCAGCTGGTCCGCGATCCGTCGGCCCGCCTGTGGCTGCCGCCTCGGCGTCCGGACGGCCGGCTCCCCCTGAGCTCCCGATCGATGGATCACGGGGATACGCGATGATTTCCGGCGCCCGTCGCCGTCTACCGTGGAGAGGAGGCATCAGGCCCCCGTGACGCCGGAGGCGATCCGTCATGGACGAGCAGTTCACAGCGATCCT
Organism: Streptomyces sp. ISL-87; assembly: GCF_018614095.1. Taxonomy (GTDB): domain Bacteria; phylum Actinomycetota; class Actinomycetes; order Streptomycetales; family Streptomycetaceae; genus Streptomyces. The sequence goes on along the minus strand of NZ_JAGGOY010000028.1, from coordinate 58,508 downwards.
GCAGAAGAGCCCGGAGAAGGGCGGCTGGACCTATGTCATCTGGCCCGAGTCGACCGAGTTCTTCGGCACGCGAGGCCTGGTCAAGGTCCGCGGCACGATCGACGGCCATCCCTTCCGGAGCTCCTTCATGGCCCTGGGCGACGGAAGGCACAAGCTGCCGGTGACAGCCGACACCCGCAAGGCGATCGGCAAGGAGGAGGGCGACCCCGTAACGGTCCGGCTGCTGGAGCGGATCACGGACTAGGTCCGGTCCGGTCGTATCCGGTCCTGTCCCGTCCGGTCCTGTCCCGTCCGGTCCTTTCGCGTCCGGTCCTGTCGCGTCCGATCCTGTCCGGCGGATCACCTGGCGGCACCACCGTGGCGTCGCCTCGAAGCGATAACTCAGTGGCGAACTCGGGCCGTCACAGGCGAACATGCGGCGCATGAGTGACCAACCCGCGCGATGGACTCAGGCAACCGTCTACCCCGACATGTGGGCCGATCCGGACGACGACCCCCGCAACAGCGAAGGAGTCAGTCCGGACGGCGAGCTTGCGACGCTGCAGGACTTCCTGGCGAGCTACCGCATGACCCTGCGGATGAAGTGCGAGGGCCTGGATGCGGAGCAACTGGCCCGTCAGTCGGTTCCGCCGTCGACGATGTCGCTGCTCGGCCTGGTTCGGCACCTCGCCGAGGTGGAACGGGACTGGCGAAACTGGATCAGCGACGGTGACCCGCTGCCGAAGCTGTACGGCGAGCGTGACTCGGACTTCTACGGAGCTGTCGCCGAGCAGGCCGTGGTCGACGCCGCGTACTTCGACCTGGAGCGTGAGCAGGCCGCGACCGACGCCGCGCTGGCCGAGCACCCGGACCTGGGCGAGCGCGTGGGCAAGGACGGGATCGCGGTGCGGGAGCTGATGGTGCACAGGATCGACGAGTACGCCCGTCACTGCGGGCACGCCGACCTGTTGCGCGAGTGCATCGACGGACGGGTGGGCCAGTAACGAGGGCCGGGGTTCGCACCCGGCCCCACCAGCACGTCACCTCGACGGGCACGGCTTGAGATCGCCGAGCACTACCGGCGCACGGTCCAGCAGGGCACCTGACGCCGGACGGTACCCGGCCCGCCGCCCGCGGGGGCGGCGGGCACAAGCTCGTAAGGCTCGGTGCGTGATTCGTTCAGGCCAGTGGTTCGGCGACGAGCTCGATCACCTCTGCGGGACCCGCTCGGAACGCCGGGCTGGCCGCGTCGGCTTCGATCATGTGCGGGGTGACATCGTGTGCGGCGAGCGCCGCCTTCGACGACCACTGCTCGATGAGAACAAAGCGGTCGGGATCGCCACTCACCTGGTGCAGGTCGTACTGCAGGCATCCGTCTTCGGCTCGCACGATCGGCGCGAGCCGCTCGTATGCATCGATCTGCTCCCGGCCGCGACCCGGAAGAGTGGTGATCAGGATGACAAGTCTTACTGATTGTGACATGCGCCAAAGCCTAGATCGACAAAGCGCGGCAGCAGAAGGGCTGACCGCCTTCAGGGTCGGATCCCGTCGCAAGTGATCGGCAAGTGGCGCGGGCCGCGAAGGACCGCGTTCTGGCGATAGGCCGGCGGGTCCTCGATCAGGCGCGGGTTCTCCAAGCGGCGGGCCAGTTCGCTCAGGGCGAGCTGCGCCTCCAGGCGTGCCAGCGGGGCGCCGAAGCAGCTGTGGATACCGCTGCCGAGGCCCAGGTGCTGGATGTCCTTGCGGTACGGGTCGAAGCGGTCCGGGTCCTTGAAGCGGTTCGGGTCCCGGTTGCCGGAGGCCAGGATCAGCCACATCGAGGAGCCCTTGGGGATGGTGACCCCTCGGACCTCGATGTCGACGAGCGGAGTGCGCTGCGGCAGGAGTTGCACCGGCGGCTCGAACCGCAGCAACTCCTCGACCAGGGGCACCGAAAGTCCCGGGTTCTCGCGCAACTGCCCCAGGACGTCCGGGTTGCGCAGAAGCGTGAGCATCCCGTTGGTGATCAGGTTGACGGTGGTCTCGTGGCCCGCGATCAGCAGCAGGGCGGCGGTGCTGAGCAGCTCCATCGTGCTCATCGTCTCGTCCTGGCCGTGCCCGGCGGCCAGTTGGGACAGCATGTCGTCGCCGGGGTCCTTGCGCCGCTCCTCGATCAGCCCGGCCAGGTACATGCCCAGCTCCATCCGGGCGTCGTGGGTGGTCTTGAGCCGCTCGGCCTGGTCGGCGTCCGGGTCGGGGTCCAGGCTCGCGGCGAGGGTGTCGGCCCAGACGTGGAAGCGTGCCTCGTCTTCGCGCGGCACGCCCAGCAGCCGGCAGATCATGGTGACGGGGAACGGGTAGGAGAACTGATCGACGAGGTCGATGCGTGCGGGGTCGCCGAGGTTGTCGATGAGACCCATGACGATATCGCGGAGGTCGCCGCGCATCCCTTCGATGCGGTGCGGGGAGTGCGGCGGCCCGAAGGGCCGGTTGGTCATCCGGCGCAGCCGGTCGTGTTCCGGGGGATCCAGCTTCAGGAAGGACGGCGGCAGGGCCGCGGCCCCCTCCTCCGCGCCTTCGGCCAGCGGGTCCCCGGCCACCGCTGCCAGGTTGCGGGAGTCGGAGCTGAGCCGCGGGTCGTGCAGCAGGCTCTGGATGTCGTAGTAGGTGCTGATGACGTACGGCCCTTCCCCGTCGTGGAAGACCGGGGTCTTGCGCAGTTCCTCGTACAGCGGGTACGGGTTCGCACGATTGGCGTAGTCCAGGATCTGGTTCAGGATGCCTTGGGCTTGGGTCATGGCGGGTCCTCCGGGGGGCGCGTTGCGGGTCAGTGCCCGGCGGGGGTGAATGTCATCCGGCGGTCGGCCGGGGAGTACCCGCTGAGGGTGATGGTGGGTCCGTGCGTGGGCACGGAGGGGTCGGGGAAGTCCGCAGGGACCGGCTTGTGCCCGTCGGAGCGCCGGTCGACCGTGGGGAACGGCGGCGGGAACGGCGCGGTCTCCTCGATCTGCTGCTGGTAGAACTGCAGCCAGCGCGAGTTGTCGAAGGTGACGGCCCCGATGACGCGGCCCTGGTACCCGTAGACAGCTGTGAAGCGGCGCTCGGCGCGCGAGCCCTGGGTGAACATGATCTCGGTGCCCATGGGGGGCACGCCGACCGATTTGATGTTCACCCCGAACTGGGAGGACCAGAAGGCGGGTACCCAGATGTGGGGCAGGCGGTCCGTGCTCTCGCTGAGCATGTTGTGGGCCGCGGTCTCGGCCTGGGAAACGGCGTTGCCCCAGTGCTCCAGGGACAGGAACTGGTAGCCGAAGAGCGGGTGCGGGGAGCGGGCCACGTCGCCCGCCACGAAGATGTCGTCGGTGACGATGCCCCGGATGTCGAAGGCCCGGCAGCCGGCGTCGCACGCGATGCCGCGCGGGCCCGCCCCCAGGCCGGACCCCGCCAGCCACTCGGTGTTGCGCTGGGCGCCGAGGGAGACGACCACCACGTCGCACTCCAGCGTGGTGCCGTCCGAGAGGGCCGCGGCCCGGACGCGTCCCGAGGAGTCACCCTCCAGGCCGGTGACCATGATGCCGGTGCGCAGGTCGACGCCGTTCTCCCGGTGGAGCTCGGCGGCCACGGCGCCGATCACACCGCCCAGCGCCCCGACGAGCGGCGCGTCGCCGCGTTCGGCGACGGTGACCTCCAGGCCGCGCTCGCGGCATGCGGAGGCGATCTCGGAGCCGGTGAATCCGGCGCCGATGACCAGGACTCGGCGGGGTCCGGCGTCGAGGCGGCGGGCCAGCGCGGCACCGTCGTCGCGGGTGCGCAGTACGAAGACGCCGTCGAGCTCTCCTTCGGCCTCGTTCGGCCAGGGGCGGGCGCGAACGCCGGTGGCGATCAGCAGCCGGTCGTACGGCACCTCCTCGCCGTCGGCCAGCTTGACCCGCCGGGCCGCCATGTCGAGGCCGTTGGCCGGTACGCCGAGCCGCCACTCGGCGTCGATCGCGCGGCGGCGGGGCAGCGCCGTACGGTCTGCGGTGGCCTTGCCCAGCAGAACCTGTTTGGACAGGGGCGGGCGGTCGTACGGCTCGTGGGGCTCGTCGCCGATCAGGGTGAGCGATCCGGCGAAGCCCTTCTCGCGCAGTGTCTCGGCGGCGCGCAGGCCGGCCAGCGAGGCTCCCACCACGACGATCCGGCCGTCGCGCTTGAGCTGGTCCAGGGTTCCGTCATGCACCGGAGGCCTCCCTGGTCCCGGCGGGAGCACGCCCGGTTTCGGGTGCGGCGGCGGCCATGTCCAGTTCGTCGACGAGAATCGCCTGCACGGGGCAGGCGGCGACGGCTTGAGCGACCCGTTCGCGTTGGGCGTCGGCGGCCTGCGGGTCGTAGAGCAGTCCTTCGTCTCCGTGCATCGCGAAGACGTCGGGCGCGAGGAATGCGCACTGCGCGTATCCCTGGCACCGGTTGAGATCGACGACAAGCCTTAGCAAGGTGCGTCCTTTCGGTGACCCCCGCGGCTACCCGACCCAGCGTGCGCGGCGCAGGCCTGGGCGGCTCGTCCGGGAGGGCATTGGGGTGACGGGGGCCCGAGGCGTCTCACGGGGAGCGGCGGCGGGCCCGCAGAATGTACAGACTGACGATCAGGGACCAGGCCGGGAAGACCAGCTCGGACCAGGGCACGGCGGAGCCGATCACCAGAAGGACCAGGCCGGCGACGGATCCGGCCAGGGTCAGCCAACGCGGGAAGACCCCGAGTCTGCGCCCGATGGTCGAGGTCGCGAAGACGAAGACGGCTGCCATGCGCATCCCGTACGTCATGAGCAGCGTGTACGCGTAGTGGCGGCCGAAGTCCTGGGGCTGGTCGGCGTCCAGCACGGTCCCGGCGGCCGCGGCGGAGCCGAAGAGGGTGGCGACGAAGATCAGACCGCTGCCGAGGAAGACGGTGGCGACGAACCGGTCCTCGGCGGCGCCGGTGTGCTCGCGCAGGGCGCCCATGAACCACAGGAAGGCGATGCCGGCGAACGGTACGAGTTCCACTGCCGTGGTCACGGCGTTCCGCTGGCCCGAAGTGACCTCGATCTTGTCCGCGCCGCCCCCTTCCGGCAGCGCGATCCGTGCGAGCACTATGGCGGCCGCCAGCAGGACGGCGAAGACGACCCCTGCCAGCCCTGCGGCCCGGGGGGTGCTCAGGCTCTGTCCCGGGGACGTCCCCGGTGGTGCTCCCTGCGTCATTCCTCAAGCAAGCCGGTCGGACGGCAGGGGTGCCAGCGGGGCCGCGCGCCCGGGTGACGCGGCGGGCAGCCTCCGCGAGGGGATCGTGGGCCCGAGGGCAGCCTCCGCGAGGGGATCGTGGGCCCGAGGGCAGCCTCCGCGAGGGGATCGTGAGCCCCGGGCGGTCCCGCCGCCTGCGGCCCGCCGCATTGAGGGGTCAGGCCGGCAGCGGAGCGAACGGGTGAAGTGCGTCCGCTCCTGGTCGCACTACGCCGTAACTGTGCTGTGGTACCTCGTTCCACGCCCCGGGCAGATCACCCAAGGGCTCGGATACGACGAGGCGTGTCTCTTCGGACAGACCCCGGAGGAACGACACGTCGGGATGCAGCGCTCGCAACGAGTCCACCTGGCTGCTGTAGTACAGCGACCTGGCGGCGCCGTCACTGGCGTAGCGAAACGCCCAGACCGCTGAGCCGTCGGTCACGGCGACGGTCATCTGCATGGGGGTGGCGATGCCATGAGTGTGACCGGTGCGCTCGACGAGGCCCACCATCCGGGCCACGGCGCCCGGGGGGTCGTCGTCCAGGCCGAAGGTCAGCGCGAGGAAGAACATCACCTCGGAGTCCGTGGTTCCCTCGATGTCCAGGAAGAGGGCGGGGTCAACGGCCATGCAGAGTTCCCTTCGCATGGCTTGGAAGCCGGCGATGGAGCCGTTGTGCATCCACATCCAGCGGCCGTGCCGGAAGGGGTGACAGTTCGACTGCTGCACCGCTGTGCCCGTCGTGGCCCGTACGTGGGCGAAGAACAGGGGAGATTTGACGTGCTCGGCTATCTCCCGCAGATTGCGGTTGTTCCAGGCCGGACCGATGTCGCGCACGACCGCGGGGGTGTCGATCTCCGCGTGCTCCGGATACCAGCCGATACCGAATCCGTCTCCGTTGGTCGTCTCGACACCCATACGGGAGTGGAGGCTCTGGTCGATCAGGGAGTGCGCGGGCTTGTACAGGATGGTTTCCAGGAGCAACGGGGTTCCCGAATAAGCGAGCCATCGGCACATGAACGAACACCCTCTCCAGTGGTCACGGCTGGCCGGCCCCCACCGCACACGGTCTCCGACGGCGAGCACATCTCCTTTTCGTATGTGCCCGCCATCTTCGATCATGCGCGCGGACGTCCGCCGCTGCATCACCACCCGATGGTGACGGGTGGCCGCCGCTCTCCCAGCCCCAGGTGCAGACGAGCCGCTTGGGCGGGACCATGGTGAGGAAGCGGCCGAGTCACCCCGCCGTCCCGCGGCACGGCCGTGAGCGGCCAACACCAAGCCGGTCGCGCGTCGGGCACGCCGCCCGGTACGGGGCGGCTCGCGGGGTTAACGTCGGCGGCATGGATGGTGATCGCCGAGGGTGGCGCCAGTGTTTGCTCAGTGGGGCGGTGTTTGCCGTCTGCATGGCCGGAACCACGCTGCCGACCCCGCTGTACGGCCTCTACCAGGAGAAGTTCGGGTTCTCCGAGCTGACGGTGACCGTCGTGTACGCCGTGTATGCCTTCGGGGTCATCGGTGTGCTGCTGCTGGCGGGCAACGCCTCGGACTCCGTGGGCAGGCGGCCGGTGCTGCTGGCGGGCCTGGGGTTCGCGGCGGCGAGCGCCGTCTGCTTCCTGTGTGCCACCGGGCTCGGCTGGCTGTATGCGGGGCGGCTGTTGTCGGGGCTGTCCGCCGGCTTGTTCACCGGGGCGGCGACGGCGTACGTGATGGAGCTGGCACCGCACGGCGGCGCCTCCCGGGCCACGTTCGTGGCTACCGCCGCCAACATGGGCGGGCTGGGCTGCGGTCCGCTGCTCGCGGGAGTGCTCGCGCAGTACGCCGCCTGGCCGCTGTACCTGACGTTCGCCGTACACCTCGCGCTGGTGGCCGGCTCGGCTGCCGTCCTGCTGTGGCTACCGGAGACCGTACGCGAGCGGCGGCCGCTGAGCACTGTACGGCCGCAGCGACCCAGCCTGCCCCCGCAGGTGCGGTCGGTTTTCGGGCCCGCGGCGATCGCCTCGTTCGTGGGGTTCGCCCTGTTCGGGGTGTTCACGTCGGTCAGTCCGGCGTTCCTCGCGCAGTCCCTGGACGTGGACAACCACGCCGTCAGCGGGCTGATCGTCGCGCTTGCCTTCTTCGCCTCGACCGCAGGGCAGCTGGCGGTCGGGCGGGTCGGGGTGGAACGATCGCTGCCGCTGGGCTGCGCCGGGCTCTTCGCCGGGCTGGCGCTGCTCGCGGGCGCACTGCGGTGGGACCTGCTGCTGCTGGTGGTGCTGAGCGCGCTCGTCGGCGGGGGCGGGCAGGGGCTGGCATTTCGCGGGGCGCTGTCCGCGGTGGCCGAGGCGTCTCCCCCGGACCGTCGCGCGTCGGTGATCTCGACGCTGTTCGTGGTGGCGTACGCGGGTATCTCGGTACCGGTGATCGGTGTGGGAGTACTGACAGAGCCGATCGGCCTGGAGGGGGCGGGGCTGGTGTTCATCGCGTGCATGGCGGTCCTGGTCTCGACCGCGGGCGTCTACCTGCTCCGGCGTCCGGTGCGGTCGAGAACGTGAGCACGTACGGCCGCGGTCCCGTGTAGGGCGCCCGAGCTCGGCGACCACGCGCCGCACCCTCAGGCGCCCGCATCGCACGGCTTCGCGCGCGGAACCGGCGGGACCCGTGTGACCATGGCCCCTTTGGCACATCCGCACCTCATGGGGGGACCATGCGCACCCGTACCACCGTCGTCTCGACCGGTCTCGCCGCCGCGCTCGCCGCGTTGCTCGGGGCGACCGGCTGCACCGCGTCCGGTGGGAGCCCGCAAGGGAAGGGGAGCAGCGCGGCCGCTCCCGCTTCGGCGGCACCCCCCGCGCCCGCGCCGGGCGGTGGCTCCGGGTACGCCGGCCCCCGGCCGCAGGACCAGAACCTCCTGGCCTGGACCGGCGACCCCAGCGACGCGGGGCACGTCACCGCCCAGTCCGCCGCCGGGGTCGGTGGGCGGGTCACCCTGGTGCGGATCGTGCTGCGCGAGCAGATCACCTGGTCCAACATCTGGCTGGGGCTGGCCGGCCTCGACCCGAACGCCCAGCTCTCCCACTGCTACCTCGGCGTCTACGACGCCCACGGCACCCTGCGCGCGTCCACCGCGGACATCTCTCCGCAGCTGATGACCGACGCGATAGCCAAGCCGCTGCCGCTCACCAAGCCGTTCACCGCCGCCCCCGGTACCTACTTCGTCGCCCTCCTCCTCAACGGCAACTGGGCCACCAACGGCCTCACCCTCAAGTCCACGGGCGCCGGGATCTCGGTGAACGCAGGCCTGACCCCGCCGAACCTCCGCTACAGCACCGTCCTGACCGGCCAGACCTCCCTCCCGGCCACCGTGAACCTCGCCGAGCAGTCCACCAGCACGATCAACACCGGCTGGGCCAGCCAGTGGTACGGAATCTCCTGAACGGCCTGCGGCGGCGCGGCGGAAAGATCAGTGCGGCCGTGGCGACGTCAGAAAGCGGTCTCCTCAAGCCCTTGGACCCCTTCCGTCACCTCCATCCCCTCCAGGCTGTCCATGAACGAACTCACGGAGAACACCGCACCGCCGGGGCCGGCCGGGCCGTAGCCGGGCGGGGAACTCAGGCCGTACTCCTCAAGCGTCGCCCGGTAGGTCTCCAGCAGACGAATGTGGTACTCGAGTGGCGCGCCCTGCGGATTGGCCTTGCCCAGAGGCGTCGTCGGTTCCGGGCACCAGGTGGTGAAGCGCGGTACGACCCCGTGCGAAATGAAGAGCCGCAGTCCCTCGGGCCACTGCCCCAGTACGACCCGACCCGGGACTGACTGCCCGGACCACCCGCCAACGGCACACCGTAGGACCCGGCTGCGACACCATGGCCTGGCGGGAGGCGATCCCGCCAGGCAGACAGGGGGCAGGCATGGGGTGGGAACGGATCACCAGCGAGGTGGTTCACCGAGGGCCGCACATCACACTGCGCCGGGACTCGGTGCGGCAGCCGGGCGGCACGGCCGGCGTCTACGAGCACATCGTCGTCCACGACACCGTGCGCGTGGTGGCCCTCGACGAGGACGGCCAAGTCATCCTGGTCGAGGATGACTTCTACCTCCAGCAACGCCGGGTCCTGCACCTGCCCGGCGGCTCCACCGACGGCCAGCACCCCCACGAGGCGGCCCGGCGGGAGCTGGAGGAGGAGACCGGTCTCATGGCCGGCCGACTGCGCACGCTGGGCGTCATCGACCCGCTGCCCGCGGCCACGGCCGCGCGCTGCCACCTGCTCCTCGCCACAGACTTGCAGCCCGGCAAGACCAACCGGGACGAGACCGAGAAGGGGATGACGGTCCACCGGTGGGCCCTGCGCGACGCCGTCGCGGCGGTGCGCGACGGGCGGATCACCGAGGCGGGCAGCGTCGCCGCTCTCCTGCTCGCGGCCGCGGAGACCGCCACGGAGACCGCCCTGCCGAAGGGGCTGGACCCGGCGACGTAGCGGTAGAGCTGCCAGGCCACGCACGCCATGACCGGTGCGGCAACCGTGGGCACAGCCCCGCCCCGAACCCCAGCCCCAGGGCCGCCAGAACAACCGTGCGCGTGATGCCGTAGCCCAACAGCCAGGGCAGCACCGTGATGCCGCCAACGTACACGGCGAGGTAGCCGAGGAAGTCCTCCATTCGACCCTCGTGGTGCCAGGTGTTCAGGGGCAGGACCATGGCGGTCGCCGAGACCCCTACCGGCAGCAGCGGCAGCAGCACCGACCACAGCCGCGGCCGCCAGCCGGGCCGACGGGCGCACCACGTCCCCATGGCGCCCATGATGAAGGGCCCGAACGGCACCCAGAACACCGCCGGGTAGAACAGCAGCACCCACCACTCGTCCGAATACCCGAACATCATCGACGCCCCCCTGACTTCGCCCGCCCCCGGGCTTCTCCCCCGCCTCACCCCTGCGTGAACCCGTTCCGGCACGGATCGGGGTATGGCCGGGATCACAGCGCATATCCGGGGTGCTCGAACGAATGCGCCGAGGGCCGTGGTAGCCGACAGGTACGGTTTGGCCATGGATGTTTCCGGAACAAGTGCTACCGATGAGAACACCACGCGGTCGGCGGTCATCAAGGCCACCGCGCGCCAACTGCTTGTGAAACTGGGTGCCGGAGGGCTGTCGCTGGATGCGGTTGCCGGTGGCAGCGGTCTTGCCGTCACCGATGTGGAGGCCGTCTTCCCGAGTCGGGACGACCTGCTGACCGCGCTGGTCATCGACGCCTACAACGAGTCCGCCGCCGCCATGGAGCAGGCCGATCAGGCCGCCAGGGCAACCAATGCGTCGGCGGGCGCACGGCTCCTCGGGGTGACTCGCGCACTGCGGAAGTGGTCCTTCGACAACTCCGCCGAATTCACGCTGATCTACGGCTCGCCCGTGCCGGGATACCACGCCCCGCAGGACACCGTCCCGCCCGCCTCGCGCACCCCCGCGGTACTGGCCGGCATCGTGCGTTCCGCGCTGGAGGCCGGTGAGCTCACCCCGCCCCGGCGGGCGGTGCCCGGGCCGCCGTTGCTCCTGCCCGAGGCCGTGGAGCTCTTCGGCGGTGCGCCCGAGGCTCCGTTCTCGGACCTCATCGAGCGCGGCATCGTGCTGTGGAGCAATCTGATCGGGCTCCTGGTGTTCCAGGTGTTCAGCCGTACCCACGACAGTGTCCGGGACGAGGCCGCGTACTTCGACTTCGCCATCGCCGTGGCGGCCGAAGGCATCGGACTGACGGTTCCTCTGGACGCCACCACCCACACCGACTAGACCGTCTGCCGCGTGTGCGGCACCGGCGGGGAATCAGGCCGTGAACACCACTAGAACACTCTGCTTCGTCATCGCGGCGCTCTCGTCATATGCCGCGCTCGTCTACCGGCTGTGCCAAGTGAGGCGCAACTGGCGGGACAACGCCTACCGCACGCTGGTGATCACTCTGCTGCTCCAGTGCCTCACCTTCACGATGGGTGCCGTCGCCATGGGAGGCGAGAGCTTCCTGGGCGTCGGGAACCTCGCCATCCTGGTGATGCACGTATCGGCGGTCGCCTTCTGCGTCAGCGCGCAGATCATCCTGCTGCGCTGGGCGACCGCCGCCGAGGAGGCGGTGCGAAAGACCCGCTACTGGCTGGTTACCGGCATCGTGCTGAGCGCGGTACTGGTAGCGCTCTTCTTCATCGCCGACGGCCCCGGCCGGCCGGCGTCGGACTTCAACACCGGCAGTGGCCAACCGCTGGTCCTCACCTACCTCCTGGTCTTCATCGTCTCCCAGGCGGTTCCGTGCGTCACCATCTTCCGCCAGTGCGGCCCGTACGCCCGTATGACCGGCAAGGCCTCGCTGCGGCAGGCACTGCGGCTGCTGTCCGTCGCCGCGGTGGTCCTCTTCCTCTACTGCCTGTCGAGGACGGTCAACATCCTCACCGCCGCGTGGGGGATCGACATCGGCGTCTGGCAGGTCGCCGCCTCCGTCTTCAGCGCGGCGGGCATCGTCACCCTCTCGCTCAGCCTGACCATTTCCTCGTGGGAGGCCCCGGCCGCCAAACTGCTGGAGTGGGTGCGCAATTACCGTTCGTACCGGGCCCTCTACCCGCTCTGGCGGGATCTGTACGAGTCCTCCCCGGACATCGTCCTGGAGCCGCCCGGGTCGGCTTCGGTATCCGACCTCAAGTACCGCCTGCACCGGCGGGTCATCGAAATACGTGACGGGTGGCGGGACTTGCGCCCCTACATCGACCGCACCGCCCACGGCGCAGGCGCAGCGGACCCCGGAGCGAGCGAGGAGTACCGGCAGGCGTTCGCCGAAGCGGCCCAGATCAGACAGGCCCTGCACGCCAAGCGCGCCGGCACCATCCCCGACGACAACAAGGACGCCGGCGACTTCGACGACCGCGACACGGACAACTTCACCGCGGAGGTCGCCTGGCTGACCAAGGTCGGAACCGTTTATCGTAAACTCGGCAAAGCGGGTTGAGAGCTCCCGCCCGACCTGTCCCCCCGTCAGGCCGGGCGGGCTTCCCCTGTTACGCCCCCGGTGCCTCCCGTTTTTACTGTCGGCCCGGGCGAGGTGTGCCCGCCCCGGGCCGGCCCCCATCCCCCGAGGGCCGGCCTGGGCCGGGCCGACATCACTGGCAACCAACTCGGCTACCCCCGTAAGCGAAGTTAGCTGTCAGCTATCGGCGAGGTCCACGGTGGCGGAATCTGGGCAGATTGTCAACTGACAGCTAATCTGCAAAACTGGCGGATAGCTGAGGGCAATGCCGAGGAGGTGACCGAAGGGAGATGCGCAGTGTCCGAGACTGATGACCGGCCCATGCTCGCAGTGCGTCTGGACGACCTCTTCAAGACGGTTCGTCCCAAGGGCAAGCACTGGACCAATGCCGAGGTCGCGGAGGAGCTGAAGCGGGCCAACCCCGAACTCAAGGTCGGCGGTGTGTACCTGTCGCAGCTGCGGACGGGCAAACGCTCCAATCCCTCACCGGACCTACTGGCCGCCCTCGCGCGTTTCTTCGGCGTGTCGGTCGCCTACTTCTTCGACGACAAGGTCGCCGAGTCGGTACTCAGCCAGGTCGCCGCCATCGAGGCGCTGCGGCAGGCGGGAGTCCGTTCCGTGGCGATGCGCGCGGCCGGGATGAAGAAGGAGAACCTCCAGGCCATCACGGCCATCATGGACCAGTACCGGCAGATGCAGGGCCTTCCGCCCGTCGTCGACCCCTCGGACCAGGAGTGAGAGTCACCGGGAAGGGACGGTCGGCCGACCAGGACCGCCGCAGCCAGCTCAAGAGGCTCCGGAAGGACGGCGCACGGCGCATCGCCGAACTCGATCTGCCGGAGGGAGCCGATGTGGCCGAACTCTGCCGCTACCTCGGTGAGATCCGCGACCGTCCCATCACGCTGGTCCCGATGCAGATGCCCGCGTCGCAGCCGTGCGGCATGTGGGTCGCCGCACGCGACGAGGACCTCATCTTCTACGACGCCAACACGACCAGCGCGCATCAGGAGCACATCATCTTGCATGAGCTGGGCCACATCATCTGCTGCCACCGCGGGGCGGGCTGGCTGGACGAGGCGAGCGCCCGCCTCCTCTTCCCCAACCTCGACCCCGACCTCGTACGTGACATGCTCCTGCGCGCGACGTATGACGACGTTCAGGAACAGGAGGCGGAGGTCATCGCCTATCTGCTCTCCCAGCGGATGGGCGGCACCGAGGAACGCCACGACCTGCCCCCGGATGCCCCGGATGGCGCGGCATCCGGAAAGACCGACATGCTGAGCCGCATCGAACGCACCCTGTTCTGAAGTGAGTTGGTCACCCCTGGGCGGACGCCACCTCCTCGGCCAGGACCGTCACGGCCCGCCGGATGTCGTCCTCGGTGTGTTCGCTGGTGACGAAGAACCGCAGCCTCGCCAGCCCCTCCTCCACGGCGGGGTGGAAGATCGGATCGGCGATGACACCCCGGTCGAACAGCCGGTCCGCCACGCGCAGGGTCCTCGCCGAGTCGCCCAGGACACACGGCACTATCGGCGTGTGGGCGCTGGACCCGGTTGCCAGACCGGCCGAGGCGGCCAGGCCGAGGAAGAGCTCGGCGTTCCGCCGCAGCGTACGCACCCGTTGCGGTTCCGCGACGATCAGCTCTGTCGCGGCCAGCGCCGCGGCCGCGTTGGCCGGAGTCAGCCCGACACTGTAGACGAAGCCGGGCAGCGTGTGGCGCAGCCACCGCACCATGCGCGCCGAGCCGCCGAGGTAGCCGCCGCAGCTGGCGAAGGCCTTGGAGAGGGTGCCCATCCACAGATCCACGCCGGACCGGTCGATGCCGAAGAACTCGCCTACGCCACGGCCGTGTTCGCCGACGGTGCCGATGCTGTGCGCCTCATCGACCATCAGCAGGGCGCCGTAACGCTTCTTCAGCTCGATCACGGCGGGCAGGTCAACCAGGTCGCCGTCCATGCTGTAGGCGCCCTCGACGGCGATCAGTACCCGCCTGAACCGGGACCGGTTGACCCGCAGCATGTGTTCCAGGTGACCCGTGTCGTTGTGGGCGAACGGGCGCCGCGCCGCCCCGGACAACGCGCAGCCCTGAAGGATGCTGTCGTGGGCGAGCGCATCGTGGATCACGAGGTCGCCCGCGCCGACGAGGTGCCCTATCGCGGTGACATTGGTGGCATGGCCGCTCACCAGCGCCAGGCAGTCCCCCACGCCGAGGAAGCCGGCGAGCGCCCGCTCCAGGCGTACGGTCAGATCCCGTTCGCCGGACAGCACCCGGCTCGCGGAGACCGAGGTCCCGTACCGGTCGACTGCCTGGTGCGCGGCCTCGCTGACCGCCGGATGGCCGGAGAGCCCGAGGTAGTTGTAGCTGCCGAAGGACAGGTACGCCCGGCCACCGATCATTGTCGTGTCGCGGATGTTGCCCTGGTGGACCCGGAAGTACGGGAAGTCCGCGCCGCTGCTTGCGATCGAACTCAAGCGGTCCTCGAACTGCTGGACCTCCGGGAAGTCATCGACGCAGGCGGTGGCGGCGGCCCAGTCCTCCGGTGGCTCCTGGGGCGGAAGCTCGGCGGGAGCCACGGCGGGTTGTGCGTGCACGTCGGGGTCCGCCCGCCTCTGCCGGGGCAGGAGCCCACCGGGCGCCGACGGCTCCATGAGGTGCGCGCCGACCAGCGTGATCAGCCGCTCGATGGTGAGACCGGGCGAGAACATCTCCTCCGTGGAGAAGCCCGGTACCCGCTGGCCGATGATGACGTCCAGCTCCTGCAACATCAGGGAGTCGAAGCCGAGATCGGTCGTCAGCGCCATGCGCACGCTGAGGTCGGAGAGGGGGTAGACGCCGGTCCGCGACACCGCTTCGAGGACGATGGACGCGGCGGCCGCACCACTGGCCCGCGTCGCGGCGGGCAGCGCGGGCGCCGCCTCGGGCCCGGATGCGCGACCGGTGGGTGCTGCCGCGGGCGCCGCGTCGGGCGAGTCCAGCGGGCCGGGCGAGTGCACCGCGCCGGGTGAGCCCAGCGGGCCGGGCGAGTGCACGGGGCCTGGTGAGTCCACCGGACCGGGCGAGAGCACCGGGCCGGGCGAGTGCACGGGGCCTGGTGAGTCCACCGGGCCGGGCGAGAGCACCGGGCCGGGCGAGAGCACCGGGACGGGCGAGACCACGGGGCCCGGCTGGTCCGCCGCCTCGCGGGCCGACTCGTCCACCACCCAGTGGTGGCGCGGTGCGAGCGGACTCGGCGGCAGGGTGCACGGGGGTGTCCGCTCCGTCACCGGACGGAGCCCCGAGCCGGTGACCGCGCGTACCGCGAGCTGGGCCAACGCGGTCGTGCGTGCCCCGGCCGGCAGCGAGCCCGGCTCTGGAACGGCGACCTCCGGCAGCTCACCGGGCGGCACCGTGCCGGCCGCCTGCCCCGGCCCGAGCTCTCCGGTGCGGCCCGCCGCCACGGCCTCGGCCGCCTCGGTCAGCTTGGCGGTGGCGTCAGCGGCGTCCTGCGCCACCAGGGCCAGCCGCTCCGCGAAGGGAGCCCGACGAGCCAGGGTGTCCGCCACCCCGGCCAGCGGCGGCTGGTCGGCGGCGATGGTGTGCGCCAGTTCCCGGGCGTACCGGGCCAGCCCGGCCCGGTCCCGGGCACTGAGCACCAGGAGGTGCGGCTCCCCGTCCGGTGCCGGGCGGGCCGGTGCCGTGGTGCACTCCTCCACCACCAGATGGACACCAGTGCCGCCGAAGCCGAAGGCGCTCACCCCCGCCCGGCGCGGCTGCCCGGGCTCGGGCCAGGGGGTCGCCGCCGTCGGGATCATCAGCCCCGCGGCGTCGAGCCCGGAAGGGTCGGCCAGCTCGAACTCCGGCTGCGGCGGTATCACTCCCCGGTGCACGGCCAGAACGGTTTTGACGAGTCCGGCTATCCCCGCGGCGTTGAGCGAGTGCCCCACCACCGCTTTCACCGCACCGAGGTAGGCCGGCGCGGGCGCACCCCGCTCACCGCGTAGTTCGCGCAGGACGTCGACCTCGACCGGATCGCCGACCCTCGTCCCGGTGCCGTGCGCCTCCAGATAACCCGCCGAGTCCGGGGGGAGGCCGGCATCGCGGTAGGCCCGGCGCAGCGCCCGCAGCTGGCCGGCCGCCTGGGGATGCATACCGCCCTGCACGGTCCCGTCGTTGGCCGTTCCCACGCCCCGGATCACCGCGTAGACGCGGTCGCCGGCCGTCAGTGCGTCGGCCAGCGGCCGCAGCACCAGGACCCCGGCGCCCTCTCCCAGGACGAAGCCGTCGGCCTCGGCACCGAACGGCAGGCACCTGCCGCTGCGCGAGATGGCGCCGATCCGGCTCAGCCCCACCAACAGGTCGGGAGCGAGAATCATTTGGGCGCCACCCGCGAGTGCGATGCGGCTACGGCCGGCGCGCAGTGCGAACACGGCGTTCGCTACGGCCATGAGTCCACCGGAACACGCCGAGTCCAGCGCGTAGCTCTCGCCGTGCAGATCGAACACCGAACTGATGGTGTTCGGCCCCATGTTGAGCAGGAGCCCGGCCACGGACGTGCCGTGCAGACCGTCCACCGCGCGGACCGCCGCCGACCACCGGGGGTCGTCCACCCGCGCCCCGAACTCGCCGCCGGCCAGCTGACGCATCCGGATCTGCATGGTGCTGAGCTCGCGGTAGCCGCTCTCGGTGAGCGACGTGATCACCGAGGTCTCCTCGCGATCGAAGCCCTCGGCCTCCCACCCCGCGTCCTGGATCGCCTCACGCGCGAGGTCGATCAGCAGCCGGTGCTGAGGGTCCATCGACCTGGCCCGTCGCGGTGGGATCCCGTAGTGCACCGCGTCGAAGTGGCCCACGTCCGGCAGCAGCGCCATGGTGTCCGTATACGTCGAGGACGCATCACGGAAGTTGTCGCTGACGAAGGCGGCGGCGCGCCACCGGGAGTCCGGGACGGTGGAGAACTGCGCCTGTGGGGCCGTGAGGAGGCGCCAGTACTGGTTCACATTCCGCGCACCCGGAAACCGGCAGGCCATCCCCACGATCGCGACGTCATCACGCCGCACTCCCGCTGAACCCTTTGGGTAGTCCTTCTCTGTCACAGACGTCACCCGGTGGTGGTCAGTCGCTCACGCCACCAGTCCACCGTCGCCTTGACCTGCTCGTCGACAGGCGTGGCTCGAACCGCGAACTCGGCTTCGTAAGCGCTCGAATCGGCTACAAACGGCCGGTCGAACTGGTATCGGATCTCCTTCAGTTCACGGAGCAGCGGCGAGAAGACCGATGCCACACCCAGCACGGCAGGCGGCAGCCCGCGCACCGCGACCGGCCCCGTTCCCGCCTCAGCGGCAAGCAGCCCCACCATCTGCCGTACGGACAGTGCGGGCTCCGTCGGGACGTGCCAGGCCCGCCCCCAGGCCCGCTCCTCCCCCGCGACCTCGACCAGGGCCCTGGCCACATCCGGGAGATAGCTCCAGCTGTGCGGGGCATCCGGATCCCCGAGCGTGGAGACCGCCTTGCCGCGCAGCAGCGGGGGCAGCACCCGCGCGGCCAGGTGCCCGCCGTCGGTCACGCCGGGCCCGAAGAAGTCCGAAGCCCGCACTTCGACCGCCTTGATGCGGCCCTCTTCATGCAGCTTCCGCGCCTCTTCCCAACCGGCTGCGCGCACCCGCCCCTTGGGACCGGTCGCCGCCAGCGGCAGCCCTTCGGTCATGGGACCGTCCACCGGACCGTAGCCGTAGAGGTTGCCCAGCATGACCAGGACGGCCCCGGACGCCTCGGCCGCCGCGCACACCGACGCGGCCAGTGGCGGCCATTCACTCGCCCAGCGATGGTAGGGCGGTGCGGCACAGTTGAAGATCGCGGCCGCGCCCCGCACGGCCTCGGTCAGTCGTCTGCTGTCCGCCCCGTCCAACGCGACGTGCTCGATACCGGGCTCCGCACTACGGCCCGACTTGGTCACGACCCGTACCGAATGCCCGTTCTCGACCAGCAGTCGAGCAGTGGCCGCCCCGGCGGGCCCGAATCCTATAACGACGTAAAGGCTCACAGGCGAACACTAGCGCGAGCATCTGTTGCTCCATCAACAGGCGAAGCACCGGTAGGCCGCGTGCCGGGGCGGCCCGAGCACCTCTGGCGCTCGTCAGAACGGGTACTCGACCTTTCCGGGGCTGGGCTTCTGGACTTCGTAGCGGGATCGGAAGGGGGCGCGCCAGTCGCCTGTGCTGTGGTAGACGTACAGCTTGTCGGCTGAGTAGCCCAGCAGATCGGGGCGACCGTCACGGTTCGCATCGCCAATGGCGACGAGGTGGGTATACGCGTTCCAGCCGCCGCCGATCTTCACACGGCTCGCGAACGTGCCGTCGCTCGTGCCCATGTACAGCCAGAGCACACCGTCCTTGTCCCGGGCGACGAGGTCTCCGCCGGGGCCCCCGGCGATGTTGCCGACGGCGGTGACCTGGTTGTAGATGCCCCAGCCGGTACCGGCCTTCACGCGGGGGGAGAAGGGGGCGGTGGTATTGCCGGTGCCCTTGTACAGCCACAGTCCGCCGGTCTTGTCCGTGGCGAGCAGATCGGGTTTGCCGTCACCGCTGAGATCGCTGCCACCGGTGAGCTTGTCGTATGCATTCCAGCCGCCACCGATTCGCTTGCGGGGCAAGTAGGGCGAGTCGGGGCTGCCGGTACCTTCGTAGAACCAGAGCACGCCGCTCCTGTCTCGGGCGACCATGTCAGCGGCGGCCGACCCGCCGAGGTTCCCCGGTACTGCCAGCCGGTCGTAGATCTGCCATCCAGTGCCGATCTCCGAGTTCGCCGAACTGAACAGTCGGCCGAACTCAGCGCGGTAGCTGTGGTCATACCTCGTCAGCCGGCCTGAAGGATCAACGGAGAGCAGATCCGGGGTGCCGTTGTCCGAGAAGTCGTGCGATGCGGGCCCACGGACTACCTCGAGGGCACCGGAAGCCTCCGCCACGGGGCCGATTCCGTTGAGGGGAGTGGCGCTGATCCGCCAGGTGTAGGCCCCCGAGTACGCGGTGACGTACTCGCCGGATTCGCCGGCCTTGCGATCGAATACGCCCCGCCACTGCGCGGCAATGGTCCCAGGGCTGTAGTCATAGTTTGGCTCGGCATAGACCGTGGATCGCCTCTGGGTTGCGGTGTGGGTCAGTTCGATCACCAAGCGCACGTTGCGGCGGTTGAGCCTCGACTCCAGAAGAACCACGGGATTGCGGTCGAGATCGACTACCGCGGGTACGTTGTGGCCCAGGAGGGAGACGCTCGTCGCCTCACCGGTGCTCGCGAGCAGGTTCGCAACCGGGGTGCCGTCAGTGCCGAGGGAAATCCGGTACATGCCCTCGCCCTGGGTCAAGGTGCCGCCGCCCACTAGCAAGGTGCCGTCCGCCATCGATCCAGCGGCCGATGCGTGCTCCAGCAGCTTGACCGTGGCGCCGGTTTTCAACGAGCGTGCGGTCAGCGGGTAGAGGCGGCTCGGGCTGGAGGCCGAACCACCGCCCGGCTGGGCGTACATCAGCCAGTCGCCCAGCAGCGTGACCATGGCGCGTCCCTCGCCACCGAGCACGATGCGCTCCACGTCGCCGGCGCCCCTCCGTGCCACGGCGAGCGTGAGGCCGCTGGAGGAGGCGCTTTCGGTCCAGATCATGCGCTCCGGCGAGACAACGGCATCCGGGAGGTACGCAAAGCCGGAGGCGTCGCGGGTCTCGGTGACGACGCCTGAGGTCACGTCCACCAAGGCCAGGTGGTTCGCGGTGGATTCGGCCGTTCTGGTGGCATACATGATGAGCATGGCGCCGGCCGGTGCGTCTTGGTCGGAGCGTATGAACTCGGCGTCCTTGGGCAGACCCGTCACTGTGCGGTCCAGCAGCTTGCCGTTGGGCTTGCTGACGAGGTGGATGTCGGTACCGCCGGTCGAGTTGGCGACCGTCATGACGAGTGTGGAGCCGATGGTCCTGTTCAGCTGGTAGTCACTGCTGAGAGAGCTACGGTCGATCTCCACGGGAGCACTGGCGCCGGTCATGTCCCGGAAGGTGTAGAGATTTTCCTGCTCGATGAGGACCGTGTCCGACGTGGCGCCTCTGACTTGGCCCGGGATCACGGTGGTGGAGCGGTCCGCGAAGCGCGTCCACCGGTACGTGAACGTGGTGTTCGTTGCCCGCGTGTAGGTCAAGAAGCCTGTCGTTCCGACGCTGAGGAGCTGGGACTGGGGCGGTATCTGGATCAGGTCCCCCTGCTGTGCCGTAGCCGCGGTCGCTGCCGCGCCGTCGGCCAGTGCGGGTGCGGCGGCCGCCGGAACGGCGAAGGTGCCGACCGTGACAGCCAAGGCGGCTGTGACCGCCGAGGCGAGCAGGCGCCGAGACGCAGATGCGTGGTTCAAAACTTCTTCCTCACCAAGAGAACCGAGCGCAACGTGCGCGCTTCTCTGGGAGAGACCTTTGAACAGGCCTGGCGGTTGTACGAACAACTTCACCATCTCGGCCTTGAAGTCCGGCGCGAACTGCCGCCGATACCGCCGCTTCTCGTTCGGCGTGTTCTCCATCACGTGTCCGTCAAGCCGAACCGACCCGACCGGCACCAGCCCCCGCGCCCGGCGCCCGGCGCCCACGAAGGAGAACCCCTTGAGCCTCAAGCGCATTCGCACGTCCGCCGTCGGCGCCGTCCTCGCCGTATCCATGTCCATGGGATTCCTCTCGGTCTCCTCGGGCGCCGCGCACGCCGTCGCGTCGTGCAGCGGATACGTTTCGGTGTACGGAGTCCTGGCCGACGGAAGACTCACGTATTCGGCGATAGCGCCCAGCACCGGCGATCGCGTCCGGACGTTGATCGGCCCGAACCTCGGCTTCGCCCCGAAGGCGATGGCGACCCTGAACTTCAACACCGTCCTGGCCACCGACACCGCCGGAAACCTCTACCGCATCGATGTCCAGACCAACGCCACCTCCCTCACCCTGGCCGCCGTGGAGAAGATCTGGAACGGCGGCTGGACGTTCGACAAGCTCACCTACGACGGCCACGGCCACCTCTACGGAACCGTCGAGGGCCAACTGCACCAGTACGTGGTCTCGCAGGACAAGCCGCAAGGCTCCGCGCACATCGGCCAGCACGTGCTCATCGACACCGGCTTCGTCCTGAAGACCCTTGCGGCCGCCGGAGACGACCAGCTGATCGCCTCCACCGGCGACGGCCGGCTGCTCAGTTACAAGATCAACGGGGCGAACGACTGGGATCGTGCGGTACTCCAGTCCGACGGCTGGTCAGCCGTCGACTCTCTCTCGTCCCCTGGGGGCGGCCTCTACTACGGCCGGACCAACGGCGGACTGTACTGGTACGAGGACGCCGACCCGTTCGACGGCGACGGCGCGGACATGACCTACCACACCACCGACCCGGTCGACGCCTCCGGCTGGACCCAGACGATCCTGTCCGCCTCGGCCGGCAACTGCGCCTACGTGCCGCCGGCTCCGACCACGTCCACCCAGGGCGGCTCCATCACCCGCAGCGAGGTCCTGGTCCGCGGCAGGGACTGGTACCTCCGTGACGTGCACTACGACCAGGGTGCCACCGCCGTCGACGTGAACGGCGACGACTACTACCGCACCGATTGCTCCGGCTTCGTCTCCATGGCCTGGCACCTCACCACCTCCAAGACCACCTCCAACCTGAGCGACGTCAGCTCCACCATCTCCAAGAGCGCCCTGCGCCCCGGTGACGCCCTGAACTACCCGGGGGCACACGTGGTCCTGTTCGCCGGCTGGAAGGACCAGGAGGCGGGGACGTTCTACTACTACTCCGAATCCAACCCCACCGTGGACATGGAATACGGATCGGCGAACGTCTACAGCGGCTACATCTCCGGCCACCCGGCTTCCTCCTACGTGGCCATCCGCTACGACAAGATCGTCTGATCCTCCGGCCGGACACCCAGCACCGGACGACGCCCCACCCCCACGAATCGGGTGCGGGGCGTCGTTCGGTGCGGAGTGTCCTTGTCTTAGAGCAGGCCGCGCTCCGCGAAGTCCTCGACTTCATCCCACGTGAGGAACGTCCCCCCGGGGCTCGACCGCTTGGGGCTCTTCGGCTCAACGAAGGCCCGCACCGGCGAATGGTCGCCCTGCGAGTGAGCCAGCTGCGCCCGGCGCTCGGACAGGCATGGCCACCGCGCGTTTGTTCCGGCCGGGTCCAGGACACAGTCAGGAAATCCGGGCGATGGGCGTGGCGCGGCGGGAACAAAACGGGCGGTTTCGGCACCCTGGCGTCATGGACAACGGAGATCGGAGTGCTCAGCTCCAGGCGTCGGCGCGCGGCTGGCTGACGGTCCAGCTGGCGGTGCTGGGGTTCGTCGGGCTGTGTGGGGCATTGAAGAGCGGTGGGGGAACCTCCGCGCCCAGGGATGTGGAAGTGGTGGCCGGGGTGCTGGTTCTGCTCGCGCTGGCACTCGCCTGCCTGGCGACGTATCTGGTCGGGCGCACCGCCTGGCCGCTGCTGGGGGCACGGGGCGAGGGCGACATCAGCGTTGAGCGGGCGGGGCGGCGGCTGCGGCTGGGGCTCGTGCTGACCTTCGTGGCCGTCGCGTTGGTGGCTGCTGCGGCCGCCGCCGCGTGGTGGCCGCAGCCGGAGCGGCCGGCCGGGGCCGCCGGGCTCGTGGAGGTCACGGCCTCCACGGGCACGTGGTGCGGCACGCTCGGGAGCCCGGGCCAGGAGGGCGCGATGCGGTTGCGCGTATCGGGTCAGGCCGTGGACATCCCCGTCGCGGACATCACGGCCGTGTCCCCGGTCGCCGACTGCGCCTGACGGGCTGCGCCCCCACGGCGTTCCCCGGCTCGGCGTACCCCCTCCCCCATCTGGCGGTGACGGAGCCTGACAGGGCGGCGGCGCCGCCTCACCGTCCACACTCCTGGGGATGCGCGAGCTCTTCTACCGCCTCGCCGAAGGACTCGGAGTGGGGGTCCTCCACGACGAACTCGTCGGCGAGAGGGTCCTCAGTGGCCAGCTCCGGGCGCGACCCGTCAGCTAGCCTCCCCGGCACCCGCCACCGGCGCCGCGGGCGTCCGAGCGGAGCCGTCCCCTCCCGAGGTCATCGCTCCGGCTCGGCCGTCAGCTCAGGCAGGGGCCGGCGCAGGGGCCCGGGTGCGGGCGAGGAGGGCGCTGAGGAGGGTGCCCAGCAGGGCCACGGCCGCGAAGGAGATCCAGAACGCGGAGGCCGAGGCGACCAGCAGCCAGGAGCCGGCGACCGGGACGACCACCGAGGCGAGGGACCAGGACGACTGGTAGACCGACATGCAGGTGGCCTCCGTGCCGGGTTCGGCGAGGTCCGAGGCGTAGCCGTCGCTGGCCGGGGCGATCACGATCTCACCGAGGGTGTAGACCGTCATCGCGACCAGCGCGAGGGTCACCGCGGCCGCCGGCCACGCCGTGTCCCGCAGCGGGGCGATGAGGGCGAAGCCGAGGCCGGACGCGGCGTACAGGGCGCCGCCGAAGAGCATCATCCGCGGGGCGGCCCGGTCCGCCGTGCGCTTGACCAGCGACTGCTGGAACAGCACGACGAGGCCGCCGTTCACAGCCAGCACGGTACCCGCCGCCCAGCCGTCCAGCCCGGCGTGGTCCACGAGGTACAGACCGGTGAACATCGACACTACGGTGGCGCACACCGTGAAGCAGGTCTTGGCGGCGCTTAGCAGCGCGAAGCCGGGCAGGCGCAGCACCCGCAGGGCTCCGCCGTCGGCCGTCCCCCGCTCCGGCTCGTCCTGGGCGGCCGGGGCCGGGGCGCCCGCCTGTCCGCGCAGCCGCAGCAGCACCACCGTGGTCACGGCGAAACTGGCCGCGTTGATCAGCACGATCACCCGAAGGCCGGTCGCGCTCTGCGCCGAGGCCAGCACGCCGCCGACCAGGGACCCCAGACACAGCCCGATGTTCCGGGCCCAGCCGACGGTGCTGAACGCCCGCCGGGCCTCGGGGCCGCGCGCCAGCCGGGCGATCGTGGCGCCGAGCGAGACCCACACCGCCTTGTCCAGTACGGCGGACAGGACCAGCGCGCCCACGGCCACGGGGGCGGGCAGGGTCACCGCGTAGAGGACGAACAGCGGGGCGCGCACGGCGTTGCCCGCGATGAGCGAGCGCATCGAGCCGTACCGCTGTACCAGGCGCCCCAGCGGCGCGCTCGCCACGATCAGCGCCAGGTTCGCCACCGTGAGCGCGCTGCCAACGGTCCCGACGCCCAGGTCCTGCACCCGTACGAAGTACAGCAGCGCGAACGGCATGAACATCCCCGAGCCCACCGCGTCGACGATCATCGCCGACACGAAGAGCCGGGGCAGCGGCCCCTCCCCCGTCCGGCTCACGCGTCGGGCAACTTCGTCAGGCCGAGGACGTCGAGCAGCCGGGAGTTCGCCTCGGAGAGCTGGGTGAGCAGGTCACCTCGGTCCGGGCCACTGCCCAGGACGTAGCCGGACCGCCACCAGTTGGCGTCCACGCTGCCCAGGGTCGTGCCGGGCGGCAGCAGGCGCTCGGCGTGCGAGACGAGCGACAGTCCGTCGCGCACGCCCGCCATGGTGGGGGCGTCCGCGATGGTGCCGGTGGCCGCCACGAACTCCACCGCCGCCACCTGCGGCGTGAAGTCCGTCCGGGGGCGCGCGGGGTCCTGCGCGCCGAGGGCGACCGAGAGCGCGGCGTCGTACAGGTCCAGCCCGGTGGCCCGCAGCAGCACGTCGCTGATCAGACCGCCGGCGGGACGGAAGGCCGCCTCGATCAGGTGCCAGCGGTCACCGTCGTGCTTGGCCTCCAGGTGCAGCACGGCGCTGTCGATGTCCAGCGCCGCCACGACGTTCTCGACGAAGCGGGTTGCCGAGGGGCCCAGTTCGGCCTGGACGGCGGGGTCGATGACGTGCCGGGTCTCCACGAACGACGGCGGCGCGGTGCAGGTCTTTTCGGTGACCCCGACGAACAGGGTGCGCCCGCCCGACACGACGGCTTCGAGGGACACCTCGGGCCCCGGCACGAAGTGCTCGACGAGGGCCTGCGGCTGACCGGTCGTGTTCATCACGGCCGAGATCGCGTCGGCGAGCTCGGCCGGGTCGGACACCCGGCGGATGCCGAGGCTGGCCGCGCCGTCGACGGGTTTGACGATGACCTCGCCGGACGGCGCCGAACGCAGGAGTTCAGCGGCCTCCTCGGCGTCCGAGGTGAGGACGAAGGGCAGCTCCGCCCCGGTGCCGGCCAGTCGGCGCCGTACGTCGGCCTTGTGGGACAGGTCCTCGGCCACGGCCACGCCGGCGCCCGGCAGGCCCCACTCCTTCGCGAGCCGGGCGGCGACCCGGGTGCCCCAGTCGGTGAGGGCCAGCACGCCGTCCACCCGGCCGGCCAGGGAGTCCAGGAGATGCAGGTCGGGACCCGGGTCCTGGTGGTCCGTCAGGCGCCAGGCGTAGTTTTCGGTGGCCAGGCGGTCGTAGCGGGAGTAGGCGGTCTCGTCCACGAGGATCGTGTCGACACCTCTGCGCTCCGCCGCTGCGAAGAATCGTTCACGCAGCGGTCCGATGCCGATGATGAGGACGGTGGGACGTGTGTTCAAGGCGACCTGAATCCTTCGGGGGGTGGCAGGAGGGACGGCTACGGGCGTGCGGCGAAGGCCGCGTCCGTACGACGTAGCAGTGCGCCGTGCGCGGCGGCGGCGGGCGGTACGGCGCTCAGCAGCGGCTGAGCCGTGGCACCCCTGCGCAGTTTGGGGGTCCCGTTGCCGGTGCCGAGCAGCACCCGGGAGGCTCCCGTGCTGCGGGCCAGCCGCATGGGCAGGTGGTACGCGACGTGGAAGTACGCGCCGATGTCCTCGCTGCCGGGGCCGAGCCCGACCATGCGCAGCAGGACGTCGCGGGTGCCCAGCACCAGGGTGGCGCTCGCGACGGCCCGGCCGTCACGGTCGCGGACCAGTGCCACGGCGTAGCGGGGGCCGAAGGCGGTGCGCAGCCGCTCGTTCACGCGCAGCAGGCGGCCCGGGTCGCCGGGGATGCCGTGCTTCTCGTCGGCGCACGCCTCCAGCAACGCGACCTCCTGCTGGATCGCGTCGGTCACGGTGTCGCCCCGGTGGATCTCGGCGGCCGCGCCGGCCGCGTCCAGGGACGCCAACTCCCGCCGCAGCTGGCGGCGTCGGTCCGCCGGGAAGCGGCCGAGGTAGTCGGCCTCGTCGGCGCCGATTTCCTCGATGAGGAAGTACCGGTCGGTGACGCCGACGTGCCAGCCGCGTTCGCGCAGGACCGGCAGCACCGGGTTGGTCTCGTCGAGGTGGAGGAAGGTGAGCAGCCGGCCCTGGGCGCCCGCGTGCTCCTCCAGGGCCGTCACCAACGCGTCCGCGTCGAAGTCCGCGCCGTTCACGGGGATCTGCTGCTCGGGGATGCGTGCGGGGAAGACGGACTGTCCGTACCCGAGGGCGCAGACGTTCAGCTGACGCAGCCCCTCGGCCCGGGCCTCCTTGAGGTCCGCCTCCGGCTGTGTCACGTCGCGGCCCGTACCGGCCACGATGCCGGTGCAGTTCATCCGGGGGAAGCCGGTGTGGTCGTCCTGGGCGCGCACCGCGCAGGCCGCGCCGGCGGCCGTGGCCTCCAGGAAGCGCACGCCGTCCTCGGGCCACCGGTTCGCGGTGAGCCACGCGGTCGAGGCCCTGGGGTCCGCCGGATCGGCGCTCCAGTAGCGGGCGGACAGGCCGTCCACGGTTGCGTACTCCCTGAGCGTCACCGTCACCACGCCGCGTCTCCCGCTTCTTCGCGCACCTGGCCCCACCGCGCCCCTGAGGCGGGGGCCTCCCCACCTCGGGAAGCGTAGTCGAGGTGATCCTCCGGGCCACGCGCGGGGAATGTCACGAGGCCGCCCCCGCGAGGTGCTTGGCGGCCAGGGCGCTGATGTGCTCGGGTGCGGTTCCGCAGCAGCCGCCGACGAAGCTCAGCTCGAACTCCGCGGCCCAGCCGTACGTCAGGTCGGCGAAGGCGGCGGGCGACAGCGCCGGGGGCAGGGAATGCGCGCTGTGCTCCCACTCATCGAGCGCTGCGCGGTCCTCCAGGTTCGGGTAGACGCCGACGGACGCACCGAGGCCGGAGAGCAGTTCCAGGGCGCGCGGAACGGCCGCGTGGGGCAGGCAGTTGACGGACACGGCGCTCGCGCCGGCCTCGACGCAGGCCAGTGCCGCGTCACGGAGGGCGTCCCCGTCGGGGAGCGTCGCCTCGTCGGTGACGACGAAGCTGACCCAGGCCGTCAACCCGCGCTCGGCGGCGGCCTCGACGGCGATCACCGCCTCACGACGCGTGCACTGGGTCTCGACCAGGACGAGATCGGCCTCCGAGTCCGCCAGGACTGCGGCCATCCACCGGTGTTCGCGGCGCAGGGAGTCCTGGTCCGGGGTGAGGGCCGGGGTGTAGCAGTCCTCCACCGGGGCGACCGAGGCGGCCACCAGGGCGTGCGGCGCACCGGCGGCCCGGCGCGCCCGTACGGCGCAGCCCACGGCCCGGTGGACGTAGTCGGCCCGCTCGGCATCGGCCACGCCCATGCGGGACAGCGCGCGGGCGTTGGTGCGGAAGGTGTTGGCGGTGAGGATGTCGCTGCCGGTCCGCAGGAACTCCGCATGGACGCCCACCAGCGCGTCCATGCCGGCCTCGTCACGCAGCGCCGCACTGGTCAGCCAGGGTTCGACCATGGGAATTCCGGCCGCTTGCAGACCGGTTGCCGTACCGCCGTCGAGGATTCTCGGACGCGAACTCATACCAACTCCTCGCAATGTTCCACAGCATCGTGCGCAGCGCTCTGCGCGCGGCCCCACTCCAGAAATTCCGCAACCCATTCGGAAGGCATCAAATTGACCTTCTGATCGGCGAACGGGCGCTCCGACGGGGTTATCCAGTCTTCGTCACCACGGCACGGAACAGAGCCGTCCGGCCGGAGGATGTGCGGGCCGTAATAGAACCAGGAAATCTGCCCGACGAATTCGTTGAGGACGGCTCCGTGGACCTCCGGGGAAAACATGCTCAGGTGCGCGTAGGCCACGGAGAGCTCGCCCCGGAGGTTGAACGGGGCCCGGACCAGATAGTGCCCGAAGAAGTCGTGGGTGGCCCGCAGGATGTCGTTGTGGAAGGCCTCGGCGCCGTCGATCTCGACGCCCGACCGCAGCAGGAGCGGGTTGTCCGGGTCCTCGTAACCCTCCGGGCCGTGCCCGTGCTCGGTGGGGTAGACGTACAGGTCCTCACCTGCGTCCAGGGCTTCACAGAGCTCCCGGGACGTGCCGTAGGGCTGTCCGGGACGTCGGTATAAGCGGACCCTCACTCCCATGTCGGTCATACAGGAGAGCTGAGCCCGCGCCTCGTCCGCCATCCGCAGGTACTGGCGGCGCACCTGGGGATCGTTGGGCCGGTGCGCTTGTTCATGGAAACGGTGCGCTATCTTCCGGACAAGGTCCTCCGGAATATCGGAAGACTCGAATCCGGAATGCAATCGCCCGCTGTCCATACTGGCGCGACGTAGATAGGCCCGAGCGACCTCACGAACATCGACGACCATGCAGATACCCCCCGAGGGCGCCCGTTCGGAAAAGATTCCGTTCACACTCCAGTTACAAAGCAGATCATGATCGACAGCGCCCGATTCTACAAGCCACACATACGGGACATCGCAGGTATACGGGGATCAAAAAATTGGTCGACATCATGTCTGGAATGCGCTACCGGGGGATTTATCCAGTGAATCTCGAGCCGTTTCACGTACTCTTCACAAGCGGATTGTCCGATGGTGGAGGACCAGCCCGGAGCCGGGCTGGTCCTCCAAGGGGTCAGTGGCCGGCGGTGAGGTCGTTGACGGTGGGGGCGATGGTGCCGAAGAGGTCGCTGATGGTGGTCAGGGCGGCTGCCTGAAGGGTGGCTGCGGGAAGAACGGTGCCGTCGGGGGCGGGCAGCGGGCGAGTGGCGGTGGCTTCGGCGACGACGGTGGGGCGGTAGCCCAGGTTGAAGGCGCCCTCGGCGGTGAAGGTGACGCACATGTGGGTCATGAAGCCGGCCAGCACCAGCTCCGTCCCGGCCCCGAGCTCGCGCAGGGTCTTCTCCAGCTCGGTGTCATGGAAGGCGTTGGGGAACCGCTTGACCACGACGGGTTCCCCGTCGAGGGGGGCGACCTCCGTGCTGATCGCGCCGATCTCGGCACGGATGTCGTAGGGGGTGTTCTCGCCGCCGTCGTTGACGATGTGGATCACCGGGGTGCCGGCGGCGCGGGCGGCGGCGAGCAGACGGGCACCGGCCGCCAGGGCCTGCTCGGCGCCTTCGAGGGCCATCACGCCGGTGCGGTAGGTGTTCTGAAAGTCAATCATGATGAGTGTCGTGTCAGCGAGCCGGGGCGGCTGGTTGTCGAGGCCGATCACGTCACGCAGGGTCGTGGAAGCGGTCATCAGGGGTTCCTTTCAACAGGGAGATGAAGGCACGGCGAAGCCGCGCCGGACACGGGCGTGGCCGGTCGGAATCAGGGGTTGGCCGCGAGTTGGCCGACGGGTCAGTCCGAGTCAGTCCGAGTCACTCGGACCCAGCCGGGGTCAGTCGGTGGTGCGGAAACGGCGGCGGTAGGCCGCCGGCGTGGTGCCGATCTGCTTGCGCAGTGCCCGGTGCAGGGTCTCGACCGAGCCGAGCCCGCAGGCGGCGGCGACCTCGTCCAGGGGCTGGTCGGTGCCCTCCAGCAGGCGGCGGGCCACCTCCACCCGGGCCGCCTCGACGTAGGAGGCGGGGCTGGTACCGGTCTCCTGGCGGAACACGCGGGCGAAGTGGCGCTCGCTCAGGTGCATCCGTGCCGCCAGGGCGGCCGAGGACAGGTCACCGTCGAGGTGGTCGGCGATGAACATCCGCAGTTCGTCGATGTCCCTGCGGGATGCGGGGGGCTGGCTCAGTGGAACCGAGAACTGGCTCTGTCCGCCTTGGCGCTTGAGGTACATCACCAGCTGTCGGGCCACCGCCAGCGCGACCTCCTCGCCCAGGTCCTCGGCCACCAGCGCCAGCGCGAGGTCCATACAGGCGCTGATCCCGGCCCCGGTCCACACCTTCCCGGACCGCAGGAAGATCGGATCCGGGTCCACCGTCACCGCGGGATGGTCGGCGGCCAGCTGTGCGGCGGTCGACCAGTGCGTGGTCGCGGTCTTGCCGTCCAGCAGCCCGGCGGCGGCCAGCAGGTGCGCGCCTACGCACACCGACGCCACCCGGCGGGCCTGCGGCGCGGTCGCCCTGACCCACTCCACGACCTCCCGGTCGATCCGGGCGACCGGGCCGCCGGGGCTCAGGTCGACCGCGCCGGGAACGAGCAGTGTGTCCAGCACCCCGCCGACCTCGGCGAAGGACAGGTCCGCGATCAGACGGACACCGGCCGACGTGGTGACCGCCCCACGGGCCGGGCCCGCCAGCTGTACCTGGTAGCCCGCCCGGCCGGCGGTCTCCCGGTTGGCCAGCGCGAAGACCTCGGCGGGGCCGGTGACGTCGAGGAGGTCGACATCGGGGAAGACCGCGATGACGACACGGCGGGGAGAGGACATGCGTCCATCGTCACCTCCCTCACCGATGACCGCAATGACGGCTTTCTGTCACATCCGGCCACGGGCGCGTGGGAGGTCGCTGTCATCGGTTCGCCGCGGGTGACGCCAGGACGCGCCCACCGCGGCGAACCGATGCCGTGTCAGCCGTCGATGCGGTGCTGGGTCCAGAACGAGGTCAGGTCCGTGGTCGTGGCGGCCTGGGCGGCCGCCTTGAACTCGGCCGTGGTCGAGACGCCGTACCAGTGCGAAGTGGCGTAATCCTTAAGCAGCTTGGCCATGACGCTGTCGCCGAGGACGCGCCGCAGGTCGTGCAGCGCGCACTTGCCGTAGCCGTAGATGACGGTGGAGTACCGGGACGAGTGGGTGTCCCAATAGGCCATCGAGTTGGTGATCTTCTCCGACGTCGAGGCCCACGAGACGCTGTTCCAGCAGTTGGTGCCGGTCTTGTTCAGTGCCAGGTCGGTGGAGTAGTCGGTGAACGCCTCATCGAGCCAGGGGCTGTTGTACTGGTCGTCGCCGATGATGCCGTACCACCACTGGTGACCGATCTCGTGGGTGAGGGCCGTGGTGCTGACCAGGTCGAGGACGAACCCGGGGTATTCCATGCCGCCGAACCAGAAGTTGTTGTCGATCACCGCGTCCAGTTCACCGTACGGGTAGGCGCCGAACCTGGCGGCGTGGGCGTCCACGGCGGACTTGGCGGTGGTGAGCATCGACTGCGCGTCGGTCGAGCTGATGCCTGAGACGGAGTAGACGTTGACCGGCGTGCCGGCGGTCGATGTGCCTGAGATCTTGCTGAAGGGACCGGCCGCCCAGGCGAAGTCGCGGACCTTGGAGGCGGTGGCCTTCGTGATCGTACGTCCGCTGGAGCCGGGGGTGTCGACCGAGGCGCCGGTGGCCGGTACCAGCAGGGTGCTCGGGTGGTCGAGGGCCACGCTGAAGTCGGAGGAGAGTGAGTAGAACGACTCACCGTTGTTGGTGTACGGGTCAAGGTGCCAGCCCGCCCCGTCCTTGACCGCGAGGACGGGCAGGGCGTTGCCGATGAAGCTGAACGCCCCGTCGTGGCCGAACCGGTCGGCGCCGCTGGGCACGGTGATGCCCAGGTCGAAGCCGATCGTGGCGGTCTGCCCCTGGGTCAGAGGCGTCGGCAGGTCGATCTTGAGGGCCGTGCAGCCGACCGACAGGCCGCCCGCGATGCCACCGGTGACGTTGCTGACCGTGATCGGCATGGCGGAGCAGGTGCCGTGGTAGTTGTCCCACAGCCTCAGGTACACCTCGCTGAGCGCGGTGGAGGAGGCGTTGGTGAAGGTCGCGCTCTCGTGGCCGGTCCAGACGGTGCCGCTCGTATTGCTGCTGAGGCTGACGGTGTACGAGGGTGCGGCCGGGGTGCGCGTGGAGTCCGCGGGCGGGACGGTGTCCCCGGAGGTGTTGAGGGCGATGTCGTCGACGACGAAGCTCGTCTGGAGGCTGGAGTCCTCGGTACCGGTGAAGGCGAGGCTCACGGTCTGGCCCGCGAACGCCGACACGTCGAACGACTTCTGCACGTAGCCGGTGTTCTTGTCGAGGTTCGAGTACGTGGCCAGCGTCGTGCTGCCGATCTTCGCCGTCAGCTTGTCGTACTTGGTGGACGAAGTCGTCTCGGCGGTGTCGATGTGCAGCCAGAAGGTGAGGGTGGCGGTGCTGCATCCCGACGGGATCGTGACGCTCTGGGAGAGCGTGTCGGTGTGCGTACTGCCGACGCCGTTCAGCCAGGCGAAGGTGGTGCCGCCGTGGGCGGTCTGACCGGCACGGCTGGTGATCACGCTGGCCGACGACTGGCTCCAGGGCGAAGTGCCGCTCTCGAAACCGCCGTTGGCGACGACCTGGGCCGGGGTGCAGGCGGCCGGCGAGGCCGTGGGAGGCGCGGCTGCCGCCGGGGTGACGGGGAGCCAGGCGGCAGCCAAAGCGGCGACGGCTAACAGGCTCGCGGCGAGGGCCTTGTGGGGGGTGGGTCTCACACGAAACTCCTTTGAGGGGGCCGGGATTCCGGCCAGCTCGGTGGCTGCCCGGCCGGCTTGGGTGCGCCGGGGGCAGCCGCGGACTGCGCGCATCGCTTGCGCGATCGCTGGGGTGAGATTTCTGCCGCGTCCCCCTGCGGTAAGGGCGACGACTGCCGGAAGCGTGGCAGATTTGACCGGAGCATGCCATCAGGAATGGGTGAAGATGTCCCGCCGCAGGCAATTCCAGGCTCGCTGCTCCCGGAGTTCGGTTGTCAGCGCGGCCCTCCACGCGGAAACCCGTGTGCACTCCTTGATCAGGTCACGAGACACTACGCAAATGAGCTCTGACGCCATCCAGACACGCCAGCAACGGGCCCTTGGGCATGTGGCCGCGCTGTCGTCCGGTCCGCCGGTGGAACCGACGCTGCGGGTGACACTCAACTTCCACCCGGACCGTCTGACACACGGCAGGCCGATCCTCGAGGCCCTGGCAGAGGGCGGTGTCTACCTCTCGCAATTCGTCACCGGAACGAGCAACGGCGGCCTGACCGCCTACGCCGGCGGTGACCGATGGCGTTGGGAGAGCCGGATCTTCAACGGCGCCTATGATGACGCGGCTGCTCAGGAGCGGCCCGTATACGGCGCGTTGAACTTCCGCGGCAAACCAGTGGGGGCCGCGCCGCGCTTCGGTTCCGCCCACTTCCGGCTCACCCCCCAGACGCTGGCGCGGACCACGTTCTGCTACCCGGACAGCTTTCTGGAGCCCTCGGACTTCGGCACCGCGGACCGCCTGGGGCTCATCGAGCTGGCCCTGGCCGACCGCCAAGACGCCCTCGACGACTACATAGAGGCGCAGGTGCACGGACCGGTCCGGCTGGACCGTGATGTCGAGGCGCTGGTCCTGGACCCGTGCTATCAGGGCACGGCCATCGAGGAAGCCGCCCGCCGTCTGCCGTGCCCCGTGGCATGGCACCCCGGATTCCGGCTCACCGTCGAGGAGCTGCGGCTGCATACCGCCTACCGTGGCCAGGAGTACGTCGACCTGGGCGCACGGATAGCCCTCGGGGGCAGACTCGATCCGCGCATCGTCGGAGACGCCGCCCGCGGCAGCCGCCATGACCCGCAAGCGGTCAAGAGGGTGTGGCACTACCTCGCACGCTACGGAGCGCCCCCACAACCGAAAGACGGGTCCTCAGCAAACTGACCACGTCTGTCTGGGAAGGAAGTGCGGAAGGTCGTCCATCGCTTCGGAGGGTATGAACACCGGTCGCGTGAGCAGGTGGTCGCCCGCACGCTGCACATCGATCACGACACCCAGTGTGTCTGACCCGGGGACCCCTGCGGACATGTAGGAGAGCTCCGAATAGGGCTCGCGGACCTCGGCTCGGTCGACCATCCACTGCGTCGACCACAACGCCGGCCAGCTACCACAAGCGGGGCTGGGGCGGCAGCACCCACACCCCGGGGCCGGTCAGCATCGCCGACCACGCCGCCGATGCCATCGCGCTGCTCGACCGGCTCGGCATCGACCGCGTTCATGTGGCTGGGCACTCCAGCGGCGCGGCCGTCGCCGCCCAGCTCGCCCAGGACCACGCCGACCGCATCGTCACGGTCGCCCTGCTGGAGCTCTCCCTGCCGCCAGCCGGTGCTGTCCGTACTCGGAAGCGATACCCGGCCGCTGTGGGTCGAAGTCGCCGAGTTCCTCCGCTCGACCGTGCCCGACGTAGAGGAGTACGTCGTCCACGGCGCGGGGCACCTCCTCCCCATCGAGCAGCCCCGGCCGGTCGCCGAAGCCACTGCCCGGTTCCTCGAACCTCACCCGATCACGTCCTGAGGCCGGACGCCGAACACCCGCTTCGAAACGGACATGCGTTCTCGGAAGTCCCCCCTCAAGGCGTGTTCCGCATAAGGCATCGTCGCGTCGGTGCGTAGCGCCTATCCTGCATTCGGACGATCCGATCCCCTGGCAGCCCTCCGGCCTTGAAGGAACCTCCGTGATTGAACTCGCTGAGCTGATCCGCGATTTGCGGGACGAATTGGACGAGGCCCTGGCGGTGGCTGCGGCGACAGAGCTGCGGTTCGAGAGGTTCGAAGGGTTCGAGACGGGCGTGCCCCGTCCGTGACGCCGCAGGTCTCTGCCGGAATCGACTCGGGCCGCGCCGCGCAGGTCATCGTGACGCGTTCAGACGGCTCACGCTCGCGGGGCTCGGGATACCGGATCACGTCCACCGTGGTGCTGACCGCCGGGCATGTCGTCCAGGACGCCGCATCGATCACCGTACGGTTCCCCGCGCGCCAGGACGCGGAATGGGTGACCGCCGCACGGGTCGAGTGGGCCGGAGTCGAGGTGGACGCCGCGCTACTGACGATCTCACCGCCGGCCGATGAGCCAGAGGAACAGGTCCCCGCCACATCGTTCGCCCGTCTGGGAGACCTCGACGTGGAGGTGGCCTGCAGCACGCTCGGTTTTCCCCGGTTCAAACTGCGTCGGGACGAAGCCCGGCCGGATCAGGGCGCGGGCGTGCGCCGGTACCGCGATTCCTGCCACCGCCTGGGACGTATCGCCGTGCTACCGGACCGTGGCGAAGGCACCCTGGAGATCCGGGTGGACCCGCCACAGGACGACGGCGACCGGCAGCACTCGCCGTGGGAGGGCATGGCCGGCGCTCCGGTGTTCGTCCACGGCTTCCTGGTCGGTGTGGTGGCCGAGCACCAGCGCGGAGACGGTGCCGGCACCCTCACCGCGATACGGGTCGACCGGTGGTACGCCCGACTCGATTCAGCGGAACTGGAGCCCCTGCGGGCCCTCGTCGGCCTGCCCGCGCGGGTGGAGGGCCTTCCGGAACTCCCGGGCGGCGGTTCGCGGCGCGCCGCCGGTGGCGCAGTCCGGGCACCCGCCGCGGCGGCGACCGCCTACGACGTGTTCCTCTCGTACAACTCCCAGGACCTGCATTCCGTACAGGAGATCGCCGACCAGCTCGAGGCGAGAGGCATTCGGCCCTTCCACGACGTGCGGCATCTCGTGCCCGGCACCCCGCTCCAGGAGTCCATCGAGACGGCGCTGATGGCCAGCGAGGCGGTGGCCGTGATCATGGGCGGCGCGGGACTCGGCCCCTGGCACGCGGAGGAGATGCGTATCGCGGTGGACCGGGCCATCCGGCAGCAGAGCGACACGCGCGTCATCCCGGTCCTGCTGCCGGGCGCCGATCTGGACGACCTGCCCCCGTTCCTGGCCCGCCGCCTGGCCGTGGACCTGCGTCGGGGCACGGGCGACCCGGTTGCCATGGATGCGCTGGTGGCGGGGGTACGAGGGCACGCGCCCGAGCGGCATGCCGCCCGGCTCCCGGACGAGCCGGCTCCCTACCCCAGCCTGCGTGCCTTCGACGCCACGGAGTCCGGGCTCTTCTTCGGCCGCTCACGAGAGACCCGCCAACTGGTGGAACGGGTGGGCCGGTCGGCCTTCACCGCGGTGGTCGGCGCCTCGGGTTCGGGCAAGTCCTCGCTGGTGATGGCGGGGCTGGTCCCCGCCCTGGGGGAGGAATGGCTGACGCTCACCATGGTTCCGGGGAGCCGGCCGATCCGGGCGCTGGCCGACGAGCTGGCGACCGCCTTCCCCGGGAGCGACGTACTGACACGGGCACAGCAGCTCGAAAAGGGCCTCAAGGAGTCACCGGAGGAGCTGGTCAAGACCGTCGGCACGTTCCTCCGCGGCCGTCCAGGCGCGAGGAAACTCCTGCTCGTGGTCGACCAGTTCGAGGAGCTGTTTACCTACTCCGCCAATCCCGGCGCCGTGACCGAGGGCGGGCCGGAGTTCATCGAGAGCCTCTGCCGGACGGCCCGGGCGGGCACCGGCCTCATCCACGTGGTGATCACACTGCGGGCGGACTTCATCCAGCCCTGTCTGGACTTCGGCGAGCTGCGCTCCCTGCTGGAATCCCACCAGCTGTTACTGGGGCCGCTGGACGCCGAGTCCCTGCGTGAGGCGACCCTGATGCCGGCCCAGTCCGTGGGCGCCCTCTTCGAACGGGGGCTGGTGGACCGGATCCTGAACGACATGCGCGGCAGGGTCGGCGCTCTGCCGCTGATGCAGACCGCCCTCGCGGAGCTGTGGCGGCGCCGCCGCGGCGTCTGGCTGACCCATGCGGACTACGACGCGATCGACGGGATCGGCGGCGCCCTGAACCAGCTCGCGGACCAGATGTTCGCCGAACTGACCGAACCGCAGCGCAGACTGGCCCGCCAGGTCTTCCTGCGCCTCGTCACGCTCGGCGAGGGTTCCGGACACACCCGCCGGCGTGTGCCCCGCCACGAACTCGACATCGTCAGCGCGGACCTCCACGAGATGGATCAGTTGCTGCTCAAGCTCTCGCACCGGGACGTGAGGCTGGTGTCCATTGACCGGGACACCGCCGAGTTGACGCACGAGGCGCTGATCGACGGCTGGGGGCTGCTCGGATCGTGGCTGCGCCAGAGCGAGTCCGATCTGCGTACGCACCGCCAGCTGAGTGAGGACACACAGCGCTGGCACAGCCACGGCAAGGACGACAGCTACCTCTACCGGGGCGTGCGGCTGGCCGGCGCCCGGGACTGGGCTGACCGCAACGGTGCGGACATGAGCCGCCTGGAGGCGGACTTCCTGGCGGCCAGCCGCGCGGTCGAGGAGAGCGCCCACGCACGGGCCCAGTCCGACCGGACGCTCGCGCGCTCCGGGCAGGCGATCTTCGAGTTGGAGAGCCGTCCCGAGGAGGCGCTCCTGCTGGCCTGCGCCGCCGCGTCCGACGCCCGTGAACTGCCGCTGGTGCAGCGTGCGATGTTCCGAGTCGTCGACGAGGCGGGGATCCGGCTGATCCTGCGCGGCCACACCGACCGGATCTCGTCCGTGGCCTGGCAGCGCTCCGGCGGTTTGATCGCGACGGGCAGCTACGACCGGACGGTACGGCTTTGGGACGCCGGCACCGGACGTCTGGTGTCCGTACTCGAAGGACACCTGGACTGCGTCACCAGCCTGGCATTCGACCGCTCCGGAGAGCGGTTGGTCAGCGGCAGCTGGGACGGGACCGCCAGGATCTGGGACCTCGCCTCGCTCACCGAGGCCGCCACGCTGACCGGCCACGGGGGCTGGGTCTCCTCGGTCACCTGGAGCCCGAGCGAGCAGTACATCGCCACCGGCAGCCAGGACAATACCGGCCGCATCTGGCGCGTCGCCACGGCCGAGACCGTCTGTGTGCTCAAGGGCCATACGGAGTGGGTGCGCTCGGTCGAGTGGCATCCCGATGAACGGACGGTCCTGACCGGCAGTTACGACCACACCGCTGCCCTGTGGAGCGTGCCGTCCGGCAAGCGCCTCGCCACCCTCACCGGACACGACGGCCCCGTCCCCGCCGTGTCGTGGAACGCCGACGGGAAGCGGGCCCTGACCGCGAGCGAGGACGGCACCCTGCGGCTCTGGGACATGACCGAGCGCACCTCGCTACGCCGCACG
This sequence comes from Streptomyces sp. ISL-87, assembly GCF_018614095.1. Classification (GTDB taxonomy): domain Bacteria; phylum Actinomycetota; class Actinomycetes; order Streptomycetales; family Streptomycetaceae; genus Streptomyces. The sequence continues at coordinate 20,370 of NZ_JAGGOY010000028.1, read as the reverse complement.
CGTGGTCGGATCACCTCGCTGCGCCGCATCCAGGTGCACACCAGCCCCGTCTACTGCCTGGCATGGTCGCCATCGGACCGCCTCGCCGCGACGGGAAGCGAGGACGGCCGCCTGCGGGTGTTCGACGTGGAGACCGGAATCCTCCTCAACACGCTGCCCGGACACACCGGTTGGGTGTCCAGCGTGGCGTGGAGCCCTGACGGCAGGACCCTGGTGTCCGGCAGCGAGGACGCCACCGCGCGGGTGACGTCCACGGAACCCGGTTTCACTCCCACCGTGGTCGGACAGCACAACGGCTGGGTGTCGGACGCGTCATGGCATCCGGACGGCCGACTCGCCGCGACCGCCGGCCAGGACGGAGTCGTCCGGATCTGGGACACCACGTCGGCCACCGAAGCCATGCAGCTCACGGGGGACCAGACTGGCGCCGTGGCGTGGAGCCCGAGCGGCGCCCGTATCGCCTGCGGCGGCTTCGACGGCGTCCTCAACATCAGGGACTCCGCCACCTGGAGCAAGACCTACACGCGCCGCCACGCACACGACGACCGCATCACCAGGCTCGCCTGGAGCCCCGACGAGGCGGTCCTGGCCAGCGGCAGCGAGGACGGCACGCTGAAACTGTGGGACACGGACACCTGGGAGGAAGTCGGCCGTCTTGAGAACGCGGAGCGGGTCGGCGGTGTGGCGTGGAGCCCGGAGGGAAATCAGCTCGTCGTCGCCGCCTGGCTGGAGGACGGCTACGTCTGGCGGCCCGACGCGTCCGCCGACGACGAGGCGATGATCCCGCTCCACGGCCACTCCGCCGCACTCCACGCCGTGGACTGGAGCAGGAGCGGTCGCCTGGTCCTCACCACCAGCGGCGACGGAACCGCCCGCATCTGGGATCCCGTCACAGGCCGGCAACGCTCCGTCCTGCCCGCCGGCGAGCCGCACGCGGCGGCCTTCAATCCCGTACGGCAGCAGGTGGTCACCGCCAGCCGGGACGGCGGTGTCCGGCTGTGGGACACCGCCGGTGACGCCGACCTCCTCGTCACGTTCCAGCACCCCGGCGCTCTCTTCGCGGTGGCCTGGCGGCCCGACGGCGACGCCCTGCTCACCGGCTGCGAGGACGGCCGCGTCCGCCTCTGGAAGGCGAACGTCGACGTCGTCTTCGAGGCGCTGCGGCAACGCGTGCGCGGCCTCTTCCCGGACGACGAGCTCCGCCGCCGACTCCCCGACTGGAACACGGCCGGCACGGGCCGTCCAGCACCGTGACGCCGGTCCGCGAGTTGACGGGCCGTCACCCACGTCCAGGTGCATCCGGGCGAAGCCCCTGGACCGTTGGATGTACGGGGCACTGATCAAATGTTCAGGCCCTTCTGATACCACTTCAGGCCATGAACAAGATCAGCCGCCGACAGGCTTTGGGCATCGCTGCCGGCACACTCACCGCCGTGGGACTGACCGTCGCCGTCATCGAGGCCTCCGCCACATCCTCGCCCGCCCCGGAAGCACAGGCGGCCAATACGTCCCCACCGGCGCCTTCCATACCCGTCGGCGGTATCGACGAGGTCTACCAGGGCCGCCGCATCCAGATCTCTCTCGGCGCGGGCGGGCACCACTCCCCCGGCATGCCCGTCATCAAAATAGACGGCAACGAGCTGCACATGATGCGCAACGCAGACGGCAGCTGGCTCAGCGTCGTCAATCACTACGAGACGTTTCCCGACCCCATCTCAGCCGCCCGTGCCGCCGTGCGCGACCTCCAGGGCGCCGCACTCGTCCCGTTCGGCCCCACGGGAGGCAAGTCATGACCGTCCGCAAGAATCAGGCCAAGCTCACCCCGGACGAGAAGCGCGCCTTCACGAACGCTCTGCTCGAACTCAAGCGCACCGGCGTCTACGACCGCTTCGTCACCGCCCACAACACCTTCCTGATGACCGATTCCGACTTCGGCGACCGGGTCGGCCACCGCTCCCCGTCCTTCCTCCCCTGGCACCGCCGGTTTCTGCTGGAGTTCGAGGCGGAGCTGCAGAAGGTGGATGCGAAGGTTTCGCTTCCGTACTGGGACTGGACAGTGGACCGCACCGCCAGTTCCTCGCTCTGGGCCGCGGACTTCCTCGGCGGCACCGGCCGAGTCCGGGACGGCCAGGTACTTGACGGACCGTTCGCGTACGCGGCAGGCAAGTGGGCCATATCGGGAGGGGTGGACCGCCGCCCGTACCTGCGTCGCGCGCTGGGCACGGCCGTGGCCGAGCTGCCGACCAAGGCCGAGGTGAACGCCGTGCTCGCCATGCCGGTCTACGACACGGCGCCCTGGAACAGCTCCTCGGACGGCTTCCGCAACCACCTGGAGGGCTGGCGCGGAGCCAACATCCACAACCGGGTGCACGTGTGGGTCGGGGGCCAGATGGCCAGCGCGGCCTCGCCCAACGACCCGGTGTTCTGGATGCACCACGCCTTCATCGACATGCTGTGGGCTGAGTGGCAGCACCGGCACCCGAAGTCCACGTACCTGCCCGGCGCGGGCACTGCGGACGTGGTGGACCTGAAGGACACCATGCGGCCGTGGAACAACGTGACCCCGGCCGACATGCTGGACCACCGGAAGTTCTACACCTTCGACACCGAAGCGGCCCCCGCGGGCGCCGGCGGCACGCGGTAGCGCGGTTCGGGGCGGCCGGAGCCGGCCGCCCCGGCCGCCTCCGGCCGCGGTCAACCCCGGTGCGACGAGCCGCGCTTCAATCAGGCCATCGTGAAATCCGGTCACGGCGTACAAGCCTCGCAGTACACAAGGTGTCGTACATGCGAACACGTATACGTCTACAGGCTTCCGGGGGATCCTTGAACACCGCGCACCACCGCACCCGCCGTACCCGACTCGCGTTCGTCGCCGGCATCGCCGTCCTCGCGAGCGTTACCGCTCCGCTGACCACAGCCACCGCGTACACCGCCGCCACCCCGGTTTCGAAGGCCGGCGCCGAGAACCCCGCACCGGTGACCGTCGTTCAGGAAGGCGGCCCCGCCGACGTCGCCACCGGCGATGTCCCGGCGTCGAAGGTCCGTTTCACCGCCACGCTGCCCGCGGGCTTCACCAGCGACGTCAAGGCCCAGCTGGTATTCACCCGGACTCCGGGAGCCGGCTGGGAGCCCCGGCAGGTGGCCTCCGCGCTCGACGCCACTTGCTCCCTGAACGGCGGCCCGCACACGTCGTGCCCGTTCGACACCGGCCACGACGAGTACACCGAAGGCATCATCTACCTCAGCCTGCCCACGGCCACCGCCACCGCGGCGGCCACGGGCACGACACTCACCTGGGAACTCCTGGTCAGCACCAAGGCCGTGCTGCCCGACGGCCTCGGGGGCACCATCAACCTGACGGACGCCGCCGGGACCGCCCTGGCTCGGCACCCGCACAGATCGACTTCGTCGAGGGGCGCGCGACCTCCCGCCCGACCATCTACGCCCGCGACGCCGCCGGCACTCTGTGGCAGTACGAGTCCGACGGCAAGTACGGCACCACCGCCTACAGCGGGCGCACCAAGGTCGGCGGCGGCTGGCAGATCTACAACACGATCACCCGCCTCGGCAGCACCGCCGTGGGCAGCGCTTCCACCGGAGTGGGCCACGACCTGGTCGCCCGTGACAACGCCGGACAGCTCTGGTTCTACCAGGGCACCGGCCAGCCCGGGACCCCCTTCAAGCCCCGCACGCTCGTTGGCGGCGGCTGGGGCCAGTACACCGCCATCGTCGGCATGGGCGACTCCCGTACCGACCGCGTCAACGACCTGCTGGCCCGGGACCGCGACGGCGTCTTGTGGTTCTACCGCGGCACCGGCGACCCGGCCAGGCCCTTCAAGACCCGCGTGAGGGTCGGGGGCGGCTGGAACAAGTTCACCAGCCTGACCTCCTTCCCCAACGGCATCGTGGCGAAGGACGCGGCCGGTGTGCTGTGGCTCTACGCGGCGAACCCGGCCGGCGAGGTCGCCGCCCCGCTCAAGGCCCCGCAGAAGTTCGGCGTCGGTTTCGGCACCTACGGTGCCCTCGCCTTCGGCGACGACTTGGGCTGGAGCCCCGAGGGCAGGGAGCTGGTGGCCCGGGACGCCAGCGGCAACCTCTGGGCGTACGAAGGTTCGTACACCTACAGCGGCAAGCGCGGCCTCACCGGCAACCGCACCCAGATCGGCACCGGCTGGAACATCTACAACACGCTGATCTGACCCGGCCGCCCGCCGCGCCGCGCCGGCCTTCCGGCGCCGCGCGGCGGGTGCCGGACAGGGGCAGGTCCTACGGGGCGCTGACCCAGTACACCGCCCGGGAGGGCGCGGGTAAGCCCGTGCCACCCCGGGCGCACTCATGTCGTGCGACCCCGCCGCCTGTCCGTGCGCCCAGGCCCTCGTAGCCGCTTGCGTACTGCCCCGGCACCTCCCGCCCGGCCCCCTCCGCGGCCCACGTCCGCCAGAGGTCATAGCCGGTTCAGGACCCCCCGGAATCGTTGTCCGGCGCCCTCACCGCTCCTTAGGTTCGAGGTGCCCAGCGGCGCAGGGAGACCACCGACGGTCCGCGTTACTCCTGCGCCGCCACACCCGGAGGGGAGGTGTCCCATGTTCCGAATCATCGACAAGGTCGAGGAGAAGTACTTCTCGGCGGACGCGACGGTCGCGCCCGGCGGCTGGTGCTGCCACTGCCACTGCACGCTCGCCGTGTCCTGACGGCCGGCTGCCGGGGCCGGCGCGCGCCGGCCCCGGCAGCTGTCCCATCCGCGCAGTCCACTGAGGAGAACCCGTGACAGAAACACTCGACGGCGGCGTACCGGCCGCCTCCACCTCGCCGGCGCAGGGCGCGCCGCAGCAGGCACAGGGCCGGCTCGTGAGGAACCCGTACCTGACCATGGTCCAGTGCACCGACGACGAGGTCCTGCTGCGGCACGGCGCACGGTCGCGCTACTCGCGCGTGCTCCGCGACGACGGCAGGCACCGGGTCCTGGGGCCGCTGCTCCAGCGGTTCGCGGTCCCCCAGCGGCCCGAGGAGGTCCTCGACACCTTCACCGACCGCGCGGACCAGGACGAACTCGGCGCGCTGATCGACCAGTTGAAGGACGACGGGGTACTGGTGCCGGAGGACTCCAGCACCTTCGCCGTGTATCGCAGCATCATCGGCGGACGGCCGGTGCGGCCCCTGGCCGAGACGTCCGTGGCGGTGATGGGCCTGGGCACGATCGGCACCCAGCTGACCTCCCAGCTGACGGAACTCGGCGTAGGTGAGATCCCCGCACTGCCTGCCGGGGACGTGGACGACGAGCGGCTGGCGGACCTGCTGGACGGCTCCGACCTCCTGGTCCTCGCCCTCGACGGCTTCCGCCCCTCCCTGCTCCACCGGGTCAACAGGGCCGCGGTGGCCGAAGGCCGCCCCTGGCTGCCCGTGTACGCGGACGGCAGCGAGCTGATCATCGGTCCGCTGGTCGTGCCCGGCGAATCCCCCTGCTACAACGAGCACGAGATCCAGCACGAGTCCTCCCGCGCGCTGCGCAGCGAATACCAGCTGTACAGCGAGGAGTTGGCGAAGCACACGGCCGACGACATCCCGCCGTTGCTGGCACCGTACGCGGCCCTGGGAGCGTCCTGGGCGGCCATCGGCATCACCCCGTTCCTCGTCGACGGCGCCAGCTTCCTGGTGGGGCGCGCGATCAGGGTCGACTTCGAGCGGCTGGAGATCACCCAGGAGCACGTGCTGCGCCTGCCGCGCTGTCCGGTCTGTACCGAGCAGCGCCCCTCCTTCCGTCACCCCTTCCTGTAGGCCCGCGAGGAGGCGGCACCACCCATGTCATCCGTCGACAAGACCACGGCGTACGCGCCGGGACTCGACCACCTGCTGCGGCGCACGCTGGAGCAGACCCTCATCCCCTCCCCCAACGTCGTCGAACTGGCTCCCGGCAAGGCGGCGGGTTTCATCAATCGCATCGCTCCTGAGCAGGACGACGTCGCGGAGCTCTTCCACCTCAACAGCAGGCTGTCCCGGCATCGTCCCGACCACCGGCTGACCGACTCCGAGCAGGAGGCCGTGCGCCGCTGGTACTTCACCAGTTGCGGACAGCACCGCCCGGAGGACTTCACCGGCCCGTCCAACACGGTTCGCCGGCCCCACAGTGAACTGCCCACCCGGCTGGCGGCGTTGTGCTCCCAGTTCGGCTCGGGCGGCCGGATGGCGACCCTGCTCTACAGCTGTGACCTGATGGTCGTCGGCGCGGACGCGCTGTGCCGACAGCAGCCGGGCGAGGACGCCGTGTGGGTGGAGCGCCTGCTGGACGGTCCGGCGGCGCTCGCCCCGGCCATGGCCGACCGCCCCGCGGCCGACGCCCTGCTGGCCGGCGAGGCCGCGCTCGTCATCACGGGTGTGCCCTGGCGCAGCATGCTCGGCGGTGGTCCGCGCGGTTACCGCCGCATGCTCATGGACGCGGGCGTCCTGCTGGACGTGCTGTGCGGACTCGCCACACAGGCGGGCTACGACTCGCTGCCCGTCCAGGACTTCTACGACGACGAACTCGACACCCTGCTGCACTGCGACGGGCTGGAGCGCTCGGCCCTGGCGGTGGTGGTCCTGCGCCCGCCCGGCCCCGAGGAGCGGAGCGCGGCGGCACACACCGACACCGGAGGTCCCGCATGACGACGGCTCCCCAGACCCGGCAGGCTCCACCGGCCCCCGCCCCTGCCCTGACGCAGGACGGGACGTCCGACGAGGAGCTGGCGGCCGCACTGGGCACCCGGCCCTGCGACCTGCCCGCCGTCCGCAGCCTGCTCACCGGCGCGGCCGCGGACCCCGAGGACCCGCCGCTGCGGGTGCGCGACCTGCTGCACCGCAGGCTGCGGTCGGGCGTGTGCGACGACATGATCGACCCGCGGGCGCTCCAGTCGGCGCGGCCCCGGCCGGCGGAACCGCCGTCGGCCGGGCTGTCCGCGGTGCCGCTGCCCGAGCCGCGTCCGCTGCCGGACATCACGCTCGCAGCCGCGATCGAACAGCGCCATTCGAGCACGACGTTCGCCGCCCGGCCGATGGAGTTCGCCGTCCTGGCGGCCCTCTTGGAGCAGGCCGCGGGCATCCACGGGCACCGGTCCGGCTACAACGTGCGCGACTTCCCGGTGCGCCGCGCTCCGTCGGCGGGCGGGCTGGCACCGATCGACCTGTACGTCGTGGCGAACGCGGTCGACGGGCTGGAGCAGGGTCTGTACCGCTACCGCCCGTCGGCACCGGATCTCGTGCGCGTCGACTCGGGCAACATGCGCGGCAAGGTCACCGAGGCGGGGATCGCGGCGGACTGGATGTTCCACGCACCGGCCGTGTTGTTCCTCGCGGTCGACATGCCCCGAGTGGAGTGGAAGTACGGCGTCCGCTCCTACCGCTACGTTCATGTGGACCTGGGCGTCATGACCCAGAACCTCTACCTGGTGGCCACCGCGCTCGGGCTGAACACCTGCGCGGTGGCGGCCTTCGACGACGACGCGGCCAACGATCTGCTGCGGCTGGACGGCAGGGACTCGTTCGTCTCGCTGATGTTCGCCTGCGGCCTGCCCGGCGGGCGGTGACCGGATGGGGCGGCTACTGCTGGTCGTCGCCGTCCTGCCGGTGTTCGCGCTGCTGCTCGCGGCGGTGGTCGCGGTGCGCATGCGCTACGGACCTGCCGCGCCCGGCGGCTCCGGCCCGCGTCGGGCGGTCGAGCGGACGGCGCCCGTACTGTATGCGGGCACCGTCGCCGCGGTGGCACTGCTGGCCGCGGCGCTGACCGGGCTCGATCCGCACGAACTCGGCCTGTGGCCCGAGCAGCCGATCGCTGCGGACGTGGCCTGGACCCTCGGTGCGACGGTGCTCGGCGCGGTCGTGGCGGGAACCGCCGGCTACGTCGGTGAACTGGCGCTCTCCCAGCGCGCGGTGAACCGCGCCACCCTCCCGGCGGCGGCCGCGGTGCCCGGCGAGGTGCCCGGCGAGGTGCCCGGCGAGGTGCCCGGCGAGGTGCCCGGCGAGGCCGTGGGCATGCGCGCCGCCGGGGCGTGGGCGCGCAGCCCGCGGGCACTCCTCGCCCTCGGGCTGGTCACCGCGGCCGCGGAAGAGGTGCTGTTCCGCGGCTACCTCCTCGAAGGGCTGCGGGACGCCGTCCCGCTGTGGGCGGCGCTCGTGCTCCAGGCGGTGCTGTTCGGCGTGCACCACGCCTCGTTCGGGCTTCGGGCCGTACCGGCGAAGACGGTGCACGGCCTGGTGTGGGGCGGTTTGGCGGTGGCCGCGGGATCCCTGCTGCCGGCCCTGACCGCCCATCTGGTGTTCCAGTTATTGGCCTGCCGGCGCATGGCGCGTCACGGCGGCCCCGACACCTCGGAAGGAGGGAGCGGTGATGACGGTGCACACGGCCCCGCTGCTGTGCGACGGCCGCCGGTGGCTGGCTGACGGCTGGATCCTCGTGGCCGACGGGCAGGTGACCGACTGGGGCACGGGCGCCGCGCCGCCGGGTCACCCGGTGGAGCGGCACGGCACTCTGCTGCCGGGACTCGTGGACTCCTGCGCCCGCGTCACCGGCTACTTCAACCGCGTGATCACAGGCGACGCCCTCGCACCCCACCGGGCCTGCCTGGAGCTGGCCGCGGAGGCGGGCGTCGGCATGGTCCTCGACGTGGGCGGCCACACCGAGCCCTGCGCCGCTCTGGCCGAACTCGGCGCGGGGGACGGTCCGTCGCTGCTGTGGACCGGGCCCGTTCTCGACGGTCCGCCCGTCGCGACGACGGCGACCCGGCTGGTGCTCGGGGCGGACGCAGCCCGGCGCGCCGTGGCCGGACTCGCCGCGGACGGGGCGTGCGGGGTGAGCACCGGCCCCTCGCTCGACGCCCGTCTCCTCGGCAAGGTGGTCGTCGCGGCACGGGAGCACGGAATGCCGGTGACGCACCGGCCGGGGCGTACGGACGCCGTCGAGGCGGCGAAGGCGGGCGTACGCATCCTGCGTGACCTGCCGCGCTGTCTGCTCGGGGCGCCCGCCGCCGGGCCGGGTGGGAGCGGCGGCGGTCCCTCACCGGCCGCGCTGGTACGGGCCTTCGCCGATCCGGCGGTGCGGCGCGCGGCGTGCGAACGGCTGCGGGTCCTGGCCGGCCACGGCGTGGCCCTCGTCCCGCTGCTGCACGCCCGGCGCAGGTCGGCGCTGCTCGACGAGGCGGTGGCCGAGCCGCGGCTGGACCGGCTGGTGCCGCTGGCGCCTTTCCACCAGTACCTGCTGGACATGCGCGGGCCGGGCCTGGTCTTCGGACGCAAGTACGCCCGCGAGCACTTCGGCTTCGAAACCCTGAAGGGCCCGGCCCGCAAGGAGTTCGACGACGGCTGGTCGTTCCTGCTGGAGGCGCTGGCGACCGCGCACGCGAGCGGCATGACGCTGCTCCCGGGCAGTGACGCGCTCGGCCTGAGCCTGGTGCCCGGCTACGGGCTGTACGACGAACTGTCCTGGTGGGAAAGGGCGGGGATACCCCGCCGGGCGGTCCTGACGGCGGCGACGGGCGGCGCCGTCGACACGCTCGCCGGACGGGCGCGGGCCGCATCCCCGTGGGCCACCGGAGTCCTGGCGCTGTCCGGCGCCCTGGACACGCTGCCGGCCCTCGCCGCACTGCCCGCGGCGGCTCGGACGCTCGCCCGCCCACGGCTCGATCCACAGGAGACACGTCCATGACGACGAAGGAAACGGCCGTACTGCTGGACGCGGCCGGGCTGTACAAGAGCTACGGCGACAAGCCCGTGCTCCAGGGGGTGTCCGTACGGGTCCACCGGGGCGAGATCGTGGGCCTCGTGGGGCCCAACGGCGCGGGCAAGACCACGTTCCTGGAGTGCGTGGAGGGGATCCGCCGGCCGGACCGCGGCACGGTCACCATCGCCGGGCTGACCCGCGCGGCCGGGCCCGGCGCCTACCACCTCGCCTTCGGAGCGCAGCTCCAGGAGTCCAGCATCGCCGAGCGCCTGCGCGTCGGTGAGGTACTGGAGCTGTTCGCGGGCTTCTACGACGACCCGTGGGAGACCGCGGACCTGCTGAAGCGGATCGGTCTGACCGCGCAGCGCAGGGTGTTCTACCGGAAGCTCTCCGGCGGGCAGAAGCGCCGCCTCACCCTCGCCCTGGCGCTGGTGGGCCGCCCACCCGTACTGCTGCTGGACGAGCCGACGAGCGGCCTTGACCCGCATGCCCGCCTGGAGATGTGGGGAATGCTGGAGCAGCTCACCGGCCCCGGCACGGCCGTCCTGCTGGCCACACACGATCTGCACGAGGCGGAAAGCCGCTGCCACCGGGTGTACGTCCTCGACGGGGGCCGGATCGCGGCGGAGGGCCCCGTCGGCGAGCTGCTCGGCGCCGCCGGACTCACCACGCGCATCCGGCTGCCCGACCGGCCCTGGACGGACGGTGTGCTGCGCCGGGTACCGGGCTGGGCGGCCTCGCGGGTGGTGGCGGGCATCCACTACGCGTACGGCGGGGAGGGTTTCGCCGAGCGGGCGCTCGCCGTGCTGCGCACCTGCCTGGACGCGCCGCCGGGGCCCGAGGGGCCCGGCCCGGACGAGGTGCGCCCCGTCCTGGCCGCGGTCTCCACCGGCCCCACCGACCTGGAGGACCTCTATCTGACCCGGACGGGGACGACGTATGAGCACCACTGACATCCCGGCGCCGGTCGTCCCCCCGGCCCGCCGTGCGCCGCGCGGGCTGGGACGGCTGTGCCGCGTCGAGATCCTGCTGTTCCTGCGGGAACCGGCCGCCATCTTCTTCACCATGGTCTTCCCCATGGCGATGCTGCTGTTCCTGGGCGTCGTGTACGGCACGGAAACCACCGACGGGGTGCGCTACATCGACGAGTACGTGGCGCACATCGTCGTCACCATCGCGGTGAACCTCGGGGTGCTCGGCGTCGCGATCAACATCGCCGAGTGCCGGGCGAGCGGGGTACTGCGCCGCTACCGGCTGGCGCCGGCGCCGATGTGGTGGTTCTGGCTCTCGCAGGTGGTGGTGGGGCTGTTGATGTTCGCCGTGGCCACCGGGACGTTGCTCGCCGTGGTGGCCGTCTCCTACGGGGTCCTGCTGGCCTCGCCCGTGCAGTTCGCGCTCGCCGTCCTGGTCGGTCTCGCCTTCACCTTCGCCACCGGGGTGCTGCTCGGAAGCCTCGATCTGCCCGCGCGGAGCGTGCAGATCACCGGGACCGGGCTGTTCTTCATCATGTTCATGGGGTCGGGCGCGGCCATCCCCCGCGACTCGTTCCCCGGCTGGCTCCGCGCCATCACCGCCGTCAACCCCATGTCGCCCGTCATCGACGCCTCCGTCGATGCCTATCTGGGCCGGTCCATGGTCTCCGAACTGCCGAAGCTCGCCCTGGTGCTGGCCGCGGCAGGAGTCATCGTCTGGATCGCCCGTCGCAAATCCACCTGGGAAGGAACCCGATGAGCACACCGACCCGTGCCGGAGCGACCGCGAGGCCGCCGCTCAGCAGCCAATGGCTCAACCACCGGGACCGGCTGCTCAAACCGGCTCTGAACGACGTCGAGTTCGGCGCGATCAACGAAGTCCTCGACTACTACCACCCGCACGGACCGCTGCGCACCTTCACCACGTACTTCCGTTCGGGCCTCGGCAAACCGATGTACGTCGCGCACGGCCAGTACTTCGACCTGGACCACGTGATGAGCCGGCTGCTGGGCCTGCCCGGGTTCAGCACCGGTTTCGGCAGCCAGGTCTACGGCGGCGGCAAGGGCCATGATCTGTTCGGCACCACGGCATCGTCGGTGGGCGAGGCCGTGGAGCGCGTCCTGGGCTCCCTCGCCTACCTGACCCACATGGACCAAATCCTGACGGGCTCGTACCGCACCCTGACCGGCAAGGGCGTACCGTGCCTGCACCCGGAGCAGTTCCCCGTCTTCGCACCCGAACAGCTGGCCACCGACCCGTTGTACGAGGCGTGGACCGAGGACACCGAGCTGGGCTGGATCCCCGGGCGGCGGCTGCGTTCGGGCGAGGAGGTCTACGTACCGGCGCAGCTGGTGATGCTCTTCTACCTGCGCGGCGCCGACGAACCGATGATCGGGCTCGCTCCGAGCGGCGGGCTGGCCAGCCACATCAGCAGGCGCGACGCCCTGATGCACGGCGTGCTGGAGCTGTTCGAGCGCGACGCGGTCAACCTGCGGTGGTACGGAGGCGTCCCGCTCGACCGGGTGGTCATCGACCGGCCGCTGAAGAACCGGCCGCTGCGGCGACTGCTGGAGACGGCCGGTGAGCAGCCCGGAGACATCAACTTCTACCTGCACAACCTGGACCTGCACGAGTATCCGGTGGTCACGGCGATCGAGCGGGCCGGCTGGCTGCGCCGCTACAGCTACTTCGCGGGCGGCGGTGTGAGCGACGACACCGAGGAGGCGATGCTGTCCGCCCTGACCGAGTACGCCCAGGCCGAACGGAGTCTGCGCATAGCGCTGGCCACTCCGGACTGGGAGTTCACGGAGGCGTTCGGGCGCCAGTTCGCCATCGGCAAGGACGCGCAGCCGGCCGACTTCAGCAACTACATCCAGGTCATCCCCTTCTACGGCTTCGAGGAGAACCGGGACCGGGTCTCCTGGTTCTACGACGGCGGCAAGGAGATACCGCTGTCCGAGCTGCCCCGGCGCCAGGGCGGACAGACGCCGGAGCAGCGCTGGGACGCGCTGATGGCGATGCTCGGGGAGCGCGGCTGGGATCCGATCGCGTTCGACTTCTCCCTGCCGCAGTTCCGGCACACCAGCCTGATGAAGGTGGTCATGCCGGAACTGAGCCCGCCGTATCCGCCGCAGGCGCCGGGCCTAGGCAACCCGCGCTACGGCCGGATCCCCTTCGAGTCGGGCCGGCGGGAGCGGCCCCTGGCGTTCGGGGATCTGAACGTGAACCCGCTGCCCTACCCCTGAACCGCCGGTGCGGAGCCGGGTGACGGCTGCCCGGCGGCCCCGTCGGGGCGGGAGACCCCCGCTCCCGCCCCGACGGCCCGGCCGAGAAGCAGCCCGAGCTGCAGTCGTGAGGTGGCGCCGTAGCGTTCGGAGACCGCGGCGACGTGCCGTCGTACCGTGCGCGGGGTGACGCCGACCCGGCGGGCCACGCTCTCGTCGGTGAGGCCCTGCGCGAGCCCGTCGATGACGGCCGCCTCGGTCCCGTTGAGCGTGCCGGGCGGGACGCGGAGCCCCGCCCCGCAGGGCCGCGCCCTGGGCCACCAGTCCTGCAGGAAACGGCGGGCCACTTCGCGGGCGGTCGCCGGCGTCCGGATGGTGTGCGGCACGGTGGGGCCGTCGCCCAGGTCCAGTGCCACCACCAGGTTCTCCCGGTCGGCGACCGCGAGGTGAAGGGGCAGCAGCCCGACGGTGCGCACGAGGGCCCCCCGGCCCGTCACGGCGCTGATCCGCGCGGCGGCCCCCGGGCTCTCCGCCGCCGAGGCACCTACGATCAGCCGGTGATGGGCGGGTGCACCGGAGGTGCGCCCCGCCGGGAGGGCGGGGCGCACCTCCAGAAGTTCGAACCGCGCGCTGTCGCGCAGCTCGGCGAATACGTCTTCGCCGCCGTCTCCGTCTCCGTCGCCGTTACCGCCGTTGTCGCCGTTGCCGCCGTTGTCGCCGTCGCCGCCGTTGCCGCCGTCGCTGGATTCCGGCGCCAGGCCGTACCCGGCCGCGAGCCCCTCGCAACAGCTCACCGCCATCGCGGGCAGGACGTCGGTGAGCGCGTCGAGGCTGTCCAGCGCCGCGCGCAGTCGGCCCATCAGTTCGTGCTGGTCACGGTGCCGGGCGTCGTCGAGTCCCGGACGGTGGACATGCGCTCCACTGCTCATGCTGGCCATGAGTTCCCCCTCGTGTGGTCATTCCGACGAAGGGACGGCAAACCTCGGTCAAAGGCCACCGGTTCATCCCGATCGCCGGATATCGGTCTTTCTGCCCACACCCTTCCACTGTCCGCAAACGATTCCCTTACACCGGGCTAACAGCGCGCTGCTGATCCTTGAGTGGCCCGGCATGTGCTGGGGCCCGGTGCCGGGAACGATGGGACAGAGGTAAGGCCGCATGCAGTTCCGCGTGTTGGGGGCAGTCTCCATGGCGACGGAGGACGGGGAACCGCTCCCGCTGGGACCCACCAAGTGCCGCAGCGTGCTCGCCGCGCTGCTGCTGCATCCCAACGCGGCCGTAGCCGTCGACCGGCTGTCCGAAGCCCTGTGGGACCAGGACCCGCCCCGGCACTCACGGACGGTGCTACAGGGGCACGTCTCCCGGCTGCGCGCCCTGTTCGCCGCGCACGGGGCGACGGCACACGGCGTCGAACTCGTCACGCAGGGGCGCTCGTACGCCCTGCGGCTGCCCGATCACCTGGTGGACGCCCGCCGCTTCGAGGAGCTGCTCAGGCTCGCCCGGGCGCGGTGCGAACCGGCCTTGGCCGTGCCGCTGCTCCGCGAGGCGCTCGCGCTGTGGCACGGTCCCGCGCTCGCGGGGACGGTGCGCAGTCCGCTGCTGGAGACGGCCGCGCACGCGCTGGAGGACCTGCGGCTGGCGGCCGTGGAGGAGCTGGCGGATGCCCACGGGCGGCTGGGTGAACACGGTACGGCCGCGGCCGTCCTGTGCGCCGAGGCCGCCGCGAATCCGCTGCGGGAACCGCTGATCGCGGCATTGATGCTGGCCCTCGGCAGGGCCGGGCGGCAATCGGACGCCCTGGACTGGTATCACCGCACCCGGCGACAGCTCGCCGATCAGCTCGGCATCGACCCCGGAGCAGTGCTCACCGACGCGTACACCGCTCTCCTGAGGTCCGGCACGCACAGGGCTCCGGGGGGTGCTGGGGGTGCTGGGGGTGCCGGGGGTGCGGGGAGTCCAGCGGCTCCCGGAGCGCCGCGGCCGGATGAAACAGCGGCCCCGGTCGCCCCGGCCATCCCGCACGCCACCGCCATAGCCACCACCACCGCCGCCGTTCCGGAACTCCTGCCGCGCCATCCCCGGGGCTTCACCGGGCGCGAGGACGAACAGGCCGCGCTCGACCGGGCCGTCGCGGCCGCCCCCGGCCCCATCGCGCTGCTAACTGGCAGCGCCGGCGTGGGGAAGACCGCGTTCGCCGTGCAATGGGCGCACCGGCACCGCGCGGACTACCCCGACGGCAGGCTCTTCGTCGACCTGTGCGGCTACAGCCCGGTCCCCGCCCGCGACACCACGGCCGTGCTCCGCGAGTTCCTGCTCGCGCTGGGCGTGGCTGCGGAGCGGATGCCCGATGCCCCGGATGCCATGGGCTCGCTGTACCGCGCGCTGACCGCGGAGCGGCGGATGCTGATCGTCCTGGACAACGCCCGCGACTCCGAGCACGTCCGCCCGCTGCTGCCCGGCGGCGACGGCTGCACCACCCTCGTCACCAGCCGCGACCGGCTGAGCGGGCTCGTCGCCTCGGACGCCGCCCGTCCCGTCCCGCTCGCCGAGCTCCCGGCCGCCCAGTCCGCCGCTCTGCTCGCCGCCGTCCTGGGCGAGGACCTGATCGCGGCCGAACCCGAGGCGACGGCACGGCTCACCGCTCTGTGCGGGGGGCTGCCGCTCGCGCTGCGTGTCGCCGCCGCGCGCCTGGCAACCCGGCCGCACGGCAGCCTGGCCGGGCTCGTCGGTGAACTCACCGACGAACACGCCCGGCTGGGCCTGCTGAACGTCGAGGACACCGGCGTCGCCGCCGCCCTCGGTCTCACGCTCCAGCACCTGCCGGAACCGGCGAGCCGGATGTTCCACGGGCTGGGCCTGCACACCGGTTCCGCACTCGACACCTGGACGGCCGCCGCGCTCGCCGGCTGTCCGCCCGGCCAGGCGGCCGCCGCGCTGGACCGGCTGGCCGCCGCCCACCTGGTCGTGGAGACGGGTCCGCATGCGTACACCCTCCACGACCTCGTACGCCTTTACGCCCGCACGCTCGCCTGCGACGACGCTCCCGACACCCAGCTGAGGCTGCTCGACCACTGGCTGCGCACGCTGCTCGCGGCGAGCGCGGCCGCCGAGCCCGGCAGCGAGCCGTGCTGCACGCTGCCCCCCGTGGTCCGTCCCTCCGCCGGAATCCGGGCGTTCCCGGACCGTACGAGCGCCCTGGCCTGGTACTCCGAGGAGCGGGACGCGCTGCGCGGCGCGGTCGACGCCGCCGCCACTGCGGGGTTGCACGACCGCGCCTGGCGGCTGGTCCTCCTCCAGTGGCCGCTGATCGTGTGGCAGGTCCGCGGCGGCTGGGTGCCGCTCCTCGATCTGGGGCTGGCCTCGGCCGAAGCCGACGACGCCCCCGCCGCCCAGTCCCGGGTACGAGCCCTGCTGGGGTGGGTGCTCGCCGAGGAGGCCAGGCCCGAGGAGGCCCTCGTACACCTGGAGCGCGCCCCGGCACTCGCCGCGCAGGCGGGGGACACGGCCGGGGAAGCCGTCGCCCGGATGAACCTGGCGGTCGCACTCGCGCGGCGCGGCGAACGGGAACGGGCCCACGACCTGCTGCTCCGAGCCCTCGCCCTCGCCGAGCGAGCCGGTGCCACCGAGACCGTCACCCTCGCCCACCAGCACCTCGCGCAGCACCTCCTGGCGCTGGGCGCCCCCAGTGAGGCCGCCTCCCACGCCGCACGCGGCCTGGCCCTCGCCACTCCCCTGCTCGCGGCCCCGCGCCGCGTGGTGCTGCGCACCCTCTACGGCGAGGCCCTCGCCGCGACCGGCCGCAGGGGCGAGGCCGAACTCCAGCTCTCCGAGGCGCTGCGGGACGCGCAAGCGAACGGCTACGACGAGGGCGAAGCCGCGGCCCGCGTCGCCCTGGCGGCACCGCGCGCACGCCGTGGCCTATGCGCTCCGCGAGGGCTACATCTGAGCTGAGCTGACCGGCACCGCGCGCACCGGCACCTCGCGCGGGGCCGTTACATGGCAACTCCGGCCGCCGGGAGGTCCGGCGGCCGGAGAAGTGTCGGGCGCGGTCAGTGAGGCGTCGAGCACGCGGTCGGCGCCCGGGCGTGACGCCTTACGGTGCGCTGACCTCGCGCGTCAGCTTCGAGTGCCAGGGGCACCATGTGGACCTGGGCAGGAGCGCGCTGCCCACTTCGTCCAGGTGCTCGTTGGCGTAGGAGATGCTCGCGTCGCACACCTCCATGGCCATGCCGAAGAACTTCACCGAGTCCGGCGCGAGCTGGTATTTCCACCCCGCGGGTCACGTGCATGGACGCGCGGCGATCCTGGCTTCAGTCTTCGGGGACGGCCTGCCATCCGTCCCGTCACAGGACGTGTGAGACCTTGTAGGCGATTCCGCCTTGGATCAGGTATCCCACCCCCACACAGACGATGTCGTTGAGCCAGGCGTACTGCTTCGCCCCTGTTTCGAAGAGCGGATTGGTCCGGAAGTAGTAGCGGGAAGGGTCGACCTGATGCCTCTGGACGGGGTCGGCCATGTCGGCCCGGAGTTCGGGCGGGGTGACCCAGCGCCCTCCATAGGTCATGTGCACGAGGTGATCGTCGTGCGTGCGCAGCGTCAGCCGGACGTCGAGCGTCATCACGCCGTCGGGACGGAACAACGCCCAGTCGCCGCCGCCCGCCACCACCTCGCCCCTTAACCTCGGGCCTTCGAACGACCCTCCGGCGGCGCCGAAGAGCACCCGTCGGCCGGTCGGCCCGTCGCCGATGTTCAGCCGCGGGTTCAAGTCGACGGCGATGTCGAAGAGGTGCGTCGTTTTGATCTCACCGACGGCCTTCACTCGTGGGTCTGGTGCCATGTCTTATCTCCTTGAGTACTCGGGGACGGCTTCGGTCGCGGTTCGACGTCCGCGATGTCTCCGAACACCTTTCGCCGCACCGCGTCCGTCGAGACGCCCGACTGGGCGCAGAGCGCCGACAGGTCGAAGAAGAAGAAGCGCTCGCCGGCTATCAGGCCGTCCTTGAAGGTGAACTGGATGAACACCGGCAGCTCGGCGCGATTGCCGTTGGGGACCACGGCGAACCGGTCGCCCGTCAGGGTCATCCGCGCCGCCCCCCAGCAGATCAGGGTGTCGCCGTCGTCGGCGTGCCCCTGGAGTTCGACGTCGTAGTCCGGAAAGGAGGCGAAGAACCTGATCAGCGCCTTCTCGTTCGCAGCCCGGCCTTGAGCCGTCGTCCCGAAAGCAGGGACCTCAAGGACCACGTCCTGATGGAAGAGCTCCATGGCCGCGGGCACGTCCTGTCGGCTCTTGGCAATGGCCAGCGCTTGCGCCAGCTCGAACATCCGGTCGCCGTTCAATGTGCGCACACCTCCAGTTGGCGTCCAGGCCGTGATGAGCCACGGCTGGGCGACTGCCAATTCAACGTACGACCGGTCGTACGTTTTTTCAAGGGGGGTATGGCAGGATCGAGGGCGATGAACAGACATGAGCAACGGCCCAGCGGGGATACGGTCATCCCCCCAGGCGACGATGCCGGTGCGGCGACATCGGACCAGCGCCGGCTGCGTGGCGCGCGCTCCAGGCGGACGATCGTCAGACATGCCGTCGATGTGGCGTCGCTGGAAGGTCTGGGCGGACTCAGCCTCGGCCGGCTGGCCACCGACCTCGGACTCAGCAAGAGCGGCGTCCAGACCCTCTTCGGAACGAAGGAGAACCTGCAGGCCGCCGCAGTCGAGTTCGCACGCGAGGCGTTCAACGACGCCGTGGTCAGCCCCGCACGGCCCGCGCCTCGCGGCACAGCGCGCCTGCGCGCCCTCATCGAACGGTGGATCGAGTACGCACAGGCACCGCTGTTCCCGGGAGGCTGCTTCTGGGCGGCGAATCTGGCCGACTTCGACAGCCGCCCCGGGCGAGTCCGTGACGCGCTGTTCCGCTGCCAGCGGGACTGGCGCGGCCTCATCGCCGCCGAACTGAGACACGCCGCCGATGCCGGGGAGATCGCCGACCTCGATGCCGACCTCGCGGCTTTCCAGATCGACGCGGTACTCATCGCCGCGAACATCGAGTTGCGCTTCGGCGATGAAGAAGCCGTGAACAAGGTCCGCCGCGTGACCGAAGGATTCCTCACGCCTCCCCGTTGACGCGGGATCCGGTGATGGACCGTAGTGGGCAAGCAGGATGGGGAGTTGGGCGGTTCCCCGCCCATGGCAGCACCCTGGGAAGAGTTACTCTCTCTCGGAAAGTCCGCACTTGAGAGTGCGCACGGCACCCGGAGGTGAGCCATGGCGACCATGACCGCGGCGCAGCAGCGCGCCGAGGCGCGTACCGCGTACGACGCCTACGTGAAGGACTGCCCGACCAGTCAACTCCTCGCGCGGATCAGTGACAAGTGGGTCAGTCTGATCGTGAGCGCGCTGGGCGAGGAGGGTGAGATGCGGTACAGCGATCTGGGCCGCAAAATCCCGGGCGTGAGCCAGAAGATGCTCACCCAGACCCTGCGTTCCCTCGAACGGGACGGCATCGTGACGCGCACGGTGACGCCGTCGGTGCCGGTCCGGGTGGACTACGGACTCACCCATCTGGGGCGGAACTTGGCGTGCCTGCTGTCCCAGGTGAAGACCTGGGCGGAGCGGCACATCGACGAGGTCAATGAGGCACGGGACCGGTACGACGAGGGAACCGCTGCCGCCTCCACCGGCGACCTGGGCAGGACGCGGCCGTGATTACTGCCAGCGGTACGGGGTGACGCTGGGGTCGTACGAGCAGGTGACCATGGTGCCATTGGTGGCCTTGAGAGTGCGCCCTCGATCAGCCTTGGGGCAGAACTGGCCGTCGACGACGGGGTGCCCGTTGGACGTGCAGGCGTATCCGGCCTTGCCGTCGGAACAGGTGATCATGGCGCTGCCGGCGGGCTTGGTCGCGGTCTTGGTGGGGGCCGGGGCGGGGACGTAGGTCGGCTTCGGCTGCGGCGTGTAGGCGGGCTTCGGCTGGGGGGCGGTGGTCTGGGGCGGGGTGTAAGCGGGGTCGTTCTTCTGGTGGAGATAGCCGTGGAAGCTGGTCTCGCAGTCCGCGGTCCGCTCGGCGAGGTCGAGGACGACGCCCGTGGTCGCGGTGACAGCCGTGCCGGGCTGCGGGCTGGCGCCGCAGATGTACCAACCGTCGTGGTCCTGGGGAAGCGTGACGTCCTTGTGCAGGGCAGTGGCCGTGACGAGTGTGGCCGGTATGTCCAGGCGTTTGAATTCATCCTGCGCCTGCCGGTACGTCTGACCGTGCAGGACGGGCATGACCGGATCCGGCGTGGAGGTGGGGGTAGGCGTGGCAGTCGGTGTTGAGGTGGCGGTCGTCGCGGAGGTTGCGACGGACGGGGTGGCCACGGCCTTCCCGTCGGACTGTGCGCCGCCTTCGCATCCAGCAAGGGCGAGGACACCGAGGACGGCAACGGGGGCGAGGTAGCGGGATATCCGCACGGTATGGGTCTCCGTTTCTCAAGCGGTCCTACGTTGTT
>NZ_JAGGOY010000027.1 GCF_018614095.1 Streptomyces sp. ISL-87 | reverse complement strand
GAGCGGGGACCCAAGCGCTGCGCGCTTGGGAAGGGAACCGCCTCGCTGCGCTCGGCGGGGCCCCGCTTCGCGGCCCAAGGCCGGCCCTTCGGGCCGGGGTCCTGCGCTTCGCTCCGGACGGTCCGGGTTCCGCTTCGCTCCACCCGGACTGGGCCTGCTGCGCAGGCCCAGTCACCTCCCGTGCTGGGCACGGGAGGTGACCCCGTTTCACGGGGTCTGGGCCTTCGGCTCGTTGGGCGGGTCCGCTTCGCTCCCCCACCAGGGTCCTTCCGGCTTCGCCTCCAGGACTAGGACCTGCTTCGCAGGTCTGGCTGGCAAGGCAGCCGGTGCGCTCTTGTGTCGGCCTGAAGTAGGCGATGGCGACGCGCGCCGCGAGTACGGCAAGGACGAGGGTCGTGAAGAGTACGACGACACCGAGGGCCATGCTCATCTCCGAGGGTTCAGAGGGTTCATTCGACCCGATGCGCCTTCGTGATGCAGTCGGTACGGGTACAGTCATCAGTATGCATCACGTTGAGATGTAGTGTGTAGTATCCCGAGAAAATCGCCACCCCCTCCCGGCGGGGTCTCCCGCCGCTCCGAATTACGTGGAGTGCCGAATGCAGAAGACCGGCGGCATCGTACTGCGTCCTCACCAGGAAGAAGCGGTGGAGGCGATTGTCCGGGGGCTTGATATTCCGCCCGGAAAGCGCATCCCTCAGGCGGGGCTGCGGGCAACGGTGGTTGCGGCGTGCGGGACCGGGAAGACGATCATGGCGGCTGCGGCCGCGCTCCGCCTCGCCCGGGGCGGCCGGGTCCTGGTGCTGCTGCCGACCCTGGACCTGCTCACCCAGACCGTCCGCGAGTGGCGGGCCGTCGGCCACACCGGGCCCGCGGTCGCGGTGTGCTCGCTCCAGGACGACGTGCACCTGTGGAACCTGGACGTACGCTCCACCACCTCGGCGCCTCAACTGGGGCTGTGGCACGGCCGGGGCCCCGTGACCGTGTACGCCACCTACGCCTCCCTCCCCGTACTCGCCGAAGCGCACCGCGGGGAGTACGGGCTGCCGATGGACGTCTTCGACCTGGTCGTCGTCGACGAAGCGCACCGGACGTCGGGGTCGGCCGGGAAGGCATGGGCGGACGTGCACCACCAGGAGGTCATCCCGGCCATGCGCCGGCTGTACATGACCGCCACCCCCAGGATCTGGACGGAACGCCCGCCCAGGACGAGGGCGGACGAGGAGCTGTACGAGGCGCAGGTGGCGCTCGTGGACGAGGAGGTCTCGGCCCGGACTCGGCGGCTGCGGGACCGGATGCCGAAGGAGATGGCCTGCTCCATGGACGACGAGAAGGTGTTCGGGCCGGTCGTCTACGAGCTGCCGCTGGCATCGGCAATCTCCCGGGGGCTGCTGGCGAGGTATCAGATCGTGGTCGCCGAGCTCACCGACCCCCTCGTCACCCCGGACCGGCTCATCAGCGAGGAACGCTACGAAGAGCAGCTGCGCGGCGAGCGCCTCGCAGCCCTCCAGGCCACCCTGCTGGAGACCATGGCCACCCACGGGCTTCAGACGACGATCACCTTCCACCACCGCACGATCGAGGCTGAGGCCTTCACCGAAGGCCTGCCCCGCGTCGCGGCCCGGCTCCACCGGGCCGACCCCGTCCGGCATCCGGAGCGGGTGTGGTCGCGATGGCTGTGCGGGGACCACGACAGCGAGCACCGGCGCGCGGTACTCGCCGACTTCGGGCGCCGGGCCGGCCGCGCAGTCCTCGCCAACTGCAAGGTCCTCGGCGAAGGCATCGACATCCGCGCCGTGGACTCCGTCGCCCTGATCGACCCCAAGGGATCGGCCGTCGACATCGTCCAGGCCATCGGCCGCGCCCTGCGCCAGACACCCGGCCAGGGAAAAATGGCCACCCTGATCGTGCCCGTATTCCTGGCGGCGGACGAAGAGCCGCAGGACATGCTCTCCTCGAACTCGTACCGCCCTTTGATCCGGGTTCTGGAAGGCCTGAGGGCGCATGACGAACGCGCCGTGGAAATGCTCGCAATTCCCCAGGAAAACCAGAAACGCGTCGTCGATCCGTCGCTCCCGATCGGCGAGGCCCCCGCCGAGGGCGAGGAGGAGACGAGGGCACTGCTCCGGTTCGCCGCCCCGCGCGATCCGGCACTGATCGCTAAGTGGATCAGCTACCAGGTCATCAGCACCGAGCGGCAGGACTGGCGTCGAGGAGCCGAAGCCGCCCTGCGCTTTCGGCAGCGAGAGGAGCACCTGGAGGTCCCGTACGAACACACCGAGGGGGCGTACCCGCTGGGGCGGTGGCTGTCCGACCAGCGCCGCACCTACCGGAACGGGCAGATGAGCGGCGAGCGGGCGGCCGAGCTGGAGGAACTCGGGATCGTGTGGGACACCGCCGACGCCGCCTTCACGGAGAACCTCGCCGCCGCCCGGGCCTTCTTCGAGCTGCACGGGACGCTGGCCGCCCCGCGGCACGCCACCGCCCTCGACAAGCCCGTCGGGCAGTGGCTCACCAACATCCGCCGGCCCGGCGGACTCGGGAAGGACCCGGACCGGGCCGCCCGGCGGGCCGCCGGACTCGCCGCCATCGACCGGGACTGGAACCCGCGCGAGCACGGATGGACGGTGGACTGGCAGCGCCACTACGCCTACCTGGCCCAGCTCCTGGCAGCCGGTGCACGACTCAAGGACATCCTGGCGGGGGTGACCCGCCACGGCGACGACATCGGACGCTGGCTCGCCACCCAGCAGCGGGACTTCACCCACCTGAACGCCGAGCAGCAGCGGCGGCTCACCGAGCTGGGCGTGAAGCCGCAGGCGGCTGTACGGGCCCGTAAGGCCCCGGCGAAGACGAGCGCGACGCCGGGCACCGGCAAGATCGGTACGGCCTTCCAGGCCGGGTTGAAGGCCCTCGCGCGGTACATCGAACGGGAAGGCACCACCGTGGTACCCCGCAGCCACATCGAGACGCTCCCCGACGGGACCGAACACCGGACCGGAGTATGGATCATGAACCAGAAAACCCGCCGGAACCGGCTGAACGCCGACCAGCTCGCCGCCCTCGCCGAGCTCGGAGTGGGCTGGTGAGCAACGCCGGGCCTGTACGGGTGCTGCGGGTAGCACCGCTCGCCCAGGAGACGGTGTTCTCGCTCCTCGGCCGGATCGCAGGGGGCTACGCCATTGACGCGGGCGAACTGCGCTCCTGGTGGCAGTGGCGTAACCAGGCCCCGCGCACCCCAGGGGCTGCGGGGCCCCGCCCCGACGCCGAGATCCTCCTCAACCAGGCCGGACGCCGCGTCCTGGCCGAGCTGTGCCGCACCAGCCCGCAGAACCTGGCCAAGGCCCTTCCCGCCTGGGACAGGGCACCCGAAATGTTCGGGACGGACGACGGGGACCCTCAGCCGCTGGGCCAGTGGCGTACGGGCTCCACCGTCCACGCACCCGTCGCGTATGCCTGCCGGTCCTGTACTGCCCGGCGCACCGGGCAGCCAGCCACCGCCATGAGGTACCGGCACGGCTGGCAACGCGTGTGCCCGCGTCACCAGCGGTGGGCCCTGGACGCCGGTGACAGCCACGGACTGCAGCACCTGGCCCTGCGGCACTGCCCGGACATCATCTCGGCGCAGCACCAGTGGGCCGCCGTGGCCCGCCGCGCACAGCACGGCGGCGTGGACCCGGGCGCGGTGTTCGTGCTCGCCCGGGCCGTGGTGTGTCAGTGGTGGGAACAAGCCCTGGAATGGCCCAAGGAACGGATCTGGCCGGCCCGCCTGCACCAACTCGCGGGCGGTGACACCGGGCGGCAGTTCTGGTGGTGGCGCGCGGTGGCCCGGGAAGCCGCCACCTTCCCCGAACTGGTCACGGTCGCCGGCGCGCTGCTGGACCCGGCGATGCGCGGCCTGGTGTGGGCCGACAGCGGCGGTGAGCGGATCCGCCCGATCCCGCCCGACGGGTCGTTCTGCCGCGAGCTCGGCGACCGCTTGGGCCGGTCCTGGCTGGGGGAAGAGGCGGCCGCCAACAGCAGCCCCTCGCTGCTGGCCTGGATGGGCGCGATCCTGCGCGAGCACCGCGGCGTCAACGCATCTGGATGGGGCCGGGACCCCTGGCGGGTACGACGTGAGGACCAGCCCGTCTCCGTAGCCGCGCAGCTACGAAAACTCGCCGAGCGCGCCGACGGCACCATCAGCTGGCGCGCTTCGGTCCCTCCCGGCGAGCGGACCTGGATCCAGCACAAGCTCCGCGAGACCACCGACCTCCTTGCCTCGCTGGACCTGCACGACACCGGTCACCTGGCCGCCACCACCCGGCATCTGCTCGACACGATCAACCAGAGCGTCCGCGGCCTGGACCAGGCCCTCGTCGCCATCGCCGGCGCCGCCCACACCGGCGGCGTCCCCCTGGACCACCTCAGCGCCTGGACCCATATCCCTGCCCAGGACCTCCAGCACGACATCGCTGAACACCGGGAGACGTTGGAAGGGACCGGGTCGTAGGCACCGAGGCGCAGCGATAGCACGGACGTGTGCGGCGTGAGCTGGATTCACCGGGGCTGCACTCGGACGGGTGCGGTAGTGCCGTATCACTCTATCTGCGGCTTTCTCACGTACTTGGCTGGCTGCCATGGCTGATCAACGCACGTGTGCGCAGGCAGGACCAGAAGCACCTCAAGGGGACTTCGAGGCAGTGTTCGACATGGCCGGGAGCCTGGAGCAGGAGCGGTGGGAACGGGCTGCGGCGCGGGTGCGGTTCGAGGAACTGCGACCGGTGTCGGCGTTCCCGATCATCGCGGGCAAGAGGTGGGGGCCGGGCTGGTGGTGGTCGGCCACGACCGGGGGACATGTAGTGCACGGCTCGGCGGCCATGGTCATGCAGTTGATGCTGCTGGACCGCGACCCGCGCGTGGTCGGCCTGGCCGGACGGCCGGTGCGGATGCTGTGGCGCGACCACAAAGGGACGGTCCGCTCCTGGGTGCCGCAGTTGTTCGCCCGCTACGCGGACGGGACCGGGATGCTGGCCGACTGCCCCGCCGGCCCCAGGGCCGGCGGGCCCGCCGCGCAGCGGGCCGCGGACGCGGTGGGAGCGGCCTGTGCGCGGGTCGGCTGGACCTACCGGCGGCTACGGGCGCCGGGCGCGGTGACGGCGGGCAATGTGCGCTGGCTGGCCGGGTACCGCCACCCGCGCTATCGCGGCGCCGCGCAGCTGGAGGAGGCCGTCCTGGGAGCGTTCGCGCGGCCACGGCCCCTGATCGAGGGGGTGAGGGCGGTGGGCAATCCGCTGGTGGTGCTGCCTGTGGTCTACCACGCGCTGTGGGCGCACCGGCTGGAGGCGTCACTGGAGGCGCCCCTGCACGCGGGTGTACTCATCAGCACCGGTCTGGCCGGGTCCGGGGCCGGGGTCACAGCGGGCGCGGGGGTGGGGCGGTGAGCCGCGCGGGGAGACGCCGGCCGGTACTGGCCGTCGGCGGGCACGTGGTCTTCGAAAGCCGGACCTGGCAGGTCGTGGGCCTTCGAGGGAAGGAAGTGCGGCTGGTGGACGAACAGGGGACGGTGGCGACGCTGCTGGCGAACTACCTGTTCGCCGCCGCCGACTTCGCCCTGGTCGGCACCGCCGTGCCGGCGCCGGTGCCGCAGTGGGGTCTGTTCGCGACCGTGCCGCCGCGCGAGCAGGAACGGGCCCTGGCCTGGCAGCGGCACATCCTCGAGGTGGAAACCGGCCTGCCCGCGGCGGACAAAGGACGGGCGCCGCGACCCGAGTACGACCCCCGGGCCCGAACCCTGGCCCAGCGCGAGCAGGCCAAGGCCGAGGAACTGACCGCGCTCGGCTTCGGCAACGTCGCGCGTACCACCGTGCAGCGCATGCGCCTGTCCTACCGCGCCCAGGGCCTGTGGGGACTGGTCGACCACCGCACCACCCGCACCAGCAGCCGCACCGGACGCAACGACGAGCGGGTCATCGCCGCAGTGCTGGAGGCGATGCGGCGCCAGCACGGACGCTCCCAGGGCACGGTCAAGGGCCTGCGGCAGCTGACCGTGCAGATCCTGGAAGAAGCCCACGGCCCCGGCACAGTCAAGATGCCCGCCCACGCGACGTTCTACCGCCTGGCGAACGCCCTGGCCGACCCGCACGAACGGCCCGGCACCCCCGCCCGCCCCTACACCCCCACCCGCGTACTGCGCGCCGGCGAACAGGTCATGCTCGACACCACCCGCCTGGACGTCCTGGCCGTGTTCGACAACGGCACCACCGGCCGCCCCGAACTCACCATCGCCCTGGACGTGGCATCACGGTCGATCCTGGCCGCAGTCCTGCGACCGGCCGGCACCAAGGCCGTGGACGCGGCACTGCTGCTGGCCGAGATGGCCACCCCGCACCCCATGCGCCCCATCTGGCCCGACGCCCTGCACCTCTCACGGGCCCCCGTCCCCTACGACCTCCTGCTGGACGCCGATACACGCCTGCACCACGCGGCCGCGCGGCCGGTGGCCGTACCCGAAACGGTGGTCGTGGACCGGGGACGGGTATTCGTCTCCGAGGCCTTCCTGGCAGCCGCCGAGACCCTGGGCATCAGCGTCCAGCCCGCTCCCCCGCGCCAGCCAGCCGCCAAAGGCCCCGTCGAGCGCACCTTCGGATCGATCAACACCCTGCTGTGCCAGCACATCGCCGGCCACACCGGCTCCGACCCCACCCGCCGCGGCCGCGGCGCCGAGAGCGAGGCGATGTGGACCGTGCCGCAACTGCAGGACATCCTCGACCAGTGGATCACCACCGGCTGGCAGAACCGCCCCCATCAAGGACTGCGCCACCCCACCATGCCCGCTACCGCCCTGACCCCCAACGAGATGTGGGGCTCCCTGCTCGGCACCTGCGGCCACGTCCCCCTCCCGCTGACCAGCCGCGACTACGTCGAACTCCTGCCCGTGCGCTGGAAACGCATCACCGAACGCGGCATCCGCATCGACCACCGCACCTACGACCACCACACCCTCAACCCGCACCGCGGCCGCCCCTCCGGCATCACCGCACAGCAGGGCCGGTGGGAGGTCCACCACAACCCCCACGACCACCGCCAGATCTGGGTCCGCCTGCCCGACGGACAGTTCACCACCGTGCCCTGGATCCACACCGACCACGTCCACGCACCGTTCGGCGACGACCTGTGGCAGCACCTGAAGACCACCGTGGAACGGCGCGGCGACCGCGACCGGCACGAAGCCGACCTCGCCCAGGCCCTGGACGACCTCCTCCGCCGAGTCCGCACCGGAACAGCCACCACCCGCGAACAGCACCTGGCCGCCCGCCACGCACCCGCCGCCCTCCCCCACCACCACAACCCCGCCAGCCCCGACACCGCCGGAGCAAGGCCGGAGCCGGGAACGCACAGCCCCCTTCCCCGACCGCGGCCTGCCACCACCGCAACCCGCGCGGACACACCCCACGACCAGGACCACGGCGGGCAGACCGCGGACAGCCTGGACGACACCGACCCAGACGAAGACGAAGACGAGGTACTGGAGTACCTGCCAGGCGCCGGGTTCGGCCTCTACGACGCGCGCAAGGAGGCCGAACTGTGGTGACCGGCAACCCCGCTCCCACCGGACCGGGACCAGACCCAGACACTTACCCCACCACCTGGGAGCTGTTCCAGCGCTTCGCACGCGGCCCCGCCCCACAGCCCCCGACCCCCGGACAGGCACCGCGCACCACCGAGGAGCGCCTGGCCTACCACTCCCGCTTCATCACCGTCCGCACCCCCGCCATCGTCCAGACCTCCCTGGAAGTACGCACCCTGATGGCCCTGGGCCGCTACCAGCAGACCACCGCCAGACCGTCACTGATCCTCACCGGGCCGCCCACCACCGGAAAGACCACCACCCTCCTCGAAGTCGGCCGCACCTGCTACCTGGCCGAACAAACCCGCAGCGGCGACGTCGCCCGCCAGGCCCCCGTGGCCTACCTCCTGGTCCCGCCCGGCGCCACCGCCAAAGCCCTCGCCGGCGAATTCGCCCGATACCTCGGCATCCCCGTCTCCTCACGCATGACCCAGACGCAGATCGCCACCGCCGTCTGCCACACCTACAACACCGCCGGCGTCCGGCTCGTCATAATCGACGAAATCCACCGGCTCAACCCCCGCACCACCACCGGAGCCGAAGCCGCCGACTTCCTCAAAGACCTCACCGAACGCATCGCCGCCACCTTCGTGTACGCAGGCATCGACGTCACCCACACCGCCCTGTTCACCGGCGCCGCCGGCGCCCAGCTCGCAGGCCGCGCCCAACTCATCGACTGCGACCCCCTACCCGCCACAGCGAGCAGCGCACACGGCACCAGCAGCAAGAACAGCGGCGAAAGCGGAAGCGGACAGCCGTTCAGGGAGCTCGTCACCGCCATGGAAAACGCCCTCGACCTGCAACACCATCGCCCCGGCAGCCTGGCTCGCCACGCGCCCTACCTCCACCAGCGAACCGCCGGCCGGATCGGCAGCCTCTCCCGCCTCCTACGACAAGCAGCCATCACCGCCGTCCTCGACGGCACCGAGAAAATCACCCGCTCCGCCCTCGACGCCATCACCCTCGACCACCTCGCCGAACAGCACTACCGGCCAGACAAACCCACGACAGCCACCCGGGCCCGTCCCCGCGCATGACCTCCCATCAAAACCCCACCGGCACCAACGCGGACCCCTCACCACGCGAAAGCGGACACCCTCCGCCAAGCCCCCGGCCGACTACCGGGGCTCCCGGTACAACCACGAGAAATCCCGGCACACCTCACACAAACAACAATTTCCCAACCAAACCGCGATACCAGCAGCTCAACACCCCCGCACCACAACCACGACCCGCACAGACCCCCAGGGAGTCCGGAAGGCCCGGCCCCCACAAGCCACCCAGCCCTCTCACTCCACCCACAAAACCCCAGGAAAATGGCGACAACCCGCACCAAACCCAACGATCACCCACA
>NZ_JAGGOY010000026.1 GCF_018614095.1 Streptomyces sp. ISL-87 | reverse complement strand
TTGGAATTGATCATCTAGACGAGTCTTTCCGAATACGGTCAGTGGTCGTAGGCGGTCAGTGAACGGCTGACCGCCTGTCCGGTCTGATGGTTGTGCCAGATGGCCGCGGTCATCGCGAGGATGCGCTGCGCGACTCGGACCCCGACGCCTTCAGGGGTGCGTCCACCGTGTTGTTCGAGGTCAAGCTGGCCTTTGAGGGTGTCGTTGACCGATTCGATGAGCTGGCGGACCTTCTTGAGCATCGGCTCGCCAGGCCGCAGGGCTTCCTTCTTGAGCGACGGCCGCAACAGGGTGACGCCCTGTTCGGACAGTGACTGCTCGAACGGCTTGGATGCGAATCCCTTGTCGGTGATCAGCAGGAGCCCCGGCCGCTCGGCCACCAGGACGGCGTCGATCTCCAGCATCGCGGCCAGCACCTCCCGCTCTCCGAGCTTCGGATCTGCCAGAGCCCACAGGACCGGCATCCCTGAGGGCGTGCACACCAGATACAGCCGCAACCCCCAGTAGAACCGGGAATGCGACGCGCAGTAGCCGTAGTTGGCCCAACCAGCCAGCTCGGAACGCTTGACCTTGGGACGGGACATCCCGCATGGCACGGGGGTCGAGTCGGCGATCCACACGGTGTCCCACCAGAAGTCCGTATCCCGCGCAAGCATCCGTATGACCCGCTTGATCTGCGGCAAAGAGGCCCGCAACCGCTTGTTGTAGCCCGGACCCTGCGGGATGAAGGGGAACAGATGGCGGTAGTGCTTGCGGGCGTGCCGTAGCCATCGGGCCTCGCTGTGGAGGCCGGCCCGGCAGGCGCGCGATACCGGCCCACTCGTCGTCGATCTTCACGTACATTGCGGTCACGAGGGTGTCCAGGTTCGTCGTCACAAACGATCATGGACACCCTCCCTTTACGCCCGCAGGCATTCGGAAAGACTCGTCGAGTACTCCAGCAGCGTTTCGCTATCTGGCCTGGTCAGAGCATCGGGCCACGGGCGTGTGACACAGGACCTGGCCGGAGCCCCCGCGCTTCTGCACACCTACGAACATGCAGCCAAGCCGCCCGGGCACTGCTCGAAGCGGCCATGGACGCACGCCGCGTCGACGTCGGCCTCCACCTCCCTCAAACCTTCCTCACCGACGCCGCCATGGACTACCTCGCTGACACCGACTACAACGAACTCACCGACGACTGGGCCGAGGCCGCCTACGCAGAGCTCGCCAAACCCGTCCACGGCCGCCAGGCCGCCCCTGCGCCGAGCTGCTCCCCGACCGGAACTCCGCCCACCAGGCTCGTCGCCTGCCACCCCGAAGCCGGCAACTCCATGGGCCGGGCCCATGTTCCGCCTCGCCGACTACCTCGAACAACACGGCCGAACCAACCCGAAGCCGACTCCGCCCGCCCGGCCCACCATCTCCAACACCGGGCAGCCGATCTTGGAAACGCAGCCGCGCTGACTCGCCTGGGACAGCTCAGGGAACGGGCCACGGACATCAAAACCGCGGAGGACTTCTACCGAAAGGCCGCTCACCTGGGCGACTCCACGGCCAGGGCCCACCTGGCGCTGCCGCACGAGCGGGGCGGGTATCACGAGGGCGCCAGCGCCATGGCTCGACGAGCCGCCGCCAGCAGCGCCAAAGTCCTCTGCGCGGGCCCGGGTCACCTCGGCCTCGAAGACGGTCAGGTTCACCGCGCTGTCCGGGACGTCGAGCGTGTCCCCCGCCCTCGGTGGCGAGGCTCAGCCCCGGTGGGAGCGGATCCTCGCCCTGCCAGGCCTGCACCGGCCCGAGCTCAGAGAAGGAAGTGATCGTCGGGATGTGGCCACCGGCGTGTCCGCGAGGAGGGCAGCGGGGCCCGTCAGCCGCAGTGGGCCCTGTGGCTGACGGACGCCTTCCCGGCCGCCCCGCCGTCCTGGCTACGCGGCGCCCGTCATGCGGGCGAACACCACCACGTTGCTGTCGTAGTAGTGCTTCTTGGGGTCGAAGTTGCCGCCGCAGGTGACCAGGCGAAGGCCCGCGTGATCGAGGTTCTTGTAGACCTCCAGCGTGGGGAACTCGGCCTTCGGGTACTCGGCGACCCGGTCCACCGTGAACATGACCGTCTTGCCGTCCCGCCGGTTCACCTTGATGGTGTCACCGGCCTTCATCGTCTTCAACTTCTCGAACACGGCGGATGCTCCGTTCCACGTGACATGCCCGGCAATCACGGCCGGTCCCTGGGAGCCGGGTGTCGGCCCCGGCTCGTACCAGCCCGCGAGCGCGGGGTCCTTCGGGGTCTGCATGGTGCCGTCCGGGTTCTGCCGCAGCGTCTCCAGGGAGCTGGACAGGCCGAGGGAGGGGATCGTGATCTTCTGCGGCTCCGACCGGGCGAGGGCGGGCTCGGCCCGGCCCGCACCCGCACCCGTGCCCGTACCGCTCTGTGATCCGTCTGCGGGTGACGCGGAGTCACCACCGGCGGGCAGCTTCCCGGTGGGAGCGGCACCGGCGGCGCCCGGTGCCCCGCCCTGGAGAGCTTGCCCCTCTGGGGCGGGGGGCTTCACCGCGTTCTGGCCGGCGCACCCCGCGAGGAGCAGCCCGGCGAGGGCCGCGGCCGCCAAGGGGCCTGCGGTGCGGCGGTGGGGCCGTGTGATGGACACGGCGGTTGCGGAGAGCGCGGGGGCCGGCTTCACGCGCAGCCCCCGGCAGTCTCCCTGCGGACGGGCACGGCGGCGGCCCGCTTCCGCGCGACGGCCACCGCACCGGCCACCACCGCGAGTACGGTGATCGCCGCACCGTCGCGCAACGTCACCGGCACCGCCGCGCGCTGCGGAGAACCGCCGCCGGTCTCGATGCCGCCGACCGGAACGGAACCCACGGCCGCGCCCTTGACCTCTCCGCAGTTGGTCGGAGCCGTGGCCTCCTGGGGCAGCTTCGGGTCGAGCTCACTCTTGCCGGCCCCCCCGAAGTCGTACTTGTCGTTCTTGTTGCGGTCGATGCCGTGCTGCACGACGTGCAGGTCCTTGATGTGGTCGACCACATCCTGGCCAACGGCGATCGTCCGCTTGTAGGAGACCTTGCCCTGCTTGTCGGCGACGGGCATGCGCTCCACGGCGAGACCGCTGGTGGCCTTGGTGTCCCCGGCCGTGGTGAGTGAGATGTTGATGTCACCGTAGTCATGCGTGGCCTCGGTGTTGCTGAGGACCCCGTCGCCGTCGGTGTCGTCGGTGGCGTCCGGGCAGTGGAAGTCGTGCCCCTTCGTCGAGCCGTGCAGATGCTGGGCCGACGGCTGTCCGGGCACCATGCCCTCGGACTCGATTTGCACGGTGAGCTGGCTGCCCTTGAGGCTGAGCATGACCGTACCGCTGGAGCCTGATGCGTTCAGCTGCGCCAGGTCGATCTGGTACGTCTTTCCGCTCTCCGCGAGAGCTGGTCCGGAAAGACCGAGGGTCAGGAACACGGCGGCGGGTACGGCGGCGAGAACCACGAGGCGACCGGCGCACTTGACTATCACATTCGCTCCTGTTCGTGGATCCCCAGGACGGGAATCGCAGATCGTACGGGGTTGAAACGAGCTCCTGGAGAGGGTCTCGCTCCTTCTTCGGTGCCCCAACGCCTGTGGATGGGTGCCTATGTAAAGTTCAGGCGACTGCTGCGGCCGACAGTCGTCCGCCGGTCATCCAGATGCGTGACATCGCATCGGCCAGGGCAGGGAATCGGGCGGCCTCGCAGAGCATTTCCGACAGCACGAGCATTCCGTGTGCGGTGCACTTCGGATCGAGGTTCCGATGCAGCCAAATAACCGCGTTGCCCAAGGGCCGGCGCCCCAGGAAGATCCCCGAACGCCGCACGGCGGCGGCCGTCTCCAGGTCGGAGCGCCCTCCGCCGAACGGCAGGGCTTGCGTTCGGCGGATTCCCGGTGGCGCGATCGAGTCCCGCACGTGGCGGACGTACGCTTCCGGCGGGGCCTGTCCGTTCTCAAAGGTGTTGCGGAATCCGACAATGCGAAGGCCCGCATTCTGCAGGCGGAGCTCGATGTAGAGCTCGATGAACAAACCTCGCAGCTGAATACGCAGGGGGAGGTAAGGCATTCCCCCCTCCCCGCGCCCGGCCCGGCTGAAACAGCCCTGAGCATCTTCCGCCCTCGACCGGATGGTCGACGTCAGGAGCCGATACTCGTCCACCGATGCGTGCGCCGGGGAAAACGACATAGGTTTCAGCATGGCCGCCCGCATCAGGGGAGGGAGCCGGAACTCGGACTTCTCGGAAGTAATCTGACCGCAGTCGGTTCGATCCTGCTGCACTCACGCACGCGCATCCACCGCCTTCGACATCATTCCGATCGTCGACGGGTGCATCATCCCCGTCGCCGGGTTCGGTCCGGTCCGGTCCTTTGTAGTCGTCCTGGCGGCGACCGGGCGAATTGTTGGCCTCTGATGCTAAGAAATCAGCGCGTGATCCCGGTGGCCGGACGGCTGCCGGTGAGCCTCAACGGGCCCCGGCGGCGCTGTGGATTGGCGCCCCTGCTCTGGGTTCAGGTCCTGGGACCGCTCGGTGCTGCCGTCGACGGCAGGCCGGTCCACCTGGGAGGCCGGAGAAGGTGGCGGCCTCACTGCACGCCTACATGCCGAACCTGCGCCGTGCCCTCGAACCCGGCCGGCTCCCCGCACGCCGGCCGGCGACCTGATCAGCGCACTGAGTCGGAGATGACGGCATTCTGCGCGTTCGCGCCGATGGTCCTCGAAAGAGACGACTACCTGGGCATCGACGTTGGCGTTCCGGGACACAAGGGTCACGACGTGATCAACATCCAAGGGACGTACCCCATCCACGAGGTGGAGCGGCAGTTCATCAACGAGCACGGGCTTGAAGTCTTTTGGAAGAGTGATTGGGAGCCGACTGACGTGCTGCGTCGCCCCGCATTAGATGGATAACATCAGGCGAGCAGGACTCGCTTCGCAGGAGTGCGAAGCAGGCTCGGCCGAACATCTGGCGCTTGACCATCTTGATGCGGTTGACGTGTCCTTCGACAACTCCGCAACTCCAGGTGAGGCCAGCGGTGACAGCGTCCCTGTCGCGTTCAATACCGGCGGCGAGGGCGTGGAGGCTGGGCAGGTCGTCGCAGCGAACGGCTTCGATCCACTGCGGAAGCCGTTCGCCTTGGCGTTGGGTCATCATCTCGGCGAAGGACCTAACGTGCCCGGTCAGAGCTTCGAGCTCCGGGCATTGCGCCAGAACGGCCTTGAGGCAGAGCTGTTCGGTCTCGGACAGGGCTTCGGGACGGCTCGAGCACCGCATCGCCCGCCGAGGCGTCGAGTCTTCAAGCGTCTGGGTCGACACCGCTGGACCATCGAACGCACCATGGCCTGGCTCGCCGGCTGCCGCCGCCTCCACCGCCGCTACGAACGCAAGGCCGAGCACTTCCTCGCCTTCACCAGCATCGCCTGCACCCTCATCTGTTACCGCAGACTCGCCAAATGAGATGGCTCCCTATGGGCCACGACCAGATCGTCATCGCTGAACAGGCGGCTGGGCACCTCTCCCCAAAGTCCTGGCCGGCTACCTGGTGGTCGTCGACCAGTGGGAGGACAACGCCCTGCTCGACGTGCTGTAGGGCATCGTCTCTCCCGCAATCCCGTGGGGGGAGCTGACCGGCTGACTTTCTCCAGACCCAGCCCAGAGGGCGAAGGCTCCGCTACCGCACATGGACATCGTCATGACGACCAGCCTCAGGCGGAGAATTCCCAGGGGTGCGTGGGGAATTGCGCCGCCCGCTCACTTCCGGTCGCGCCGATCGGCGCCCCGGCACCGGGTGAGCTGGACACCGTCCAGAACCCGCGCCCGCGCCGTACGGGAGGGAGATCCACCTGCTACAGGATGCGGTGGATGAGCTGCGGCATCGTCAGCAGCGGCTGTACGGCGTTCGGATCGAGCTGCGAGAACAGCGTGAGCGAGAACGTGAACAGGCGCGCGCGGGTGGCGGGCGGGTCGTTTTCCCTGAGCCAGTCGGTCGCGACCTGCCCGACTGCCGCGCCGGTCGACCGATCCATGACGACATGGGCCAGCGCGATCGGCAGCCGGCTCACGAGGCCCGACGACCCGTCGATTCCGGGAAGGATCTGGAAGCCATAGCCGACGCCCACCGCGGCGCCGGCGTCGGTGGACCCGCCGGCGAGTGTGGTGAATGCTGCGGTGAGTGCGTCGTCGAGCGGTCCCAGCCCGGTGAGGTCGACCGGTCCGTCCCAGATGTTCAACGGCGTCACGACATCGGGTGCGACGGCCGGGGCGGTGCGGAACACGAACTGCTCGTCGGCAGGCGGCCCGTCGGGGACCAGGCTCGTGTTGCGGCGGACGGTGAGGGTGGCGCGGGCGTTCTGGTACGCCATGACGTGCAGCCCCGGCCAGCACAGCCGAAACTGCGGCCACCCGGTTGCGGGCAACGGCGGGTCGAACCGGTACGTCCGCGAGCCGCCGACCGGTGCGTCGGGGACGAGCGAAACGGTGGTGCCCGCGGCGTCGACGTAGGCGGCCTCGGGCCACGCGCCGCCAGGGCCGGGCGACGCCGTCACCGGGGTGAGCTCGAGGGCGGCGAGGTACGTGACGCCGTCCTCGACGGTGTAACCGACGCGCACGCCAAGGGTGACCTCGACGGGGTCGGGACCGGGCGTCACCGCGGGCGGCTCGACGGTCGCAGGGGCGGCAGCCGGCTCGGCGGCGGGCCACCTGCGGTCCCACGCATCGGCGACAAGGCGGACGAGGTCGCCGAAGGTCCTCGCGGCGTTGGCGCGCGCCGCGCCGTCGCCCGAGTCCGAGACGTATCCGGCGAGCAGTGACCACAGGCCGTCGGCGACCGAGACGTAGCGGGCCAGCGCGCTCACGACGTCGTCGGTGCCCGCGTCGGCGGGCCCGGCCCCGACGGTGACGTTGAAGGCCACGGTCACGCGCACTTCGTCCTGCGCCGCGTGCTCGTGCGCGTAGCTGACGGCGTACGTCCACAGCGGCGCGCCGGCGAGTGTCGGCGGCTCCTGCGCGAACGTCGCGCCGGCTGTCTGCCCGAGCAGTACGGGCGCTCCCGGGTACGCGCGCAGCGGCACCGGCACGTCGGCGCGTCCGAGCGCGGTCCGCAGCGCCGGGGGCTTGGCGTCGCCGGTCAGCGGCGGGTAGAAGGCGAGCCACCGGGACGCCTCGTAGCCGCCGATCTGCGGCTCGGCCGCGATGTCGTACTCCAGGTCCAGGAATCCGTAGTCGAGGTCGACAGGGACGTATGCCTGCCAGCGCGGATCGGGCAGGCGCAGGAGGAACCCGACGTACGACGAGGCGGCGGACAGGTCCGTTTTCGCCGACGACAGGGTGTACGAGGCCCCCGGCGGTGTGGCGAGGGTGCCGTAGAGCCGGGCCGGGCGTCCCCCCACGGTATTCGCCGGCGGCTCGACGGTGGCGTCGTACTGCACGAGCGCGGCCGCGTCGTAGGCGCGGGAGAGGTTCACCGAGAGCTCGTCGGCAAGCCGCGCGACGGCGGCGGCCTGCGCGGGCACGGCGTGGCGGTCGGCGACGTCGAGGACGGGCCAGAGGCCGCGGGCGACGGCGCGGGAGAGTGTGCGCTTCGCGGCGAGTACCCGTGCCAGCGCGTCGCCGGTCGCGGGGTCGGCGTGCACCGCGGTGGCGTACGCCGCGGTGAGGAACAGGTCGACGTCGGCGAGCAGGCGTCGCGCCCACACCTCGGCGTCGACGCTGTCGAAGTCGGTCGGTGTCGCGTCGGGGGCGAGGTTGCCGTCGGGGCCGAGATCGTGAACCGGGACACCGCTGCGGCTGACGAGTTCCTTTGACAGCGGCCGCAGGGCGAAGACGCGCGGCATCGTCCTCACGATACCGTCCCGGTCCTGCCAGGTCAGGCCGGGCGCGACCTGCACGTCGGTGATGCCGCCCGCCGTGAACGCCACCACGGACAGGTCGGTGCCGCCGTCCGGCGCGCGTCCGGTGGCGAGCCGCAGCAGGGGGAACGCCTCCCTGAAGGAGGTCTCGAACTCCGCCAGTGTCAGGGATTCCTTCCCCCGCTCGCCGCTGTGCGTGACGTGCGGCGGCACCGGCGCGTCCGCGCATTCGGCGGCCCCCGAGCCGTAGGCGGTCCTGAACACGGGGTCGACGAGGACGTCGGGCCGCGCCAGTCGCAGCGCGACGGTGAGGGGGAACGGCACGGTGGTGTTCGCCAGCGGCAGTTCGGCGGGCAGCACCGCGGTGACGGAGACCCGCGCCTGCGGCAGCAGCGCCCTCGCACCGCGCCGGAGGAACGCGACGTCCGCCAGGGCCGCCACCAGGTCGGCCGACGTCAGCGCCGCACCGGCCGTGGCGAAGCGCGTGAGGACGGTGTTGAGGCTGTCGTGCGCTCCCGTGGTGACGGTCACGCCGGCGGCGGTCAGGGCCACGCCGTCCGCGACCAGCCCGGTGACACCGGCGTTCGCCTGCGCGAACGCCGCCGGGTCGAGGCCGTACGCCGCCGCCGCCTCCGCGGGAGTCACCGCCGTGCCCGTACCGGCCAGCACAGCAGGCCCGCAGACGAGCAGCGCACCGTCAGCGAGGTAGGACGCGTCGCTCGCGACGGCGGCCACCGTCTGCCCGAACGTCACCTCCCCCTGCGCCGCGAGCCGGTGCCACACCGCGTCGAGGGTGTCGTCGACGGTCGTCTCGGTGGCCACAGGTCCCGCCGGGGTGTCGACGGAAACGGTCCGGTACGCGGCGAGGACGCCCGGCATCGCGGCGTTGAGGCTTCCCAGCCCGAGCCCCGTCGTCCCGAACGCCGGGCCGAGCGCGTCGAGCGTGTCGTCAGGCCGCAGCGTGTAGGGCACCCGCGCCGTCTCGGGCACGGTGACGCAGCCGGGCAGCACGGCGTCGGCGAGGCGGTGACCGGCGTTCGCGGCCAGGAGCAGCGCCGGGGGGCAGGCGTAGCGGTCGGCCAGCTCGTGCAGCGTCTGCCCGGGCGGAACCGTCACCCCCGCGAAGTCCCCGACGTAGAGCAGCGTGCCCGCTTCGAACAGGTCGTCGGTGCCGCCGTTCGCATCGGCGAGCATTGGCTCCGGTCGCGCCGGAGGCGTTGGCGGCGAGTGTGTCGCCTTCGACGGCGATGTAGTGCCGGGAGGTGAGCACGGCGGCGGGGTCGAGGATGCCGGCGCGGGTGGCGTTCGCGGCGGCGAGCGTGCGGCGCGACGGCCAGGAGCGGAAACGGCTCCGACGCCGGACCCGTTGCGACCTGGTCGGCCGCGGCGACGACGAGCGCGAGCGGCGAGCCGCTCGGCACGCATGGTATCTCCACGTTGAGCACGGCGTTGTCGCCGTCCGGTGTGGCGGTGACGAGCGTTGGCCCGGCCAGGCGTGCGCGGCCGACGAGGAGGGTGACCGCGTATTGAAGGCCGGTGTTGCCCGCCGGTGCGACCTCGGCGGCGTAGCTGAGACCGGTCGTGGCGCTGCCCGAGGCGTAGGCCGTCGCCAGGACGGCGGGCGGGTGCGTGTACGCCGTGGCGACCGTGGCGGGCCCGGTGGAGACGGCGCGCGTGTCGGTCGCGGTCGGACGCAGCGTGAGCGTGAGCGTGCCGGGTGCGAGCGTGAGCGGCGCGCCGGCCACGTCGAAGCGCGACGCCACCGCGGCGGCTGACGGCGCGGCCTGAGCCGCGGAGCCGCGCCACACCTCGGCGCCCCCCCGCGGCGAGCGTCGCGACCGCCCCGGTCGCGCCCGCGCCGCCCGGTGCCCAGGCCACGTCGAGCGCGGTGCCGTCGCACGTGACGGAGACGATGGACGGCGGCTGCCAGAGGACCGCGACGGTGTTGGAGGCCATCGACGGCGGGTTGCCGACGACCGCGATCCAGTACTGGCTGCCGGGTTTGAGCATGTAGCCGGCCCGCCCCTGGTCCCACGTCCCGCTGGTGTCGCCGGCGGGGACCGCTTTACCGACGGCGTACCGGTCTTCCGGAACCGCGGACGAGAAGAGCTGCGTGGCGT
The DNA here is from genome assembly GCF_018614095.1 of Streptomyces sp. ISL-87. Lineage (GTDB taxonomy): Bacteria > Actinomycetota > Actinomycetes > Streptomycetales > Streptomycetaceae > Streptomyces. Next base: position 24,361 of record NZ_JAGGOY010000026.1, on the reverse strand, counting down.
ACGGGAAGTTGGACGGGGCGCCCGTCCCGCCACGTTCGCGGACGGCGGGTGCGGGAGTGCCGTCGCCTGCCTGCCAGCGGAGCCTGAGAAACCAAGGATCGCCAGGCACGTACTCGACACCGGTCAGCACGACGTCCAACGGGGTCACGACCGTCTCCTCGCGGGTACGCACATCCCGACCGTAGGCCGCCGCCGCAGACGGGAGTGCCTCGACGCGGAGCGCCGGGGCCATCGGGTGTGTCCTTTCACTCGCTGTGATTACTGCGGCGCCCGCCTCGGACCTGCCCTGTCCCGCTCGCCCGAGCCTGGGTCCGGGCCGCCCAGGACATCGCGGTGAGGGCTTCCACGACCTGCACGGGTTCCCCGGGGTCGATCGTGAGGACGGCGAGCAGAACTTCGGTCACAGACCTTGACCTGCCCCTGTCGGCAGCCGTCTGTCGGCCGCTGCCGAGCACCAGCGCAAGTACCTGATCGGGTGCTGGCCGCAGGCATCCACTCGAACGTGTGAGTTCAACGGGTGTCATGCCCAGCGGGATTGGCCTGCGTACCGATTTCGGATTCATGTTCGAAGTTTTCGCCCCTGCGGGGCCGTTACGACACCCGGGCGTGGCGGGTTGTTCGACCATCGCTCGGTTCCGCGTCAACCCAGGGAGGATCTGTGCCGACACCGCCCTACCCCCGTACGGCCTCTGCTCCATTCGAACAGGATCCTGCCGCGCCGCCTCGCACCGGGCCCGGCTACCGGCCGCTAACGGAGGTGGTGCTGCTCGCGCTGCGCTCCGACGGGCGGGTCGCCCTGGTCCGCCGGGCCGGATGCCCCGACCAGGGGCAGTTGGCCCTGGTGGGCGGGCGGCTGGAGCCGGCGGAGTGGCTGGACGAAGCCGCGTGCCGGCAGGCCTCCCACGCCCTGGGCATCCAGGTGGACGTGCAGGACATCGAGCTCTCCGGTCTCCTGCACTACCGCAGCGAGCAGGGCGCGGGCCGTCTCTGCACCATCTTCGCCACGCAGCACTGGTCCGGCGAGCCCCGCAACGCCGCACCGCTCAAGCACAGCGAGGTGGTGTGGGCCGATCCCGGCGGCCCCCCGGCCGACTGCCGGCCCCTGCCCCTGACCCATGCCGTCCTCAACCAGTACGTCGCGGGCACCCTTTACGGAGCCCTCGCCATGCCTGCTGCCGGATGAGGGAAGCCAGCATGAACACAGCGGACGGAGACGGGGCTGGGGCGGCCACCGCCGAAGGCGTGGCAGCACTCCAGGCGGCGGAGTACGGAACCGAAACGGAGCGGGTGATCCGGGAGCCCGCCGGGCTCTTCATGACCAGAGACGCGACCACATGAGCACGACCGGATGCGAGGGGGACGGCATGAGCAAGGAGACCAGCGGCGAGGCCAGTGAGGGGACGGTGTCGGACTCGGAGCGGCTGCTGTTCGGCGGCGAGCTCGCGTACGACATCGGCTGGGAGAAACACGAGGGGGCCTGGCTGAAGCTCGGGCTGTGGACCATGGCGAGGAACTTGCCGCGCATGGTCGGGATGGGCGTGCGTCTTGCGCACCTCGCCGACGCCCGCGCCCTACGGATCGTCCTGGGCGCGGAGCTGGGCCGCGGCCTCGGCCAGGCGGCCGGGCTGATCGCGGTCAACAGCGTGCTGGGCCACATCCTCGCCGGAGGGACGACGAACGAGCGGCTGACCCGTGCGGTGCCCTCGCTCGCGGTGGTCGCGATCATGGCCCTGCTCGGCTCGCTGCTGCGCTCTGCGTCCACGGCCGCGACCGGGGCGCTGGAGCCGAAGGTGCAGCGGGTCGCGACGGAGCGGTACCTCGCGCTCGTGCACCGGGTGGAGTTATCGGCCATCGAGGACGACGAGTTCCACCGGCTGCTGGACGCAGCCCGCTACGGCGCCGACTCCGCACGGCGGATGATCCGCTACTGCACCAACACCTTGAACTCGGCGATCTCCCTGATCGCGGCGGCAGGCGTACTGACCGTGCTGCACCCCGTGCTGCTGCCGCTCCTGGTCGTGATGACCCTGCCCAGCGCCTGGAGTTCGCTGACGATCTCCAAGCAGCGGTACATCTCCTTCCACACCTTCGTCCAGCACGCGCGGGCCGGACACCTCCTGGGCCAGCTGCTCACCCAGCAGGAGGCCGCTGCCGAGGTCCGCGTCCACGAAGTCGGCCCGTTCCTCCTCGGCCACTTCCGGAGCATGGCCGAGACCAGCGAGCGCGAGCAAACTCGCCTGGCCCGCAAGGCCGCCCGGATCGGCCTGATCGCCGACGGCGCCGGCGGGCTCGCCACCCTGCTGACCTACGGGGCGCTGGGGCTGCTGCTGTGGAGCGGGGCGATGGACCTCGCGGTCGCCGGCACCGCGGTCCTTGCGATCCGGACCGGCGCGTCCAGCCTCGACAGTCTCGTCCTGCAGATCACCGACCTTCATCAGGAGTCACTTTTCGTCGCCGACTACGAGCGGCTGTGCGAAGAGGCCGAGGCGCGGGCGATTCCGGCCACCGGTGAGGCGCTCCCGGAGGACCTTGGGGAGATCCGCTTCGAGAAGGTCACCTTCACCTATCCGGGCAGCACCGGTGAGACGCCGGAGCCGACGCTCCGCGAGGTGTCGTTGGCCTTCCCGATGGGCAAGGTCATTGCCCTGGTGGGCGAGAACGGCTCCGGCAAGTCCACGCTGATCAAGCTCCTGGCCGGCCTGTACCTGCCGGATCAGGGCGGCGGCACCATCTGGTGGGACGGGGTCGATGCCGCGAAGGCCGACCGCGGGCAGATCTTCGCGCGGGTCGCGCTCATGTCCCAGTCGTTCTACCACTGGCCGTTCACGTTCCGCGTGAACATCGGGATCGGCCGGCCCACCCGTCCGATCGAGGACCAGGCGGTGGAGGCGGCCGCAGCGTACTCCGGCGCCGACGACGTCCTCGCGGGGCTGCCCCGCGGTCTCGGTACTCTCCTCGCCCGCGGGTACCGGGGCGGGCACCAGATCTCCGGCGGACAGTGGCAGAAGATCGGGATCAGCCGCGCGAAGTACAAGGACGCGCAGATCCTCGTGGTCGACGAGCCCACCAGCGCCCTCGATGCGGTTGCTGAGCAGAAGGTTTTCGATCAGATCCGGGCGCTCGCCGCGACCGGCCAGACCATCGTCCTGATCACCCACCGGCTGCACTCGGTGCGGCACGCCGACCTCATCCACGTCCTCAAGGACGGGCAGGTCGCCGAATCCGGCACTTTCACCGAGCTGATGGGCGAGAACACCGGGACGGGCGACTTCCGCAGCGCGTACCTCGTGCAGGCCGCCGCCTTCGCGGACAGCCTGCCCGCGCCGCGCGACGGCTCCACAGAGACGAAAGCAGGTGGCCGCCCTTGACCTCCGCGTCACCGGTCTTGGGCCGAACGGACGCCGACGGCCCGACGGGCGCCCGGGGTTCCCCGCGGCAACGGGCGTCCACACCCCCCGACGAGTCAGCGAAGGCGGGCCCATGAGACCCGCCGGCCCGCTCCCACCACCCCCATCCGCCTCCCGGAACTGTGAGGTCACCTTGCCGCCCACCCGCTCCCACATCCGTGAACTCGTCACCTCCTACCTGAAGCACCACCCCGGCGAACAGGCAGCACTGGCAAACCTGTTGGGTGCTCTCGAAGCCGAGGCCGATCCCACGGTCCGCGCCACCCTCCCGGGACACGTCACATGCAGCGCCATCGTGATCGACCAGGACCGGCGCGTCCTGCACATCCACCACAAGGCCAGCGGCGGACTAGTCCTGGCGCCGGGCGGCCACGTCGATGCCGAAGACCGGACGCTCCTCGAAGCAGCGCTACGCGAAGTCCATGAGGAGGCTGGGATCCCGCCCGCCGCCCTGTGCACCACCGCCGAGTTCCTGGGCGCGCCCATTGACATCACCGTCCACGACATCGAGGCCGGACCGGCCAAGGGCGAACCGGCCCACCAGCACTACGACTTCCGGTTCGTGTTCTACCTGGCCGACGCCGACGTCTCCGCCAGGATCGCCCTACAGACCGAGGAGGTGTCGGGCGCGGAGTGGCGGCCCTTCGATCAGATTTCGTCGCCGACACTGCGGGACAAGCTGCTCGCCTCACGTCTCGACGGCCGTGTCGAGCCAGTGAACGCCTCCGCCTTGGTCCACGACGGCGCCGGCCGGTATCTGCTGCACCTGCGCGACAACTACCCGGACATCTGGGAACCGGGGGCGTTCGCGCTCTTGGGGGGCGGCCGTGAACCGGGGGACCTGTCGCTTGAGGACACCGTCCGACGCGAACTCGCCGAGGAAGTCTTCGGCCTTGAGATCACGGACCTGGAGCCGTACGCCGTCGACCAGGCCACCGGCGTCGACGGCCTCGCTGTGCCAATCCAGGTCTTCGCCGGCAGGTGGCGCGGTGACCCTGACGCGCTGGAACTCCGGGAGGGCGTGCTGCTTCGATGGTTCACCCCGGACGACCTGCCCCGGCTGCGCCTGAGCCCGTCAACTATCGACCTCGTACGCCAGCACGCGGCGCAGCAAATCGCGCCGGGCCCGGGCCCGGCGCCAGCCACGCATGCGGCCGTCCTCAACGTCCTGGGCGTGCACCTTTACCTGGAGGACGACGAGGGCCGGGTGCTGCTCGGGCTGCGGCACCCGGATTCGGCATTCGCCGGGGATACGTGGCACTTCCCCGCGGGTCATTGCGCGCAGGAGCCGGCGGTCGCGTGTCTGGTCAGGGAGACCCTCGAAGAGACCGGCCTGGTCATCGACCCCACAGACGTCGAGTACGCGCACGCGGTCCACCTCGTCGACTCCCCCGGCGCCCAGCCCCGCTTGGGGCTCGTCTTCCGGACCCGCCGGTGGAAGGGAACCCCGGAGGTCCGCGAGCCCGACAAGTGCCTCGCCTGGAAGTGGTGGCATCCCGAAGAACTGCCGGAGCCGATCGTTCCCTACACCCGGGCAGCGATCGACGGAATCGCTGCCGGGCGGCTGTATACGGAGCTGGGCTGGTGAGCGCGGCCACCACGCACGGCGTGACCACCCACCTGTTCCGGCTCCCGGCCCGGAACGCCGCAGCGGGTCGTGCCGCTGCCGGAGTCACGAGCACCCCGCCGCACGGTGATGGCCGTGTGGTCCGAGCGGCCGGAGCAGGACGAGGAGGTGCTCCGTGACCGCCCGCACTCAATCCGCCGTGCCCGCCGCGACCTCGCTGTGGCGGCACCACGACTTCCGCCGGTACCTGACCGGCCAGACCGCGAGCGTGGCGGGCAGTTCGGTCAGCTCGATGGCCATCCCGGTGCTGGCCTTACTCGAGCTGAACGCCACCACCGCGCAGGTCGCCGTGATGACGTTCCTGGGCCAGCTGCCGCCCGCGCTGCTGGCTCTGCATGCGGGCACGCTCGGCGACCTGTACTCCAAGCGGCGGCAGATGATCACCGGTGATCTGATCAGTGCCGCGGCGCTGGTGACCGTTCCGGTGGCGGCCGCTCTGGACACGTTGACGTTGTCGCACCTCATGGCGGTCGCCGCGGTGCAAGGCGCGGCGGGTGTGCTGCACGACGCTGCTGCGATCAGCCTGCTGCCGAGTCTGGTTGACCGGTCGCTGATTCAGCGGAGCAACAGCCGTATTGGGGCGCTGTTCTCGGTCGCCGCGACCGCTGGCAGCAATCTCGGGGCCGCCCTGACCACTTTGCTCGGCCCGGCGCGGGCCCTGCTGGGCGATGTCGGGTCCTTCCTCATCAGCGCCTGGTGCACGGCCCGTATCCAAACCCGCGAACCCGTCCGCGCCCGCGCCCGCGCCGACGATCGCCGGCTGCGGGCGGAGATCGGCGAGGGCCTGCGGTACGTGTACGGCGATCATCGGCTCCGCACCCTGACCCTGGTCAACGCGACCACGTCGTTCGGCCTCGGCCTGCTCAACACCCTCTGGGCGCTGTACCTGTTTGTTCCCGCTTAACGACAGTGTTGCTATCTGCTCGACGGTACCGGCGACCTGCTCCTTTGCTCTTTGCAGTGAGCCGGGTTGCGTTGATAGTCATCGGCCATGCATCAAGCGATCTACTCATCGGCGAAGTGGGAGTCCTGGGGACTCGAGTTCAGGCCAGCGATCCCCGAGGGAATGCCCTTGCTGTTCGACGACGACCTGCTCTTCGAGGACAGCAACGGCAGCCGACCAGTCAACGTGATCAACCAATGGGCCTGTGAGCTTCCGACCAACGGAGTTCCGGCGCCGAAATCGTGGCCGTACTACGTCCGCACGGTCCGGGAGTGGCTGGAGTTCATATCCGAGCACGGAGTGTCCTTGTTCGACACCCGCACACGCCTCAAGGCGGTGTTGGGCAGCTACTCCGTGTACCGCGCGCGTGGGCCGATCCAGCACCGCTTCGCGGCATCTACCTGGAACCAGAACATCGGCATCCTGGCGGGGTTCTACAAGTGGGCCGCAGGCGAGGGGTTCGCCGAAGCGGAGCCGTTCACGTACCGGCAAGGGGTGTCGGCCTTCGCCGGCCAGATGCGGCGGGGGCTGGCCAACCAGGCGCGACGTCGGCAGGCCAAGCCGCACGTGACGATCAAGTACCTCGACGAAGGATTCTCGGATCTGTTCTTGAAGGGGCTGGCGGGTCTTGCCCCGGATGGGGAGCGTGACCGTGCCTTCCGAGGCCGGGAGCTGACACGCAACGCCGCTGTGGGCCGCATGGTCGTCTCCAGCGGGCTGCGTAGCCAGGAGTTCACGTATTTGCTGGTCTGCGAGGTGCCGGCGCTTCCGTCCCGGCGTACCGCTGTACCGGTGTCGTTTCCCGTCCCTGAAGGGGTGACCAAGGGCAGCAAGTACCGGGAGACGTAGATCGACTACGACGCGCTGGCTGAGCTGTGGTCCTACATAGAGCTCGACCGGGCGGCTGCCGTCATGGGTTCGTCGTGGGGCCCGCCGACCGGGTGGGGGGAACCGCTGATCGTGACGGAGGCCGACCGCCGCGGCGGGCGGGTGAACGGGGCCAGGGTGCGGTGGGCATCGCTCGGTCCCGCCGAGCGGCGGCGCCTGGTGGCTCCGGACGGGGGCTCTATGCTGCTGTCGGTCTGGGGGAAGGGCGCTCCGTTCACCACCTGGTCCACCGTCTTTGCCCGTACCGCGGATCGGATCCGCGCGCGGTACGAGCCGAGATTCCCGCACGTCACCCCGCATCGGCTGCGGCACACCATGGCCATGGCGACGATGGCACGGCTGGTGCGCGGCTACTACGAGCAGGCCGCGCGGCAGGTACGGGACACCGGAGACGATGCGGCCCTGGCTCACTACCTGCGCACTACGGAGCCGCTGCTGATCCTGCGTGACTTGTTGGGTCACGTGAGTTCGCTGACCACGGAAGCGTATCTGCACCGTCTCGACGTGCTGCGGCTGTTCGGCTCTCTGTACCAGCGCGTCGGCGAGGAGTACGGACTGCTTGACGACGAGACCAGCTCGGAACTGGCGGCCGAGTTCGACAATGAACTGGAGCTGGTCTGATGCCGGCTACCGTCACGGAAGATCCGCTCGGCCTGCATTGCATCTTCAGCGACGGCGCGGAGATCCGGCAGCCGGTGAGCGTGCGAAAGCCGATCCGGAATCCGCTGCTGGTCCGGACCCTGCTGGAAGGCGCCACGGACCTGGTTCATCCGCACGGACGAGTGGACAGCGCCGACTCCATCAGCATGCATTTCACGGCGATTCGGCAGCTCGACACGTGGTTGGCCGAGGCGGGGTTCACAGGTTCGGCGTCCGGACTGACACGGGCGCTACTCACCCAGTACTGGATGAGCGGAGTAAGGCCCAGCCTGGAGAGCGCCCAGCGGGCGATGCTCAGCTGCGCCGACGACGAGCAACGGCTACTGCCATCGGATGTCCGGGCGCTGGTCGAGGGCCGGCTGTTCAACACGAACAAGCGGTACGAGCCGCACCAGCCGTACACGGAGACGGAGTGGGCCCGGCTTATCCGCACCTGCCGGGACGAGGTCGATTCCGCATACCGCGCCTTTCGCTCGGCCCGCGACCAGGCCGCCCCGCACGACGGGCACCAGGACTCGTTCCGCGCCCGGCCCACTCATCACTGGCTGGTACTCCACCACGGCCCCGAGCCCCTGGTGAGGGAGATGGCCCAGGACAAGTGGCTCTTCCGCGCGCGATACGGGGCAGGCTTGCGCGCCGTACTCGATCCCCTGATACCGCCACTGGACGTGATCATCGCCTACCGGCTGCTGTTCGGCGCCTACACCGGAGTGGTCCCGGACGGGATCGCGGAGCTGGGCGTCGGTGACCTCGACTGGGCCGGTGACGCGCAGATCCTCCTGAGCTACGTCAAGGGCCGCACCGCCCCGGAGAGCCTGCCCCTGTCGCGGCAGGCCACCCGACTGCTGGAACAGTGGCTGGATCACTCGTCGGTGGCGCGCCGCTTCGCCCCCGAGGAGCTGCGGGACGAGCTGTGGGTACGGTTCACTCCCGGTGGCACGCGGAAGGGGGAACGCTGGCTAGCGAAGTCCCCCACGCAACTGATCGGTCTCCTCGTGGATCAAGCGGCGGCAGGCCAAGGATGAGCAGGGCCGGCCGCTGCAGATGACCGGCGACGACGGCCAGCCCCTGCGCCTGCATCTGCACCGCATCCGCACGACGCACCACGCGCTTCGGGACCGCTCCCACTGGCGGGGCAGCCCGACGCGCCACGCTGGATCCGAACCGGTCGCCGGCCGTCGAAGGCGATCACTACCTGACGAACACCACACCGGCACAGGCCGTGGAGGTCGAGGACATCATCGCGATGGCCCAGGGCGATCTGGCGCGGCGGGCCCAGCCACCGGTGGTGCTCGCGTCAGGCGAGGTCGCCGAACTGGTCCGCGACTACCCCGAGCATGTCGCCCGGCTCGGCCTGGACAACGGCGCGCTGGCCCAGCTGCTGTCCGGCGAGCGGGACGTGTTCACCGCGGCGTGCGGGGACCAGCTCTCCGGACTGCACGGTCCGAAGGGCAAGCCCTGCCCCGCCCGCCCCTGGGTGTGTCTGCTGTGTCCGCTCGCTCTGTTCACCCCGCGCCACCTGCCAAACCTGATGAGGCTGCGGGCCTTCTTCTCACGGCATTGGCAGCAGATGACCACCGATGAGTTCATGCCCGTCTTCGGCCCCTTCGCCCACCGACTCGACGGCATCCTCGCTCCTGGCGTCCACTTCACCAAACGGGCCCTCCAGGCCGCCGCGGCCGAGATCACCGATACGACGACGAGCTCCCCATGCGCCCCGAGGAGCGCACCTCACGACCAAGATCTCCGCCGCGCTCACCGGCGCCGCCTCATTCTCCGTCTCCGTCCTCGCCGGCGAGGACGTCTGCGCCGCAGCCGGCCTGCCAGTCCAGCCGGGTAGGCCGCGCCCGGTGTTCGACGATCACGTCTGGGAGTTCACCGGCATCACCGGACTGCCCCGCTATCTGGTGCGTAGCTCACAGATCCTGGTCTTCACCGACATCCTCAACCCCCGGTGGTGGAACGTGGCGAAGGAGTTCATCTTCGCCCGCCTGGCCCCCGCGCATCCCGCAGTGCGGGAGTTGCCGCATGCCTACCGCACTCCCGTGCTGATCGCGACGGTCCACGGACGCCTCGCGAAGCTGACGGGGTGGCTCAACTGGCTGGCTGAGCAGGGTGTGGAGAGCCTGAGCGAGGTCACGCAGCAGCACTGCGACGCCTACCTGGAGCTGCGTAAGAAGGTCCGCGACAAGCACGGAGTCGTTATCCGCGACAGCAGTCCCGGATACCGCATGGACATGGTGGCAGTAGCTGCAGCCGTTGAACTCGGCGACGGCGAGAGCGATCCGCTCCTGTATGCCGGCGGAGAGGACCCCCTCCTTCAGGGCGCCGAACAGGCCGAGGAAGCCCTTGAGGGCTGCCGGGCTGTTGGCCATGGCCCGAGCCATGTTGGGGGTGACGCCCAACGTCCGCTGGGTTGCTTCGAGTTGCTCGGCGGCGGCGCCGGTCGCGGTGGCCGGGTCGATTGAGCCGAACGCGGTGGCCGCAACCTCGCGCAGCGTGTCGCTTTCGGGATCGACAGTGACGGCGGCGACGGCGCAGCCGCTGCCGGTGGTGGCGGCCTCGATGACCGGACGGACGAAGGTCAGGAAGGCTTCCACGACGGCGTGCGGGCTGCCCGCGGGCAGTGCGGCGAGGTGGGCGCGGATGTCCTGGCCATTGCGGGTGGCGGCCTCCGCGACGAGCTGGGCTTTGCCACCCGGGAAGTGGTGATAGATGGCGCCGCGTGCGGCACCGCTGTCACGCAGGAGCTCGGTGAACGACATGCCGGCGACGCCTCGCCATTGGAGCGCCTGCACCGCGGCCTCCAGCATGCGGCCTCGAGTCTCTGTCGCCATCCCAGCCTCCTCCGGTGATCGATTCCAAGGGTTAGTTGTCGTAGCGATCCCGGACTTGCCGGATGGGCGGCGCGGCCCCATAGGCTGAGCCCCGTCCGCACTATCTGGGAGAGATATGACAAGTAGGTTCACCGAGTTGGCCGTTGACTGCCACGATCCGGAGAGACTCGCGGCCTTCTGGTGCGAGGTCCTGGACTTCAAAGTGATCGACCGGAACGAGGGCAAGGTCGAGATCGGCTCCTGGGTACCGACCGTCGAGGATGTTCGGGCCCGCCAGATGTCGCCCACCCTGCTGTTCATCCAGGTGCCCGAGGCCAGAACCCTGAAGAACCGGCTTCACCTCGACGTCAGCCCGATCGACGGCAGCACCGACGACGAGGTGACCAGACTGCTCGGCCTCGGCGCCACCAAGACGGATGTGAGCCAAGGCCCAGACCGAAGCTGGGTGGTCATGGCCGACCCCGAGGGCAACGAGTTCTGCGTCCTGCGCACCCTGGCACCGCCCAAGTAGATGATCGATCCCAAGGGTTAGTGGTCGTAGGCGGTCAGTTAGCGCAGGACGGGCTGTCCGGTCTGGTCGTTGTGCCAGATGGCGGTGGTCAGCGTGAGGATGCGCTGCATGACGCGAGCGACGACGCCGGCGGGTGTGCGGCCGTGGTGCTGTTCGAGGTTGAGCTGGCCCTTGAAGCTCTCGTTGACCGAATCGATGACCTGCCGCAGTGGTTTGAACAGCTCGGCTCCGGGCCGCTCCGGTTCGCCCTTGCGGGTCGGCCGCAGCAGCCGGATGTCCAGCTCGGCCAGCTGGTGCTCGAAGTCGCGGCCGAAGTAGTTCTTGTCGCCAATCAGGGTCTGTCCGGGGCGGCGGGCCAGGAGGTCGGGTTCGGCGGCCAGGAGGTCAAGGAGGGTTTCTCGTTCGTCGGCCTTGGCTCCGGTCAGGGCGAAGGCGATGGGCAGCCCCTGGAGGGTGCAGACCAGGTGCAGGCGCAGGCCCCAGAAGAACCGGCTGTGGCTGGCGCAGTACCCGTACTCGGCCCATCCGGCCAGATCGGAGCGTTTGACGGTCTCGCGGGAGCGGCCGCACTCCACCGGTGTGGAGTCCACGATCCACACGTCGTCGCTCCATACGGAGGTGTCGGCGGCCAGCAGCCAGGCGACCCGGCGGAGCAGCTCAGACGGCGTTCAGCTGCACCAGCAGGGCCTTGGCCTGGATGCCCATGGCCTCGTCCACCGCGGGCAGCTGCCGGGCTGCGGGCTGCCGGAACAGCGTGTGGATTCGCTCAGCGTCCTCGTTGATGCCGCGTTGGCGGCCCGCAGCTTCCAGAGCGGCAGCTCAGCGGCCATGGCCGGGGTCGGTGCGGCGGCGAGGGTCTTCCGCGCGTCCGGCCGGGTCAGTCCACCGGCCTTGTGCCGCCACGCGTCCAGAGCCGCCGGGTAGTACTCCCGCAGCAGCGAGCGGAGCTGGTTGGCGATCTGCTGCCGGTTCCAGACGGAGTCCTGGTGGGCGCGGGCGAGGACGGCGATGGCCTGGGCCAGGTCGCTGTCGGCGGGCAGGGGCCGGTGCATCGGCATGTCCGTGCGGATGATGTCCGCCAGGACCAGGGCATCGCCCGGGTCGGACTTCTTGCGGGAGACGCCGTGCCGGTCACGATAGCGGGAGGACGCCATCGGGTTGATCGCGAACACCTGCCGGGCCCCAGCCCGCAGGGTGGCGACCAGCAGGCCGCGGCTGGTCTCGATGGCCACCGGGATCGGCGTCTCGGCGCTGTCGCCGTGGTCGGCCATCAGGTCCAGCAGCAGCTGGTAACCGTCCAAGTCGTCGTCGATCCGGCACTTGGCCAGCAGCTTGCCGGTGTTTTCAATGATCGCGACGTCGTGGTGCCCCTCCGCCCAGTCGATCCCGCAGAACACGTCCGTACCCCGTCCCTTCTCCGGTGCTGTTCTTGAAGGCGAGCACGCGGGGCCGCACGGCGCACTAATTCCAGGGCTCCAAGGTCCGCCACCTCATCAGCCGTGCGCGGCACCGCCAGACCGCACGGGCGCACGCCGTGTCCAGAGCTCGAAGCTCGTGAGGAGAAACGCGTCACCGTGCGGCAGCTCATCCATCGAGGATCCCGAACCCGTCGGGCCCGTGAGGGCAGAACGTGCGAGGACCGGCCGGCACCCAGCGCCACCGGTCATTCCACAGACCTCGTACGGTAGGAGGTGTCGTAGGGGTCACCACGGCACCGACCGGACCACACACGTCCTGCCCTGGCAGACGTCGCCCGCCGGGCCCATCAGAGATCCAGAACCTCTAATTGCTATCGAATTAGAGGTGTCGTTCTTCGGAACAGGCTTGCCCACGGGGGCTGACCTGGGTAGATGACCGGTCGGCGTTTTGGGGGGGTTCACACCTCCGGCAGTACCTCCGGTCCCCCGCCCGATCTAACCGTTCAGCCGCGTTCAGCCGTCTTGCGGTGCAACCCCACCGACCGCCCCAGCGGGCCGTCGCGCGCCTACACCGGGCGGCGCCCGGGATCAACCAGCTGCCGCGGATGTTCCTTCCCCGCAGCCCGGCACATCGTCGACGGTGACATCCAGGCGCAGTCGCTGGAAGCGCGCGGGTGGCGGAAGACCCCGCCACGGTCGATGGCCCGGTCGACACTGATCTCCGCCACCAGCCCGGGGCGGACCAGGACTACGTCCAGGACGTCCTTGCTCCCCCAGGCCGAGGCGAACCGCACGCCCTTCCAGGGGTAGCCGGGCATCGGCCGGGGCCAGATGCTCAGCGACCTGCCGGGCCGCGTCCGGGCGCAGTGGGACGGTGCGGCCAATGGTGCGGAGCCGGCCGGTGTGGTCGTGGCGGCAACCCTCAGCCCGGCCCGTACGGTGCGGGCACCGCACTCCGCGACGTGTGACGGGTCGGCACTCCTGGTTGCGGTCGTTCGGGTGAAGCGCGGGCCCTTTCAACGGCCTTCCGGGGATGCGCAGGTCTTCTCGTGTTCGGCGAGTGCCGGGTAAATGCCTCGGGTTCGGCTCTGGCTCATGCACGGCCACAAGCCCGGGAACCAACCAGTCGAAGGCCAGCGCCGACACGCCGGTGGCACCGCCAGGGAGGAACACCTCGACCTCGACCGGCCAGCTCGGCGCGGCAGGTCGCATACTCGATGATCGTGCGCACTGACCCGACCGGTGAGCTGCGCCGACGGGAACCAAGGAAGGCTGACGGAGCATATGAAAGACCCGAACGAACCGCTCGTGCCCGAGGTCGTGGACAGTCCGGCCCTGAGGTCAGAGCCAAGGGGTCGTCTTGCGCAGTGGATGCTGCGGCATCAGGTGCAGCCGGTCGGACCCGCGGCGGGTGAAGCTCATGTCGAGCCGCATGCCTGGTGGAAGGTGATGTGCCTGACCGGTGTCGACTACTTCTCCAGCCTCGCCTACGTGCCGGCGATCGCAGCGCTGGCGGCCGGCGCCGTCTCACCTCTGGCGACGCTGCTGATCGTGGCGTTGACCCTGCTGGGCATGCTGCCGATGTACCGGCGCGTGGCGAAGGAGAGTCCGCACGGGGCCGGGTCTGTGGCGATGCTGGAGGATCTGCTGCCGTTTTGGTGGGGCAAGCTGTTCGTGCTGGTCCTGCTGGGTTTCGTCGCCACTTCATGGATCATCACGATCACCCTGTCCACGGCGGACGCCTCCGTCCACGTGGTGGAGAATCCCTTCTTTCCCCAGGCCCTACACGGCCACGAGGTCGCCCTTACGGTCGCTTTGCTTCTGGTCCTGGGTGGGGTCTTCCTCCTCGGGTTCAGCGAAGCCGTCAAGGTAGCCATCCCCTTGGTGGCGGTGTTCCTGGCACTCAACGCTGTTGTCATCGCCGTCGCCCTGACGGATGTCTTCAGCACACCCGCCGCTCTCTCGGCCTGGACGGATGCCCTCGCGGAAGGCGGAGGCGGCTTCGGCGACCTCGTCGGCCCCGCTTTGCTGGCCTTCCCGCTGCTGGTGCTGGGCCTTTCCGGGTTCGAGACCGGGGTGAGCATGATGCCCCTCATTGCCGCGGAAGGCGCCGACGCCGAACAACGTCTGCGCTCCCGTATCCGCAACACCCGCCGAATGCTGACCACCGCCGCGCTCGTCATGAGCGTGTACCTGCTGGCCGCCAGCTTCGTGACCACCGTCCTCATCCCCCACGAGCAGTTCGAACCCGGCGGCGCAGCCAACGGCCGCGCCCTGGCCTGGCTCGCCCACGAGCATGTGGGGGAGGCGTTCGGCACTGTCTACGACATCAGCACCATCTTGATCCTGTGGTTCGCCGGCGCCTCCGCGATGGCCGGGCTGGTCAACATCGTGCCCCGCTATCTGCCCGGCTACGGTATGGCCCCCGAATGGGGACGCGCGGTACGCCCAGTCGTCATCGTCTACACCGCCTTGTGCATCATCATCACCATCGCCTTCGACGCGGATGTCGACAAGCAAGCCGGCGCCTACGCCACCGGCATCCTGGCCATGATGGTCTCCGGCGCGTTCGCCGTCACCGTGTCCGTCGTACGCCACCGCAAGCGCACGGCCGCCGCCGGATTCGCGCTGCTCACCGCGATCCTGCTCTACGCCCTGATCGCCAACATCATCGACAAGCCCGACGGCATCGCCATCTCCGGCCTGTTCATCCTCGGCATCATCACCATCTCGCTGGTCTCACGCGTCTCCCGCACCACCGAACTGCGCGCCGACCGCATCGTCTTCGATGCCGACACCCGCCGCTTCCTCACCGACACTCTCGCCCACGACCAGGCCATCAACATCATCGCCAACCGCCGACAGGCCGGCGACGAAGCCGAGTACTCCGACAAGGAACACGAACAACGCGGCACCAACCCCGTGCCCGGCCGCGCCGACGTACTCTTCCTCGAAATCGACGTCGTCGACCCCTCCGACTTCAGCGACACCCTCACCGTCTACGGAGTCCAAGTCGGCCCCTACCGCATCCTGCGCGCCGAGGCACCCGCCGCCCCGAACGCCATCGCGGCCATCCTCCTCGCGCTGCGCGACACCACCGGCGTCAAGCCGCACTGCTACTTCGCCTGGGCCGAAGGCAGCCCCCTGCTCCACATGTTCCGCTACTTCCTCCTCGGCCGAGGCGACACCGCCCCGGTCACCCGCGAAATCATCCGCAGCCACGAACCCGACCCCGACCGTCGTCCCGGCATCCACGTCGGCGGCTGACCTGTCCCTGGGGCGGTGGCAGCCGCCCTATCCGGTAAGCCGAGATTATTCAAGCCTGGGCAGGCACGGACCGGTTGTGTCACGCGCCCCGCATCCGGCGCCTAGGATGCGGGGCGCGTGACCCGGTCTGCTGTTGCTTACGCTCACGTCAGAGGGGAAGCACGGCCAGGGCCATGGCGGCGGGTCCCGGGCCGCTTTGTACGCCAGTCTCGCGAAGAGCCCGCATGACGCTGGCGACTTCAGCGACGGGGCGGCACTGCGCGGAACAGGATCCGGCGGCGTCTACAGCCAGGTGATCCACAACGGTGGCGCGGGTGCACAGGGCCCGGGGGCAGCCGTGACCGTCAACCACCACCATTACGCACCCGGCGGTTCGCCGGCCCAGGCGCCAATCGGTGAATCTTGACCGAGCCGCACTACGAACAGCACCTCGCCGCCGGCGCGGTGGCGGCACAGGGCCCGAACGCGACCGCGACCGTCAACCACTACTACGGGACGCGGCTGCCCACGATCGAGGCGTTACCTGCCCCGGCCGCCCCCGACACCGCATGGCTGATGGCTCAGCCCAGCCGCCTCCTCGACGCGCGTAGCCACGTCGTCCCCTTCATCGGCCGGAAGGCCGAGCTGGAGCGGCTGCGGCAGTGGCGGGACGCGCGAGACGCGCGGCTTTCGGTGCTGCTGCTTCACGCTCCCGGTGGGGAGGGCAAGACCCGGCTCGCCACGGAGTTCGCCGAATACTCCCGGAGCCCGGACCTGCCGACGGCCGAGCGCTGGCAGGTCCTGCAGGCGGGATTCCGGGGCGGAGCCTCGCCCACGGGCGACGTGGCCGCCTCCCCCGCAGAGGGGGCCGGTGTGCTGCTCGTCGTCGACTACGCCGACCGCTGGGCGCACAGCGAGTTGGAACGCCTGCTGTCCGAACCCGTCCTGCACCAGCAGCGGCCCACGCGCGTCCTTCTGATCGGCCGCACGGTCCGCTGGTTCGCGGCCCTCCGCGGTGAGCTCGCCGACCGCCGCGCCGCCGTCGGCGACCTGCCCCTTCCCTCCCTGGACGCGGATCGGCTGCGGATGTTCACCGCCGCTCGGGACCGCTTCGCCGCAAGTGACCTGTACGACCTGCCGGACACGGCAGGCGTCGGACCGCCCGCTTCCCTGAACCGCCGTGACTTCGGCCTGACGCTGAACCTGCACATGGCCGCCCTGGTCTCCGTCGACGCCCACACGCGCGGTGAACGGCTGTCCCTCGCGGAGCCGCACGAGCTGTCGGCGTACCTCCTGGACCGCGAATACCGGGCGTGGCAGCGGCTGTTCGACGCCGGTGGACACGGGCAGGACTACCGGACCCGGCCCGCGGTCATGGCCAAGACGGTGTTCACCGCCGCCCTCACTGGTGCGGTGAGCCACGACGCCGGGACGCAGGCGCTGCGCGCCCTCGACCTGCCGGGCCACCCGCAGGATCTCCTCCTCGACCACCGGTTCTGCTACCCGCCCTCCGACCGCGAGCTGGTCCTGGAGCCGCTCTACCCCGACCGGCTCGCCGAGGACTTCCTCGGCCTGCTCACCCCCGGGCACGACATCAGCGCGTATGACCCGGACCCGTGGGCGAGCGGGGCCCCGGCCGTCCTGCTGGACGGTGAGCGAGGCCGTCGCCGCCTGCGAACGGGCCGCGGCCACCTTCCGGGGCACCGGCGCGCGGCTCCTCGAGGTCGCGATGCTCACCAACCTGAGCAATGCACTGACGGCCGCGAAGCGGTTCGCCGAGGCCGCCGATGTCAGCCGGCGTGCCGCCGCTCTCTCCGTCGAGACCGGCGACGGCCGCCGTGAGGGCCCACCGCTCCACAACCTCGGCAACGCCCTCCTCAGCCAGGGGCGGTACGAGGAGTCCATTGTCCCGACGCAGCAGGCCGAGGCCATCTACCGCGAGAACGGCAACCGCCCCCGCGAAGCGGACTCCCTCAGCAACCTGGCCGACGTCCTGTATGAGACCGGCCGGCTCGACGAGGCGATCACCGCGTACCGGCGTTCGGCCGCGCTCTTCCACGAGACCGACGACCGCGGCAAGGAAAGCCGGGTGCTCAGCCGGCTCGGCACCGCCCTGCTGCGCACGCGGCGCTACGACGAGGCCGTCACCGCCACGCAGCAGGCCGCCGCACTCTTCCGCGAGCTCGGCGACCGCACCGGTGAGGCGTCGGCGCTGATCAACCTCGGCAACGCCTGTACGGAGACGAGCCGTTATGCGGAGGCCGCCACCGCCTGCGGGAAAGCCGCCGCACTCCTGCGGGAGACCGGTGACCACGAGCGCGAGGCCCATGCGCTGGCCAACCGCAGCGAGGCCCTGGCCAGAGCGGGGCGGTTCGAGGAAGCCGTCACCTGCGAAGAGGCCGCCGCCGGTTACCGCAAGGCGGGCAACCGCGAACGCGAGCGCGTGATGCTGCACAGTCTCGGCACCCCATCTCTTTCAGGTGCACCGGTCCGCCGAAGCGATCACCGCGTACCAGCGGGAGCTCGGGGTCTGCCGGGAGCTCGGCGACCGCGACGGCGAGCGGGCGGCGTTGCACAGCCTCTCCCTCGTCCTCGTGTACGAGAGCCGGTACGCGGAGGCCGCGCCCGTCTGCGAGCAGGCTGCCTCCGGCTACCGCGAGGCCGGCGACCGGGGTCGCGAGGGCGAACTGCTCGACCGGCTCGGGGCCGTGCTGCTGGAGCTGGGGCGCGTCGAGGGAGTCCGTCGCCGCCCGCGAGCGGGCCGTCACCGCCTTCCGTGCCGCGGGTGACGCACGCGGCGAGGGAGCGGCGTGCAGCGAACTCGGAGAGTGCCTGGTCCGGTTGGGGCGGCATGCGGAAGCCATCGCCGCCGGCCTGTGCGCCGCCCGGATCCACCGGCGGTCCGGCGACCGCCCCCGGGAGGCGCACGCCCTCACCATCGTCGGCCTGGAGGGTCAGGGAGAGCCGCAGAAGGCCATCACCGTCTGCTCACAGGCCGCCGAGATCTTCCGGGAGGCCGGCGACGGCCGCGACGAGGCCGAAGCGCTGCTCCATCTCGGCAGTGCCCTCTCCTCGGCAGGCCGGGAGGCGGAGTCCATGGCCGTCGTGCAGCAGGCCGCCGTCCGTTACCGCGAGTCGGGCGACCCACGTGGCGAGGGCCTGGCTCTCTACCGCCTGGGCGAGGCATTCGTGCGCACGTACGTGGCGACGGCCTCCTCGCATCGTGACGGGTAGGCCCGGCGTCGCCTTCCACTGGGCTCGGCGGTGACGGGCGTTGCTGCGGGACATCTTCCGCTTGGGGACGGCCATGGGATCTCCTTCTGGTCCAGGCCGCACTCGTTCTTGGCGGCCTGGAAGCACTCCTCGATCTGCCAGCGCATCCCGGCGACCCGTGCCAGGTCGGCCACCGCGGTCTCCCGCGGTGCGTAAGCGAGGAAGTAGGCCGGGATGCCCAGCACGACCGTGGACCCGCAGGTCCAGGCCTGCATGTACCTGTCTGCGGTGTTGGTCGGGGAGCCGGCGGCAGGCTACCGTTGTCGTGTCGGTGGCCTGCGGGCTGCCGCGCGGCGGTGGGGCCCGCCGTACCCGAACCGCGGCACCGGTGCCGCCAACGGTCCCTGCTTGCGACAGCGCGCCCCGGTATGCCCGGTGGCCCGGCGAGTAGGAGACATGCGTTCATGACAACCCCGCACACGCCCGCCATGAATGAGCCCACGGATCCAGACGTCGATCTTCACGTCCCTGCGCAGCGGCACGAGTCGTGGCGGCAGCAGGTACCGGTGACGGCGGTCGTCGCGCTCGGCGGGGCGATAGGCGCCTCGGCCCGCTACGGGGCGTCCCTGCTGTGGCCGGCCGCGGCCGGAGGCTTTCCCTGGACCACGCTGGGTGTCAATGCGCTGGGCTGCGCGGTGATCGGCGTATTCATGGTGGTGATCAGTGACGTGTGGGCGGCCCACCGGCTGGTGCGGCCGTTCTTCGGCACCGGGGTGCTGGGCGGGTTCACCACCTTCTCGACGTACGCCGTGGACATCCAGAAGCTGGTGGCCGACGGCCGGGCCCGCACCGGTCTCGCGTACATGGCACTGACGCTGCTGGCGGCGCTGGCGGCGGTAGCAATCGCGGCGTGGGCCACGCGCCGTGTACTGGCATGGAGGCAGGCATGACCAGACTGACGGGCCGCGCGCTCCGCGTGACGATCATCGTCGGTGAGAACGACATCTGGCACCACAAGCCGGTGTACACCGAGATCGTCCACCGCGCGCACAAGGCGGGACTGGCGGGAGCCTCCGTCTTCCGCGGGATCGAGGGCTTCGGCGCCTCCTCGCTGATCCACACCCAGCGGCTGCTGTCACTGAGCGAGGACCTGCCGGTCGCGGTAGTGATCGTGGACAGCGAGGAACGCGTGAGGGATTTCCTGCCGCAGTTGGACGAGCTGGTCGCCGAGGGGCTGGTGATCCTCGACGACTGCGAGGTCATCCGGTACGTCGGCAGGGAGAAGGCGAAATGAACTGGCTCCTGGTGATCGCCGGCGCGGCCGTCGGCGCCCCGCTGCGCTACCTGACCGACCGGGCAGTGCAGGCCAAGCACGACACCGTCTTCCCCTGGGGCACCTTCACCGTCAACGTCGTGGGCTGCCTGATCCTCGGTGTGCTGACCGGAGCCGTCGCGGCGGGGGCAGCCTCCTCCCAGGTGCAACTGCTGGTCGGGACCGGGCTGTGCGGCGCGCTCACCACGTACTCGACGTTCTCCTACGAAACCCTGCGCCTGGTGGAGGACGGGGCGAAGTTCTTCGCCGCCCTCAACGTGATCGCCAGCGTGGTCGCCGGCCTGGGCGCCGTCTTCATCGGCCTCTCGGTCGCGAACGCGCTATGGGCGTGAGCCGGCACTCCGGCCCTGGTGCTCTGTCGGCCAACCGTGTGCCGGTCAGGCTGCGGCGCGGGACACTGGAGGTGAGCGCCGAGCGTGCCGGTGATGGGGCTCACCGCAACCGCGGCTCCTGCCGCTGACGGTCCTTGGTTGACACCTCGACGAAGTACCCGGCCGTAGTTGGCCATCGCCCCGTTTCGACTGCCCAAGACAGGCCCAAGCGCCTGTCGGAGGCTCAGCCGCCCGTCTCAGTTCGGTGACCCGCGTCACACCCGGCTCCTGTCAGCAATCGGGGCGCCGTCTCGTTCAAGGGGCACGCAAACGAGACAGGAGCAACGCCATGAAGCATCGCATCGTCGTACTCGGCGCCGGATACGCCGGGGCCTTCGCCGCCGGAAACCTGGCCCGCCGGCTCTCCCCCGCCGACACCGAGATCACCGTCGTCAACGCCGTGCCCGACTTCGTTGAGCGGATGCGGCTCCACCAGCTCGCGATCGGCCAGGACCTCGCGTTCCGCAAGCTCGCCGACGTATTCGCGGGCACCGGGGTGCGGCTGCGCCTGGCGCGCGTCACCGGCGTCGACCCCGAGCGCAGGACCGTCGCCGTGACCGGCGAGGACGGCGACGGCGAGCTCGCGTACGACACGCTTCTCTACGCGCTCGGCAGCTCCGTCGCCCACCATGGCGTCCCCGGCGTGGCCGAGTACGCCTTCGATGTGACCGGCCGGTCCTCGGCGCTGTGTCTGCGCGAGCGCCTGGCCGGCCTGGGCGAGGGCGGCACCGTGCTGGTCGTCGGTGAGGGGCTGACCGGCATCGAGACCGCCACCGAGTTCGCCGAGTCCCGGCCCGACCTCTCGGTCGCGCTCGCCGCCCGCGGCGAGCTGGGCGCCTGGCTCTCCCCGAAGGCCCGCCGCCACCTGCGCCAGGCCTTCGACCGGCTCGGCATCACCGTCCACGAGCACACCGGAATCGAAGCCCTCGAGCCGACGCGGGCGATCGCCGCCGACGGTACGTCCATCCCGGCCGACGTGACCGTGTGGTCGGCCGGGTTCGCCGTGCACCCCATCGCGGCCGCCAGCGGCCTGGAGGTCGCCGAGACCGGCCAGATCGTCGTCGACCGCACTATGCGCTCGGTCTCGCACCCGGACGTCTACGCCGCCGGTGACTGCGCCTACGCGATCGGCGAGAACGGCCAGCCGCTGCCGATGTCCTGCGCCTCGGCCGGCTTCACCAACATGCAGGCGACCGCCGCGATCATCGCGCGCCTGACGGGCAGCGAGGTCCCGACCACCGCGCTGAAGTACCACGGCAACCACATCAGCCTCGGGCGGCGGGACGCGATCTTCCAGATGGTGGACGGG
Organism: Streptomyces sp. ISL-87; assembly: GCF_018614095.1. Classification (GTDB taxonomy): domain Bacteria; phylum Actinomycetota; class Actinomycetes; order Streptomycetales; family Streptomycetaceae; genus Streptomyces. The sequence continues at coordinate 2,598 of NZ_JAGGOY010000026.1, read as the reverse complement.
GACGTCCGGTCGAAGTCCTGGTACCTGGGCGGCCGGACCGCCGCGCGGCTCAAGTCGGGCGTGCTCAAGGGGGCCGGGTGGGGCATCGCCCACCCGACCTTCGGCATGCCGAAGCGCAAGCGCCGCCTGGCCACCGCGCCTGACCGGTCCGGTGTGAGGGTCGCCGCATAGACTGTTGGCATGGACAGCGCAACCATCGATCGGTTCGAGGCCAGCCGGGGCCGGCTGGCCTCGCTCGCGTACCGTCTGCTCGGCTCGGCCGCCGACGCCGAGGACGCCGTGCAGGACACGTTCCTGCGCTGGCAGGCCGCAGACCGCGAACGGGTCGAGGTGCCGGAAGCGTGGCTAACCAAGGTCGTCACCAATCTCTGCCTCGACCGGCTCCGCTCGGCGCAGGCGCGCCACGAGCAAGCGGCCGGTGCCTGGCTGCCCGAGCCACTCCTCGAGGGCGACCCGATGCTCGGCCCGGCCGACACCTTCGAGCAGCGCGAATCGGTGTCCTTGGCCGTACTGACCCTCATGGAGCGCCTCTCGCCGGTCGAGCGGGCCGCTTACGTCCTGCGTGAGGCCTTCTCGTACCCCCACGCCGAGATCGCCGGGATCCTCGACATCACCGAGTCCGCGAGCCAGCAGCATGTCCACCGGGCCCGACGTCGGGTCACCGCCGAGCGCCGCGGCGGCGACGAGGTGGACCCCGCGTCCGCGCGCCGGGTCGTCGAGGAGTTCCTCGCCGCCGCCACGTCGGGGCGCACCGAACGGCTGGTGGCGCTGCTCACCGACGACGTGACGGCGGTCTCGGACGGCGCCGGACTGGGCAAGCGGCTGCTGCGGTACAAGACGCGCGAGCGGGTCGCCTCCTACGTGCGGGCCGGCTTCAAGCCCACGCCGGCGAAGCGGCGGCTAGCCGGCGGCTCGCCCGCGATGCATATCGCGCGGGTAAACGGCTCCCCGGCCGTCCTCGCCGTGGTCGACCACCGGGTCGTGGGCGCCGTGGCGTTCGAAGTCAGCGACGGCAAGGTCGCGTCCCTGCGCGGCATCGCCGCCGCGGACCGGCTCGCGCGCCTCAACGAGGCCTGGCGGCAGCACGAACCCGACGCGCCGGTCATCAACGCATGGTGACCAGAGCCACCGGAATCCAGTGCTGAGTCGGAGCGAGGACGGCACCCCTTCGGCCCCCGCGCTGCACAGCAGCACGGGGGCCGAAGCACGTCGGTCTCCCGAATCAGACTCGGTCATGCAGTTCGGATCCCCGATGGCCAACTATCGGTCGACACAGTGGCCAACTATGAATCGTCACGGAGGGCTGACCAGGGCGGATCCGAGCGCCCCTGGCCACCTATCGCTCGAAGTCACACTTGAGCCCTTAGCGTCCAGGGTGCGGGCGAGTTCGTCGGCGTAGATGTCCAGCAGTGGCCTGAGCTGCCGGTAGAGGTGCATGTCGTCTCTCTCGAGCCAGTGCCTGATGGAGTACCGGTCCTTGTCCCAGGCCGCCCGGAGTTCGTATCGCGCTTCGCCTCGGGAGGGCATGGGGCGAACCGTGTCTCGCCCTGCGTGACTTGGGTCCAGACGTAAGAGGTGACGGCGAGGCGCTTTCGGGCATCGGAGATGTAGCGGGAGCCTGGCCAGAGTTCCAGTTGGCTGGTGATCTCTGTCCAGTCGGCTTCGGGGAGCGACCAGTCGGCGAGGCGTTGGCGTCGGGTCTGGTAGTTGGTCAATGGTGCAGCGGCGAGGTCGATGGCGATTGCGTCGACGGCCCTCTCGAAGTCATCCGGGTGTCCGTGTCTGCGAACCCAGGTACTGACCTGGGCACCGAGCCCTTCGCCGATCACGCCGAGGCCGAGGAACTGGGCGGCGTCGGCGAGGCCTCTGCCCAGAGCCGATAAGGCCGCCCGGTCGGACGTCCAACAGCCAGCAGGCTCCCGCAGCGAGCACGAAGAAGTCCGGGATGTGCGAGCCCTTTCCCTCCGACGAGGAAAACCGCAGACGAAACGGCTGGGCCAGCACCTCGTCGAACCCGCCCATGAAGTCCAGGACCAGGAGCAACCAGCGTTCAGCCAGACTCTCGAAGCCATGCTGCCGCCCGGTCGAGACCAGGCACTCCAGCCCAGGACGATGACGCTGACCGGTCCGCCAGGCGAACCGCCGCACCGGCACCGACGCCATCGCCGGCCCGGCCGACAGATCCTTCACCGGGACGATGACGTCGGACTTCCCGACCTTCCACGTCACCGTCCACCTACGCGACCACCCCGGAGCCAGATCCAGGCACTTGGTGGCGGAGCCGGGCAGCGTGTACGGAAGCGCCTGATCGGCCAGCTGGCAGGCATGAGACCACACGGGCCCTCCCGGTACCTCCGCGATCCGTGCTCCGTCCACGGCGCCAGGACACCGCAAACACGGCCCGTACACCGAGAGAAGGCCGAAACCAACATCGACAACCAGGCACTACCGGTACCCTCCGCGCCCGCACTCAACTCGCCAAATCAACCGCTCAGTCACACCAGTGTGACTGCGCGCTTCAGTTGGCGGATGAGCGTGATACCTGGCGGGGCTGAGTGCGATACATGGCGAGCGCGATGAGCCGGGACGCGATAGTTG
>NZ_JAGGOY010000025.1 GCF_018614095.1 Streptomyces sp. ISL-87 | reverse complement strand
GGCCACCACCGAAGCCGCCGCACCGGCCCCGGTCTCCCTCACCGCCGCGCCCGGCTCCGCCGCCCTGGCCACCATCGAAGCCGCCGCCCCGGCCCCGGTGTCCCTCGCCGCTACGCCCGGATCTGCCGCCCCGGCCACCACCGAAGCCGCCGCACCGGCCCCGGTGTCCCTCGCCGGCCCTGGGCTCGGGGCGGTCACCCTGCCCCCCGTCCCTGCCACCGGCCCCAGGCTCGGAGCCGCCGCACCGGCCCCGCCCGCCCCCGGCCCCGTGACCGGAGCCGCCGCACCGGCCGGGCCCGTTGCCGCGGGGCGGGGGGCCGGGCGGGGCCACCCGAACGGGTCAGCGGTGGCTCACGCGTTCCGGGGGCTGCCCCCGGTCGGGTCCGGCGGGCTGAAAGCCGGGACCGCGGTGGCCCCGCCGCCCGGGGCGGGGGCCGGGGGCTTGCCCCCGGTTTCGGGAAGGGGCGGGGTGGGGGAACTCTCCCTCCTCGGGCGAACCCCGCGCACGGATGCCCGTACCGCGCCCCCCGAGGCCACCCAACGGCCCGCACCGGAACCCCCCGGCCCCCGCCGCATCGAGGGCCTCCTCCTCGGGCTCGCCGCAGGCGACGCCGCCGGCTGGCCCGCCGCCCGGCACCGGGCCAGCCGGATGCCCGAGTGGACCCGCCGCCTCACCCGCGAGCTCGACACCTTCGCCGAGCAGAACGCCACCACCACCCTCCCCGTCCCCATCGCCCTCAACCAGCCCCCCGAACCCCTCCGCCTCGGCCCCTCCGACGACGCCGAATGGGCCGCCTTCGCCGCCGAGTCCGTACTGACCGCCGCCGGGGCCCTGCTCAGCGACCTCTCCCGTTCCCGACGGATGCGCGCCGCCATCGACCTGGCGTGGAACGCCCTCGCCTCCGAAATCGCCGCGGCAGCGGAACGCGCGCCCGAGGTCGAGTCGGCCGTACTGCCCCTGCGTGCCCGGATCTCCGTCCGCGCCGGCCTCGGCAACCTCGCCGCCGGCCTCCGCCCGCCCGCCACCGGCCACGACAACCCCCACTACTTCGACGACGCCGCCTGCATCCGCGCCTGCGTCCTCGCCGTCGTCCACCCCGGCGACCCGGCCGCGGCCGCGGACCTCGCCGAGTTCGACGCCCGCTACACCCAGGACGGCGACGGGGTCCACGGCGCCCGCGCCATGGCCGCCGCCATCGCAACCGCCCTCGCCGGCACCGGCACCGGCACCGGCACCGACGTCGACGCCGCCGTCGACGCCGCCCTGGAACAGCTCCCCGCCGCCACCGAGATCGGCCGCAACGCCCGCCACGCCGTCAAACTCGCCCGCGCCGAAGCCGACGGCGGCGGCGCCTTCGCCCTCGTCCCCCTCCTCGAACACCAGATCGTCGACCACGTCTACAGCTACGGAATCGCCGCCGCCGAAACCGTCCCCGTCGCCCTCGCCCTCGCCACCGCCGCCCGCGGCAAGGTCGCCGAGGCCGTCCCGGCCGCCGCCTGCCTCTCCCGCGTCGCGGACTCCGCCCCCGCCCTGGCCGGCGCGCTCACCGGCGCGCTCGGCGGCGGCGACTCGATCCCCGCCGCCTGGCGCGAGGCCTGCCGCACCCTCTCCGGCTGCGCGCTCCCCCGCCTCGCCGGCACCGATCTCGTCGAACTCGCCGCGCTGCTCACCCGTACGGAACTCACCTCCCCCAAAAGCCCCAACCCCCAAGGGATGATTCGGACATGACCCTCACTCCCCTCACCCTCGACGACCGGGCGGCCGGCTGCCTCATCGGGGCCGCCGTCGGCGACGCGCTCGGCGGGCCGGTGGAGGGCTGGACCCCGGACCAGATCGTGGAACGGCACGGCGGCCGCGTGCACGGCATCGTCGGCCCGTGGCACGAGAACTGGCGCACCGCCCGCCCCATCGCCCCGTACCACAAGGGCGACGGCCACGTCACCGACGACACCCTCATGACACACGCCCTGGTACGGGTCTACGAGACGGTCCGGGACCACCTGGACGCGTACGCGATCGCCGACCACCTCGTCCCGGACCTGATGACGAACCCCCGCTGGATCCCGGAGCTCGAAGCCGAGGCGCTCCCCCTCCAGCGGGTCTTCCTCGCCGAGAAGTGGATCGTGACCCGGCTGCACTACGCGCACGTGGACCCCCGCGAGGCCGGCGCCGGCAACATCGTCAACTGCGGCGCGGCGATGTACATGGCGCCGGTCGGCATCGTCAACGCCGGTAATCCGGCGGGCGCGTACGCGGAGGCGCTGGACATCGCCGGGGCGCACCAGTCCTCGTACGGGCGGGAGGCAGCGGGCGTCTTCGCGGCGGCGGTGGCGGCCGCGTGCGTGCCGGGGGCGACGGCCGCCTCGGTGGTGGACACGGCCCTGTCCCTGGCCAAGGACGGCACGCGGGCGGCGATCTCGTCCGTCCGCGAAGTCGCGGCGGCACACCGGGACTTCGAATCCGCCCTCACCCCGCTACGGGCGGCAGTGAGCCCGTACGACTCGGTCGGCCCGGACTACCGCAAGCCGTCGCTGGGTGCCCGGCGGCCCTCCCGGCTGCACTCCATCGAGGAACTCCCGATCGCCCTCGGCATGCTCCTCATCCATGACGGGTCCTACGAGGGTTCCGTGCTCGGAGCGGTCAACTACGGCCGGGACTGCGACTCCATCGCCACCATGGCGGGGGCGATCGCCGGCGCCCTGGGCGGTGAGGCCACGGTCCCCGCCGCCTGGGCCAAACAGGTGGCGGAAGCCAGCAGGCTGGACCTCCACGCCCCCGCGGCCGCGCTGTCCGCGGTAGCCACGGAGGTCTTCACCCGCGACCGGACCCGCCGCCGCACCCACGAAGCCGCCTTCAGCGCGATCGCCACACCCCGATGACACCCCCCACGCCACCAGTCGACCCCGGCACCCCCGCCCCGAGCCCCAGGCCGGCACCCCGGCAGGCCCCCGCGGCACCGGACGCCCCCGGCACCGGGACACCGCCCGCCGGCCCGGCGACGGCCTCCCCCGGCGGACCCGTGACGCGGCCCCCGGCGCATCCGGCCGCGCCGGTGCGCCTCACCTGGGTCCAGCCGGAGGACCTCGTCGGCCATGAACTCCGCCAGGCGGCGGAAGACGGCCGGGACCCGGCCCCCCTGCTCCGCGCCTGGCTGGCGGCGGGCGGCCACGAGGCCCCCGCCCGAGCCGGCGCCTCTCCCACCCCGGCCCCACCGGAGCTCCGCGCCCTGGCATCCCGCCTCCTGGCCGAACTCGCGGAACTTCCCTCCCCCTTGGCGCCGCACGAGCCGCACTCCTGGCGGGCCATCACAGCCACCTGGCCCACCCCGCCCCCGCGCGGCGACGGGGACACTTCCCCCGCGCCGCCCCTTCCCGAGACCAGGGCCAGGCCCCTGGACCGGCGCGTCCCGGACCCGGCGCTGCGGGCGCGGCTGGAGGCCGCGTGGGTGGGGCGGGCCGTCGGTTGTGTGCTCGGGAAGCCCGTCGAGAAGTTGCCGCTCGACGGGATCCGGGCGCTCGCCCGCGCGGCCCGGAACTGGCCGCTGGACAGCTGGTTCACCGCCCGCCGCGTCCCGGCGGAGCTACTGGCCGCGTACCCGTGGAACCGCCGCTCCGCGCCCACCTCCCTCGCCGAGAACATCGACGGCACGCCCGAGGACGACGACCTCAACTACCCGGTCCTCGGGCTCCTGCTCCTCCAGCGGTACGGCAAGCACTTCACCACCGCCGACGTCGGGCGGCTCTGGCTCGACGAGCTGCCCGCCGGGCGGACCTTCACCGCCGAGCGCGTCGCGTACCGGAATCTGCTGCTCGGGCTGGAGCCCCCGGCCACCGCCACGCACCACAACCCCTTCCGCGAGTGGATCGGCGCCCTCATCCGCGCCGACGTCCACGGCTGGACCCACCCCGGCGACCCGGCCGCCGCCGCGGCCCAGGCGTACCGCGACGCCGCCCTCACCCACACCGGCAACGGCGTCTACGCCGCCCTCTTCACCGCCGCCGCCATCGCCGAGGCGGCCAGCGGCCGGGCCGACATCCACACCGCCCTCCAGGCCGGGCTGGCCGTCGTACCGCCCCGCTCCCGCCTCGCCGAAGCGGTGCGGTTCGCCATCGCCACCGCCCATCGCCACAGGCACTCGCACTCGCACTCGCACTCGCACCCTCCCCCGCACCCGCACCCGCACCCGCAGTCCGACGTCGACACCGACGTCGACACTGGCTTCGACGCCGACTTCGACACCGTCGTCGACCAGCTGCACGCCCGCTACGGCCACTACCACTGGGTCCACGCCGTCCCCAACACCGCCCTCATCGCCGCCGCCCTCACCCACGCCGACGGCGACTTCACCCACTCCATCTGCCGTGCGGTGTCCGGCGGTTGGGACACCGACTCAAACGGCGCCACCGCCGGCTCCCTCGCCGGAATCCTGGCCGGAGCCCCCGAGAACCTCCCGCACCGCTGGACCGCACCCCTCAAGAACCGCCTCGCCACCACCGTCCCCGGCTTCGACGGCATCGGCTTCGACACCCTCGCCCACCTCACCGCACAGGAGGCAGCCCGCTCATGACGGCCATCGCCGTGCTCGGCAGTACCAACATGGACCTCGTCGCCTACGTCCCCAAGGCCCCCCGCCTCGGGGAGACCGTCACCGGCCGCGAGTTCCGCACCGTCCCAGGCGGCAAGGGCGCCAATCAGGCGGTGGCCGCCGCCCGGCTCGGCGCGGAGGTGGTGATGATCGGCGCGGTCGGGGCCGACGAGTTCGGCGTACGGCTGCGCTCCGCGCTCACCGCGGCCGGGGTCGAGACGGCCGCCCTGCGCACCGTCGAGGGCTCCAGCGGCACCGCCCACATCACCGTGGACGACGAGGGCGCCAACAGCATCATCGTGATCCCGGGCGCCAACGCCCACGTCACCGGTCTGGAGGCGGGCGACGACAGCCGCATCGGCGCCGCCGACTCCCTCCTCCTCCAGCTCGAACTCCCCCTCCCCGCCGTCCTCGCGGGCGCCCGCGCCGCCCGCGCGCACGGCGTGCGTACGGTTCTCACCCCGGCCCCCGCCCAGCCCCTGCCTGCCGAACTCCTCGCCGCCACCGACCTCCTCGTCCCCAACGAGCACGAGGCCGCCGCCCTCACCGGGCTCACCGATCCGCTCCAGGCCGCCGAAGCCCTCCTGCACGACGTACCGGAGGTGGTGGTCACCCTCGGCGCGGCCGGAGCGCTCTACGCCGCCCGCGGGCGGGAGCCGCTGACCGTGCCCGCGCCCCGCGTCAGGGCCGTGGACACCACCGCCGCCGGGGACACCTTCGTCGGGGCACTCGCCGTGGCCCTCTCCGAGGGCCGCCCCATGCCCGAAGCCCTGGCCTGGGCCTCGGCGGCCGCCGCGCTCTCCGTCCAGCGGCCCGGCGCCCAGGACTCGATGCCGGCCCGCGCCGAGACCGACGCCTTCGCGGGAAGCCCCTCATGACCGCCCCCCTCGCCGGGCTGCGCGTCCTCGACCTCGCCACCCTCTTCGCCGGCCCCCTCACCGCCACCCTCCTCGGCGACTTCGGCGCCGACGTGGTCAAGGTCGAGCACCCCGACCGCCCCGACCCCTCCCGCGACCACGGCCCCACCAAGAACGGCATCGGCCTGTGGTGGAAGCTCCTCGGCCGGAACAAGCGGACGATGACCCTCGACCTGTCCACCCCCGGCGGCCGGGACACCCTGCTGCGGCTGGCCGCCACCGCCGACGTGGTCATCGAGAACTTCCGCCCCGGCACCCTGGAGAAGTGGGGCCTGGGCTGGCCCGAGCTGTCCACCGCCAACCCGCGGCTGATCCTCGCCCGCGTCACGGCCTTCGGCCAGCAGGGCCCGTACGCCCACCGTCCCGGCTTCGGCACCCTCGCGGAGGCGATGAGCGGCTTCGCGGCCATCACCGGCGAGCCGGACGGGCCGCCGACCCTGCCGCCCTTCGGGCTCGCCGACTCGATCGCCGCGCTGACCGCCGCGTACGCCGTGATGACCGCGCTCGCCGGCCGCGACCGCACCGGGCACGGACAGGTGGTGGACCTGGCCATCATCGAGCCGATCCTCACCGTGCTCGGCCCGCACCCGCTCTGGTACGACCAGCTCGGCTACGTCCAGCCGCGCACCGGCAACCGCTCCACCAACAACGCCCCCCGCAACACCTACCGCAGCGCGGACGGGCGCTGGCTGGCGGTCTCCGCCTCGGCCCAGTCCATCGCCGAGCGCGTGATGCGGCTGGTCGGACGGCCCGAGCTGATCGCCGAACCCTGGTTCGCGACCGGCTCGGGCCGGGCCGCCCACGCGCATGTGCTCGACGATGCTGTCGGCGGCTGGATCGCCCGCCACAAGGCCGAGGACGTGGTCGCCGCCTTCGAGGACGCCCAGGCGGCGGTCGCCCAGGTCTACGACGTGCGGGATGTGATGGCCGATCCGCAGTACGCCGCGCTGGACACGCTCACCGAGGTACAGGACCCGGAGCTCGGCCCGCTCCGGATGCAGAACGTCCTGTTCCGCCTGTCCGAGACCCCCGGCGGGATCCGCTGGGCGGGCCGCCCGCACGGGGCGGACACCGACGCCGTGCTCACCGAACTCGGCCTGACCGAGGACGAGATCAGCGCGCTGCGGACCGAGGGGGCCCTGTGATCCTGACCTGGCTGTACGTGCCCGGCGACCGCCCGGAGGTGGTGGCCAAGGCCCTGCGGGCCGGGGCCGACGCCGTCATCGTGGACCTGGAGGACGCCGTGTCGGCCTCCCGCAAGGAGTACGCCCGCGCCGCCACCGCCGAATTGCTCACCGAGCGGCCCCCGGCCCCCGTGTACGTACGCGTCAACGCCCTGGACTCCCCCTGGGCCGGCGCCGACCTCACCGCCCTGGCCCGCCTCCGCGGCCTCGCCGGGCTCCGGCTGCCCAAGATCAGCGCCCCCGAGCAGATCGCCGCCGTCGCCGACCGTACGGGCGGGGTGGCCCTGTACGCCCTGCTGGAATCGGCGCTGGGCGTGGAGCGCGCCTACGAGATCGCCCGCGCGCACCCCGCGCTGCGCGGGCTCTCCCTCGGCGAGTCGGACCTCCGGGCGGACCTGGGCGTCAGCGCGGAGGCGGGGCTGGACTGGCCGCGGTCGCGGGTGGTCGTCGCGGCCCGTGCGGCGGGCCTGGCACCCCCGGCCCAGTCCGTGTTCCCCGACATCCGGGACCTGGAGGCGCTGGCCGTCTCCTGCGCCCGCGGCCGCGCCCTCGGCTTCCTGGGCCGGGCCGCGATCCACCCCCGCCAGCTCCCCGTGATCGAGCGGGCCTACCTCCCGGGACCGGCGGAGGTCACCGCCGCCCAGGAGATCGTGACGGCGGCCCGCCGCACCCCGGGCGCGGTCGCACTCCCCGACGGCCGCTTCGTCGACCCGGCGGTCCTGGCCGGCGCCGAACGGGTCCTCGCGCTGTCCCGACGGGAGTCCGCGGTGCTGTCCTGAGCGACGAGGCGCGGTGAAACGTGAGGGCGCCGCGCGGATGCGCGGCGCCCTCACGGCAGGTTCGGCTGCCCCGGTCAGAGCTTCTTGGCCTCGGCGGCCTTGGCGTCCTCGGCGACCTCACCGACCTCGGCTTCCGCCGTCGCGCCGGAGTCCTTCGGCTCGTCCTCGGACTCGGCCTTTTCCCCGGCCTTTTCAGTGGACTTGGCCTCGGGGCCGGCGTCCTTGGCGTCGGCATCGGCATCGGCATCGGCATCGGCATCGGCCGGAGCGTCCGCGTCCTTGGCCTCCGTGTCGTTGCCGTCCGCGTCCTTCGCCCCGGGGTCCGACGCCGCGGGTCCGCGGTCCGGCTCCACGACCTCCTCGCGGCCCGGCCGCAGCTTCGCCGACAGCACCAGGTAGGTCACCGCCAGCAGGAAGACCACGATCGAGGTCCACACGTTGAGCCGAACGCCCAGGATGTGGTGGGCCTCGTCGACCCGCATGTACTCGATCCAGCTGCGGCCCACGCAGTACGAGGCGACGTACAGGGCGAACGCCCGGCCGTGGCCGAGCTTGAAGCGCCGGTCGGCCCAGATCACCAGCGCGGCGACGCCGAGGCACCACAGCGACTCGTAGAGGAAGGTCGGGTGGTACGTCCCGGCGACCCGGTTCGGGCCCTCGCTGATCTTCACCGCCCACGGCAGGTCGGTGGCGCGGCCGAACAGCTCCTGGTTGAACCAGTTGCCCCAGCGCCCGCAGGCCTGGGCCAGCGCGATCCCGGGTGCCAGGGCGTCGGCCCAGGCCGGCAGCGGGATACCGCGCAGGCGACAGCCGATCCAGGCGCCCACCGCGCCCAGCGCGATCGCGCCCCAGATGCCGAGGCCGCCCTCCCAGATCTTGAAGGCGTCGACCCAGTTGCGGCCCTCGCCGAAGTAGAGCTGGTAGTCGGTGATCACGTGGTAGAGGCGACCGCCGATGAGGCCGAACGGCACCGCCCACACGGCGATGTCGGCGACCGTGCCCGGCTTTCCGCCGCGCGCGATCCACCGCTTGTTGCCGAGCCAGACGGCGACGAAGACGCCGATGATGATGCAGAACGCGTAGCCGCGCAGCGGGATCGGTCCGAGATGGATCACGCCGGTCGACGGGCTGGGGATATAAGCAAGGTTCATGGCAGAGCCGACGCTACCCTGCCGGGCGGTACGGACCGCAACCCGCCCGGCAAGCTGCTGCTGAATCGAGACGGGCGCTCAGTCCTGCGAAGCCCCCTTCGAGGCTCCTGCCGAACCCGAACCCGAGCCCGAACCGGAACCGGAGCCCGAACCCGAGCCTGAAACCGTCTTCGACCCCGACGTGGACGAATCCGTGGACGAGACCTTGGCCGACTGCTTCCACGACTCCTTGGACGACTCCTTCGACAGAGACCTCGACGAGGTCTTCGCGGCCGACGACGAAGCCGACGGGGAAGCCGACGCGGAAGCCTTCGGCGTCCCCTTCGAAGCGGTGCCCCCGGACCCCTTCGCCGCGGCCTCCACCGTCTCCTTCAGCTTCTGCGGGGTCAGGGGGTTGGCCTGGTCGGCGAAGATGTTCTTCCCGTCCAGCAGCACCGTCGGGGTCCCCTTGAAGTTCCCGTTCCGGAAGGCCTCCTGCGACTTGGCCACCCAGCTGTTGTGCGTGCCGTCCTCGACGCACGAGCGGAACCCCGGGGTGTCCAGCCCCGGCACCTTGGCCGCCAGCTCCAGCAGCTTGGCGTTGTTGCCGTAGGCGTCGTCGGTCTCCTGAGGCTGGTTCTGGAAGAGCACGTCGTGGTACGTGGGGAACTTGGCGGCGTCCTGTGCGCAGGACGCCGCGTTCGCGGCCTTCAGGGAGCCGGTGCCGCCCATGTTCCCGTCGATCAGGGTGACGAGGTGGTAGTCGACCTTGAGCAGGCCCTTGGCCTCCAGCTCGTGGACGGTGGTCCGGTAGTTGTCCTCGAAGGCCTTGCAGGCCGGGCAGCGGAAGTCCTCCCACACCGTCAGGGTGGACTTGGCCTCGTCCTTGCCCGTCCGGATCGCGAGCGCGTCCTTGCCGGTGGCCCCGGAGGGGGCGACCACCGGGCCCGCCTTGTCGGAGCCGCTCTTGCCGGTGTTGGCCGCGATCAGGCCGACGACGGCGGCCAGGCCGAGTACGCCGACCACCGCCGCCGACACGATGAGGGTCCGCCGGCGCTTCTCCCGGGCCTTCTGCCGCTCGCGCTCCACGAGGAGTCGCTCGCGGGCCGATCGTTTCGTCGCATCGCGGTTCGCACCGTCGTTCTTCTCGCTCACGTTCGGCCAAACGAAGCAGGGAGGCACTCGCGTGCCTCCCTGCTCCCGATTCCACCCGATCGGGCTACAGAACCATCCCGGAACCCCCCCGGAGTCAGTTCCTGCGTACGCCTTCCGCAAGCTCGCCCGCCAGCGCCTGTACCGCGGCCAGCCCGGCCGGCAGGTCCGGCGCGTCGAGCAGCAGCTTCACGAACGCCGAGCCGACGATCACGCCGTCGGCGAAGCCCGCGACCTCCTTGGCCTGGGCGGCGTTGGACACGCCCAGGCCCACGCAGACCGGGAGCTCGGTGGTGTTGCGGGTGCGGCGCACCAGGTCCTGGGCCTGGTTGCCGACCGACTCCCGGGTGCCGGTGACACCCATCAGGGAGGCGGCGTAGACGAAGCCGGAGCCCGCCGCCGTGATGGTCGCCAGACGCGCGTCCTGGCTGCTGGGGGCCACGACGAAGACGGTCGCCAGGCCGTGCTTCTCCGCGTGCTCACGCCACAGCGCGGACTCCTGGACGGGCAGGTCGGGCAGGATGCAGCCCGCGCCGCCCGCCGCCGCCAGTTCGGCGGTGAACCGCTCGACGCCGTAGCGGTCGATGGGGTTCCAGTACGTCATCACCAGGATCGGGGCCCCGGTCGCCTCGTGCGCCTCGCGCACGGTGCGCAGCACGTCGGCGATCTTGACGCCGCCGCGCAGGGCGATGTCGTCGGCGGTCTGGATGATCGCGCCGTCCAGGACCGGGTCGCTGTGCGGGAGGCCGATCTCGACGACGTCCGCGCCGCCCGCGAGGACGGCCTTGACCGCCTCGATGGCGCCGTCCACGGTCGGGAAGCCGGCGGGGAGGTAGGCGACGAGGGCCGCGCGGTCCTCTGACTTCGCCTTGGCGAGGGTGTCGCTCAGCAGCTGGATGTTGCCCTGGATGTTGCCGGCGTCGCTCACTTCGACTCCCCCTCCGTGCCGTCGTACAGCCCGAAGTAGCGGGCCGCCGTGTCCATGTCCTTGTCGCCGCGGCCGGACAGGTTGACCACGAGCAGTCCGTCCTTGCCCAGTTCCTTGCCCAGGTCCAGGGCTCCGGCGAGGGCGTGCGCCGACTCGATGGCCGGGATGATGCCCTCCGTGCGGGACAGGAGGCGCAGGGCCTGCATCGCCGCGTCGTCGGTGACCGCGCGGTACTCGCCGCGGCCGGTGTCCTTGAGGTAGGAGTGCTCCGGGCCGATGCCCGGGTAGTCCAGGCCGGCCGAGATCGAGTACGGCTCGGTGATCTGGCCCTCCTCGTCCTGGAGGACGTAGGACCGGGAGCCGTGCAGGATCCCGGGCTCGCCGGCGGTCAGCGTGGCCGCGTGCTCGCCGGTCTCGACGCCGTGCCCGGCGGGCTCGAAGCCGACCAGGCGGACGTCGGCGTCCGGGATGAAGGCGTGGAAGAGGCCGATGGCGTTGGAGCCGCCGCCGACGCAGGCCGCGACGGCGTCGGGAAGCCGGCCGGCGCGCTCCAGGATCTGGCGGCGGGCCTCGACGCCGATGACCCGGTGGAAGTCGCGGACCATGGCCGGGAACGGGTGCGGGCCGGCGACCGTGCCGAAGAGGTAGTGGGTCTGGTCCACGTTGGCGACCCAGTCGCGGAACGCCTCGTTGATGGCGTCCTTGAGGGTCCGGGAGCCGGACTTCACCGCGATGACCTCGGCGCCCAGCATGCGCATGCGGGCCACGTTCAGGGCCTGGCGCTGGGTGTCGATCTCGCCCATGTAGATGGTGCAGTCGAGGCCGAAGAGCGCGCAGGCGGTGGCGGTGGCCACGCCGTGCTGGCCGGCGCCGGTCTCGGCGATGACGCGGGTCTTGCCCATGCGCTTGGTGAGCAGCGCCTGGCCCAGTACGTTGTTGATCTTGTGCGAGCCGGTGTGGTTGAGGTCCTCGCGCTTGAGGAAGATCCGCGCGCCGCCCGCGTGCTCGGCGAACCGGGGCACCTCGGTGAGGGCGCTCGGCCGGCCCGTGTAGTTGACCATCAGCTCATTGAGCTCGGCCGCGAAGGCCGGGTCGCCCTTGGCCTTCTCGTACTCGACGGCGACCTCGTCCACGGCGGCGACGAGCGCCTCCGGGATGAACTTGCCGCCGAAGTCGCCGAAGTAGCCCTCGGCGTTGGGGACGTGACCCTCCGGGTCCGGAATGAAGAACGAGCTGCTGGACATGCCCAGTACTCCTACGGGTGCGATGGGATGGATGCACCGTATTGCGCCGTCGGCCCGTGGCACGCGCACCCCGCTGGGGTACGCGTGTGCGGACGGATCGGCCCGCGCCCGGAGCCGGCGGCTCGGGGCGGCAGGCCGTGCGAGAGCGCGCGGGGCGGTACGTCAGACGTACCGGACCGGGACAGCCCTCGTTACAGCGCGCCTGTGGTACGCCATCGCATGCCGTTGACCTGACCGGGCTCGGAGCCGATCACGTACCGGACCCGCCGCCCGTGTACGCGCCGGGCCGGGGCGCGGCAGCCGCGAGGGCGGCAGCCGCGCGCCAGCGGCGCGTGCGCCGTCGGCACGCCGGCCGGGCCGTGGCCCGATCGGGTGCGGACGGAGGGGCGGTTGGGGGCCATGGGACGGGTCAGCTCCGCCCGTGGCGCAGGGCGGGGTGGGCACCGGCGGCGACGAGGTCGGCCACGGCCGCCTTCGGGTCGCGTCCGGTGACCAGGGACTCCCCGACGAGGACGGCGTCGGCGCCCTCGTTCGCGTAGGCGATCAGGTCGTGCGGCCCGCGGATGCCGGACTCGGCAACCTTGACGATGTGGGCCGGGATCTCGCCGACGACGCGCTCGAAGGTGGAGCGGTCGACCTTGAGATCCTTGAGGTTGCGGGCGTTGACGCCGATGATCTTGGCACCGGCGGCGACCGCGCGCTCGACCTCCTCCTCGTCGTGGACCTCGACGAGCGGGGTGAGGCCGATGGACTCGGCCCGCTCGATGAGGGAGACGAGGGCCTCCTGTTCCAGGGCCGCGACGATCAGCAGGGCGAGGTCGGCGCCGTAGGCGCGGGCCTCCCACAGCTGGTACGCCGTGACGATGAAGTCCTTGCGAAGGATCGGGATGTCCACGCGGGCGCGGACGGCCTCCAGGTCGGCCAGCGAGCCACCGAAACGGCGCTGCTCGGTCAGGACGGAGATGACCGCCGCCCCACCCGCCTCGTAGTCGGCGGCAAGCCCGGCCGGGTCTGCGATCGCGGCCAGCGCGCCCTTGGAGGGGCTGGAACGCTTGACCTCGCAGATCACCTTGACGCTGTCGCCGCGCAGGGCTGCGACACCGTCCTTGGCCTGGGGCGCCTTGGCGGCACGCTCCTTGAGCTCGTCGAGGCTGACGCGAGCCTGCCGTTCGGCAAGGTCTTCGCGGACCCCTTCGATGATCTCGTCGAGCACACTCACGCGAGCGGCCCCCTTCCGGGTTGATGACGGTCGGCCGCCTTGCAGACACGTACAACTGCAAGGTCAGCAATCAAATGATATCCGCAGGTCGCCACGGCCTCAGCACGGACGGGACGGTTTCCCAATGGCTGGACATTCGGAATCAGAGCTTCATCAGGGACCTGTCAGAGCCCGGTCAGCGGCTCAGGGCGCCAGGGCCGCACCGATGGGCGAGTTCCGGACAACGGTGAAAGCAAGGGCCACCACCCCGATTCCCCACCAGTACTGTGGTTTCACAGCGAGCCTGGGGACCCGCCCGCCCTGGTAGGCGCGAACCAGCCACAGGGCCATGAATCCGGCGAAGAAGAAATAGCCGATCACGGCCATGGCATTCGCCCCGAAAGCAGTGGCGAGATCGCCGTGGGCGAACGCGTGCGCACTGCGCAGTCCGCCACAGCCCGGGCACAGGATTCCCGTCAGCCGAAAAAGCGGGCAGACCGGATAGTGGCCCGGTTCATTGGGGTCCACGGTGCCCACATACGCAAAGGCCGCCGCGACCCCGGCCAGGCTCAGCGCCGGGGTGGCCAGCCTCCGGCCCCGGGAAGCCGGTACCGGCGGCGCGGGCGCGAGGGGAACGGCGGGCACGGGCGTGAGGGGAACGGCAGGCACGGGCGTGAGGGGAACGGCAGAGGGCGTGCGATCGGCGTCCACCAGCTGATTCTCTCCGGTCATGACAAAAGGCGCAGCCCGGCGGGGCCGCGCCTTTTGAAGGCTCGCATCGGTCCTCAGGCCTTGGCGGCCTTGTTGGCGGCGATCACCACGGCCAGGTCGTCGTGGGCGGCCTTCGGCGCGCCCATGCCCGCGGCCTTCATGGCCATGCCGACGACCCCGCCGAGCGCGACGACGACGAGACCGGCCCAGACGCCAATCGGGTTCGCGATCACCATGAAGGCGCCGGAGACGCTGAAACCGATGAAGGCGATGATGACACCGGTCCAGGCGGCCGGGGTGTGTCCGTGGCTAGTGCCCGCCATGAGTTGCTCCTCGTTTGCTCTGTCGCACGTGCTGTGTCGAACGCTCGATGACCATTGTCCCGCACCGGGCGGGGCCGCCGTTCAGGGGGGTGGCGGTCAGTGTGGCGCTACCGGGTCGGGTCCTCGCCCCGGTCCAGAGCCTTCCACAGGTCCTCGGGCCGGTCCGGGTCCACCGGCGCGGCCTTGCGCGGCCGGGGGCTGCCGTCGCGCTCGTAGCGGCCGCCCATCGCGGGCCAGCTGCGGCCGAAGCGCAGGGCCAGCAGTCCGGCGAGCAGGATCAGCACCGCTCCGCCGGCCGTGATGTACGGCCACGCCGTATGGGTCAGCCCGGCCACCTGCGCCGCGGTGTCCGCGGTGGTACGGGCGGCCTCCGCGTCCAGCGCCTTCCGGTCGCCGGCGGTGGCCACCGCGGCCAGGGCCGCGCCCAGGCCGCTCAGCGCGAGCAGCGCCGACACCAGCAGCCGGCTCCTGCCGCGTACGGCGAACACGGCGACCAGGGCAGCGAGCCCCACGATGGCCAGGGCCGCCGGCAGTCCGGTGACGGCCCGCCCGTCCGCGGTCAGCGGGAGCGAGCCGCCCCCGATGGCCGCGGTGCCCCGGGCCCAGACCCGGCCGGAGGCGAGCAGCACGACGGTGGCGCCGAGGGCGCCGAGCAGCAGGGCGACGGCCACACTGCGGCGGCCGGCGCGGCTGCCCGCGTCCTCTGGTTCGGACGGGGACGCGGGCTCGGGCGCGGCATCGTTTCGGGGTGGGGGTACGGCACTCACGTACCCCACTATCCCCTACGTCCTCAAACGCCGTGGAGGCGGTGGGCCGCTCCCACCGCGCGCAGCACCGCGGCCGCCTTGTTGCGGCACTCGGCGTCCTCCAGCTCGGGCACCGAATCGGCGACGACTCCGGCGCCTGCCTGCACGTACGCGGTCCCGTCGCGCAGCAGCGCGGTGCGGATGGCGATGGCCGTGTCGGAGTCCCCGGCGAAGTCCAGATAACCCACGCAGCCTCCGTACAGGCCGCGACGAGTGGGCTCCAGCTCCTCGATGATCTGCATGGCGCGCGGCTTGGGCGCGCCGGAGAGGGTGCCGGCCGGGAAGCAGGCGGTGAGCACGTCGAACGCGGTCCTGCCCTCGGCGACCCGGCCGGTGACCGTGGACACGATGTGCATGACGTGCGAGTACCGCTCGATGTTCATGAAGTCGACGACCTCGACGGAGCCCGGCTCGCAGACCCGGCCGAGGTCGTTGCGGCCCAGGTCGACGAGCATCAGGTGCTCGGCGCGCTCCTTGGGGTCGGCCAGCAGCTCCTCGGCGAGCTCGTGGTCCTGCTGCGGGGTGGCGCCGCGGTGCCGGGTGCCGGCGATGGGGTGGACCATGGCCCGCCCGTCCTCGACCTTGACCAGCGCCTCCGGGCTCGACCCCACCACGTCGAAGCCGTTCTCGAAGCGGAAGAGGTACATGTACGGGGAGGGGTTGGTGGCCCGCAGGACCCGGTAGACGTCCAGCGCGGAGGCGGTGCAGGGCGTCTCGAACCGCTGCGACGGAACCACCTGGAAGGCCTCGCCGGCCCGGATCCGCTCCTTCACGTCCTCGACGGCGTCCTGGTACTCCTCGCCGCCCCACAGCGCGGAGAAGTCCGGCAGCTCGGAGGTGGGCAGCGGGGTGGGGGCGTAGGGCGCGGGCCGGGCGAGGTCGGCCTCCATGGCGTCGAGGCGGGCGACCGCGTCGGCGTAGGCCTCGTCCACACCCGTGTCGAGGTCGTTGTGGTTGATGGCGTTCGCGATGAGCTGGACCGTGCCGTCCCAGTGGTCCACGACCGCCAGGTCGGAGGTGAGCAGCATGGTCAGCTCGGGCAGCTGGAGGTCGTCCTCGGTGTGCTCGCCGATGCGCTCCAGGCGGCGCACGATGTCATAGCCGAGGTAGCCGACCATGCCGCCGGTGAAGGGCGGGGCGCCGGCCGCGAGGTCGCGGGGAGTGTGGAGGGCCTCGACGGTTGCGCGCAGGGCGTCGAGCGGGTCGCCGCCGGTGGGTACGCCGACGGGCGGGGTGCCGATCCAGTGGGCCTGGCCGTCCCGGACGGTCAGGGTGGCGTCGCTGCGCACGCCGATGAAGGAGTAGCGGGACCAGGAGCGGCCGTTCTCGGCGGATTCCAACAGGAAGGTACCGGGGCGTTCGGCGGCCAGCTTGCGGTAGAGCCCCACCGGGGTGTCCCCGTCGGCCAGCAGTTTGCGGCTGACGGGGATGACGCGGCGGTCGACCGCGAGCTTGCGGAACGTCTCAAGATCCATGACGTGGGTCCCTACCTAGTCGGCGTCGCTGAGAAGGACATCGGCGTCGAAGCAGGTGCGGGCGCCGGTGTGGCAGGCGGCTCCGACCTGGTCGACCTTGACGAGCACGGTGTCGGCGTCGCAGTCGAGGGCTACGGACTTCACGTGCTGGAAGTGGCCGGACGTATCCCCCTTGACCCAGTACTCCTGGCGGCTGCGCGACCAGTACGTACAGCGACCGGTGGTCAGCGTGCGGTGCAGGGCCTCGTCGTCCATCCAGCCGAGCATGAGCACCTCACCGGTGTCGTACTGCTGGGCGATGGCCGGTACCAGACCGTCCGGGGAGCGCTTGAGGCGGGCGGCGACGGCGGGGTCGAGGGAGGACGTACTCATGGGGGACATTGTGCCGCGAGACGGGGGCGGTTCTGGATCTCTGTCCGCCTGATGAGCAGGCACCGGCCGGGTTCCAGCCGTAGGCTGGCCCCCATGTCTACCCATGCGAAGCGTGAACGCCTGCTGCTGGCGGACCTGTTGGAGGCGGCGGGGCCGGAGGCGCCGACGCTGTGCGGGGGCTGGCGCACGCGGGAGCTGGCCGCGCACGTGGTCGTCCGGGAGCGTCGCCCGGACGCGGCGGGCGGGCTCCTGCTGAACGTGCTGAAGGCCCGCCTGGACAAGGCGATGGAGGAGTACACGGCCAAGCCGTACGAGGAACTGATCCAGCTGATCCGGACCGGCCCGCCGAAGATGTCGGTGTACTCGCTGAAGCAGATCGACGAGGTCGCGAACGCGGTGGAGTTCTACGTCCACGCCGAGGACGTACGGCGCGCCCAGCCGGACTGGTCCCCGCGGGAGCTGGACCCGGTGTTCTCGGACTCCCTGTGGTCCCGCCTGGAGAAACTGGCCCGCCTGACGGGCCGCCGCTCCCCGGTGGGCCTGGTACTGCGCCGCCCGAACGGCCAGACGGCGGTCGCGCACAAGGGGACCCCGGTGGTGACGGTCACGGGCGAGCCGGGTGAGCTGACGCTGTTCTGCTTCGGCCGCCAGGACGCCGCCGCCGTGGAACTGGACGGCCCGCCGGAGGCGGTCGCGAAGCTGACCGTGGCCCAGCTGGGCATCTAGTGACGCGTCCGGACCCCGGTCGGCGGCGTCAGGCCGCCCAGTCGCGCAGGAGGCGGGCGGCCACCTGCAAGGTGGCCTTCTCGGTGCGGATGTCCCGCACCAGCTGCACCATGGCACCCGGTGGCGGAGCGATCGGTGTGCCGCTCTGCTCCATGTACTCCCAGGCACACATCGCGCCGATGATGCCGTTGTAGTCCTCGAACGGCCTGAGGCGCACGATGGTCTCGAGCAACGCCGCCGCCCGGGTCGGGGCCTCCTCGTAGTACGGCTCACCCGCGAAGCGTTCGAACGCGTGCCGCTCCACGGCCGCGTGCAGCGCTCCCCAGTCCCTCAGTGCCGGATCCGCCGGAACACGGCTGTACTGGATGCCCAGGATCCAGCCGGCATCGATGCGGAGATTCACCGGTCGCCCTCCGCGAAGGCGTCCAGGAACTCCGGGGCGAGCAGCGCGAACTTCGTGCTCGCCCCTTCGATGAACCGCTGCCGCTGCCGTCGGCGCACGACATCCTCGGTGAGTATGTCGTGCGCCAGACGCTTGATCGCGACGCCTTGCTCCTTCGCCTCGGCGCGCAGCTCGGCCAGTTCGTCGTCGGTGAAATCGATCGTGATTCCAGGCATACGGTCAGCTTAGATCCGCCGCTACCCGTACCGCTACCGGCTTCACTACCACGAGGGGCGCCCCGAACTACCGAACGGGATGCCCCGCCTCGCGGAGGGTGTCCTTGACCTGGCCGATGCGCAGGTCGCCGAAGTGGAACACCGACGCCGCGAGAACCGCGTCGGCGCCCGCCGCGATCGCCGGGGGGAAGTGCTCCAGCTTGCCGGCGCCGCCGGAGGCGATCACCGGGACCGTGACGTGCTTGCGCACAGCCGTGATCATCTCGGTGTCGTAGCCGTCCTTGGTGCCGTCGGCGTCCATCGAGTTCAACAGGATCTCCCCGGCGCCCAGCTCGGCCGCCCGGTGCGCCCACTCGACGGCGTCGATGCCCGTGCCCTGACGGCCGCCGTGCGTGGTGACCTCGAAGGAGCCGGACGGCGTCCGCCGCGCGTCCACCGACAGCACCAGCACCTGCCGACCGAACCGCTCCGCGATCTCCTGGATCAGCTCGGGCCGCGCGATGGCGGCCGTGTTCACGCCCACCTTGTCGGCACCCGCCCGCAGCAGCTTGTCCACGTCGTCGGCGGTGCGGACACCGCCGCCCACGGTCAGCGGGATGAAGACCTGCTCGGCGGTCCGCCGCACCACGTCGTACGTGGTCTCGCGGTTCCCGGAGGACGCGGTGATGTCGAGGAAGGTCAGCTCGTCGGCGCCCTCGGCGTCGTACAGCTTGGCCATCTCCACCGGGTCGCCGGCGTCCCGCAGGTTCTGGAAGTTGACGCCCTTGACGACCCGGCCGTTGTCCACGTCCAGGCAGGGGATCACCCGTACGGCGAGGGTCATGCGGTGGCTCCTGTCGGACCGAAGGCTTCCACCTCCACCTCGACGACCATGCTGGGGTCGACGAAGCCGGAGACGATGATCATGGATGCGGCGGGGCGGACGGCGTCGAACAGCTCCTTGTGGGCGCGGCCGACCTCCTCCACGTCCCGGGCGTGCGTGAGGTACATCCGGGTGCGGACCACGTGCTCGGGGCCGAGACCGGCCTGGGACAGGGCCTTGAAGGCGACGCCGAAGGCGCCGATGGCCTGGTCGTACGGGCCGTTGGCGTCGGCCGCGGTGCAGCCGGAGACCAGGACGAGGCCGTTCGGGAGCTGGACGGCGCGCGAGTAGCCGATGACGTCCTCGTAGGCGCCGCCGGAAGAGATACGGCGAACTGCGTCGGAGCTCATGCGGAGACCACCTTCAGGGCCTCCTCCAACGTGAAGGCCTTGGCGTACAGGGCCTTACCCACGATCGCACCCTCCACGCCCAGCGGCACCAGCTCGGACAGCGCCCGCAGGTCGTCCAGCGAGGAGATGCCGCCGGAGGCCACGACCGGCCGGTCCGTGGCCGCGCAGACGTTGCGCAGCAGCTCCAGGTTGGGGCCGGTCAGCGTGCCGTCCTTGCCGATGTCGGTGACGACGTAGCGGGCGCAGCCCTCGGAGTCCAGGCGCGCGAGGGTCTCGTACAGGTCGCCGCCCTCGCTGGTCCAGCCGCGGCCCTTGAGGGTGGTGCCGCGCACGTCGAGACCGACCGCGATCTTGTCCCCGTGCTCGGCGATGGCCTTGGCGGCCCACTCGGGGGTCTCCAGGGCGGCGGTGCCGAGGTTGACGCGGGTGCAGCCGGTGGCCAGGGCCGCGGCGAGCGAGGCGTCGTCGCGGATGCCGCCGGACAGCTCGACCTTGATGTCCATGGCACCGGTGATCTCTGCGACCAGGGCGCGGTTGTCGCCGGTGCCGAAGGCGGCGTCCAGGTCGACCAGGTGGAGCCATTCGGCGCCGGAGCGCTGCCAGGCGAGGGCGGCCTCCAGCGGGGAGCCGTAGGAGGTCTCGCTGCCGGACACCCCGTGCACGAGGCGGACGGCCTGCCCGTCGCGGACGTCGACCGCGGGGAGGAGCTCAAGTGTGGGTGCCGTCATCACAGGGTCTCGATCCAGTTGGTGAGGAGCTGGGCTCCGGCGTCGCCGGACTTCTCGGGGTGGAACTGGGTGGCCCACAGGGCCCCGTTCTCCACCGCCGCGACGAAACGCTCGCCGTGGGTGGCCCAGGTGACCTTGGGGGCGCGGATCAGCGGGTTGGTGACCTCCAGGCTCCAGTCCTTCGCCGCGTAGGAGTGCACGAAGTAGAACCGGGCGTCGGCATCGAGGCCGGCGAAGGCCTGGCTGTCGGCCGGGGCGTCGACGGTGTTCCAGCCCATGTGGGGGACGACCGGGGCCTTGAGCGGGCCGACCGTGCCGGGCCA
Source organism: Streptomyces sp. ISL-87 (assembly GCF_018614095.1). Taxonomy (GTDB): domain Bacteria; phylum Actinomycetota; class Actinomycetes; order Streptomycetales; family Streptomycetaceae; genus Streptomyces. Next base: position 67,784 of record NZ_JAGGOY010000025.1, on the reverse strand, counting down.
CTCGTCGAGGCCCTCGGTCTCGACGCCGTGCTCGATGCCGCGCTCGAAGAGGATCTGCATGCCGACGCAGATACCCATGACCGGGCGGCCGCCGGAGAGCCGGCGGCCGATGATCCAGTCGCCGCGGACGTCCTTGAGGCCCCGCATGCAGGCGGAGAAGGCGCCGACGCCGGGGACCAGGAGCCCGTCGGCGTCCATGGCCTTGTCGTAGTCGCGGGTGATCTCGACGTCCGCGCCGACGCGCGCGAGGGCGCGCTCGGCGGAGCGGACGTTGCCGAAGCCGTAGTCGAAGACGACGACGGACTTGGTGGGGCTGGCTGCGCTCATTGCCAGATTCCTTGGATTCGCAGGACTCCGGCGGCAAGACACATCGCGGAGCCGATGGCGAGCAGAATGACGACCGACTTGGGCATCTGCTGCTTGTGGAAGGAGTAGACACCACCGGCCAGGAAGAGGCCGAGGACGATCAGGATGGTGTTGAGGCCGGTCACGGCTAGAGGGCGCCCTTCGTGGAGGGCAGGATGCCGGCCGCGCGCGGGTCGAACTCGGCGGCGTACCGCAGAGCCCGGGCGAGGGCCTTGAACTGGCACTCCACGATGTGGTGGGCGTTGCGGCCGTACGGGACGTGGATGTGCAGCGCGATCTGGGCCTGCGCGACGAAGGACTCGAAGATGTGCCGGGTCATCGTCGTGTCGTACGAGCCGATCATCGGCGCCATGTTCTCGGGCTCGGTGTGCACGAGGTAGGGGCGGCCGGACAGGTCCACGGTCACCTGTGCGAGCGACTCGTCGAGCGGCACGGTGCAGTTGCCGAAGCGGTAGATGCCCACCTTGTCGCCGAGGGCCTGCCGGAAGGCGGCGCCGAGCGCGAGGGCGGTGTCCTCGATGGTGTGGTGGGTGTCGATGTGCAGGTCGCCGTCCGTCTTGACCGTGAGGTCGAAGAGGCCGTGGCGGCCGAGCTGGTCAAGCATGTGGTCGTAGAAGCCCACACCCGTCGAGACGTCGACCTTGCCGGTGCCGTCGAGGTTTATCTCGACGACGACCGAGGTCTCCTTCGTGGTCCGTTCGACCCGTCCGATGCGGCTCATGCCTGCTGCTCCTTCTTCAGTGCGCGAACCGCTTCCAGGAACGCGTCGTTCTCGGCCGGGGTGCCGGCGGTGACCCGCAGCCAGCCCGGTACGCCGTTGTCCCTGACCAGGACACCCTGGTCGAGGATCTTCTGCCAGGCGGTGTGGGAGTCGTCGAACTTGCCGAACTGGATGAAGTTCGCGTCGGACTCGGTGACCTCGTAGCCGATGGCCCGCAGTTCGACGACGAGGCGGTCCCGCTCGGCCTTGAGCTGCTCGACGTAGCCGAGCAGGGTGTCGGTGTGCTCCAGGGCGGCCAGCGCGGTCGCCTGGGTGACGGCCGACAGGTGGTACGGCAGGCGTACGAGCTGCACGGCGTCGACCACGGCCGGGTGCGCGGCCAGGTAGCCCAGCCGCAGGCCGGCGGCGCCGAAGGCCTTGGACATGGTCCGGGAGACCACCAGGTTCGGGCGGCCCTCGATCAGCGGAAGGAGGGAGTCCCGGTGGCTGAACTCGACGTACGCCTCGTCCACGACGACGAGCGAGGGCTTGGCCGCCTGCGCTGCCTCGTAGAGGGCGACGACCGTCTCCGCCTCGACCGCGGTACCCGTGGGGTTGTTGGGCGAGGTGATGAAGACGACGTCGGGCGCGTTCTCGGCGATGGCCTGCTCGGCCGCCGCCACGTCGATGGTGAAGTCCTCGCGGCGCGGGCCGGAGATCCAGCCGGTGCCGGTGCCGCGGGCGATGAGCGCGTGCATCGAGTACGAGGGCTCGAAGCCGATGGCCGTCCGCCCGGGCCCGCCGAAGGTCTGCAGCAGCTGCTGGAGCACCTCGTTGGAGCCGTTGGCGGCCCATACGTTCTCCCGCGCGACGGCGTGCTTGCCCGTACGGGTGAGGTAGGCGGCCAGCTCGGTCCGCAGCTCGATCGCATCCCGGTCGGGGTAGCGGTTGAGGGTGCGGGCCGCGTCGGCGACGCGCTCGGCGATACGCCGGACGAGTTCCTCGGGGAGCTCGTACGGGTTCTCGTTGGTGTTCAGCTGGACGGGCACGTCGAGCTGCGGGGCGCCGTACGGGGTCTTGCCGCGCAACTCGTCCCGGATGGGGAGGTCGTCAATTCCGATGGTGCCGGTCATGCCTGTGGAACCTTCCATCCGAAGCGCGCCTTCAGGGCCGCGCCGTGCGCGGGCAGGTCCTCGGCCTCGGCCAGCGTCACCACGTGGTGGGTGACCTCGGCGAGGGCGTCCCGCGTGTAGTCGACGATGTGGATCCCGCGCAGGAAGGACTGCACGGACAGGCCGGAGGAGTGGCAGGCGCAGCCGCCGGTGGGCAGCACGTGGTTCGAGCCGGCGCAGTAGTCGCCGAGGGAGACCGGGGCCCAGGGGCCGACGAAGATCGCGCCGGCGTTGCGCACCCGGGCGGCCCAGGCGGCCGCGTCGGCGGTCTGGATCTCCAGGTGTTCGGCGCCGTACGCGTCGACGACCTTGAGGCCGTCCTCCAGGCTGGCGACCAGCACGATCGCGGACTGGCGGCCTGCGAGCGCGGGCTTGATCCGGTCCTCGATGTGCTTGGTGGCCGCGACCTGCGGCTCCAGCTCCTTCTCGACGGCTGCCGCGAGCTCCTCGGAGTCCGTGACGAGGACGGCCGCGGCCAGCGGGTCGTGCTCGGCCTGGCTGATCAGGTCGGCGGCCACGTGCACCGGGTCGGCCGTGGAGTCCGCGAGGACCGCGATCTCGGTCGGGCCGGCCTCGGTGTCGATGCCGATCCTGCCGGTGAAGTAGCGCTTGGCGGCGGCGACCCAGATGTTGCCGGGGCCGGTCACCATGTTTGCGGGGGCGCACTCGTCCGTCCCGTACGCGAACATCGCGACGGCCTGGGCGCCGCCCGCGGCGTACACCTCGTCGACGCCGAGCAGCGCGCACGCGGCGAGGATCGTCGGGTGCGGCAGGCCGTCGAACTCGGCCTGCGGCGGAGAGGCCAGCGCGATCGACTCGACGCCCGCCTCCTGCGCGGGTACGACGTTCATGACGACGGAGGACGGGTACACGGAGCGGCCGCCCGGGGCGTACAGCCCCACGCGCTCGACCGGAACCCACTTCTCGGTCACGGTGCCGCCGGGGACCACCTGGGTGGTGTGCTCGGTGCGGCGCTGGTTGCGGTGCACGATCCGGGCGCGCCGGATCGACTCCTCGAGGGCGGCGCGGACGGCCGGGTCGAGCTCGTCGAGAGCGGTCTTGAGCGCCTCGGCGGGCACCCTGACCTGCTCCAGCGTCACCCCGTCGAACTTCTGCGCGTACTCGATCAGCGCCGCCGTGCCACGATGATGGACGTCCTCGCAGATGGGCCGCACCTTCTCCAGGGCAGCTTCTACGTCGAACTCGGCACGGGGCAGCAGATCGCGCAGGGCGCCACCCTCGGGGAGGGCGTCACCGCGCAGGTCGATACGAGAGATCACCTCCCAATTCTCTCAGACCGCCTCCCGCCCCCGTTCGCCTGTATCACTGGCTGATACACGCCCCGGATGTCACTGGCGCCCATTAGCGTTCCCGTACACGCATGTGAAGCGGAGGGGGGCCGCCATGACCGAGGTGCGCACGGAGGGGGAACCGTCGGATCTCGGCAATGCCGAGCTCCTCATGTGGCGGTCCTACCGCACGGGCAGCGTCTGCGACCTCAGCACCCGCTCCGGGGACCTCGACAACCCGCACTCCGACCTGGTCTGGGGCCCCGAGCGCAGCGTCCGCGCCGAGATCGTGGCGCTGCTGCTGCTCCACGGGCCGGGCCCGGTGCCGGGCCGGGTGGCCTCGCTGAAGCTGCGCGGCGTGCGGATCACCGGGCGCCTCGATCTGTCCGGCGGCACGGTGCAGCCGTACGTGGAGCTCCAGTCCTGCCGCTTCGACAGCGAGATCCAGCTGTCCGAGACCCGGTTCGGCACGCTCCGCATGGTCAACTGCGCCATCCCCCGGCTGGAGGCGGCCCGGCTGCACACGGAGGGTGATCTGCACCTGCCGCGCTGCCGGGTGGCGCGCGGGATCCGGCTGACCGACGCGCAGATCGGCACGGACCTGCTGGTCAGCCAGGCCGTGGTGCAGCGGGACAACAAGGGGCGGGCGATCGCGGCCGACGGGTTGTCCGTCGCGCAGGACTTCCAGGGCGAGCTGCTGGAGACGTATGGCGAGGTCAGCCTGCGCGGTGCCAAGATCGGCGTGTCGATGAACCTGCGCGGGGCCCGGCTGCGGAACCCGTACGGGCGGCGCGCGCTCAACGCGCCGCAGCTGACCGTCGAGCGGACGCTGTACCTGACCTCGATCGCGATGGATTACGTGCCCGGCGGCGCGGGCTCCTCCACTCCCCCGTACGGCATCGCCCAGACGCCCACGCCCACGCGCGGGCAGCGGGCGCAGCGCTTCGAATGCCGGGGCGGGCTGCGTCTGGACGACGGGCGCTTCGGGGACGCCGTCGACTTCTACGGCGCGCGGTTCACGCTCACGGCCGAGCAGGAGGTGTCCCTGCGCCGGATCCAGACGCCGGAGCTGCGGTTCGTGGGGGAGCGGCCGGAGCACGGCCGGGTGGTGCTGTCCGGGGCGAAGGTGGTCAAGCTGGTCGACACCTCCACCAGCTGGCCGGGGCCGGGCGGGGTGTCCATAGAGGGATTCGCCTACGAGAATCTCGCGCCCCGCGGCCATTTCCCGCTGTCGCGCCGGCTGGACTGGGTGGAGGCGGCCACCCCGGAGTACTCGCCGGAACCGTACGAACGGCTGGCGGCCGTACTGCGCGCCAGCGGCGAGGACGCGGACGCCCGGGAGGTCCTGCTGGCCAAGCAGCGCCGCCGCCGGGCGACCCTGCCCCCGGCGGCGAAGGCCTGGGGCCACCTCCAGGACTGGACGGTGGTGTACGGCTACCGGCCGGGCCGGGCCGCCCTGTGGATGGCGGTGCTGTGGGCGGCGGGTGCGGTGCTGTTCTCCCGCCTCCACCCGGAGGCGATCAAGCCGGACGAGCACCCCGAGTGGGACCCCGCCCTCTACGCCCTGGACCTGCTCCTGCCCGTGATCGACCTGGGGCAGGAGGGCCAGTGGAAGCTCGTGGGCGCCTGGCAGTGGGGGGCGACGGCCCTCGTGATGCTGGGGTGGATCCTGGCCACGACGGTGGCGGCGGGGGCCTCACGGCTGCTGAGGCGGGGGTGACGGCCTCGGGCCCCGGGCCATTACCCTGTGCGTCGTGACCACCGTTCGCCTGCCCCTCTTCCCGCTCAACCAGGTGCTGTTCCCGGGCCTCGTGCTGCCGCTGAACATCTTCGAGGAGCGTTATCGCGCCATGATGCGCGAACTGCTGAAGGCGGGCGAGGACCAGCCGCGGCGTTTCGCGGTCGTCGCGATCCGCGACGGCTGGGAGGTCGCGCCGACCGCCCCGGGTCTGCCGGACCAGACGGCCCTGCCCGAGCGGAGCCCGGCCGCGGGCTTCGGCGCGGACCCGATCCAGGCCTTCCACCGGGTGGGCTGCATCGCGGACGCGGCGACGATCCGGGAGCGGGAGGACGGCAGCTTCGAGGTGCTCTCCACGGGCACGAGCCGCGTCCGGCTGCTCTCGGTCGACTCCTCGGGCCCCTACCTGGTCGCGGAACTCGAAGAACTCCCCGAGGACGCGGGCGAGGGCGCGGGCGCGCTGGCCGAGGGTGTACTCCGGGCCTTCCGCAACTACCAGAAGCGCCTGGCCGGAGCCCGCGAACGCTCCCTGGCCACGGCCGCCGAACTGCCCGATGACCCCTCGGTCGTCTCCTACCTGGTGGCGGCGGCGGCCGTCCTGGACATCCCGGCGAAGCAGCGCCTGCTCCAGGCCCCGGACACGGCGACCCGCCTCGCGGAGGAACTGAAACTGCTCCGCACCGAAACAGCGGTGATCCGCCACCTGCCGTCCCTCCCGGCGGTGGACCTGACACGCACCCCGACAAGCCCGAACTGACGGGCCCGAACCGATGGCCAGGAAGAAACCGGCGGGCACCCCCGCGATCGCCGCCCTCACCTCGGCAGGCGCGGAGTTCACCACCCACGCCTACGAGCACGACCCCGCGCATCCCTCGTACGGCGAGGAAGCGGCGCAGGCCATGGGCGTCTCCCCGACGCAGGTCTTCAAGACCCTGGTCACCGAGGTGGACGGCGTCCTGACGGTGGCGGTGGTCCCGGTCTCGGGCACCCTGGACCTGAAAGCCCTGGCCACGGCTCTTGGCGCCAAACGCGCGACGATGGCCGACCCCGCCCTGGCGGAACGCACCACCGGCTACGTCCTGGGCGGCATCTCCCCCCTGGGCCAGCGCAAATGCCTCCGCACGGTCCTGGACGCCTCCGCCGCCGCCCACCCCACCATCTGCGTCTCGGCCGGCCGCCGCGGCCTGGAAGTCGAACTCACCCCCACCACCCTGACCACCCTCACCGAGGCCACATTGGCCCCCATCGCCCGCCCGTAGCCTGCGGCGCCCGAGGTGTGCCGGGTGCGGCACCGCCGCCGGGGGCCAGCCCCCGGACCCCCGCGCCTCAAACGCCGGCGGGGCTGAATCAATCCAGCCCCGCCGGCGTGTGAGGCGCGGGGTCTGGGGCGGAGCCCCTGGGGGTCCCCCCGGACGGAGTCTGGGGGAGAAACGGAGAAAGGGCGGGGCGGGGAGAGGGCCCCGCGCAGCGGCAGCACGGGCCGGCGTCAGCCCTGCGGCGGCGCCCCCGGGGCGTCAGACGGCTCCCCGCCCTGCACAGCCGGCTGCACAGCCGACGGCGCCGCGTAGTAGCCGCCCCAACCGGAACCCCCCGGCTCGGGATCCCGCGGACCCCACACCGCCGTCAACACCAAATGCACCAGCACAGCCACCACAGACCACACCAGCAACGCCCCGTGCGCCAGCAACTGCAACGGCGCATCGAACGGAACGCCCTTCCCCGCCTTGACCGCCGCGGCCAGAAGATCCCCGGACGGCCCGAGCCACAGCCCCAGCCGCCACCCCACCAACGCGGCGAAGCCGGATCCCACCGCCAGCCCGATCACCAGCGGGATGCCCCCACGCCGCCGCCACACGAACGCGCCCACCGCGCTCACCGCGCCCAGCGCCGCCGACAGCAGCAGGAACGTCCCGTCAGCCCCGATCCGCGCCTCGCTCTCGGTGTTCCGCAGGAACAGGGCCTCCCCGTTCGAGACGTACTGCACCCGCGGCGCCAGCCACGCCCACAGCACACCGAGCAGCACCCCGGCCACACCCACCGCCAGGGCAACGGCGGCCCCGTCGCGGATGTCCGCAGCCGTAATGGCCGCGCCGGAGGCGTCACCCGGCTTCTCCGGAGGGGGCCACGGCGGGTCGGTCGGAGAGGGGGGCGGCGGGGTCACGGCTTCGGTCACCCCCACATCGTGCCAGGTACCCGCGCCGCCGGCGTCAGCGGACCGCCGCCCGCCGGTACGCCCACGTCGCGGCGGCCAGGGACAGCACCCCCACCGCCCCGCACACACCCAGATCGAGCACGACCGCCGCCCAGTCGGGATGCGGCGCGAACGTCCGCGCGAACGCCTCCACCCCGTACGTCGACGGCAGCAGGTCCCGCGCCCACACGATCACGTCCGGCATCCGCTCCGGCGGCAGTACGCCCAGCAGCAGCGCGGCCGACATGCCCAGCTGCCCGGCCAGTGTGGCCAGCTCCTGCCGCGGCGCCAGCAGCCCGAGCGCCGCGCCCAGCCCGGCCAGCGCGGCCCCGGCCAGCGGCACCACCGCGGCCAGGATCCACAGCCCGCCCATCGGCAGCCCGAACAGCACGCACCCGAACACCGCCGTCACCAGCGTCCCCGGCAGCGTGAAGGAGGCGTACGCGGCGGCCGCGCCCAGCACCACCGACGCGGGCGGCACCGGCAGGGTGGCGTAGTGGTCCAGCCCCCCGCTCGCCCGGAGCTGCCCGAAGTACTGCGCGAGGAGATTCAGCGCGACGAAGGCGACGACGAGCACCGAGGACCCGGCCACGACGGCCCGGGCCTCCGAGCCGCCGTCCACCACACCCCGCATCAGGATCATGATCCCGATGGACTGGAAGGTGGCCACGAACAGCAGCGGGATCCGCGCGACCCGTGCCCGGGACAGCTGCGCCCGGTACACCGCGGCCAGCGCCGGGAAGAACCGGGCCCGCGGCGCCAGCACGGCAGCGGCGGCAGTAGTAGGAGCAAGGCTCATGCCTTCACCAGCCCCGTCATCCGTCCGCCCAGTGCGAGGTACACGTCCTCCAGGCTCGGCGTGGCCAGGGTGAAGTCGTCGAGCGCGGCGAAGGCCGGCCCGCCGGTGACCGCGGCCACCGCCGCCCGCGCCTCGTCCGGCGCCAGCCGGAGCACCCAGCGGCGCCCCGCCTCGGTGGCCAGCGGAGCCAGCGCCGCGACCTCCGGCACCTCCCGGGGCGCGGCGGTCCGCCACACCAGCTCCAGCCGGACCTCGTCGGAGACCTTGGCCTTGAGCCCGGCCGGGGTGTCGCAGGCGATGACCTTGCCCTGGTCGATGACGGCGACGCGGTCGAGGACCGTCTCGGCCTCGATGACGTTGTGGGTGACCAGCAGGACCGTGGCGCCGTGCTGTGCGCGCCGCCGGTCCACGGCCGACCACACCGCGCGGCGGGCCACCGGGTCCATGCCGGTGGTGGGCTCGTCGAGGACCAGCACCGGCCGCTCCCCGACCAGCGCGGCGGCGAAGCAGGCCAGCCGCCGCTGCCCGCCGGAAAGCTTCTTCAGGGGCCGGCCGGCGATCCCGGTCAGCCCGAGTTCCTCCAGTACGGCGTCCCGCGCGGCCCGCGCCGCCTGTACGCCGAGCCCGCGCAGCCGTCCCGTCGTCTCGGCGGCCAGTGCCACCGTCAGCTCGTCCAGGGCAGTGGACTCCTGCCCGAGGTAGGCCAGCAGCCGGGCCGCCCGCTCGGGGTGGCGTACGAGGTCGTGGCCGAGCAGGGTCACGCTGCCCGCGTCGGGCCGCAGCAGGCCGGTGAGCTGGCGAACCAGGGTGGACTTGCCGGCGCCGTTGGGGCCGAGCAGGCCGAAGATCTCGCCGCGCCGGACGTCCAGGGAGATTCCGTCGGTGGCGCGGGTCTCGGGCAGGGCGGGAGCCCCGCGCCGGCCGCGTACGGCGGGATACGTCTTGACCAGGTCACGCACCGCGCAGACCACGTCGGAAGCCGCGTCCGCGGCCACTGCCGTGCTCGGTTCTGCTGGTGCTGTGCCCGTACTCACGAGGGAGCAGCCTACGCGGCTTCCACCCCTACTCGGGCGTCGGGGTCACGGGCGCCGACGGCACGGCGGCCGGTGCCCCGGCCACGTGCTCGGCGGCCGCGCGGACGTCGATCTCCCGCCAGAAGCCGGCCCGGATGGCGTAGCGGTCGTGCTCGTCGATCTGGTCGTCCTTGTGCGCGAGCAGCCCGAACCGGGCGGCGTACCGCAGCAGCTCCCCGTCGATCCGGTGCGGGATGCGCGGGTACATCGTGGCCAGCCTCTGCAGGTGCACGCTCTCCGGCAGCCGCTCCATCCAGCGCCGGGCGAACACCTGGCCCACCTCGAACGGGTCTCCGCCGACGGTGGTGATGTCCTCTTCCCGGTCGGCCCAGCGCTGTTCGGCGCTGGTGAGCTGGGCGAGGGTGGGCAGGGAGGCGGTCTCGGCGGGTTCGCCCAGGGGTCCGGCCCGGTCGATCCAGCCCTTGTCGGAGGACCAGCGCAGGGCGCTGCCGGCCGGGGCCGCGCCGTGCTGGCCGTTCTGCGGCGCGGCGGGCTGCCCGGGCGCGCGCAGGGAGGCGAGGTCCTTGGGGGTGGGTACGGGCTTGGTCCCCTCGGTGGCGGGCGCCGGTACGGGTGCGCTGTGCCCGGCGCTCTCCGTGGCGGCGGGGGAGCCGTTGCGGGCGGCTTCGGCCAGCGCCGCCTCGGGCAGCGGGGCGGAGAGGATCGCGGCGATCTCGGGGCGCGGGGCGGGCGGCGGGGCGCACAGTCCGGCGAGGTCTTTGGCCCGGACGGCCCGGGTGATCCAGGCCCGGTCCAGGACCCGGCGTTCGTCGGCCTCGGCGACGAGGTCCTCGGACTGGTTGTAGTCCCCGTCGGCGGCCTGGACGGCCCACAGGTGGACGGCGACCCCGTGTTCCTTGGCGGACATCAGGCCGGGCAGCAGGTCCCCGTCGCCGGTGACCAGTACGACGTCCGAGCAGGCGCGGTTGCGGGCCAGCTCGGTGAGTTCGGCGTGCATCGCGGCGTCCACGCCCTTCTGCGCCCAGCGGCCGTCGCTGCGGGTCAGTGCCCCGAGCCGGACGGTGACGCGGGGCATGACGCGCAGCCGCCGGTGCTCGGGCTGCGGCACCCGGTCGGGCGCGCCGTCGAACCAGTAGATGCGCAGCAGTGGTTGTTCGGTGTCGGCCTCGGCCCGCTCGCGCAGGCCCTGGATGAGGGCGGCATGGTCGACGGTGATGCGGGAGCGGGAGGGCTCCCCCGCGAGAAGGCTTGCGGCGGCGCCCAGCAGATAGCCGGCGTCCACCAGGACGACGCAGCGGTCCACGCGTTCCACCCTCTTCCCTGGGGGTCCTCTGTGTTTTTCGCGGTTGCCCCGAGTCTGCCCGACCGCAACGGCGCGCACGGCCGGAACTCGATCATCGGCGTGGCGGATCCGGCGGCTTTCAGGAAAGGGCTGACGGCTACGCGCGGCAAAGATCCAAAATGCGCGCTTTCTGGTGGTGTGTGAGGGTGAAGGCGGTCCTGGCCCCTAGACCCTCACGGAGGCTCCACCATGGCCAAGAACAAGAACCGTCAGCAGCCCGCCAAGCAGCAGCCCCGCACGTCCGCGCAGGACACCTCGAAGAGCTCGGCGGAGTCCCAGCCCGACACCTCGTCGCAGGCCCCGAGTCCGATGGATATGGCCCACAAGAGCAAGCAGAAGAAGTTCGGCCACAACTGACGGGCCTCCGCGATCGTACGAAGAGGGGCGCACCCGGAGTCGTCCGGGTGCGCCCCTCTTCACGCTTCACGCTATCCGGCCAGGCAGGACGGCCCGAGCAGCACCTTGAGGTCGCCGAAGAGGGCGGGGTCGGGCTGGACCCGGTGCTTGTCGAGCCGCAGCACGGTCGTGGTCCGCGGCCCTTGCAGCTTGATCCGTACCTCGGTGTTGCCCTTGTGGTGGCGCAGGATCTCCCCCAGACGGGTCACCATCGGCGGAGTGACCTTGACGGTCGGGATGGTGAGGACCACCGGGGCGTTCGTTCCGGCCGAGGACAGGTCGGGGACCATCATCTCCATGGCGACCAGCCGGGGGATGTCCTCGCGCTTGTCGAGGCGGCCCTTGACGAAGACGACGGTGTCCTCGACCAGCTGGGTGGAGACGAGCTGGTAGGTCGCGGGGAAGAACATGCACTCGATGGAGCCGGCCAGGTCCTCGACGGTGGCGATGGCCCAGGCGTTGCCCTGCTTGGTCATCTTGCGCTGGAGGCCCGAGATGATGCCGCCGATGGTGACGACGGCGCCGTCGGAGTGCTCGCCGCCGGTCAGCTGGGAGATGCCGGCGTCCGTCTTGTCGGACAGGACGTGTTCCAGGCCGAACAGCGGGTGGTCGGAGACGTAGAGGCCGAGCATCTCGCGCTCCTGGGCGAGCAGGTAGGACTTCTCCCACTCCACGTCGGAGAACTCCACGTCGAGGCCGAAGCCCGGCTCGTCGCTCGCGCCCTCGTCACCCATTCCGCCGAAGAGGTCGAACTGTCCCTCGGCCTCCTTGCGCTTCACGGCGACCACGTTGTCGATCATCGACTCGTGGTGGGCGACCAGGCCCTTGCGGGTGTGGCCCATCTCGTCGAAGGCCCCGGCCTTGATCAGCGACTCGACGGTCCGCTTGTTGCAGACCACGGCCTCGACCTTGTCGAGGAAGTCGGGGAAGGAGGAGTACTTCCCCTTGGCCTTCCTGGTCTTGATGATCGACTCGACGACGTTCTGGCCGACGTTGCGCACCGCGGTGAGGCCGAAGAGGATCACGTCGTCGCCCTGGGCGGCGAAGTTCGGCTCCGACTCGTTCACGTTCGGCGGCAGGACCTTGATGCCCATGCGCCGGCACTCGTTCAGGTAGATCGCGGACTTGTCCTTGTCGTCCTTGACCGAGGTGAGCAGGCCGGCCATGTACTCGGCCGGGAAGTTCGCCTTGAGGTAGGCGGTCCAGTAGGAGACCAGGCCGTACGCGGCCGAGTGGGCCTTGTTGAAGGCGTAGCCGGCGAAGGGGACCAGGACGTCCCACAGGGCCTGGATGGCCTTGTCGCTGTAGCCGTTCTTCTTCGCGCCCTCCTGGAAGATGACGAAGTTCTTCGCCAGCTCCTCGGGCTTCTTCTTGCCCATCACTCGGCGCAGGATGTCGGCCTCGCCGAGCGAGTACCCGGCGATGATCTGGGCGGCCTTCTGGACCTGCTCCTGGTAGACGATCAGGCCGTAGGTGACCGCGAGCACCTCTTCGAGGGGCTCCTCCAGCTCCGGGTGGATCGGGGTGATCTCCTGCTGCTTGTTCTTTCGCAGGGCGTAGTTCGTGTGCGAGTTCATGCCCATCGGGCCCGGCCGGTACAGGGCCGAGACGGCGGAGATGTCCTCGAAGTTGTCGGGCTTCATCAGGCGCAGTAGCGAGCGCATGGGGCCGCCGTCGAACTGGAAGACGCCGAGGGTGTCACCGCGGCCGAGCAGTTCGAAGGTCTTGGGGTCGTCGAGCGGGAGGGCCAGGAGATCGATGTCGATCCCCTTGTTGGCCTTCACCATCTTGACGGCGTCGTCCATGATCGTGAGGTTGCGCAGGCCGAGGAAGTCCATCTTCAGCAGGCCGAGCGACTCGCAGCTCGGGTAGTCCCACTGGGTGATGGTGACGCCGTCGGTGTGCCGCACCCAGACGGGTACGTGGTCGGTGATCGTCTCGCTGGACATGATCACGCCGGCCGCGTGCACGCCCATCTGGCGGACCAGGCCCTCCACACCGCGGGCGGTGTCGATGACCTTCTTCACGTCGGGCTCGTTCTCGTACATCCCGCGGATCTCGCCGGCCTCGCCGTAGCGCGGGTGCTGCGGGTCGAGGATGCCGGAGAGCGGGATGCCCTTGCCGAGGACGTCGGCGGGCATGGCCTTGGTGAGCCGGTCGCCCATGGCGTACGGGTAGCCCAGGACGCGCGCGGAGTCCTTGATCGCGTTCTTGGCCTTGATGGTGCCGTACGTACCGATCATGGCGACCTTGTCGGCGCCGTACTTCTCGGTCACGTACCGGATCACCTCGACGCGCCTGCGCTCGTCGAAGTCGATGTCGACGTCGGGCATGGAGACGCGCTCGGGGTTCAGGAAGCGCTCGAAGATCAGACCGTGGGTGAGCGGGTCGAGGTCGGTGATGCCCATGGCGTACGCGACGATCGAGCCGGCCGCGGAGCCTCGGCCGGGGCCGACCGCGATGCCCTGGTTCTTGGCCCACATGATGAAGTCGGCGACCACGAGGAAGTAGCCGGGGAAGCCCATCGAGATGATCGTGTCCATCTCGTACTCGGCCTGCTTCATCCGGTCCTCGGGGATGCCCCCGGGGTAGCGGCGGTGCATGCCGCGCATGGTCTCCTCGCGGAACCAGGTGACCTCGGTGTAGCCGTCCGGGATGTCGAACTTCGGCATCAGGTTCCGGAACTTGAACATGCCCTCGGTCTCGATCTGGTCCGCGACCAGCCGCGTGTTGGCGCAGCCCTCCTGCCAGGCGTCGGAGGAGTCGATGGCGTACATCTCGTCCGTGGACTTCAGGTAGTAGCCGGTGCCGTCGAAGCGGAAGCGGTCCGGGTCCGAGAGGTTCTTGCCGGTCTGGATGCAGAGCAGGGCGTCGTGGGCGCCGGCCTCGCTCGCGTACGTGTAGTGCGAGTCGTTCGTCACCAGCGGCGGGATGCCGAGCTTCTTGCCGATCTCCAGCAGCCCGTCGCGGACCCGGCGCTCGATCTCGATGCCGTGGTCCATCAGCTCCAGGAAGTAGCGGTCCTTGCCGAAGATGTCCTGGTACTCGGAGGCGGCCTTCAGGGCCTCGTCGAACTGGCCGAGGCGCAGCCGGGTCTGCAGCTCGCCGGAGGGGCAGCCGGTGGAGGCGATCAGCCCCTCGGACCACTTGCTGATGGTCTCCTTGTCCATGCGCGGCCACTTCGTGAGCCAGCCCTCGGCGTACGCGTCGGAGGACAGCCGGAAGAGGTTGTGCAGACCGGTGGCGTTCGCCGCCCAGATCGTCTTGTGGGTGTAACCGCCGGAACCGGAGACGTCGTCGCGCTTCTGGTGGGGCTGGCCCCACTGGATGCGCCGCTTGTTGCGCCGGGACTCGGGGGCCACGTACGCCTCGATGCCGATGATCGGGGTGATCCCGGCCTTCTGGGCGGTGTGGAAGAAGTCGTAGGCCCCGTGCAGGTTGCCGTGGTCGGACATGGCGATGTGCGTCATGCCCATCTCGTTGCACGCGTTGAACATGTCCTTCAGCCGCGCGGCACCGTCCAGCAGCGAGTACTGGGTGTGGACGTGCAGGTGCGTGAACGGCGGCTTGGTCACGGTGGGAGTCTCCTGAAAGATCACGGTGGCGCGCAGCGCCTCGGTGAGGGGCGGTGGCCGGGTGACGGGTGGGCGGGGAGAGAGGGGCGGCAGCTCTGAATCCTACGTCGACCGGGTGACAATTCCTGGGCACCGACGGGTACGGTCATCCGTTGCAGAGCCAAGGACGGCTGTCCGAAAACCGATCCACCCCCGCACCACCAGGAGGCATCCGCCATGGCGGTTCCCGAGACGACCGACGAGCAGCGCGCCGAGCAGATACTCGATGTGTTCGACACCGCGTTCGGTGAGCTGCTCGCCGCCGACCCCGCTGCCTTCCAGGTCAAATTCCGGAAGATGGCGGCCTCCGCCTTCGCTTTCTACCGGGGCACGGCCTGCCTCTTCTACGCGGATCTGGAGCGGGAACGGCACGGCGGCCCGTACCTGGACGAGCAGACCGGCCGGGTGTGGATCCACGGCGATCTCCACGCGGAGAACTTCGGCACGTACATGGACTCCAACGGCCGGCTGATCTTCAACGTCAACGACTTCGACGAGGCCTACGTCGGCCCCTTCACCTGGGACCTGAAGCGGTTCGCCGCCTCCGTCGCCCTGATCGGCTACACCAAGGCGCTCAGCGACGGCCAGATCAGCGAGCTGGTACGGGTCTACGCGGGCGCCTACCGCGAGCGGATCCACGCGCTGGCCACCGGGGCGAAGACCTGTGACATGTCGGAGCTGCCCTCCTTCACCCTGGACACCGCCGAGGGCCCGCTGCTGGGGGCCCTGCGCTCGGCCCGCGCCCGCACCCGCTTCTCCCTCCTGGACTCGATGACCGAGATCCGGGACTTCGAGCGCCGCTTCACCCCCGACGGCGGCTCGGTCGAGCTGGACGCGGCCACCCGGTACAAGGTGCTGGCCGCCTTCGACGGGTACCTGGAGACCCTGCCCGACGAGTCCCTGGTGCGGCCCGACTCCTACCGGGTCAAGGACGTGGTGGGCCGCCGGGGCGTCGGGATCGGCTCGGCCGGCCTGCCCTCGTACAACATCCTGCTGGAGGGGCACAGCGACGCCCTGGAGAACGACGTCGTGATCTACCTCAAGCAGGCGCAGACCCCGGCCGTGTCCCGGCACATCACCGACCGGTCGGTGCGCGACTACTTCCAGCACGAGGGGCACCGCACGGTGATCTCCCAGCGGGCCCTTCAGGCGCACGCCGACCCGTGGCTGGGCTGGACGGAGCTGGACGGGGCCGGGCAGCTGGTGGCGGAGGTCTCCCCGTACGCGGTGGACCTGGACTGGTCGGACCTCGACGACCCGGAGGAGATCGCGGCCGTGGTCGCGGACCTGGGCCGGGCGACGGCGACCATGCACGGGGCGGCCGACGCGGCCGAGAGCGGGCAGACGCTGGTCCCCTTCTCCACCGAGCGGGCCATCGACGCGGCCATCGCCGCCGACGAGAAGGGTTTCGCGGGCCTGCTGGTCGACTTCGCCCACGCCTACGGAGCCCGGGCGCGCGCCGACCACCAGATCTTCGTGGACCTGTTCCGCAACGGCCGTCTCACGCCATAAAGTCCCGCGCTCCGCGGACCCGGGCCCGTTTTCACAGGTACTCATGGCAAACTCGCGGCGATGGACATATCAGCTGTAGGGCTTCGAGGGCTGCGGGCCGCGCTGTTCAGCGCGCTCCTCGTGCTGCTCTCGGCCGGCTCCCATGTCCTGATGTCCCAGGTGGCGCTGCCGCCGGTGCTGGTCGGCGGGGCCTTCGCCGCCGTGTTCGCGATCGCCTTCGCGCTGGCGGGCCGGGAGCGGGGCCTGGGTCCGATCGCCGGGCTGCTGGTGCCGCTGGAGCTGGCGGCCGACACCGTCTTCACCGCCGGACAGCACGTCTGCTACGGCCCCGCGGGCGGCCCGGTCTCCGGTCCGCTGCACGCGCTGGGCCTGGACGAGCTGTGCGGCGGGACCCCACTGGGCGGCCCGCTGGCCGGGGCGGCCGGGCGGGCCGGCGACCCGGCGGCGCTGCTGGCCTCGCCCGGGCCGTGGACGCCCTGGCTGCTGCTGGGGGCGCACGTCTCGGTCGGGCTGCTCGCCGCGGTGTGGCTGCGGCACGGGGAGCGGGCGCTGGCCCGGCTGCTGCGGGCGGTGGCCGCGTTCGCGTTCCGGCCGCTGGTGCTGGCGGCGGCCTCGGTGACGGTGGTCGCCCGGCCCGCGCGGCGGGCGCTGCGGCCGGTCCTTCCGGGCGCGGGAGCCCGTACCCGATTCCCCGCACACTCCGTGGGACGGCGGGGACCTCCTGTACGCGGTGCGCTCGCGAGCGCCTGACACACGTACGGCAGTCACGGCAGTCCCCCCTCTTTTTTCACACCACGGAGATCACGATGAGTTCACGCAACAGCCAGGCGAACAAGGCGGCGGCCCGCGAGAGGCTGCGCGCCGATCGTGAGCGGCAGGCCAAGAAGGACAAGGTGCGCCGCCAGGTGATCGTGGCCGGGGCGGTCGTCGCCGTCCTGGCCCTGGCCGGCGGCGTCGGCTACGCGGTCGTGCAGGCCAATCAGCCGGGCTACTGGGAGAAGGCCGCCAAGGCCGAGCTGGTCAAGCCGAAGAACACCACGGGCGACGACGGCACCACGGTCGTCATCGGCAAGGCCGACGCGAAGAAGACCCTGGAGCTGTACGAGGACTCCCGCTGCCCGGCGTGCGCGGCGTTCGAGCAGTCCGCGGGCGAGCAGGTCAAGAAGGACATCGACGCGGGCAAGTACAAGCTCCAGTACTTCGGCGCGACGTTCATCGACAACGCCGCCAAGGGCGAGGGCTCGAAGAACGCGCTGAGCGCGCTGGGCGCGGCGCTGAACGTCAGCCCGGAGGCCTTCCTCGACTACAAGGCCGCCCTGTACTCCAAGGAGCTGCACCCCGAGGAGACCGTCGACAGCTTCGCCAAGGACGACTACCTCATCAAGGTCGCGGACACGGTCCCGGCACTCAAGGGGAACGCCGAGTTCAAGAAGGCCGTCGAGGACGGTACGTACGACCGGTGGGCGATGGAGATGTCGAAGGCCTTCAACAAGTCCGGGGTGACGGGTACTCCGACGCTGAAGATGGACGGCAAGAAGATCGAGACCCCGTCGGGCCCGGAGGCCTTCACGGCCGCGATCGACAAGGCTCTCCAGGGTTGACCCCTGTCAACACCAGTCAATAGCGGCCAATACCGGCCAATGCAGGCCATCCCGGGCCGGTCTTTCCGGTCCCTGCGGGCCGATGGGCGGGCGAACTCCAAGAGTTCGCCCGCCCGTTGTGTTTCCAGGGGTGTACCCACGGTTATACCCGTCAGTAATATGATCGGCCGTGACCAGTCATCTCTCTTCCTCCCCCACCGCGGCGGCGACTCCGCGCCGCCGAACGGTCGTCCTGGCCGCCGCGGCCACCGCCGCGCTGGCCCCGCTCACCTCGCTGACCGCCTCGGCCGCCCACGCGGCGGAGGGCGCCCCGGCGTTCCTGCACGGCGTGGCCTCCGGCGACCCGCTGCCCGACGGGATCCTGCTGTGGACCCGCGTCACCCCGACCCCCGAGGCCGTGCCCGGCTCCGGCATAGGCCCGGCCACCGAGGTGGCCTGGGAGGTCGCCGAGGACAAGGCCTTCTCCCGCGTCGTCGCGAGCGGCGCCGTGACCGCGAGCGCCGGCTCCGACCACACGGTCAAGGTGGACGTGCGCGGGCTGCGGACGGCGACCGCGTACTGGTACCGGTTCACCGCCGGCGCCACCGTCTCCCCGGCCGGGCGCACCCGCACCGCCCCGGGCCACGATGTGACCACCCCCGGCGTCCGGTTCGGCGTGGTCTCCTGCGCCAACTGGGAGTCCGGCTACTTCTCGGCGTACCGCCACCTGGCGGCCCGTACCGACCTGGACGCGATCCTGCACCTGGGCGACTACATCTACGAGTACCAGACCGGCGGGTACCCGGAGGCGAAGTACGTCGTGCGCCAGCACGAGCCGAAGAACGAGATCGTCTCGCTGGCCGACTACCGCACCCGGCACGGCAAGTACAAGACGGACGCCGACCTCCAGGCGCTGCACGCGGCCCACGCGATCGTCGCCATCTGGGACGACCACGAGTTCGCCAACGACGCCTGGGCGGGCGGCGCCGAGAACCACACGCCGGGCGCCGAGGGCGAGTGGGCGGCCCGCGCGGCCGCCGCCAAGCAGGCGTACTTCGAGTGGATGCCCGTACGCACCTCCATCGCCGGCACCGTCTACCGGCGGCTGCGCTTCGGCACCCTCGCCGACCTGCACCTGCTGGACCTGCGCTCCTTCCGCTCAGAGCAGGTCAAGGTCGGCAACGGCGCGGTGGACGACCCGGAGCGCACGATCACCGGGCGCGCCCAGCTGGACTGGCTCAAGTCGGGCCTCGCGAGCTCGAACGCGACCTGGAAGCTGGTCGGCACCTCGGTGATGATCTCGCCGGTGGCCTTCGCCTCGCTGCCCGCGCACCTGCTGGAGCCGCTCACGAAGCTGCTCGGCCTGCCCGAGGGCGGCCTCGCGATCAACGTGGACCAGTGGGACGGGTACACGGACGACCGCAAGGAGCTGCTGGGCCACCTGAGGGACCGGAACATCAAGAACACGGTGTTCCTGACCGGTGACATCCACATGGCCTGGGCGAACGACGTCCCGGTGAACATGGCGACCTACCCGGGATCGGGCACGGCGGCGACCGAGTTCGTGGTCACCTCGGTGACCTCCGACAACATCGACGACATGCTGCACGTGCCGGCGGACACCGCCTCGCTGGTCGCCGAGACGGCCATCAAGGCCGCCAACTGGCACGTGAAGTGGCTGGACATGGACGCGCACGGCTACGGCGTCCTGGACGTCACGGCGGAACACTCGCAGATGGACTACTACGCCGTCTCCGACAAGCGCCGGCAGGACGCGACGTCCGCGTGGGCGCGCTCGTACCGGACCCGCAACGGGACGCAGAAGGTGGAGCGGGTGTACCAGCCGATTCGCTGAGCTTCGCGGCGGATTCGCTGACAGACCGTCAATTTTGCTGGCGAAAGAGGCGCTTGGTGCATACCAAGCGCCTCTTTCGGCTCTCAAGCAACAAATCTTTTACTTACGAGATCTTGCCAACTTGATGACATGCGCACGTAAGCTGCGCGCCAGCGTGAGGAAATCCCTCACCCCCCACCACGCTTTGCGAGGAGTCAACGTGCGCGCAGTTGCCCGCATATCCCCCCTTCTTCGCCGCCGCCTCATGGGCGCTGCCGTCCTGGCCGGAACCCTGGCCCTGACCCCCCTGACGGCCCCCACCACCGTCGCGGCCGCCAAGACCGGTGCCGAGGTCTGCGCCGAGGAGACCGCCGGAGCCTCCGCCAACGCCCGTGTCGCCCGCCCCAAGAAGGAGCACGCGGCCGAGCCGAACGAGGTGACGGACGCCCAGGTCAAGGCCATGGACGCCGACCTGAAGAAGAAGCTCTCCCAGCTCGGCCCGCAGCAGCAGGAAAGCATGCGCGCCGGCGCCGTCGCCGCGGCCACGAGCATCCCGGTGTACTTCCACGTCATCACCTCCGGCACCGCCGGCAAGCTGACGGCCACCGACGTCAGCAACCAGATGTCGGTCCTGAACGCGGCGTACGGCGGCCAGGGCACCGGCAACGTGAACACCAACTTCCAGTTCACTCTGGCCGGTACGGACTACACGGACAACTCGACCTGGTACAACGTCTCGGACGGCACCCAGGCCGAGAAGGACATGAAGACCGCGCTGCGCAAGGGCGGCAAGAACGCGCTGAACGTCTACACCGCCAACCTCGGCGGCGGACTGCTCGGCTGGGCGACCTTCCCGAGCTCCTACGCCTCCCAGCCCAACATGGACGGCGTGGTCCTGCTCAACACCTCGCTGCCGGGCGGCTCCGCGGCCAACTACAACGAGGGCGACACCGCCACCCACGAGGTCGGCCACTGGATGGGCCTGTACCACACCTTCCAGGGCGGCTGTAGCGGAAGCGGTGACTCCGTCTCCGACACCCCGGCCGAGAAGAGCGCCGCGTTCGAGTGCCCGACCGGCCGCGACTCCTGCGCCAGCAAGGCGGGCGTCGACCCGATCCACAACTTCATGGACTACACGTACGACTCCTGCATGTACCAGTTCACGGCCGGCCAGGTCTCCCGCATGCAGAGCATGTGGACCGCCTACCGCGTCTGACGCCTGACGTCTGACGCCTGACGCCTGACGCCTGACCTCTTAACAGCAACGGGCACGGCCCGGCGAACGCCGGACGTGCCCGTTGTCGTCGCTCTCGCCGCTACAGGGTTTCGAGGAACCCGAGGACGACCTTCCAGGTCTGCTCGGCGGCCTCCGCGTCGTAGTCGTCGAGGTCCGGGTCGGTGAACAGGTGCCCGGCGCCCGGGTAACTGTGGACCTCCACGTCCGCCCCGGCCCGCCGCATCCGCAGGTACCAGGCCGTCAGCCAGTCGTGCGGCTCGAACGGGTCCGGATCGGCGATGTGCAGCTGAACCGGCAGATCGTCGACCGAGGCGTTCTCCTCCAGGTCCGCCGTGCCGTGCAGGAGCACCAGCCCGCGCGCCTTCTCGTCGGCCAGCGCGAGATGCTGCGCGACGGAACCGCCGAAGGAGAAACCGGCGTAGACCAGGCCCTGGTCGGAGTAGGGGGCCGAGGCCAGCACCGCGCGCTTGAGCAACTCGTCGCGGCCGATCTCCTCCTGGTGGGCCATGCCCTCCTCGACGGTGTCGAAGGTGCGTCCCTCGAAGAGATCCGGCACCTGGACCTGGTGCCCGGCCGCGCGCAGCCGGTCGGCCGCCGCGTGCACCGCGGGCCGCAACCCGTACGTCGAGTGGAAAAGCATGATGTTCATACCCTCCATCGTGCCAGTTTCCGAGGGCACCTTCCGGCTACGTTGAACCCATGGAGATGGAGACCGTCCTGCGTCCACTGGCCGTCATCGGCGGCTCGGTCGTCGTCACGCTTCTCGCGGGGTGGCTGCTGGACCTGCTGTTGCGCCGGGCCGATGCCCGGCACAGCGAGACCCCCCTGTGGGGCCTGCTGCGCCACTGCCGGGTGCCCTTCCAGGTCACGCTGTGCACGAGCCTCCTGCGGGGCTCGTACCGCCAGGCCCACATCCTCCCCGGCCACACCCTCGGCGTGGGCCGGTTCCTCACCCTCGTGCTGATCGCCTCGACGGCGTGGCTGCTGGTGCGGATCGCGGCCGCCGTCGTCGACGCCGGCTACGCCCGCTACGCGGCCGGCGCCCCGGACGACGCCCGGGTCCGGCGGGTGCGCACCCAGGTCACGCTGATCCACCGGGTGGTGACGGCCATCGTGATCGCGGTGGCCGCGGCGTCGATGCTGCTCACCTTCCCGGCGATGCGTACGGTCGGCGCCTCGCTGCTGGCCTCCGCGGGTGTCCTCGGCATCGTGGCGGGCATCGCCGCCCAGTCCACGCTGGGCAACCTGTTCGCCGGCCTCCAGATCGCCTTCGGCGACACCGTCCGCATCGGGGACACCGTGGTCGTGGACAAGGAGTGGGGCACGGTCGAGGAGATCACCCTCACCTTCCTCATCGTCCGCACCTGGGACGAACGCCGGATCACGATGCCTGTGTCGTATTTCACAAGCAAGCCCTACGAGAACTGGTCGCGCGGCGGCGCCGAGATGACGGGCAGCGTCTTCCTGCACCTGGACCACTCGGCGCCGGTCCCCCTGATCCGGGAGAAGCTGGAGGACATCCTGAAGGACGCCCCGGAGTGGGACGGCCGCTCCAGCGGCCTGGTCGTCACCGACACCACCCCGTACACCATCCAGGTCCGCGCAACGGTCACCTCGAAGGACGCCGACGACCTCTGGACCCTGCGCTGCGCGGTCCGCGAGCAGCTGATCGGCTGGCTCACGGCGCAGCACCCCGACGCCCTTCCCCGCATGCCCTCCGAGCCGGCGCCCCCGCTCCCCGAAGCGCCCCGGCAGCCGGAGTAGCCGCCCCTCAGGTCGCGCGCAGGCTCCGTACGTCCAGGTGCCGCAGTACCCGGTCCACGATCTCCGGGTCGGCGCCCGGCTCGCTGCGCGCCGCGAGCACCTCGTGCCGGGCGGCGGACATCATCTCGCGCTGGATCCGCTGGATGTCCCGGATCCGCTCCACCCGCTTCGCGTAGGCCTCCCGCCGCTCCTCGTCGACCATGTCGGGGCTGATGCGGGCGCCCACGTCGTAGGCACGCCGGTACAGCGTCTCCACCAGGTCCTCGGGCAGTTCCTCCACCTCCTCGATCTCCTTCAGCCGCCGCTTGGCGGCCTTGGCGGCGCGGATCGCGAGCTGCCGCTCGGTCTCCCGCTCCGCGTCCGGGTCCGCCTCGACCCCGAGCCGCCGCACCAGCCAGGGCAGGGTCAGCCCCTGGCACACCAGGGTCACCATGATCACGGCAAAGGCGATGAAGATCATCTGGTCGCGTCCGGGAAACGGGCCGCCGTCATCGACCTTGAGCGGAATGGCCAGCGCCAGGGCGACCGAGGCCACCCCGCGCATCCCCGCCCACCACATGACCACGGACTCCCGCCAGCTCAGCGGGATCTCCTCGTCGTAGTCCCGCCGCTTGTGCAGCCTCTTCGCCAGCCAGCTCGCCGGCAGCAGCCACAGCAGCCGTACGCCGACCACGACGGCGATCACGGCCGCCGCCCACCCGGCCATCTCCCACTCGCGCCCGCGGGCCACGCCGAACACGTTGTGCAGCTCCAGCCCGATCAGCCCGAAGGCGACGCCGGTGACGAGTGTGTCGACGACTTCCCAGAAGGTGTGGCCGGCCAGCCGCCCGAGCACGTCGTCGGCGTCGCTCGCGTACTCGGCGAGGAACAGGGCGGTGGTCAGCACGGCGAGCACCCCCGACCCCTCCAGCTCCTCCGCCACCACGTACGCCACGAACGGCACGAGGAGCGTCAGACCGATCTGCAGCGTGGCATCGCCGAGCCGCCCCATGAGCCGGTTCGCGGTCCACCCCAGCGCGAGGCCGACCACGACGGCGACCACGGCCGAGAGCACGAACTGTCCGAGGGCGGCCGGCCAGGAGAAACTCCCGCTGACGGCGGCGGCGATGGCCACGTGGTAGAGCACGATGGCGGTGACGTCGTTGAAGAGCCCCTCGCCCTCCAGGATCGACACCATCCTGCGCGGCAGCCCGAGCGCCCCGGCGACGGCGGTGGCCGCGACGGGGTCGGGCGGGGCGACGAGCGCGCCGAGCGCGACGGCTGCGGCGAGGGGCAGCCCGGGCACTACGGCGTTGGCCACGGCGGCCACGGCGGCTGTGGTGACGAACACGAGCGCGACGGCGAGGAGGAAGATCGGCCGGAGATTGGCGGCGAACTGCCGCCAGGAGGTCCGCTGCGCGGAGGCGTAGAGCAGCGGCGGGAGCACCAGCGGCAGGATGTACTCGGGCGGGACATCGACATTCGGCACCACCGGCACCAACGCCAGGGCCGCCCCGACGATGGCCATCAGCACGGGTGCCGGCAACCCGAGCCGGTCCCCCAGCGGCACGGTCACCACGGCCCCGAGCAACAGCACGAAGAGCAGAGCTAGCTGATCCACTCCCCCACCCTGCCGTATCCGCCGGCGAACCCCCTCGGGCCACGCCCCTGGCCGGCCACATCCGGCTGGGCAGCGCCATCCCAGCCTCGCCGGCGTTTGAGGCGCGGGTCTGGGCGGAGCCCAGGGAACGGTGGAAGGGCGGGGCGGGGAGAAGAGGCCGCGCAGCGGCTACGGGAGGGGGCGCCGCATGGCGCGGTGCGGAATGCCCGCGTCCTGGAACTCCGGGCCGTACGCCACGTACCCCAGGCGTTCGTAGAAGCCGAGCGCCTGCGTCTGGGCCCCCAGGTCGACCGCCGCAAGGCCCAACCGCGCCGCCTCCGCCTCGATGGCCCGGACCAGCGCGACGCCGACCCCGAGCCCGCGCGCGGAGCGGCGTACCGCCAGCCGGCCCAGCGACCCGACGTCCGCCGAGCCGGTCTTGCCCAGGGCCGAAGGCCCGTACAGCAGCCGCCCGGTCCCCAGCGGGGCCCCCTCCGCGTCCACGGCCAGTACATGCACCGCGCCCGCGTCATACGCGTCGTACTCGATCGACTCCGGCACGGACTGCTCCACCACGAACACCTCGGTCCGCACCGCGAAGCACGCCGCCAGGTCCGCCTCCGAGGCGACGACCCGGACGGCGTACGCGCCCACCGTCACTCGCTCTCGGCCCGGATCACGTCCAGCGCGTGCTGGAGGTCCGCCGGGTAGGTGCTCTCGAACTCCACCCACCCCCCGTCCGACGGGTGCTCGAAGCCGAGCCGCACCGCGTGCAGCCACTGCCGGGTCAGCCCCAGCCGCTTCGCGACCGTCGGGTCGGCCCCGTACGTCAGGTCACCCACACACGGGTGCCGGTGCGCGGACATGTGCACGCGGATCTGGTGCGTACGCCCGGTCTCCAGCTTGATGTCCAGCAGCGAGGCCGCGCGGAAGGCCTCGATCAGGTCGTAGTGGGTGACGGAGGGCTTGCCCTCCTGGGTCACGGCCCACTTGTAGTCCGCGCTCGGGTGCCGCCCGATCGGCGCGTCGATCGTGCCGCTCATCGGGTCCGGGTGCCCCTGCACCAGCGCGTGGTAGCGCTTGTCCACGATCCGCTCGCGGAACTGGTTCTTCAGCGAGGTGTACGCGCGCTCGGACTTGGCGACGGCCATGAGGCCGGACGTGCCGACGTCGAGGCGGTGCACGACACCCTGGCGCTCGGACGCGCCGGAGGTGGAGATCCGGTAGCCGGCGGCGGCGAGGCCGCCGATGACGGTGGTGCCGGTCCAGCCGGGGCTCGGGTGGGCGGCGACGCCCACCGGCTTCATCACCACGACCACGTCATCGTCGTCGTGGATGATCTCCATGCCCGGGACGGGCTCGGCGACGAGTTCGACCGGCCGCGGCGGCGCGGGCATCTCGACTTCGAGCCAGGCACCGCCGTGCACCCGCTCGGACTTCCCGACGACGCTGCCGTCGACCGCCACCTTCCCCGCGGCCGCGAGCTCGGCCGCCTTCGTCCGGGAAAAACCGAACATACGGGCGATGGCGGCGTCGACGCGCTCGCCCTCAAGGCCATCGGGAACGGGCAGGGTGCGGATCTCGGGAATCGTACTCACCCGTCGAGTATGCAGGACTCCGCCGCGGCGCCCTCCCGCGATCAGTCCTTGTGGACGGTCCCGTCCGGGTCCAGACCCCTGAACGACAGCAGGACGATCAGGATCCCGCCGCACACGATCGCCGAGTCCGCGAGGTTGAAGACGGCGAAATGAGCCGGCGCGATGAAGTCGACGACCGCTCCCCGGAACACACCCGGCGCGCGGAAGATCCGGTCGGTCAGATTGCCCAGCGCACCACCCAGCAGCAGGCCCAGGGCGATCGCCCACGGCAGGCTGTAGAGCTTGCGGGCCAGCCGCACGATCACCACGATCACGGTGGCGGCGATGCACGTGAAGATGATCGTGAAGGCCTCGCCGAAGCCGAAGGCGGCACCGGGGTTGCGAACCGCCTCGAACTTCAGCAGGTCGCCGATGAGCTCGATCGGCGCCTGGTGCTCCAGCTTCGCGACGACCAGCATCTTGCTGCCCAGGTCGAGCAGGTACGCGAGCACCGCCACCACCAGCAGCGCCACGATCCGCCGCCGCCCGGTGGGCCGCGCGGGCTCCGGCTCCGGTTCCGGCTGGAAGTCGTCCCCGACCTCGGGCGTACCGATGATGCGCTCCGCCTCTGCCACGTGAGTCCCTCGAACTAGCTCGAACCAGGTTCCGACGACATCGCCCTGCCAGGTTCCTGGACCCTGACGAGACACGAGGGTACGTCAGGGCACCGCCCGCCGCCCGCCCGGTGCCCGGCTGGGGGCTGTCCGGCCCTGAGCCGCCGGACACCCCCTAGTGCCGCCGCTCCTGCTTCTGCTTGCAGTCCACGCACAGCGTGGCCCGCGGGAAGGCCTGCATCCTGGCCTTGCCGATGGGCTGCCCGCAGTTCTCGCAGAGGCCGTACGTGCCCGCGTCCAGCCGTTCCAGGGCCCGCTCGGTCTGCTCCAGCATCAGCGTGGCGTTCGCGGCGAGGGCCAGTTCGGACTCCCGGGTGATGTTCTTGGTGCCGGTGTCGGCCTGGTCGTCGCCCGCGCCGTCACCCGAGTCCCGCATCAGGCCGGCGATGGCCTGCTCGGAGGACTCCAGCTCGCTGCGCAGCCGCAGCACCTCGCTCGACAGCTCGTCGCGGGCCTCGGTGACCTCCTGCTCGGTCCAGGGGTCCTCCCCGGCCCGTACGGCGAGCTCGCCCGGCGTGAGGCCCACCGCCGTGACCCGCGCCTTGGGCAGCCCGCTGGTGGCGGCGGCAGCCGTCTTCCTGGCCGTACCCGTGCTCTTCTTGGCAACCACTTTCCGGGCTCCCGTCTCTTCCGCGGCCTGGGCCGCCCCCTCGGCCACGGCCGGCTTGGCCGTGACCTTCCTCGCGGTCGTCTTCCCGACGGCAGTCGCGTTCTTGGCCGTCGCCGTGCCGGCCGACGCCTTCTTGGCGGCGGTCGCCGTCTTCACGGCCGTCGTCTTGGTAGCCGGTGCCTTGTCCGTCGACGCCTTCTTGGCCGTCGGCTTCTTGGCAGCGGTCGCCTTCTTCACGGCCGGCGCCTTCTTGGCCGTCGCCTTGGTGGCTGGTGCCTTCGTGGCCGGTGCCTTGGTGGCTGGTGCCTTCCTTGCCGGTGCCTTGGTGGCCGGTGCCCTCTTGGCAGACGCCTTGGTGGCCGGTGCTTTCTTGGCCGACGCCTTGGTGGCCGGTGTCTTCGTGGCAGTCGCCTTCCTCGCCGGTGTCTTCTTCGCGGCCGTCACCTTCTTCGCCGGAGCCTTCCCGGCAGTGGTTGCCTTCCCGGCCGGGGTCGTCGCCTCAACCGCGTTCTTGGCGGCAGCCTGATCGGTACTCCCTGCAGTACTCCTGGCGGTCTTCTTCGCCACCATGGCCGCGGCCCCTTCACATACTGTGATCTTGCTCGCGAATCGTGCCGGAACGATAAATCGCCTCCGGCCCCGCGGCAACGGGGCACGCGTCCCTGGCTGCCAACCTGCATCCGTTGTGCCCATCAGGAAGCCCGATAACCCGGTCCTACCTCCCCACCGGATCCCGGACCGCCCCATCGGCCCATTCGGGTCATACCGGGGCCCACCCCACGCCACGCCCGCGGCCCCCCTAAACCGGTCTGCCGAGCGGCCCCCCGGCCCGTACACTGGGCCCAGCGAAAGGCATGGATGGGGACGAGTAGCGTCGGACGCAGCCAGGAGCGACCCGGGGACGGTGAGAGCCCGGGGGCGAGCGCGATGCGAAGGATCACCCCGGAGCCGCCGGAAGAAAGCCCGCACGGATCCCCGTGAGGCGAGTAGAACCGGCTTCGCACCCCAATGAGGGGGCCCCCGGACCCGTCCGGAGGCCAAGGAGGGTGGTACCGCGGGAGCAGCCAAGGCTCTCGTCCCTCCGGACGGAATGACACCCCGCCGGAGGAAGAGTTCAGCCTCATGACCACACCGCCGCAGTACCGCCCGGTACCCGCCCAGGTCGACCTGCCTGCCCTTGAGCACGCCGTCCTCGACTTCTGGCGCGAGAGCAAGACCTTCGCCAAGACCCTGGAGCAGTCCGAGGGCCGCCCCGAGTGGGTCTTCTACGAGGGCCCGCCCACCGCGAACGGCATGCCCGGCGCGCACCACATCGAGGCCCGCGTCTTCAAGGACGTCTTCCCCCGGTTCCGCACCATGCGCGGCTACCACGTGGCCCGCAAGGCCGGCTGGGACTGCCACGGCCTGCCCGTCGAGCTCGCCGTCGAGAAGGAGCTCGGCTTCAACGGCAAGCAGGACATCGAGGCGTACGGCATCGCCGAGTTCAACGCCAAGTGCCGCGAGTCCGTGACCCGCCACACCGACGCGTTCGCCGAGCTCACGACCCGGATGGGCTACTGGGTCGACCTGGACGACGCCTACCGGACCATGGACCCCGAGTACGTCGAGTCCGTGTGGTGGTCGCTGAAGGAGATCTTCAACAAGGGCCTGCTCACCCAGGACCACCGCGTCGCCCCCTGGTGCCCGCGCTGCGGCACCGGCCTCTCGGACCACGAGCTGGCGCAGGGCTACGAGACGGTCGTGGACCCCTCGGTGTTCGTCCGCTTCCCGCTGACGAGCGGCCCGCTGGCGGGCGAGGCGGCCCTCCTGGTCTGGACGACCACGCCCTGGACCCTGGTCTCGAACACCGCCGTGGCCGCACACCCGGAGGTCACGTACGTCGTCGCCCGCCGTACCAGCGGCGAGGACTCAGAGAAGCTCGTCGTCGCCCAGCCGCTGCTGGAGAAGGCCCTCGGTGAGGGCTGGGAGGCCACCGGGGAGTCCTTCACCGGCAAGGAGATGGAGCGCTGGAACTACCAGCGCCCCTTCGAGCTGGTGGAATTCCCCGAGCCGGCCCACTACGTCGTGAACGCCGAGTACGTCACGACCGAGGACGGCACCGGTCTGGTCCACCAGTCCCCCGCCTTCGGCGCCGACGACCTCGCGGTCTGCCGCGCGTACGGCCTGCCGGTCGTGAACCCGGTCCGCCCCGACGGCACCTTCGAGGAAGAGGTCCCGCTCGTCGGCGGCGTCTTCTTCAAGAAGGCCGACGAGAAGCTGACGGCCGACCTCGACGCGCGCGGCCTGCTCTTCAAGCACATCGCCTACGAGCACAGCTACCCGCACTGCTGGCGCTGCCACACCGCGCTGCTCTACTACGCGCAGCCGTCCTGGTACGTCCGCACCACCGCCGTCAAGGACGCGATGCTGCGGGAGAACGAGAAGACGAACTGGTTCCCGGACTCGGTCAAGCAGGGCCGCTTCGGTGACTGGCTGAACAACAACATCGACTGGGCGCTGTCCCGCAACCGCTACTGGGGCACCCCGCTGCCGATCTGGCGCTGCGAGGAGAACCACCTCACGTGCGTCGGCTCGCGTGCGGAGCTGAGCGAGCTGTCCGGCCGGGACCACTCCTCCCTGGACCCGCACCGCCCGTACATCGACGAGGTCACCTTCCCCTGCACGGCGGAGGGCTGCTCCCTCACGGCCGTCCGCGTCCCGGAGGTCATCGACGCCTGGTACGACTCGGGCTCGATGCCGTTCGCGCAGTGGGGCTACCCGTACAAGAACAAGGAGATCTTCGAGAAGCGCTACCCGGCGCAGTTCATCTCGGAGGCGATCGACCAGACCCGCGGCTGGTTCTACACGCTGATGGCGGTCGGCACCCTCGTCTTCGACAAGTCGTCCTACGAGAACGTGGTCTGCCTGGGCCACATCCTCGCCGAGGACGGCCGCAAGATGTCCAAGCACCTGGGCAACATCCTCCAGCCGATCCCGCTGATGGACCAGCACGGCGCGGACGCGGTCCGATGGTTCATGGCGGCGGGCGGCTCGCCGTGGGCGGCGCGGCGCGTGGGCCACGGCACGATCCAGGAGGTCGTCCGCAAGACCCTCCTCACGTACTGGAACACGGTCGCCTTCCAGGCCCTGTACGCCCGTACGTCGGGCTGGGCGCCTTCGGCGGCCGACCCGGCCCCGGCGGACCGCACGGTCCTGGACCGCTGGCTCCTGTCCGAGCTGCACGCCCTGACCTCCGAGGTCACGGAGGCGATGGAGTCGTACGACACCCAGCGCGCGGGCAAGCTCCTGTCCTCCTTCGTGGACGACCTCTCCAACTGGTACGTCCGCCGCTCGCGGCGCCGCTTCTGGCAGGGCGACGCGGCGGCTCTGCGCACCCTGCACGACGTGGTGGAGACGGTCACGCGCCTCATGGCCCCCCTGACCCCCTTCATCACGGAGCGGGTCTGGCAGGACATGATCGTCCCGGTGACCCCGGACGCCCCGGAGTCGGTCCACCTCTCCACGTGGCCCGTCGCCGACACGGCCGCGATCGACCCCACCCTCTCCCAGCAGATGCAGCTGGTACGCCGCCTCGTGGAGCTGGGCCGGGCGACCCGCGCGGAGTCCGGCGTGAAGACCCGCCAGCCGCTCTCGCGGGCGCTGGTCGGCGCGGCGGGCTTCGACGCCCTGTCGCCCGCCCTCCAGTCCCAGATCACGGAGGAGCTGAACGTCTCCTCCCTGGCCTCCCTGTCCGAGGTCGGCGGGTCCCTGGTGGACACCACGGCGAAGGCCAACTTCCGGGCGCTGGGCAAGCGCTTCGGCAAGGGCGTCCAGGACGTGGCGAAGGCGGTTGCGGCGGCCGACGCGGCGGAGCTGTCCCTGGCCCTGCGCTCGGGCACGGCGGTCGTCTCCGTGAACGGCGAGCCGGTCTCCCTCACCCCGGAGGAGGTCATCATCACGGAGACCCCCCGCGAGGGCTGGTCGGTGGCCTCGGACTCCGGTGCGACGGTCGCCCTCGACCTGGAGATCACCCCGGAGCTGCGCCTCGCGGGCCTGGCCCGTGACGCGATCCGCATGATCCAGGAGGCGCGGAAGAACTCCGGCCTGGATGTCGCGGACCGGATCGCCCTGCGGTGGTCCTCGTCGGACCCGGAGGTCGTGACGGCCCTGACGGACCACGCGTCGCTGATCGCGGACGAGGTGCTGGCCACGGACTTCGCGTCGGGCGAAGCCGACCCCGCGTACGGTGACCCGTTCACGGACGAGCCCCTCGGCCTGACGTTCCGCCTCCGCAAGGCGTAACCGCCTGCCGCTCTGTGGCCCGGTCCACCCCCGTGGGGGTGCCGGGCCACAGCTGTCTCGTCCGGCGGAATCCCAGAGGCGAGCCCCGGCCCCGGTCGTCTGCGGCGCCGTTGCGGGGGCGCTGCCCCCGAACCCCCGCGCCTCAAACGCCGGCGGGGCTGGATTTCGCCGACGCCGCCAGAATGCGCTCGGCCGGGCCATTTCAGCCCCGCCGACGTTGGCGCGGGCTCTGGGGCGGAGCCCCAGGGGCCCGGGCGCAGCCCAATCCAGCCCCGCCGACGTCTGGGCACCGCCCAATCCAGCCCCGCCAGCGTCTGGGCGCCCAATCCAGCCTCGCCGGCGTTTGAGGCGCGGGGTCTGGGGCGGAGCCCCAGGGGCCCGGGCGCAGCCCAATCCAGCCCCGCCGGCGTTTGAGGCGCGGGGTCTGGGGCGGAGCCCCAGAGGCCGGGCGCAGCCCGGGGGGCGCCGCAGCCATATACCCAGGCCTGGCCCCGACGCAGGCGGCTACGGGAACGGGCCGGGCCCGGGTTCCCGAAGGAACCCGGGCCCGGCCCGGACTTGCTCGCTGCCGACAGACCGGCGGCGCTTAGTTGTCGTCCTCGTCGATCAGGAAGCCCCGCATCGGCGCCGGCGCCTGCATCGGCTGCGGAGCCTGCGGCCGGACCGGAGCCATCGGCTGGGTCATCGCCGGGGACATCTGCTGCTGGCCACCGTAGGACGGCCCTCCGCCCATCGGGGACGGGCCGCCCATCGGGGAGGGACCGCCCATGGGGGACGGGCCGCCCATGGAGTGCCCCATCGCACCGGCCGGAGCCATCGACGGAGACGGCGACGGCGGCAGGGCCGGGCCGGCCGGGTTGCGCGGCGGGGCCAGGGAGTCGTCGGCCTGGGTCTCCAGCTGACGCAGCTGCGACTCAAGGTAGGACTTCAGACGCGTACGGTACTCACGCTCGAAGCCCCGCAGGTCCTCGACCTTGCGCTCCAGCGTGGCGCGGGCGGACTCCAGGGAGCCCATCGCGACGCGGTGCTTCTCCTGCGCGTCCCGCTCCAGCGCGTCGGCCTTGGCGCGGGCGTCCCGCTCCAGGCCCTCGGCGCGGCTCCGCGCCTCGCCGACGATCTTGTTGGCCTCGGAACGGGCCTCCGCGATCGCCTGGTCCGCGGTCTGCTGCGCGAGCGACAGGACGCGGGCGGCGCTGTCGCCACCGGGGCCCTGCTGCGGGAGCTGCGGCTGCTGCTGGTGCATCGGCTGACCCATGGGCTGCATCTGCTGCCCCATCGGCTGCATCTGCTGGCCCATGGGCTGCATCTGCTGGCCGAGCGGGTTCTGGCCGCCCATGGACTGCTGCTGCATGCCCTGCTGCTGCATGCCCTGCTGCTGCTGCATACCCTGCTGCTGCATACCCGGCTGCTGCATACCCGGCTGCTGCATACCCGGCTGTCCGCCCATGGTGTGCTGCTGCATGGGGCCGCCCATCGGGCCCGGACCCTGCGGTCCGTGTCCGCCGGGACCGGCGGGGAGCTGCGGCTGGCCGCCCGGCAGCTGGGGCGGGCCCATCTGCGGCTGCTGCTGCTGCGGCGGGCCGGATATGGCCGCGGGCACGGGGGCACCGGGGCCGCCGGGGCCGCGCTGGTCCTGGGGTTCCGGCTTGCGCATCCCCTGCTGCTGCTGGTTCTGCGCGGCGGCACGCGTGGCGGCGGCCAGCTTGGCGCGCAGGTCCTCGTTCTCGCGCAGCAGGCGCGTCAGTTCGGACTCGACCTCGTCGAGGAAGGCATCGACCTCGTCCTCGTCATAGCCTTCTCGGAGGCGGACGGTCGTGAACTGCTTGTTCCGCACGTCCTCGGGAGTCAGCGGCATGTCTTCTTCACCTCTACGTAGTCGTCGGCAGTCGGCAAGACCGTATCGGGACTGTCCCCGCGCGCGCGGAGAAGCTCATCGTTCACACGCTTCTCGCAGCGGTGCTCACGAAACTGATGAGGATGTAAACGATGATCATCAGAACGAAGAAGGACAGGTCGAGTGCCACGCCCCCGAGACGCAACGGCGGGATGAAACGCCGGAGAAGCTTCAGCGGTGGATCGGTCACAGTGTAGGTGGCCTCCAGTACGACCACCATCGCCTTGCCGGGTGTCCATGAACGTGCGAACTGGAAGACGTAATCCATCACCAGTCGGAAGATCAGCACGATAAGGAAGCACATCAGCACGATGTAGACCACCTGCAGTGCGACGCCCATCCCGCGCTTCCCTCTCCCCTGCTCCCGCTCGGTACCCGGTCCCGTGTCTGACGGATCGGTCTAGCTTTGGTTGAAGAACCCGCCCTCCGCGATGCGGGCCTTGTCCTCCGCCGTGACATCGACGTTAGCAGGCGACAGCAGGAACACCTTCTGTGTCACGCGTTCAATGCTGCCGTGCAGGCCGAACACGAGGCCGGCGGCGAAGTCGACAAGACGCTTCGCGTCCGTGTCGTCCATCTCCGTGAGATTCATGATCACCGGAGTGCCCTCACGGAAGTGTTCCCCGATGGTACGGGCCTCGTTGTAGGTCCGGGGGTGCAGCGTCGTGATGCGGTACGGCTCCCGCTCGGAGACGACCTTGGGCATGATCACGGGGGCGTTCTTCTCCAGGTTGGCGCGGTCAGGTGTGATGGACGCCACGGGGGCGATTCGCGCTGGACGTCCGTTTTCTACCGGCAGCGGGACGGGTTCCCGCTGGGCCGGAGGCTGTGCGACTCGTACCGGTTCGTCCGTTACGGGCGTTTGGTGCGCGGGCTGCTGCCGACGATCCCGGTCCCGGGCTCGTTCCGGCTCCGGCTCGGGCTCGAACTCGTCGTCGGGGTCGTACCCCGGGTTGTCGTACCGGTCGTCCTCCACGAGGCCGAGGTAGACCGCCATCTTGCGCATCGCGCCGGCCATTCTCTGAGTCCTCCGCTCTGTGGTGGATCGCCCTGTCGCAGGTGTCGCTGTGTCACCAAAGTCACCAACTGCCCGCGATCCACGTGGTCTGTCCGCTCATCTGCGGGAATGACCATATTTTCTGCTGTGGTCAGACTTTCTTGGCGACGTTACCCGAGCCGGGGTCTCGCGCCGAGTACCGCAGTGCCGACGCGTACATGTGTCGCACCGGCCGCAACGGCCTGTTCCAGGTCCGCGCTCATCCCGGCCGACACCATCGTGGCAGCCGGATGGTCCCTGCGCAGGCTGGATGACAATTCCATCAGCCGCTCGAAAGCCGCCTGTTCGCGGCCCGCGTACGGACCGGCCAGCGGAGCCACGGTCATCAGACCGTCGATCCGCAGTCCGGGCGCGGCGGCCACGAGGTCCGCCAACTCCGGGAGCAGGTCGGGGGCCGCGCCGCCGCGGGTCCCGCGCTCCCCCGACCCGGCGTCGAGTGCGATCTGCACGAGGCAGCCGAGCTCCCGCCCGGCGCCCTCCGCGGCCGCCGAGAGCGCGGTGACCAGCCGGGGCCGGTCGACCGACTGCACCACATGCGCGTATCCCGCCACGGAACGGACTTTGTTCGTCTGCAACTGACCTACGAAATGCCAGCTGAGCGGCAGATCCGCGCAGGCCGCGGCCTTGGGGGCGGCATCCTGGTCGCGATTTTCCGCAACATGACGGACGCCCAGGTCCGCCAGCAGTCGTACGTCGCTCGCGGGGTAGGTCTTGGTGACCACGATGAGCGTCACCTCTTCCCGCTCGCGCCCGGCGGCGGCGCAGGCGGACAAGATACGTTCCTCCACCCGCGCGAGGTTCTCCGCGAGCTCCGACTTACGATCCGTCATTCCTCAGTCCAACCAGACATATCCGGCAAGCCGCCCAGTCACCCGGTCGCGGCGGTACGAGAAGTGGTCCCGCGACTCCAGTGTGCAGACCGGCGAGCGGTGCAGGTTCGTCACCCCCGCCTCGGTGAGCTGGGCGTGCACCCCGGCGACCACGTCGACCGCGGGTGTCCCCCAGCTGGTCTCGGCGTACGCGGCCGGCACGACCTCGGCCACCGCGTCCCGCATCCCGGCGGGCACTTCGTAGCAGCGACCGCATACTGCAGGTCCGGTACGGGCGACGATCCGCCCCGGTTCGGCGCCGAGGGCGACCATCGCCTCGACGGCGGCGGGCACCACTCCGGCGACCAGTCCGGGCCGCCCCGCGTGGGCCGCCCCCGCAACCCCGGCAACGGGGTCGGCCAGCAGAACCGGAGTGCAGTCCGCGGTGAGCACCGCGAGGGCGAGTCCCCGACGGGCGGTCACCACCGCGTCCACGGACGGGATCGGCCCGCCCCCCTGCGCGGAAGCGGAATCCCAAGGGGCGTCCACCACCGCGACGTCCCGGCCGTGCACCTGGTTCATCCAGACCACCCGGTCCGGCTCGATGCCCAGTGACTTCGCGGCGATCGCCCGGTTCGCGAGAACGGCGGCCGGGTCGTCTCCGACCGCACCGCCGAGATTGAGCCCTTCGTACGGAACGGCGCTCACCCCGCCCCACCGGTCGGTGAAGGCGAAGTGGGCGCCGTTCTCGATGTGCTGCCCCAGGGTCACTTCAAGAAGTCCGGGACATCCAGCTCTTCGGCCGGGCTGTCCTGGTACGGACGGGCCGTCGGGACCTGCGGCGCGGGGGCCGCGGCCTCGACCGGGATCTCGGCCGGGGCCGGGGGCTCCTCACGCGGGGTGACGGTGCCCAGGCCACCGAAGGCCGGGCGGACCGGCTCGGCCGCGCGGACCGGCGCCGGGGCCGGCTCCTCGCGCTTGGTGGACGCGGCGCCGATGACGTTGTCCCGGCGGGCCGGGGGCTGTCCGCCGTCGAACCCGGCGGCGATGACGGTGACCCGTACCTCGTCGCCGAGCGCGTCGTCGATGACGGCGCCGAAGATGATGTTCGCCTCGGGGTGCGCGGCCTCGCTCACCAGCTGGGCGGCCTCGTTGATCTCGAAGAGACCCAGGTCCGAGCCGCCGGAGATGGAGAGCAGTACGCCGCGGGCGCCGTCGATGGACGCCTCCAGCAGCGGCGAGGAGATCGCCATCTCGGCCGCCGCCACCGCGCGGTCGTCGCCGCGCGCCGAGCCGATGCCCATCAGGGCCGAGCCGGCCTCGGACATCACGGACTTGACGTCGGCGAAGTCGAGGTTGATCAGACCCGGGGTGGTGATGAGGTCGGTGATGCCCTGGACGCCGGAGAGCAGGACCTGGTCGGCCGACTTGAAGGCGTCGAGGACGCTGACCTGGCGGTCCGAGATGGACAGCAGCCGGTCGTTGGGGATGACGATGAGGGTGTCGACCTGCTCGCGGAGCTGGGCGATGCCGTCCTCGGCCTGGTTCGCGCGGCGCCGGCCCTCGAAGGTGAACGGCCGGGTGACCACACCGATCGTCAGGGCGCCCAGCGAGCGCGCGATGTTGGCGACGACGGGTGCGCCGCCGGTGCCGGTGCCGCCGCCCTCACCGGCGGTGACGAAGACCATGTCGGCCCCCTTGAGGACCTCCTCGATCTCCTCGCGGTGGTCCTCTGCCGCCTTGCGGCCGACATCCGGGTTGGCGCCGGCGCCGAGGCCCCGGGTGAGTTCCCGGCCGACGTCGAGCTTGACGTCGGCGTCGCTCATCAACAGCGCCTGGGCGTCCGTGTTGATGGCGATGAACTCGACGCCCTTGAGACCGACCTCGATCATTCGGTTGATGGCATTGACACCACCGCCGCCGACACCGATGACCTTGATGACTGCGAGGTAGTTCTGCGGTGCTGCCACGTCGAAGGCCTCTCGCCTCGAGTTACGTGTCGCCGCCTCGCGGGCCTGCGTTGCGACGACTGATGCCGAAATAGGGACGGTCCGAACGCGCCGACCCGAACCCTAACCCTGAAGTTTAGGGTTAAGACTGTGTCTGTTCCTTGGACTCTTCCGAACAGGACACTAAGTCGACAAGTAGCGCGTGTTCAACGAACACGCCGAACCTCCCGTTTTTCTTTTCACCCTATGTGATCACCCGTATCGCTGGCCAACCAGGGTGTGTCGCTGTTCGACTCGACGTCAACTCCCGGACACCGCAGGGGCGGTGGGGACGCTCACGTCAAAGCGGTCAGCCCCGGGCGCGGCTTTCAGCAGAGCGGTCAGCGCGCGGCTCTTGGCCTCACCCAGTTCGCCGCTCCCCCACACGACGGTCCGGCCCTCGGTCAACTCCAGCACGACCGAGTCGTACGACCGCACCTTGACCTGCACGGTCTCCTTGGCGACCGCTTCCGGGAGGCTCCCGGCGATGCCCACCGCCTCGCGCAGCAGCCGCTCCCCGTCGAAGCGGCGGCCGCTCGGCGAGTGCTCCGCTGACAATTCGAGGACCGGAACGCCTCCGGGTGCTTTCGCCACCGTGTCGAATCGCATACCCGAAGCGTCCACTTCGACGAAGTCGGCGCCCTTCTTGACGAGAAGTACGGGTTTGCGTTCCGTCACCTTCAGCCCGATTCCGTGCGGCCACGCCCGCACCACATCGACCGAATCGATGCGGGGCAGCCTGCCGCGGAGCCGGCCCGCGATCTCGTCCGTGTCGACGCTCACCAGCGGTGCGCCGACGGGCACGGCCGCGGCGGACAGCACCTGCTCGGAGGTGAGCACCTCGGTGCCGCTCGCCGTGACCTTCTCGACGCGGAGCCAGGAGGAGCCGTAGAGCACCCAGGTGCCGCCCCCGGCGAGGATCACCGCGGCGGCGAGGGCGGCCAGCACGGGCCCCCGGCGCAGACGGCTGCCGGGGCCCCGCGGGCCGGACCTCTTCGACGACTTCGGGGGCTTGGGAGAGCCGGAGCCCTTTCGGGCAGACCGGTCAGAGCCTGGGGTGCCGCGCTGTGCGGTCGTCGCTCCGGCCACTCCTGTGCCTCCTGGGTCAGTGCTTTCCGCCTCAGCGGGCTCTGCGTGCGGCGATCGCCTCGTAGACCAGGCCGACGAGCAGGTCGTCGGCGTCCCGGCGGCCGAACTCGGCGGCGGCGCGGGACATCTCGTACAGGCGGTGCGGATCGGACAGCACCGGGAGGACCTGGCTGAGCACCCACTCGGGGGTCAGCTCCGCGTCGTCCACGAGCAGGCCGCCGCCGGCCTTGACCACCGGCTGGGCGTTGAGCCGCTGTTCGCCGTTGCCGATCGGCAACGGTACGTAGGCGGCGGGCAGCCCGACGGCGGAGAGTTCGGCGACGGTCATCGCGCCCGCACGGCACAGCATCATGTCGGCGGCGGCGTACGCGAGGTCCATCCGGTCCACGTACGGTACCGGCACATACGGCGGCATCCCGGGCATGTTGTCGACACGCGGCAGTTCGTTCTTCGGCCCGACCGCGTGCAGGATCTGGATCCCGGAGCGCTGGAGGGTCGGCGCGACCTGCTGGATCACCTCGTTGAGGCGGCGGGCGCCCTGCGAGCCGCCGGAGACCAGCAGGGTCGGCAGGTTGGGGTCCAGGCCGAACGCGGCGCGCGCCTCGGGGCGGACCGCGGCCCGGTCGAGGGTGGAGATCGAGCGCCGCAGCGGGATCCCCACGTAGCGGGCGCCGCGCAGCTTGCTGTCGGGGGTGGAGACCGCGACGGCGTGCGCGTACCGGGAGCCGATCTTATTGGCCAGTCCCGGCCGTGCGTTGGCCTCGTGGACGATGATCGGCACCCCGAGCCGCTTGGCGGCGAGGTAGCCGGGCAGGGCCACGTAGCCGCCGAAGCCGACGACGCAGTCCGCCTTGGTGCGCTCCAGGATCTCCTCTGCGGCCTTGATCGTGCCCCGGAGCCGTCCCGGGACCGTGATCAGCTCGGGGGTTGGCTTGCGGGGCAGCGGTACGGCGGGGATCAGCCCCAGCTCGTAGCCGCGCTCGGGCACCAGGCGGGTTTCGAGTCCGCGTTCCGTGCCGAGGGCGGTGATGCCCACGGAAGGGTCCTGCCTGCGCAGGGCGTCCGCGAGGGCGAGCGCCGGCTCGATGTGGCCGGCGGTCCCCCCACCGGCGAGTACGACATGCACCGAAATTCACCGCTCTCCGGACGGACGCTTCTTGACGCGCCGTCTCATCGACTTCCATCTCTGCCCGGTCCGCTTCCAGCCGGTCTTCGGCTGGCGCATCGCGAGCGCCGCGCGCGCCGCCGGCTCCTCCCGCGCGAAGGCGATGAGCAGTCCGACCGCGAACATGGTCGGCAGCAGGGCTGACCCTCCGTAGGAGAACAGCGGGAGCGGGACCCCGGCGATCGGCAGCAGACCGAGCACCGCACCGATGTTGATCACAGCCTGCGCCGTGATCCACGTGGTCACGCCTCCCGCGGCATACCGTACGAAGGAGTCCTCCGTGCGTCCGGCCACGCGGATACCCGCATAGCCTAGAGCCGCGAACAGGGCGAGCACCGACAGCGTCCCCGCCAGACCCAGTTCCTCCCCTGTGATGGCGAAGATGAAGTCGGTATGGGCTTCTGGCAGTTGGCCCCATTTTTCCACACTGGCACCCAAACCGGAACCGAACCATCCGCCGGATGCGAGGGCGTAGATCCCGTGGACGGCCTGCCAGCACAGGTCGTTCCTGCCGGGATCGGTCGCGCCGAGGCACGCGAGCCGGTCCATCCGGTGCGGGCTGGTCTTGATGAGCAGTGCGACGATCACACCCGCGAACGCCAGCACTCCCATGAACATCCGCGTCGGCGCACCCGCCAGCCACAGCAGGCCGAACAGGATGGCCCCGAGGATCATCGCGGTACCCATGTCCCCGCCGAGCATGATCAGCCCGAGCAGCAGGAACGCCACCGGAACCAGCGGCACCAACAGGTGCTTCCACTGGCTCAGCAGGTCCTTGTCGCCCTTGCGGGCCAGCAGGTCCGCGCCCCACAGGATCAGGGCCAGCTTGCCGAACTCACTGGGCTGCAACATGAACGGACCACCAAGGGAGATCCAATTCTGGTTGCCGTTGATCGCCACCCCTATCCCGGGGACCTGGACCAGGACCATCAGGAACAGCGTGCCGGCGAGCACCGGGTACGAGAGCGCCCGGTGCAGTTTGACCGGCATCCGGGAGGCGACCAGCATCAGTCCGGTGCCGATCAGGGCGGCCAGGAACTGCTTCTTGAAGAAGTACGCGTCGCCCAGGCCCAGCTGGAGCGCCTTGATCATGGAGGCCGAGTAGACCATCACGAGACCGAGCACGGTGATGAGCAACGAGCTGCCGAAAATCAGGTAATACGCGGTGAGCGGCCGGTCCCAGGCCTTGCTCAACTGTCTTTGCGTACGCCGGAACCGGGCCAGCGGCCCGCGCCCGGCGGGCCGCTTTACACTCACCGGCGGGCGCTTGCGGCCTTGTGCCTTCACGGCGGGCGGCCGCCGCCCCGGCAGCACTTGCTTGGCCGGCATCTGTGATCTTCCCCTCCACTCGTACGAGGCGAGCAGCCGGTCGGAAGGGAACCACGTACCCTGGATCGACCTAGGCGCTCTCGGCGGCCAGTTCGCGCACCGCGTCGGCGAATGCGTCCCCACGCTTGTTGTAGTTCGCGAACATGTCCATCGAGGCGCAGGCGGGTGCCAGCAGGACCGTGTCCCCGGGCTCGGCCATCCGGGCCGCTTCCCGGACCGCTGCGAGCATCGCCCCAGTGTCGGTCCGTTCGAGGTCGACCACCGGGACCTCGGGGGCGTGTCGCGCCAGCGCATCGGCGATCAGCGCCCGGTCGGCGCCGATCAGCACCACACCGCGCAGCCGCTTCGCCGACTTCTGTACGAGCTCGTCGAAGGTCGCGCCCTTGGCGAGGCCGCCGGCGATCCAGACGACGGGTTCGAAGGCCGCGAGCGAGGCCTCGGCGGCGTGCGTGTTGGTGGCCTTGGAGTCGTCGATGTACGTGACCCCGCCGACCTCGTCCACGTGGGCGACCCGGTGCGCGTCCGGCCGGAAGTTCCGCAGGCCGTCGCGGACCGCACGCGGCTCGACGCCGAAGGCGCGGGCCAGCGCGGCCGCGGCCAGCGCGTTGGCGATGTTGTGCGGGGCCGGCGGGTTGACGTCCTTGACCTCGGCGAGCTCCTGGGCGTTCTTCTGCCGGTTCTCCACGAAGGCCCGGTCGACGAGGATGCCGTCCACCACGCCGAGCATCGAGGGGCCGGGGGCGCCGAGGGTGAAGCCGATCGCCCGGCAGCCCTCCTCCACGTCGGCCTCGACCACCAGGGCCTCGGTGGCCGGGTCGGCGACGTTGTAGACGCAGGCGACCCGGTTGCCCTCGTAGATCCGGCCCTTGTCGGCGGCGTACGCCTCCATCGAGCCGTGCCAGTCTAGGTGGTCCGGGGCCAGGTTGAGCACGACCGCGGAGTGGGCGCGCAGCGAGGGCGCCCAGTGCAGCTGGTAGCTGGAGAGTTCGACGGCGAGTACGTCGTACTGCTCCTCGCCGAGGACCACGTCGATGATCGGGGTGCCGATGTTCCCGACGGCGGCGGTCCTCAGGCCCGCGGCCTTCAGGATCGACGCCAGCATCTGGGTGGTGGTGGTCTTGCCGTTCGTCCCGGTGATGGCGAGCCACGGCGCCGGTTCCCTGCGGGACGCACCGGCCGCGGCCTCCCCGGACCGTGCTGCGCGCAGGTCCTCGCCGACCTCGCGAAGCAGCCAGGCGATCTCGACGTCGCCCACGACGTCCACGCCGGCCGCGGCGGCGGCCGCGAACAGCGGGCTGTCGGGCTTCCAGCCCGGCGAGGTGACCACGAGGTCGGTGCCCTCGGGCAGGACCTCGCCCGCCGGGGCACCGCCGTCCAGGTGGCCGAGGCGGACCTCGATGCCCTGCTGCGCCAGCTCGGCGGCCCGCGCGCGGTGCGCATCGCCGTCTCCGTTGTCGACGACGGTCACCCGCGCGCCGAGGCCGGCCAGGGCGCGGGCGGCACTGATGCCGCTCACGCCGAGGCCGGCGACGGTGATGTTCTTGCCCTGCCAGGCGGTCACTTGTCGGCTGCCCATCCTGCGTAGAAGAGACCGAGACCCACGATCACGCACATGCCCTGGATGATCCAGAAGCGGACCACCACAAGGACTTCGGACCACCCCTTGAGTTCGAAGTGGTGCTGCAACGGGGCCATCCGGAAGACGCGCTTCCCGGTCATCTTGAACGAGCCGACCTGGATGACCACCGACATGGTGATGAGGACGAAGAGGCCGCCGAGCAGCGCGATCAGGAACTCCGTGCGGGAGCAGATCGCGAGGCCGGCGAGCGCGCCGCCGAGCGCGAGCGAACCGGTGTCACCCATGAAGATCTTGGCGGGCGAGGTGTTCCACCACAGGAAGCCGAAGCAGGCTCCCATCAGGGCGGAGGCGACGACCGCGAGGTCCAGCGGGTCGCGTACCTCGAAGCAGGCCGCCGGGTTGGTCAGGCTGTCCGCGTTGGCGCAGGACTCCTGGTGCTGCCAGACGCCGATGAAGGTGTAGGCGCCGAAGACCATTACGGCGGCGCCGGTGGCCAGGCCGTCCAGACCGTCGGTCAGGTTCACGCCGTTGGACATGGCCAGGATCATGAACAGCGCCCAGACGACGAACAGCACCGGGCCGATCGACCAGCCGAAGTCCGTGACGAACGACAGCTTGGTGGAGGCCGGGGCCAGCCCGCGCGAGTCCGAGAACTGGAGTGCGAGCACGGCGAAGGCGATGCCGACGATCAGCTGGCCGGCCATCTTGGCCTTGGCCCGCAGACCCAGCGAACGCTGCTTGACGATCTTGATGTAGTCGTCCAGGAAGCCGACCAGGCCCATGCCCGCCATCAGGAACAGCACGAGCAGACCCGAGAAGGTCGGCTCACTGGAGGTGATCACCTTCGTCAGGACGTACGCGATCAGCGTCGCCAGGATGAAGGAGATACCGCCCATGGTGGGCGTGCCCTTCTTCCCGGCGTGGCCGCGTGGCCCGTCGTCCCGGATGAACTGGCCGTAGCCCTTGCGGGCCAGACCCTTGATCAGCAGCGGGGTGCCGATGAGCGTGAGGAAGAGTCCGATGACTCCGGCGAACAGGATCTGCCTCATCGGTCGGCGACCTCGCCCTCGCGCTCCAGCAACGCCAGCGCGACCCGCTCCAGTCCGATCGACCTGGAAGCCTTCACCAGCACGACGTCCCCCGGGCGCAGTTCACTGCGCAACAGGTCGACCGCCGCCTGCGCGTCGGACACGAGCACCGACTCCTCACCCCACGAACCCTCGTTATATGCGCCCAGTTGCAGCCAGGACGCTTCCCTGCCCCCGACTGCGACGAGCTTGCTCACGTTGAGCCGGACGGCAAGCCGTCCCACCGCGTCGTGCTCGGCCAGCGATGCGTCACCGAGCTCGGCCATGGGGCCCAGCACCGCCCACGTACGCCCCCCGTTCGCCCTGGCGGCGCCCCCCATCGCGGCAAGCGCGCGCAGAGCGGCCCGCATGGACTCCGGGTTCGCGTTGTAGGCGTCGTTGACGATCGTCACACCGTCCGCCCGCTCGGTGACCTCCATCCGCCACCGGGACAGCGTGCCCGCTCCGGAGAGCGCGGTGGCGATCTCCTCGACGGACATGCCCAGGACATGGGCAACGGCGGCCGCGGCGAGCGCGTTCGACACGTGGTGCTCACCGTACAGCCGCAAGGTCACATCGCTGCACC
The DNA here is from genome assembly GCF_018614095.1 of Streptomyces sp. ISL-87. Lineage (GTDB taxonomy): Bacteria > Actinomycetota > Actinomycetes > Streptomycetales > Streptomycetaceae > Streptomyces. Next base: position 23,932 of record NZ_JAGGOY010000025.1, on the reverse strand, counting down.
CGGTCGGTGTGTGGAGTGTGAAGGCGGGCTGTCCCCCGGGAGTCATACGCACTGCCGTGGCTCGTACGTCGGCGTCCTCGGCCTCGCCGAACAGGACGGTACGGGCCTTCGTGCGGGCGGACATGGCGCGCACCAGCAGGTCGTCCGCGTTCAGTACGGCGACTCCGCCGTCGGCCTCGGCGGGGAGGGCCTCGACCAGCTCTCCCTTGGCCTGGGCGATCTGCTCACGGCCCCCGAACTCGCCGATGTGGGCCGTGCCCACGTTGAGTACGAGGCCGATGCGCGGCGGGGTCAGGCCGGCGAGGTAGGCGATGTGGCCGATGCCGCGGGCGCCCATCTCCAGTACCAGGTGCCGGGTTCCGGCCGTGGCCCGGAGGGCGGTGAGGGGCAGGCCGATCTCGTTGTTGAGGGAGCCGGGGGTCCACACGGTGGGCGCGTGGCTCTGGAGGACCTGCGCGATGAGGTCCTTGGTGGAGGTCTTGCCGGCCGAGCCGGTGAGCGCCACCACGTCGGTGCCGAGGCGTTCGACGACGGCCCGGGCGAGGGCGCCGAGCGCCTTCTCCACATCGGGGACGACGATCGCGGGGACACCGACGGGCCGGGCCGCGAGGACGGCGGCGGCCCCGGCGGCGACCGCGCGCCCGGCGTAGTCGTGGCCGTCGACGTGTTCGCCGTCGAAGGCGGCGAACAGGCTGCCGGGCTCCACCTTGCGGGAGTCGATGACGACCGGTCCGCTGATCCGCACGGACGGATCCGGTATGTCGTGGGGCCGCCCGCCGGTGATGTCGGCGATCTCGGCCAGGGAGAGGTCGATCACTGGTTCACCTCGGCCTGTCGGGCATGGAGCGCTCGGGTCTCGATGGCGCTGCGGAGCACCGCGCGGTCGTCGAAGGGACGTACGACGCCGGCCGTGTCCTGGCCCTGCTCGTGGCCCTTGCCGGCCACCAGGACGGTGTCGCCGGGCTCGGCGCGCGCGACGGCGGCGGCGATGGCCGCGGCCCGGTCGGCGTCGACGAGCACGGTGCCCCGCTCGGCGGGCGGTACGGACACGGCCCCTTCGAACATCGCGGCGAGGATCGCGAGCGGGTCCTCGGAGCGCGGGTTGTCGGAGGTCAGGACGGCGGTGTCGGCGAACCGGGCGGCCGCGGCGCCCATCGGGGCGCGCTTGGTGGTGTCGCGGTCGCCGCCGCAGCCGATCACGATGTGCAGCTTGCCGGTGGTGACCTCGCGCAGGGCGCGCAGGACCGATTCGACGGCGTCCGTCTTGTGCGCGTAGTCGACTACGGCGAGGTACGGCTGGCCCGCGTCCACCCGCTCCAGCCGGCCGGGGACCCCGGGCACGGCGGCGACGCCGTCGGCGGCGGTCTGCGGGTCGAGGCCGGCCGCGGCGAGCGTGACGATCGCGGCGACGGTGTTGGCGACGTTGAACGGGCCGGGCAGCGGGGCGGTGGCCCGCACGCGCTGTCCTTCCGGGCCCACCAGCGTCAGGGTGGAGTCCATCTGCCCGGAGACCACGTCCTCGGCGCGCCAGTCGGCGGCCGGGTCGCCGGCGGCGGAGAAGGTGAGGACCGGGATCGCCGACTCCTTGGCGAGGCGGCGGCCGTACTCGTCGTCGATGTTGACCACGCCGAGGCGGGCGCGGCGCTCCGTGAAGAGCTGCGCCTTGGCCTGGAAGTAGTCCTCCATGTCGGAGTGGAACTCCATGTGCTCCGGGCTCAGGTTGTTGAAGACGGCCACGTCGAAGACGCATCCGTCGACCCGGCCCAGCACCAGGGCGTGGCTGGAGACCTCCATGGCCACGGCCTCGACGCCGCGTTCGCGCATGACGGCGAACAGGGCCTGGAGGTCGGTGGCCTCGGGGGTGGTGCGCTCGGACTTGATGCGCTCGTCGCCGATGCGCATCTCGACCGTGCCGATCAGCCCGGTCGTACGTCCGGCCCCGCGCAGGCCGCCCTCGACGAGGTAGGCCGTGGTGGTCTTGCCGGAGGTGCCGGTGATGCCGAGCTGGAGCAGGCCTTCGCCCGGGTGCCCGTAGATCGCGGCGGCGAGCTCGCCCATCCGGCCGCGCGGTTCGGCGACGGCCAGGACCGGGAGCCCGGTCGCGGCGGCCCGTTCGGCGCCCGCGGGGTCGGTCAGCACGGCGGCGGCGCCCAGGGCGGCCGCCTGGGCGGCGAAGTCCGCGCCGTGCAGCTTGGCGCCGGGCAGGGCCGCGTACAGGTCGCCGGGGCGCACGGCACGGGAGTCGTGCGTGATGCCGGTGATCTGCGGGGACTCCGCCGCGGTGGCCGCGCCTGGGGCTTCGACTCCCAGCAGGGCGGCCAGCTCGCCGAGGGGTGTCGGACGCGCGGACACGGGCCGGGGCGCTCCCGGCGGCGCTGCCGGGGCGTCTTTCTGGGTGGTTCTGGGCTGATCAGCGTGGGGCACGGCGGTGAGCGTACCGGGCGCAGCGGGCCCGTTGCGAAGCGAGGGCCCGGCCGCGGAGCCGGCGGCCGATTGGTTCCCGGGTTTCGGGGTGATCGTTGTCACTGATGGTGCCTCACGGTTCTTCTGGCGGGCCGGCCGGACGGGCGGGTCACCGAGCGGGCTGGGTGCCCGGTTCGAAAGTGACCGGCAGCCCGGCGGGGGCGGTTCCGGTGGGGGCGACCTGGAGGGTCTTGAGGGCGAACTCCATGACCCGCTTGTAGATGGGGCCGCAGATCTGTCCGCCGAAGTAGCTGCCCTTCGTGGGGTTCTGGATGGCGCAGTACACGGTGACGCGGGGGTTGTCGGCGGGTGCGAATCCGGCGAAGGAGGCGGTGTAGCCCTTGTAGCGGCCGGTGGCCGGATCCACCCGGTTGGAGGTGCCGGTCTTGCCGCCGACCCGGTAGCCGGGGATGCGGGCCTTGGTGCCGGTGCCCTCCTGGTCGTCGACCACGGATTCCAGCATCGCGGAGAGGGTCCTGGCGGTCTCCTCGCTGACCACGCGGTGCTTCCCGGGCGCGGGGGCCGGGGTGAACCGGCCGTCGGGGCCCTTGGTGCCGCGGACCAGGGTCGGCTCGATGCGGACCCCGCCGTTGGCGATGGTCGAGTACACGGAGGTCGCCTGCATGGCGTTGAGGGACAGGCCCTGGCCGAAAGGAATCGTGTACTGCTGGGAGGTGGACCAGTCCTCGGGCTTGGCGAGGATGCCGCGGGACTCGCCGGGGTAGTTCAGGCCTGAGGGCGCTCCGATGCCGAATCTGGTCAGGTAGGAGTGCAGGACCTTGTTGGCCTCGGGCTGGGTGGGGCCGAGCTGGCCGGTGGCCAGGATGGTGCCGATGTTGGAGGACTTGGCGAGGACCCCGTTGAGGGTCAGGTACCAGGTCGGGTGGTCGACGTCGTCCTTGAACAGCCGGTCGCCGCGGTGCAGCCGGTTGGGGACCTCCACGTGGGTGTCGGCGGTGGCCTTCTTCTCCTCCAGTACGGCGGCCATTGACATCACCTTGGCGGTGGAGCCGGGCTCGTACACGTCCTGGAGGGCGGCGTTGCCCATGGCGGTGGATCGCGCCTTGGTCAGGTCGTTGGGGTCGAAGCCGGGGGCGTTGGCCATGGCCAGCACCTCGCCGGTGCGGGTGTCCTGGACGATGACGTAGCCGCGGTCGGCGCCGGACTTCTCGACCTGTTCGGTGATGGCGCTCTGCGCGGCCCACTGGATGTCGCGGTCGATGGTCAGCTCGATGTCGTCGCCGGGTACGGCGGGCTTCTCGCTGGATCCCGCGGTGGGCACGCGGCGGCCGCCGGACTGGGCGTAGGTGAGCTCGCCGTCCTTGCCGGCGAGCTTCTTGTCGAGGGAGGACTCCAGTCCGCCGCCGCCCTTGCCTTCGGCGTTGACGTAGCCCAGTATCCCGGCGGCCAGGTCTCCGCCCGGGTACACGCGCTTGCTGCTGTTCTCGTTGAACACGCCGGCGAGGACGTTGGCGCCGGGGCCGTTGTTCTTGCGGTCTGCGGCGGCCTTGTCGGCGAAGACCCGCTTGAGGTCCTTGATCTGGTTCCAGACCTGGGGGGTCTGGCGGCGGGCGAGGACGACGTAGCGGGTGTTCTTGGTCTTCAGGCGCCCGGTGAGCTCCTTGGCGTCCTTGCCGAGGATGGGCGCGAGGAGGGCGGCGGCCTGCTCGGGGGCGTCGGGGGCCTTGCTCTCCTGGGGGGTGAACATCTTGGGGTCGGCGGTGATGTCGTACGCGTCGACGCTGGTGGCGAGGGCGACGCCCTTGCGGTCGGTGATCTCGCCGCGCTCGGCGGCCAGGGTGTAGCTCGCGAAGCGGTTCTCGGAGGCCTTGGCGGAGTACGAGGAGGCGTCGACGGCCTGTACCTGGAGCAGCCGCACGACGAAGGCCAGCATCACGAGGGTCAGCCCGACGCTGACCAGCCGCAGCCGGGGCCGGGGGCTCCCGAGCCGGATGGTGTGCGGTTTCCTCGCGGGGGCGGGCCTGCGCGTGGCGGGCCGGGTCGCCGGGGTCCGCGCGCCGGTGGCCGCCCGGGCCCGCCCGGGCCCCGGCACCCGCCGCCGCGGCTCTGACGGCCTCACGCCACCACCCCGCCGAGCCGTACGAACGCCGACGGGGCTGGATCTGTCCGGGCCGGGGCGCCTTCGGCCCCGCCGGAGATTGAGGCGCGGGTTCGGGCGGGGCCCGGGGAACGGGGGAAGGGCGGGGTGGGGGAAGGCCCCGCAGGGGTCCGCGTCACGGCGTCGTCACCTTCCGGGGGTCTGGCTGGGCTGGGGGGTTGCGGTGGGCGCAGCCGGGGCGCCCTGCGGGGAGTCGGCCGGGGCTGCGCTCTGGGGGGCGTTCTGCGCGGGCGACGGGGTGGCCGTCCCGGCACCGCCACCGGACGGGGCGGCCTGGGCAGCCGAGCCGGACGGGGGAGCGGCCTGGGCGGCGGGGCCGGCTGGGCTCTGGGCAGCCGTCGGCGGGGCGGACGGCGGCGGGGGTTCGGACGCGGCTGCCGCGGTGCCGGTGATCTTGCCGTCGGGGCCGATGAAGACCGGACTGCCGCCCGGGACCAGGCCCAGCTCGTGCGCCCGGCGCTGGAGCGCGTCCGGGGCCGAGTAGCCGTCCACGTCCCGCTGCAGCGCCTGCTCCTCGTCCGTCAGCGCGGTGGTCTCCTTCTTCAGCTTGGTCAGCTGGAAGGAACCCTGGTTCAGCGCCGAGTTCAGGAGCAGGAGGCTGATCAGACCGCCGCCGAGCAGGGCCACCACCAGCAGGACGAACGGCATCCGGGCCGCCTGTCCGGCGGCCCGCTGCCCGAACCGTGGCCCGCGTTTGCTCACAGTCGCGCCTCCCGGATGCGCTCCACCCCGCGGAAGCGGGCAGGGGCGGCCCGTCGGTTCTCGGCGATCTCCTCCTCGGTGGGGAGCTCCGCCCCGCGCGTGAGCAGCTTCAGCTTCGGCTGGTACTTCTCCGGAACCACCGGCAGCCCCGGCGGCGCCGTCGAGGCCGCGCCCGCCGCGAAGACCTGCTTGACCAGGCGGTCCTCCAGGGAGTGATAGGAGAGCACCGCGATCCGGCCGCCGACCGCGATGCGGTCCACGGCCGCCGGGATCGCCCGCTCCAGCCCCGACAGCTCCCCGTTGACCTCGATCCGCAGCGCCTGGAAGGTCCGCTTCGCCGGGTTGCCGCCCGTCCGCTTCGCCGCCTGCGGCAGCGAGTCCCGGATCAGCTCGACCAGCCGCGCGCTGTTGGTGAACGGCTCATTCTCCCGCTCGCGCACGATCGCGGACACGATCCGCTTGGCCTGCTTCTCCTCGCCGTACTGGCGCAGGATCCGGACTAGCTCGCCCGGCGCGTACGTGTTGAGGACCTCCGCCGCGCTGATGCCGGTCGTCTGGTCCATCCGCATGTCCAGCGGCGCGTCCTGCGCGTAGGCGAAGCCGCGGTCGGCCTCGTCCAGCTGCATGGAGGAGACGCCCAGGTCGAACAGGATGCCCTGGACGGTGGGGATGCCGAGGCTGTCCAGCACCTCGGCCAGGTCGGCGTAGATCGCGTGGACCAGGGTGGCCCGGTCGCCGAAGGGCGCGAGCCGCTCGCCGGAGAGCCGCAGGGCCTCCTTGTCGCGGTCGAGGCCGATCAGGTGCGCCTCGGGGAACCGGGTCAGCAGGGCCTCGCTGTGGCCTCCGAGGCCGAGGGTGCAGTCGACTACGACGGCCCCCGGCCTCTCCAGCGCCGGGGCCAACAGGTCCAGGCACCGCTGGAGCATCACCGGGACATGTCGGGACTCGCTAGTCAAAGCGCCCTCTCAGATAACGGCGCGGCAGGCGTACGCCGCGCCGCGCACGCGGAGTTTTACCAGGGGGCCGGGCGGCCGGTGAGGGCCGGGCTCCGGCCGGTTCGCGTCACTTTAGTGCAACGGTCGCCGCGGTCAACGAACCGCCCCGCGCGCCGGGCTCCCCCTCTCCCGGCGAACCCCCAAAAGCCGCGAACCACCCGAATAGCCTCCCCCGCCCCACCCCTGTGGGTTAGCTCACAACAAGTCCTGTTGACGTTCTTTGTCCACCCTCACTCCATGCCTCCCCGAGCTGTGACCACTAACGTCGTATCCATGACGACTTCCGCATCCCTGCCTGCCGAGTCCGCGCCCCCGGTGTCCGGTGGCGGTTCCGTCACCGACCGGCTGGTCGAGGCGAACCGGCGCTACGCCTCGGAATTCGCCGATCCCGGCATGGACGCCCGCCCGGTCCTGCGGGTGGCCGTGGTGGCCTGTATGGACGCCCGCCTCGACCTGCACGCCGCCCTCGGCCTGGAGCTCGGCGACTGCCACACCATCCGCAACGCCGGCGGTGTGGTCACCGACGACACCATCCGCTCGCTCACCATCAGCCAGCGGGCACTGGGCACCCGCGCGGTGATACTCATCCACCACACCGGCTGCGGTCTCGAAACCCTGACCGAGGACTTCCGGCACGAGCTGGAGGACGAGGTCGGCCAGCGCCCCGCCTGGGCCGTCGAGGCCTTCCGCGACGTGGACCAGGACGTGCGCCAGTCCATGCAGCGGGTCCGGACGAACCCCTTCCTGCCCCACAAGGACGATGTGCGAGGCTTCGTCTTCGACGTGCACACCGGGCTCCTGCGGGAGATCGACCCCGCCTCTTGAGTGACACAAGGCCGTAGCGCCGTCAAGAATGCGGGGAGACGTCACCCGGAAAGCCTCCGGGCCGGCGTCCGCGTTGTTGAGGTGTTGGGGTGGGCCATGCATGCGCCAAAGGCGTTGGGCCCTGAGAAAGGGCCTAGGAGAACCAGGTGACGACGTATGACGACCGAGCGAGCCTCGCGGATCTGACCAGCACGGCGGAGCGGGTCCGCCGCTCGGTCGAGAGCGTGATCGAGGGCAAGCCCGAGGTCGTACGCCTCGCGCTGACCGTGCTGCTCGCCGAGGGCCACCTGCTGATCGAGGACGTGCCGGGCGTCGGCAAGACCATGCTGGCCAAGACCCTCGCCAAGTCCATCGACTGCACGGTGCAGCGCATCCAGTTCACGCCGGACCTGCTGCCCTCCGACATCACCGGCGTCAGCATCTACGACCAGCAGCGCCGCGAGTTCGAGTTCAAGCCTGGCGCGATCTTCGCGCAGATCGTCATCGGCGACGAGATCAACCGCGCCTCGCCGAAGACCCAGTCCGCGCTGCTGGAGTCGATGGAGGAGCGCCAGGTCACCATCGACGGCACGACGTACACGCTGCCGAGCCCCTTCATGGTGGTCGCCACCCAGAACCCGGTGGAGATGGAGGGCACCTACCCTCTCCCCGAGGCCCAGCGCGACCGCTTCATGGCCCGCGTCTCCGTCGGCTACCCCAGCCCCGAAGCCGAACTCCAGATGCTCGACGTGCACGGCGGGCTCTCCCCGCTCGACGACCTGACGGCCGTCGCGCACGCCCACGACATCGTCAAGCTCATAGAGGCCGTCCGCGAGGTGTACGTCGCCGAGCCCGTCCGGCGCTACGTCGTCGACCTGGTCTCCGCCACGCGCAGCCACCCGGACCTCCGCCTCGGCGCCTCGCCCCGTGCCACCCTGCACCTCCTGCGCGCCGTGAAGGCCTCCGCCGCGCTGTCCGGCCGGGAGTACGTGCTGCCCGACGACGTCCAGGCGCTGGCCGCCCCGGTCCTCGCGCACCGGCTGCTGCCCACCGCGCAGGCCCAACTGAACCGGCGCACCGCCGAGCAGGTCGTCCACGACATCCTCCAGCGCACCCCCGTCCCGGCCGCACACCCCCGCGGCGGCGAGACGCCGCCCGGCGCCGGCATCCGGAGCTTCTGATGAGTGCCGGTGCCCCGCGCGGCGCCGGCGGCGAGGCAGGCGAGGCAGGCGAGGCAGGCCAGGGCGGTGGCCGGGGCGGGCTGCGCGCGTCGCTGGCCGGGCTGACCACCCGCGGCCGTTCCTTCCTGGCCGCCGGAGTCGCCGCCGCCGCGTGCGCCTACGTCCTCGGCCAGGACCAGCTGCTGCGGGTCGGGCTGCTGCTCGCCGTGCTGCCGCTGATCTGCGTCTACGCCCTGCACCGCACCCGCCACCGGGTCTCCGGCAGCCGCCGGCTGACCCCGATGCGGGTGTCCGCCGGCGCCGAGGCCCGGGTACAGCTGCGGATGGACAACACCTCCCGGATGCCGACCGGGCTGCTGATGCTCCAAGACCGGGTGCCCTACGTGCTCGGCCCCCGGCCCCGCTTCGTCCTGGACCGGGTCGAGCCCGGCGGGCGCCGCGAGGTGTCCTACCGGGTCCGCTCGGACCTGCGCGGCCGCTACCCGCTGGGCCCGCTCCAGCTGCGGCTCAGCGACCCCTTCGGGCTGGTCGAGCTGACCCGCTCGTTCAGTACGTACGACACCCTCACCGTGATACCGCGCACCGAGCCGCTGCCCCCGGTCCGGCTGGCCGGCGAGGCCTCCGGCTACGGGGACGGCAGCCGCCGCTCGCTGGCCCTGGCCGGCGACGACGACGTGATCCCGCGCGGCTACCGGCGCGGCGACGACCTGCGCCGGGTGCACTGGCGCTCCACCGCCCGGTACGGCGAGCTGATGGTGCGCCGCGAGGAGCAGCCGCAGCGCAGCAGGGCCACCGTCCTGCTGGACACCCGGCAGCTCGCCTTCGAGGGCGCCGGCCCCGACTCCGCGTTCGAGTGGGCCGTGTCGGGGGCCGCCTCGGCCCTGGTGCACCTCCTGGAGCAGGGCTTCTCGGTGCGGCTGCTGACCGACACCGGCGACTCGGTGCCCGGCGAGGGCGGCGGTGGCTTCTCCTCCGGCGGGCAGGAGTCCGCGGAGGCCGCCGGACTGATGATGGACACCCTCGCGGTGGTCGGGCACTCCGACGGGGCGGGGCTGTCGCGGGCGTACGACGCGGTCCGGGGCGGGGGCGGCGCCTTCGGAGGAGCCGGGTCCGACGGGCTCCTCATCGGCTTCTTCGGCGATCTGGACGACGTACAGACTGAACTGACGGCCAAGATGCGCCAACGCGCCGGCGGTGCGGTGGCCTTCCTGCTGGACTCCGCGACGTGGGCCGGACGGCCCGCGCAGGGGCACGCGCTGCCGCCGCTGGAGGAGCGGCTGAGCAGGCTGCGCGACGCGGGCTGGACCGCGCTGGCCGCCCCGCCCGGGGTGGCCTTCGCGGAGCTGTGGCGGCAGGCCGGCAACGCCCCCACGGGCACGGGTACTTCCGGAGGTTGGGGATGAGCGGGCGGGCGAGACTGACGCTCTTCGCGCTGCTGGCCACGCTGCTCACCTCGTGGTCGCTGCTCGGACTGGTCGAGTCGAAGAGCTGGATCGGGCAGGCGGCGCTGCTGCTCGCCGTGCAGAGCACGGTGGGCGCCGGGGCCCGGCGGGTGCCGCTGGCGCGGTCGCTGACCGTGGCGGCGCAGCTGCTGGTGTCATTGCTGATCCTGGCGTTCCTGTTCGCGGGGAAGGGCGAGTCCACCGGGAGCGGGCCGCTGGCATACCTGGTCACGGACTTCGGCGCGCTGTTCGAGCAGGGCGTCTCGGACGTGGGCGAGTTCGCGATACCGGCCCCGCTGACGGACGGCATCCGGCTGCTGCTGCTGACCGGGGTGCTGCTGATCGGGCTGCTGGTGGACATGCTGGCGGTGACCATGCGGACGGCCGCCGCGGCCGGGCTGCCGCTGCTCGCGCTGTACTCGGTGGCCGCCGGGCTGTCCGCCGGTCAGGGGGACTCCTGGTTCTCGTTCCTGCTGGCCGGCTGCGGCTACCTGTTGCTGCTCCTGGCCGAGGGCCGGGACCGGCTCGCCCAGTGGGGCCGGGTCTTCGGCGCGGCCCCGAGCGGCCGGGTGTCGGCCGCCTCCGGCTACGGGGGCGGCGGCGAAGCGGTGGCCCCCGTACGCACCGGGCGCCGGATCGGCGCGGTGGCCCTGGGGCTGGCACTCGCGGTGCCGGCGGCGCTGCCCGCGCTCGGCGGCGGCCTGCTGGGCGACCAGGGCGCGAGCGACGGCAGCGGCAGCGGTACGGGCGGGACGATCTCGGCGGTCAACCCGCTGGTCTCGCTGCAGAGCAGCCTGAACGCGCAGGACAACCGGGTGGTCCTGAAGTACCGGACGGACAGCCCGCAGATCGGCGACCAGTACGTGCGGATCCTGGCGCTGGACGAGTTCAACGGGGTCAAGTGGGAGGCCTCCGGGCGGCCCCTGACCGATGTCCCGGAGCGGCTGCCCAGCCCTCCCGGGCTGAACGGGCAGATCCGGACGACCGCGACCGAGGTGCGCACCACCTTCTCGGCGGCGGACACCTATGTGCAGCGCTACCTGCCGATGCCGTACCCGGCGACGGGTGTGGACATCGCCGGGAAGTGGCGGTTCGAGCAGGCCGGCCGGACCCTGGTCGGGGACCAGCTCGGCAAGGACAAGTACCAGAACGTCCAGGGCGCGCAGTACACGGTCCGCAGCCTGCTGCTGAAGCCGACGGTGCGCCAGCTCCAGAGCGCCCCCGAGCCGGATCCGGCGATCCAGGCCGAGTACACGAAGCTGCCGGACAATCTGCCGCCGGTCGTCGCGGAGACGGCCCGCAAGGTCGTGCGGGGCTCGAAGGACGACTACACGCGTGCGGTGAAGCTTCAGGACTTCTTCGCCGTGAGCGGCGGATTCAGCTACAACACGCGGACCGCCTCGGGTACGGGTCCGCAGGCCGTCGCCCGCTTCCTGGAGGACAAGGAGGGCTTCTGCATCCACTTCGCGTTCTCGATGGCGGCGATGTCGCGCTCCCTGGGCATCCCGGCGCGGGTGGCGGTCGGTTTCACGCCGGGCGAGAAGCAGTCGGACGGCACCTGGAACGTGTCGATGCGGGACGCTCACGCGTGGCCGGAGCTGTACTTCGAGGGCGTGGGCTGGACCCGCTTCGAGCCGACGCCCCGGTCGGGGATCTCGATCCCCGACTACAGCCGGGCGCAGGCGCCGACGGCCCAGCCGTCCACCCCGTCGACGCTGCCTTCGCAGAACGCCTCGGAGCCGGCGGCGGAGCCGTCGAAGGCCGAGGACTGCCCGCCGGAGCTGAAGAAGCTGGGTGAGTGCGGCGGCACGGCCCTCAAGCAGAACACCGGGGACGGCGGGGGCGGGCAGTTCCTGCTGACGCTCCTCGGCTGGACGGGGGCGGCCCTCGTGGTCCTGTCCCTGCCCCTGCTCCCCCTGCTGTGGCGGACGCGGGTGCGTGCGCGGCGGCTGGCGGCGGGTGCGGTGCTGCCCGCCTGGCTGGAGCTGGGTGACGCGGCGTGGGACGTGGGCATCGCCCCGGACGAGGCGCTGTCACCGCGGCGTGCCGCCGGGCGTGTGGTGGAGCTGGGCCGGCTGGAGCCGGACGCGGCGCAGGCGGTCCACCGGGTCGCGGGCGCCGTGGAGCGGGCGCTGTACGCCCCTGCGGGCGGCGCGGAGCCGGTGTACGGGGACCTCGCGGACGATGTCCTGCGGGCGCGGGCGGGCCTGCTGGCGGGTGCGTCGCGCGGGGGCAGGCTGCGGGCGCTGCTCTTCCCGCGGTCGGCGGCGCGGGTGTCCTGGGCGGTCTCCGCCTGGTGGGCGAACCTGGCCTCGGCGGTCTCCGCCCGCGTGGCCGCGATGCGGCTGCGGCTGCCGTCCCGCGGGCGCGGGTGACGGGGCGCGGACGGGTGTGACTCGGGCGCGGGCGGGGGTGCGGCTGACCGGGGCGGCCTGTCCGCGCGGCCCGTCCCTTGCGCGAAAACGCCGGTGCGGCGGGGCTCGTTCCTCCTGAGCCCCGCCGCACCGGCGTATCGCGCGACCGGGGTGGCCCGTACTCCTGCCCTCCCGGTGAGGGACGAGGTACCCGGCCCGCTCCGCGGCCCCGTGTCCGCGGTGCGGGCCGAGCGCCCCCGCCCGTACCCCCAGTCTGCCGTTTCCGCAGGTGGGAGCCCATCCGTACGCGTACTCATTTCCGCGCCTGGGTACGGATACTCAGTTCTACTCGGCCCCGCCCCGGCGCGGCACCGCCGACTGGGGGGTCAGCGGCTCCCGCTGACCCGGCCCCGCAGCAGCAGCGACAGCGCCGAGTGCACGTCCTCCAGCGAGCGCTCGCTCTGGAACGACTGCCAGTCCAGCGCGGCGACCAGCACCATCCCCACCAGCGCGGCGGCGGTGAGCTGCACATCGATCTCCGCGCTCAGCTCACCCCGCTCCACACCCTCCCGCAGCACGGTCTCCACCACCGCGACCGCCTCCTGCCGGACCACCATCAGCGTGGACTGCCACGCCCGGTTGGTCCGCCACAGCTCCGCGACGTACAGCTGGGTGAAGGCCGGGTACCGGTCGATGAAGACCAGACCCGCCCGGATCATCTCGTCCAGGGCCTCGACCCGGCTGCCGCCCCGTGCCTCGGTCTCCTCGGCCGCCGTCCGCAGCGACGCCGACAGCAGGCCGACGCCGTGCCGGAGCAGTTCCTCGAAGAGTTCGTTCTTGCTCGCGAAGTTGTAGTAGACGGTGCCCTTCGCGACGCCCGCCCGCTCGGCGATCTCGTCGACCGTGGTCGCGGAGAAGCCCTGCTCGGCGATGAGGGTGACGGCCGCTTCGTAGAGCTTCTGCCGGGTGGCCTGCCGGCGGCTGCCGCCGGTCCCGGTACCCGTACCGGTGCTGCTGCGTTCCATGGCGCTGATTCTCACAGGTCAACCGCTTCCTACAGGCTCAGTTCCGGATGCAGCCGGTCCATCGTCCACACCTGTTTGCCGCGGGCGGCGAGAGCGGTGAGGGCCAGGGCGCCCGCGGTGAAGGCCACCAGGACCGCGCAGCCCTGCCACACCGGGCCGAGACCGCCGCCCGTGATGAGCCGGCGCAGGCTCTCGACGATGTACGACATCGGCAGGTACGGGTGGATGGCGTTGAAGAAGTCCGGGCTGGTCTGAACGGGGTACGTGCCGCCGGCCGAGGTCAGCTGGAGCATCAGGACGGCCAGCACCAGGATCCGCCCGGCCGCGCCGAACTTGGCGTTGAGCCACTGGACGATGGCCGCGAAGCAGCCGGTGACCAGCATCAGGAAGGCGATGGTGAGGGCCGGGCGGGCCATCTCCAGGCCGAGGCCCCAGTGGAGTACGGACATCAGCGCGGCCACCTGCGCGGCGCCGAGGCCGGCCACGGGCAGCCAGCCCGCGAGCGCGATCCGCCAGGGCGAGGCGCCCGCGGCCAGGGCCCGCCGGTTCAGCGGCGCGATCAGCATGTAGGCGACCATCGCGCCGACCCACAGGGAGAGCGGGATGAAGTACGGGGCGAAACCGGTGCCGTAGTTCGGCGCCTTGTGCAGGGACTGGTTGGCGAGCTTGACCGGGTCGGCCATGACCTCGGTGCGGGCGTCGCGCTGCTGGTCGTCGTAGTCCGGGATCTTCTCGGCGCCGTCGTGCAGGCCGCCGGCGAGTTCGCCGGTGCCGTCCACGAGCTTGTACATGCCGCCGTCGAGGCGGTGCGCGCCGTCGCCGAGCTTGCCGACGCCCTCGCCGAGGGCCGCGGAGCCCTTGGAGGCGCTGGTCAGGCCGGTGTGGAGCTGGGCCATGCCGGTGGCGACCTTGTGGGCGCCGGTGTTGAGGGCGTTGGCCTTGGCGACGGCCGTTTCGAGGTCACCGGAGAGGCCGGGGGCCTTCTCGGCGAGGTCGCGGGCGTCCTTCTCCAGGTCGGCCAGCTGGCTCTTGAGCTTGCGGAGGTCGCCGTTCGAGTCCTTGGCCAGGGTGTCGACGTCACCGGAGAGCTCGGCGGCCTCGGCGGTGGTGTCCTTCAGCTTCTTGAGGTCGGGGCAGGTCGCGGGGAGCGGCTTGATGAGGGGGGTCACGCACGTCTTGGTGTAGACGCGGTCGGCGAGGGCCGAGGCCTGCTTGCTGAGCCGGGCGGCCTTCGGGGCCTTGTCGGAGAAGGTGTCGAGGTGGTTGTTGACGACCTTGGCGGTGTCCGCGACCAGTTCGGCGGTGTCGGCCAGCTGCTTGGGGTCCTTGAGGAAGGGGCGGGCCTTGGAGGCGGCGGCGTTGACCTTGTCGGCGACGATCTGGGTGCCGTTCGCGACGTCCCTCGTACCGGTCTCCAGCTCGCCGGCGCCGGAGTTGAGCTTCTTCAGCCCGCCGGTGAGCTCGCCGTTCTTCTCCTTGGCGGTGTCGAGTCCGTCGGCTATGGCCTTGGCGCCCTGCTGGGCCCTGTCGGCGCCGTCCTTCAGCTTGTCGGCGCCGTCGGCGGCCTCGGCCGTCTTATCGTGCAGGTCGGAGAAGGACACGAAGATCTTGTCGAGGAAACCGCGGGAGGCCTTGGTGGACGCGGCCGAGCGGACCTCGGAGAAGACGGTGCGGGAGATCGATCCGACGATGTAGTTGTTCGCGTCGTTGGTGCGGACCTGGAGGGCGCTCGTGGCGGGGTCCTCGCCCGAGCTGGAGGCGATCTTCTCGCTAAAGTCGGCGGGCATGGTGAGGGACAGGTAGTACGTCCCGTTCTCCAGCCCCTTCGCCGCCTCCTGGGCGCTGACCTCACGCCAGTCGAAGGTCTTGCTGTCGTGCAGCTTCTTGGTGATCTCGCCGCCGGCGTCGAGGTGCTTGCCGTCCACGGTGGCGCCCTTGTCGGCGTTGACGAGGGCGACGGGCACCTTGTCGAGGCGGCTGTACGGGTCCCAGAAGGACCAGAGGTACAGCGCGCCGTACAGCAGCGGCAGCAGGAGCAGCGCGACGAGAGCGGCCCGGGGGAGCTTCCCCCGCCCGAACCGCTTCAGCTCAAGCGCGGCGAGCTTCGGCGAGCGCATCGTCCGCCCCCTTCGTGGTCGTTTCTTCGTCTTCGTCTTCGTCGTCGGTGTCGTCGGCGTTGTCGTCGCCGGTGTCTTCCCCGGTGTCGTCGGCGTTGTCGTCGCCGGTGTCTTCCCCGGTGTCTTCCCCGGTGTCCTCGGCGGTGTCGTCGCCGGTGTCCTCGGAGACGGTCTCCGCGGCCGGCTCGGGGGCCGGCTCGTCGGCCTCGGCCGTGCGCAGGACCGTCACGTCGTCCGGGGCCTCGCTGCACACCGCGATGACCGTGATCCCGCGGGCCGCGATCGAGTGGAGCAGGGCCCAGGCCTCGGCGCGCTCGGCGTCCGAGAGTTTGAGGTCCAGGTCGTCGAGGGCCAGCAGCTGCGGGCTGCCCAGCAGCGCGATGGCCACGGAGACCCGCAGGGCTTCCAGGCGCTCCAGGTCGCGCACGGAGGTACGGGGTCCCTTGGGCAGGGTCGCGAGGTCCAAGCCGGCGGCAGCCAGCGCGGCATCGATCCGGGCCTCGCTGGAGGTGCGGCGCTCGGCGCGGGGGCGCAGCAGGGCGCGGACCGGGCCGTCGTAGTGGCGCTGGAGCAGGGCGCCCTCGCGGAGCTGTTCGGCGACGGTGAGCGCCTGGTCGAGGTCGTTGACGCCGGGGACCGGGCCGAGGGCGGTGATCCGGCGGACCGCGGCCATGTGCTTCGGCAGCCGGTGGCCGGCGATTTCGGCGTGGCCCGCCGTGGCCTTCATCCGGCCGGTCAGGGCGAGGAGCAGGCAGGTCCGGCCGCTGCCGGAAGGCCCTTCGACCGCGATGAGCGAGCCGGGCGCCACGTCGATCCCGACGCCCCGGAAGACCCAGCCGCGCGGCCCCTTGAGTCCGAAGTCCTCGGCTTTGACGGCCGCGCCGTGCGGGCTGTCCACGCCGTCCCCTCCCTTTTGAACTGACTGGTCAGTTCAAAAACTAGCATCCCCGTCCGAACCCGCCGCGCGCAAGGGGGCAGTTACCCGGACAGCGAGATCAAAACCGCAGGTCAGCGCGATTGTCAGTGGGGGCCGTCACGATGGATCCACGCACCACGACAAGTCAGGACAACGCGACAGCAACACCGCAACGACAGGAGGTTCGTCATGGCCACACCGTCCCCGTCCCCTGTCCACCCCGTCCCCCGGAAGTCGGTGGCCCCGCCGGCTGCCCTCGACCTGCTCGCCAAAGCCCGCAGCGGCCTGGCCGAGGCCGCGGGACTGCCCCGGCCCAACGAGCGGTACGCCACCGCCCATCTCGCCGCGCTGCGCGCCGCCGCGGCCGTGCTGGCCGCGCGCGGGCGGCCCGAACCGGTGAACCCGCGGCGGCGGCCCCGGATCCGCAGCGCCTGGGAGGTCCTCCCGGAGATAGCGCCGGAGCTGACCGAGTGGAGCGCCCTGTTCGCCTCCGGCGCCGCCCGCCGGGCCCGGGCCGAGGCAGGCATACGGGATGCGGCGAGCAGCCGGGACGCGGACGACCTGGTGCGC
The DNA here is from genome assembly GCF_018614095.1 of Streptomyces sp. ISL-87. Classification (GTDB taxonomy): domain Bacteria; phylum Actinomycetota; class Actinomycetes; order Streptomycetales; family Streptomycetaceae; genus Streptomyces. The sequence goes on along the minus strand of NZ_JAGGOY010000025.1, from coordinate 7,244 downwards.
GAGGTGGCGATGTTCGTGCGCCTGGTGGAGCGGATGCTGGCCCTCCGTCCGACGGCCGCCCAGGCCTTGCCGCAGCCGCGTCCGGAGCGTCCGAACGCGGGATGAGATGCCCGGCTGCCGGAGGCAATAGGGTGGGGCTCGGACCGCTCACCCTTACCGCGCCGAGGAGCCATCAGCCGTGTCGGACACTTCCCGCCCCCGCGCCTCCCTTCGCACCGCCGTGGTGTGGGAGGTCCTCAAGGAGGCCCTCGACCGCCGGGTGAAGGCGACCGGGCGGGATGTGCTCGACGTGCTGGACACCGGCGGCGGCACAGGCAAGTTCGCGGTGCCGGTGGCCCGGCTGGGCCACCGGGTCACCGTGGTCGACCCCAGCCCGAACGCGCTGTTCGGGCTGGAACGCCGCGTCGCCGAGGCAGGCGTGGCCGACCTGGTCCGCGGTGTACAGGGTGATGCCCAGGGCCTGCTGGACGTCGTCGACCGGGACGCCTACGACGTGGTGCTCTGCCACGGCGTGCTGGAGTACGTGGACGACCCGGCCGAGGGTGTGGCCAACGCGGTCGCCGCCCTGCGCCCCGGCGGCATCCTCAGCCTGCTCGGCGCCGGCCTCGGCGGGGCCGTCCTGGCCCGCGCGCTGGCCGGCCACTTCACCGAGGCCCGTACCGCGCTGACCGACCCGGCCGGCCGCTGGGGCTCCGGCGACCCGATGCCGCGCCGCTTCACCGCCGAGCAGCTCGCCGAACTGGTCGGCGGGGCCGGCCTGGAGGTCGGCGCGGTGCACGGCGTCCGGGTCTTCGCCGACCTGGTCCCCGGCGTCCTGGTGGACACCGAGCCGGGCGCCGTCGAGGCACTGCTGCGCCTGGAGGAGGCCGCCGCCGAGCTGCCCGCCTTCCACGCGGTCGCCACGCAGCTGCACGTCCTTGGCGAGAAGCCCGCCTGATCTGCGACGCATGCCGGGAGCCAGTCGGCCGGAGACCCGCCGAACCGGCGGTCCGCCCCGTATGATCGGGGGCACCGACCGGCATGGTGACCGGGTCATTGGGGAATAAGCGCCTCAGTGACCGCGCCTGCGGCGGTACGGTTTGGCGCAGCACCCGGATTCAGGCAGTACCTGGATTCAGGCAGTACCTGGATTCAGGCAGTGCTTGTTTTGAGGCCGTGCTTGTTTTCAGGCCGTGCTTGTTTTCAGGCCGTGCTTGTTTTCAGGCAAGGCCGGTTTTCGAAACGTGGCGTAGAGGGCGGGTGTCACGGGGGCGATTCCCCGCCTATCCTGAAGGGGACCCCTGGTCGCTACCCCCGCGACCGACGGATGAGGAGGACTCCCGTGCCGCTCTCGGAGCACGAGCAGCGAATGCTCGAGCAGATGGAGCGAGCGCTGTACGCCGAAGATCCCAAGTTCGCGACAGCGCTTGAGGGAAGCGGACTGCGCACGTACACCCGGCGACGGGTCTACATGGCAGTCGCAGGCATTGTGGTGGGTATCGCGCTCCTCATGACCGGTGTGATCATTCCGAACGTGCTCTGGATCAGCGTGGTGGGCTTCCTCGTCATGCTGGGCTGCACCGTTCTCGTGGTCACCGGTTGGCGCAAGGCGCCCAAGCCTGGCGAGCAGCCCGTCTCCGGCAGTGCAAGCGGTTCGGCCCACGGCCAGAACCGGCAGCGTCGGTCGATGATGAACCGAATCGAGGAACGGTGGCAGCGCCGCCGCGATGAACAGGGGCAGTGAGCCCCACAGGATGTGGATGAGGGGACGGCCGCCGCCAGGCGCCCGTCCCCTCGTTCTTCTTTTCCGCAGGGCCTACTGGATCACCCGTTCTACGGGCATGATGATCCGGTGAGTGTGCTCCCTCTGGTCTTCACCAGCGGCTGGGCCAGTGGGATCAACGCATACGCCGTGGTCCTCCTGCTCGGCATCTTCGGCAGGACGGGTCTGACCGACGAGGTCCCCGCGTCGCTGCAACGTACCGACGTGCTGATCATCGCCGCCGTGCTCTTCCTCTGCGAGGCGGTGGCCGACAAGGTCCCGTACGTGGACTCGATATGGGACACCGTCCACACGGTGATCCGTCCGGTGTCCGGCGGGGTGATCGGCGCGCTGCTGGCCGGGCAGAGCGGCTCGCTCTCCGACATCACGGCCGGGGTGGTCGGCGGCTCCACGGCGCTGGCCAGCCATTTCGTCAAGGCCGGCACACGGATGGCGATCAACAGCTCGCCCGAGCCGTTCACCAACGTGGCGGTGAGCATCGCCGAGGACCTCGGCGTGGCCGGGCTGATCACCTTCGCGATATTCAACCCCGAGGCCGCCGCGATCATCGCGGGTGTCCTGCTGGCCATCGGCCTGGCTCTGATGATCTACCTCTGGAGCCGGATCCGCCGGTTCCTGCGCCGCCGCGCCCAGCGTCGCGAGGAGAGGAGGCTGGCCGCCGAGGCCCGCGCCGTCACGGGGGCGCCACCACCCGGCCGGCCCTTCTGACCTCCCTCGATCCCCCACCGGTCCCGCTCGGTCCCGCTCGGTCCCGCTCGGTCCCGCTCGGTCCCGCTCGGTAGGCTCAGCCGCATGGCACGAATTGCGGTGATCGGCGCCGGCATGGGCGCGATGGCGACGGCGGCCCGGCTGGCCGTGGCAGGCCACCAGGTGACGGTGTACGAGCGCGGGACGACGTACGGCGGCGCGGTCGGCCGGTACGAGCGCGACGGCTTCGCCTTCGACACGGGGCCCGGGCTGCTGCATCTGCCCGCCGTCTACCGCGACCTGTTCGTGAAGACCGGCAAGCGGCCGCTGGAGGACTGCGTCGAGCTGGTCCAGGTGGACCCGGCCGTCCGGCACGTCCTGGCCGACGCCACGGTGGTCACCCTCCCCAACGCCTCGCGCGGCGGCGCCGCCGCCGTCCTCGACCAGACCTTCGGCGCGGGCGCCGGGGAGCGCTGGAGCGCGGTGCTGGGCCGCGCCCGGGACGCCTGGGACGCCACCCGCCGCCCGCTGCTGGAGGAGCCGCTGCGCCCCGACTGGCAGGCGCTGGGCGGCGACCCGTACCCCGCGCTGCGCAAGAGCGGGCTGCTGCGCCGCCGGCCGCCGACCCTCGCGGAGGTGGCCGACCGCGAGCTGGGCGGACCGCTCGCGCAGTTGCTCACCGCGCGGGTGGGCGCGTACGGGCTCGATCCCGCGACCGCGCCCGCCTCGGCGGCCGTACTGCCGTACATGGAGCAGACCTTCGGCAGCTGGTACGTGCGCGGCGGCATCCGGGCGCTGGCCACCGCCGTGTACGAGCGGTGCCTGGAGCGGAAGGTGGCCTTCGTCTTCGGCGCGGAGGTACGGGAGGTGCTCGCGCGGGGCGGCCGGGCGGCCGGGCTGCTGCTGGCCGACGGTACCGAGGCGGCGGCCGACGCCGTGGTCTGCGGGGTGGACCCGAGGCAGCTGCCGATCGCGCCGTCGATCCCGCCGGTACCCGGTTCCCCGCCCGCCCGGAACACGGGCCTCGCCGACTGGTACACCCTGTTCCTCGCCCTGCGCGGCGCCCGTCCAGGGGACGCCGTGCACCGCACCCTGCTGGACTCGGTCACCGTGCTGCGCCCCGACGACCCGGCCACCCGGCCCGACGCGGAGCACGAGGCGGTCACCGTGCACGCCGTCGTGCGTTCCGGGTCGCCGGCGCCCTCCGCCGAGGAGCTGCTGACCACGGCCGCCCGTGCTGTCCCCGGGCTCCGGGAGCGGCTGCTGTGGCACGAGCTGCGCACCCCCGGCGACATCGCCGAGGCCACGGGCGCGGTGGACGGCTCCGTCCCCGCGCCCGCCCTCGCGGGGGCCGGGGGCCGGCTGCTCCACCCGGCGAACACCACGGCCCTGCCCGGGCTGTACCTGGCGGGCGGCTGGGCGCACCCCGGCGGCGGGCTCCCGCACGCCGGGATGACGGGGGCGCTGGTGGCCGGGCTGATCGTGGAGGGCGCGGACTTCCGCGGCTCCCGGTGAGCGGCCGGTGAGGCGCCGGTGAGCCGCCGTAGCCGCCGGTAACCGCCGACGGCGTCAGTAGCTCTCGGTGGCTCTCAGTAGCGGTACTGCTCGTACTCGCCCGTGCCGCCCTGGTAGGGGTACCCCTGCGGCTGCTGCTGCGGGTACTGACCCTGCTCCTCGCCCGGGTAGGGCTGCGCGACATCCCGCTGGTGCGGGACCCAGACCCCGCCGGGCGGGGTGTCCATGGAGTACTGCTGCTGCCCGGCGGGCGTCGCGTAGGGGTCCGGGGTGTAGTCGGTGTACGAGGAAGCCGTGTAGGCCGTGTAGGCCGCGTAGTCGTCGTAGTTGGCGGGCTGCTGCGGGGAGACCGCGCCGCCGGTGCCGATGTACGGGTCCGAGTAGGCGGCGTAGACCTGCTGCTCGCCCGCCGGGTAGCCGGTGGTGTAGTCGTAGCCGGCGCCCTGCGACTGGGACTGCGGGTCGTAGTACGCGGCGTACTGGTGGGCGTCCTGCTCGGCCGTGGTGTAGGGCGAGGCGAAGCCCGCCGTCTCCCCCGTGCCGGCGGTGGGGGCGAAGCTCTGGATCCCGTACGAGCCGGTGTCGTCGGGCAGCGGCTGAGGGCTGTAGACGTCCTCGGCCGCGGCGGCCTGGAACTGCGGCTGCTGATCCCGCTCGTCGGCGTCGGAGCCGTCCCCGTCCGGGGCCTGGGACCCGTACTCCAGCCCGGTCACCTCCAGGACGGGCGCCGGGCGCGGACCGCCCGCGCGGCGCCGCCTGTTCTGCCGTACGGGCTCCCCGCCGCGGCGCAGCGCCCAGCCGGCCTCGAAACCCTTGCGGAAGGAGAGCGTCACCAGGGTCTGGCCCACGGCGAAAGCGGCCGCGCCGACGCCGATGACGAGCACTGAGGGCAGCACCACCCCGGCGACCACGCCGAGGAAGCCGGCGAAGGCGAGCAGGCGCCAGCGCAGCCGGGCCTTGTACTGCATCAGGACCTCGGCAAGCAGCCACAACGCGACGAAACCGAACGCGATGTAGAGGACCGTCATTCCCATGCAAGGCCCCTCTCGGTACGGCCGCCGGCGCGGGAACGGGGGGACGGCCGATCAGGCCCGCTGGTGCAGGCCCAGGTTCTCGTAGATCTCGAGAGTCGCCGTGGAATTGTTCAGCGTGATGAAGTGCAGCCCCGGGACACCCTCGGACAGCAGCCGCGCGCAGAACTCCGTGGCGAACTCGATGCCAATGGAGCGTACAGCGGCCGGATCGTCCTTGACGGCGAGCATGCGCTCTTTCACGGCCGCGGGGAAGACTGCGGTGCTCAGTTGGGGCAGCCGGTCGAGCTGCTTGATCCCCACAACAGGCATGACCTCGGGGATGATAGGGGTCTCGCAGCCCGCCTTCTGGACGCTGTCGCGCAGCCGCAGATAATTCTCCGGATCAAAGAACATCTGGGTGATCGCATAGTCGGCACCGGCGCGGCACTTGTCCACGAAGTGACAGATGTCCGTGTCCCAGTCCTCCGAGCGCGGGTGCATCTCGGGGAAGGCCGCGACGCCCACGCAGAAGTCGCCGGACTCCTTCAGCAAGCGGACCAAGTCGGCGGCGTAGTGCACGCCTTCGGGGTGCGCCACCCAGGGGCCCATGGGGTCGCCCGGCGGGTCTCCGCGCAGCGCGAGCATGTTGCGGATGCCGACGTCGGCGAACTGGCCGATGACGTGGCGCAGCTCGGCGACGGAGTGGTCCACGGCGGTGAGGTGCGCGACCGGGGTCAGGGTGGTGTTCGCGGCGATCTGCTCGGTGGCCCGGACCGTGCCGTCGCGGGTGGAGCCGCCGGCCCCGTACGTGACGGAGACGAAGCTCGGGGCCACCGCTTCGACGCGGCGCAGCGCGTCCCAGAGGTTGCGCTGGCCCTTCTCGGTCTTGGGGGCCCAGAACTCGAACGAGTAGGAGCTCCCGGACGCCAGCAGGTCACGGACCGTGCGTGCACGATCCGTCCAGGTGGAAGCGGTACCAAGGGCCATACGGGCAGGTTAGACGGGGGCCGACGGACTCCGAAGTGCTGTCCATCCCTTGGACGCATTTTTGGACACTTACGAGGAAACGCGGGCCCGTACGCGCTTGGCCAGGTCGGCGGCCGCGGCACCCGGGTCGGAGGCCTCGGTGATGGCGCGAACCACGACGACGCGGGTGGCGCCGGCGTCGAGCACCTCGTCCAGATTCGTGCCGTCGATACCGCCGATCGCGAACCAGGGCCGGTCCTGGGCGAGCGAGGCGGTGTACCGGACGAGCCCGAGGCCGGGGGCGTGGCGGCCGGGCTTGGTGGGGGTGGGCCAGCAGGGGCCGGTGCAGAAGTAGTCCACGCCGGGCTCGGCGACGGCGGCGTCGACCTCGGCCTCGGCGTGGCAGGAGCGCCCGATGAGCACGGCCTTGCCGAGGACGGCGCGGGCGGCGGGTACGGGGATGTCGCCCTGGCCGAGGTGCAGCACGTCGGAGCCGATGGCGTGGGCGACGTCGGCGCGGTCGTTGACGGCGAGCAGCTTGCCGTGGCGGCGGGCCGCCTCGGCGAAGACCTGGAGGTGTTCCAGCTCTTCGCCCGCCTCCATGCCCTTGTCGCGGAGCTGGACGATGTCCACGCCGCCGGCCAGGGCGGCGTCGAGGAACTCGGGGAGGTCACCCTGCCGCTTGCGGGCGTCCGTGCAGAGGTAGAGCCGGGCATCGGACAGCTGCTGCATGGGTGTACCCCCGGGGTGGTGGCGGTGTACGGGCCGGGCTCTCGGCCCGTACACCGCTGATGGAGCGGATGCGGATCAGGTCAGAGGGCGAGCGCCTGAGCGCGGCGCTTCACCTCCGTGCCGCGATTCTCGCTCAGTGCCTGCACGGGGGTGCCGGGCAGGGTGGGGTCGGCGGTGAACATCCACTCCAGGATCTCGCCGTCGGAGAAGCCGTCGTCCCGGAGCACGGTCAGCAGGCCGACCAGGCCCTTGACGACCTTGTCGCCGTCGATGAAGGGGGCGGGCACCTGGAGGGAGCGGTTCTCGCCGCGGCGCACGGCGAGCAGCTGACCTTCCTTGACCATCTGGCGGACCCGGGTCACCTCGACGTTGAGCATCTCGGCGATGTCGGGGAGGTACAGCCATGCGGGGACAAGGGCATCGATCTTTGCGTCAATCTCGGTCACGGGCACAAGCCTGCCATCTCGGACTCGCCGCCGGTACCCGGGCCGCCCGTCCGTGGCGCCGCCGCCCCACACCGGGCCTCCGCCCGGCCCGCCCTGGGCCCACCCGGGGCCCACCCGGCCCGC